>JAFYWK010000034.1 GCA_017558065.1 Paludibacteraceae bacterium
CAGGTGAGATTCCTGCACAGACCCGCTGCTGTGATTTGCAATATCGTTTGTTTCGTATCTAAGTCACTGCCTATCAGGTGGGAAGGCTAAGCAAACGAGCAATAAGTCAGAAGACCTGCTGCATGCTACCAACTGAGTTGGTAGTTGAAATGGTTTTAACCGCACCGTAGGTGCTGTTTTAGAAGTTTCAAAGGTGACCCCTTAAAACTCTTAAAACTTTTAAAACTCTTTGAACTGTCAATCAAGGTGAAGTTGAACGCTCTCGAGGAATAGAGCTTAGACATGAAACGCAGTTTTCCATATGGTCGTAGGTACGCAAAGGCGTATATGCTTGGTAAAAGTATCAAGCATAGGTTGTTGCTATGCACGATAGTATCAGTTGTTTGGCTGCTGACTTCCTGCCGTGGCGATGACATTGTCTTCCCTGCGGAGTATGAAGTTTTGCCGATGGAATCAAGAGAATTGAGCAGTTTTGCGCAGAACGAACCCATTGGCATGTACCTACTCAACGAAGGCAATATGGGTAGCAACAAAGCCACTATTGACTACCTCGATTTCAGCAAGGGTATTTATATCCGCAATATCTACGGCGAACGCAATCCAAATGTCATCAAAGAACTGGGCGACGTCGGCAACGACATCCAAGTCTATGGCAATCGCCTCTATGCGGTCATCAACTGCTCGCACAAAGTCGAAGTAATGGACCTGCACACCTGTCGTCGCATTGGGCAGATAGACATCCCTAATTGCCGTTACATTCGTTTTCATGGGGATAAGGCATATATCAGTTCGTATGTCGGTCCCGTGAGCATTGATCCCAATGCCCAATTAGGTGCTATCTTCGAAGTAGATACTGCTACACTCCGTATTACACGCCAGGTAACAGTAGGTTATCAACCCGAAGAGTTCGAGATTATTGGCAATTACCTCTATGTAGCCAACTCAGGCGGCTATCGCGCACCGGATTATGACTCTACACTTTCGGTAGTGGATTTAACAGACTTCCGACAAGTAAAGAAGATACCTGTGTGTGTCAATCCTCACCGTGTACGCAAAGACCAATACGACCGCCTTTGGATCACCTCCCGCGGCGATCACAAAGAGGTACAACCACAACTGGTACTAATTAAGAATTTAGAATTAGGAATTAAGAATGAAATAGAAGTCCAATATTCCAAAATCACTTCTTCTGAAATGGTCATTGTCGGCGATAGTATGTATTACTACGGCGCGCATTGGAACGATGAAACGATGTCCAATCAAATCACCTATGGTGTCCTCAATATCCAATATCCAATAACCAATACCCAATATCCAATATCCAATATCCAATCTTTTATTACCGATGGAACCGAGAAAAATATCAAGATTCCATATGGCATACAAGTCAATCCATATAATGGCGATATATATATTACAGATGCAAAAAACTATGTTTCAAGTGGTCAACTACATTGCTACTCACGCGAAGGCAAACGCAAATGGAGTGTGCGCACGGGTGATATCCCTGCTCATATGTGCTTTGTCTATCGTTAGTTGTGAGCAACCCGACATACCTATGATTGGTCTTGGTATAGATGACACCTATGCCATCGAGCGCATGCGTACCCTTGTTCTCCATCCTGAGTATGAGGGCGAAGCTTATGAGTGGTGGCTTTGCGAGAGCAAGGAACAAGGAGCCAAGAGCCAAGACGAAATACTTTTTTCCACTGAGCGTAATCTTATCTTCTGCCCAAAGGACACAGGCACATACTTTTTCCGATTGAACATCATCGACCAACAGAACCCTGTCACTCACCAATTCAAGGTAGTGGTTTGGGAAGAGCAACTTGCCTATTCTCCGTATATATCGCGCGTATTGGAATATAACCCTGCCCCTGGTCAGTTTGTTAATACCATGCCGCAGTACGAGGAGGGGGACACCTATGCCACCATGCTGCAAAAAGTGGAAGAATCCATTGCTGGCACCAACCGCACGCTTATCTCCCTCGGCGCATGGGGTGGGTATGTCACTTTCGCTTTTGACCACTCTGTAGTCAACTCTCCTAAGCAGGCTGACTTCCTCATCGAGGGTAACTCCTTTTATGCCTCTGCTACCAGCAAAGGTGGCAGTAGCGAACCGGGCATTGTGATGGTCAGCATCGACATCAATCAGAACGGTTTGCCCGATGACCCATTCTACCAACTTGCTGGTAGTGAGTACTCTAATCCCAACACTCTACACCATTATTCCCTTACATACCGCCGCACACCCGCTGACCACATGCCACAACCCGATAAGCAAAACTCCCTCACCGACACTACCTATATTCGTTGGACAGACAACCAAAATCAAGCAGGTTATCTGCATAAAAACACCTTCCATACGCAGGAGTATTTCCCTCAGTGGCTTGCGGATTCCGCGCTCACTTTCGTTGGTTCTCGCCTGCCTGACAATGCCTATGACCCCAACGGAAAAGGTGCCTACTGGATACAACAGCCCCTTGAGTATGGTTATGCCGACTGTCATCCTAACGATAGTATTGCTCGCTGTTCGTTTGATATTGATTGGGCAGTTACAGATGATGGCAAGCCAATCTATTTGCCTTGTGCGGACTTCGTGCGCGTTTATACGGGCGTCTTCCAGCAATGCGGTTGGACTGGGGAAATATCTACCGAAATATCCCATGCACGTGATTTGAATATAGAAGAATAGTTCTATGAAAATGTCATTGATACATATCTCGATTCTCTGCGCCACACTGTGGTGCATGTGCGCTTGTGGTACCTCGAGCAATATAGATGATTATCATGTGGCAGTTTATACCCCCACTTACGCTACGGGCTTCCGCATTATGGGTGCAGAAGGCAAGCAGAGCACGATTATCAGTGTCACTAATCCGTGGCAAAGCGCCAACGATGTTGAGACAATGCTCTTTATCGCCCGCGGAGGCGAGAAAGCGCCAGCGGGTTTTAGAGGTCAGGTCTTGCAAGGCGATGCCCAGCGAGTGGTATGTATGTCGTCCAGCCATATCGCCATGCTGGATGCCATTGGGGCTGTAGAGAGTGTAGTGGGTGTGTCGGGCAAGGATTTTATCACCAATCCTTATATTGTAGCCAACCGCCATTCCATCGCCGATGTGGGATACGATGGCAATATCAATTTCGAACTCCTCGTTGCTCAACGCCCCGATATTGTGCTGCTCTATGGTGTGACGGGCGCTTGCTCTATGCAATCCAAACTCGATGAATTGGGCATACCCTATATCTATATTGGCGAGTATGTAGAGGAAGACCCGTTGGGAAAAACCGAATGGCTCGTTGCCCTTGCAGAGATAGTTGGCTGCCGTGAGCAGGGCATTGCCTATTTCACGGAGGTTCCTCAGCGTTACAATCACCTCAAGTTGATAGCTGCGGCGGCAAGCTCTCCTATGCCCATGGTGATGCTCAATACGCCCTATGCCGATTCGTGGTTCATGCCTTCTACTACCAGTTACTTGGCTCGCCTGATTGCTGATGCAGGAGGCGATTATATCTACAAGCAGAATACCTCAAACCATTCACAGCCGATTGATTTAGAGGAAGCCGCTCTGTTGACTGCTGAAGCGGATATATGGCTCCATGTAGAAGGTGTCAGTTCGCTAAAAGATCTCCGCCTGCAATACCCTAAGTTTGCCAACATGCCTTGCGTGCAGCGTGGAGAAATCTATAATTGCGACAAGCGTAGAGTTCTGGGTGGCGGCAACGACTATTGGGAGTCGGGTGTCGTGCAACCAGATGTCATTTTGCGCGATTTAATCAAGATTTTTCACCCCGAATTAGAGTCGGACAAAGAGTTTGTATATTATAGAAAACTCCCCAACCTTTAAAACTCTTAAAACTTTTAGAACTTTTAAAACATGCCCCGTCGTTCTACCACATTATTCATCATTCTATCTATCTTGCTAGTGGTTCTTTTCTTCTTGGACTTATTAGTAGGCTCAGTGCATATATCACTCCGCGACATCCTTGGCGCTATTGTGGGTGTAGATGTAGATCCTACTACTCGCTTGATTGTATTGGATATCCGTCTTATCAAAGCCGTTGTGGCTGTTCTGACGGGTATGGCGCTGTCGGTCAGCGGTTTGCAGATGCAGACCCTTTTCCGCAATCCATTGGCAGGCCCCTATGTGTTGGGTATCAGTTCGGGTGCCAGTCTGGGTGTAGCGCTCTTTATTTTGGGTATGCCACTATTGGGAATAGCTACCAATAGTACCTTGTCGTCTGTCGGTACTGCTGGTGCGGCATGGTTAGGATCGGCATTGATTCTCGCTTTTGTGGCGTCTGTCAGCACCCGTATCAAGGACATCATGGTCATTCTTATTTTGGGTATGATGATTTCTTCAGGCGTGAGTGCTGTGGTGCAGATATTGCAGTATCTGAGCAACGAAGAAGCCCTCAAGTCCTTTGTTATCTGGACGATGGGCTCGCTTGGCGATGTCACGACCAATCAACTTCACCTTATGCTACCCGCCGTACTGATTGGTTTGGTAGTTTCTATAGCGGTCATTAAACCCCTCAATCTGCTCCTACTTGGGGAGCAATATGCCCGCACCATGGGATTGAATGTTCGCCGTTCACGGTATCTTATCTTCTTATCTACCACCCTGTTAGCAGGTACGGTAACGGCTTTTTGTGGTCCGATTGGTTTTGTGGGATTAGCTATCCCACATATTGCACGAATGCTCTTCAGCAATGCTGATCATCGTATCTTGCTGCCTGCCTCTGCACTATGCGGAGCGGTTGTGTTGCTCACTTGTGACATCATCTCCAAATGGCTCACTCTGCCCATCAACACTATCACAGCCCTACTTGGTATCCCAATTGTTATCTGGGTAGTCATCCGAAACAAATCCATCGTCTAATCGCCTTATCACCTCATCGCCTCATAAAAATATGATTCAACTCCAAAACATATCGCTCGGTTACGACACGAAGCACCTCTTGCTAGATAATGTATCCACCACCTTCACCTGCGGCACAACAACTGCGCTTATTGGTCGCAACGGTACAGGCAAGTCCACCTTGATGCGTGCTATCATTGGTTCTGAACCACTCAAACATGGTTCTATTTTCATCAATAATGCAGATATTCAGCAGATTAATCCACAGCAACTATCTCAACTGGTCGCTTTTGTCACTACCGAACGTATCCGTATCGCCAATCTCTCCTGCCGCGATGTAGTGGCGCTTGGCAGAGCTCCTTACACTAATTGGATAGGTCGTATGCAAGCAGAAGATGAGGCGATTGTTATGCAATCTTTGGAGAAAGTGGGTATGGCTTCTTATGCCTTCCGCACGATGGACAAGATGTCGGATGGCGAATGTCAGCGTGTGATGATTGCCCGCGCATTGGCTCAACAGACGCCTATCATCTTGCTCGATGAACCCACTTCGTTTTTGGATATGCCTAACCGATATGCCTTGTGCCGATTGCTTGCAGACTTGGCGCACGAGGAGAACAAATGCATTATCTTCTCCACCCACGAACTGGATATCGCGCAATCGCTCTGCGATACGATTGCGCTCATTGACTCTCCCAACATGCACCATCTCCCGACATCTGAGATGATTAGCAGTGGTCATATCGAAAAGTTGTTTCAGATGAGTTGATAGGTTCAGTTAGCAATTTGAAAACTTTTGGCAAAATACTTGCATAGGTGTGATTTTTGTACTAATTTTGCAGTCGAATTAAAAAAGGAGATATTATGAATTGGTTAAATAGTCTGTTTTTTGGTACAGGAGTACCTCATTCGATATTTATTTTGACTTTAGCAATTGCATGTGGTATATTTCTTAGTCACCGCTTGAAATTCAAAGGTATCACGCTGGGTATCACGTGGATACTCTTTTGTGCTATCGCTATGTCGCATTTTGGCATGCACCTCGACCCGATGGTGGAGACTTTTGCTAAAGACTTTGGATTGATATTGTTTGTGTATTCCATTGGCTTGCAAGTAGGACCAAGTTTCTTCTCTTCGTTTGGTCAGGGAGGTATCAAACTCAATATCTTGGCGATGAGTGTGGTGCTATTAGGCTGCGTAACCGCTTACTTGATTCATCTTTTCTCTGGTGTGGATATTGCCACTATGACAGGTGTGTTGTTTGGTGCGGTGACGAATACTCCAGGACTGGGTGCTGCGCAGCAGGCGTTTGCCGATATTACGGGTGTGAATAATCCCGATATTGCCAGCGGTTATGCTATGGCATATCCCTTGGGTGTAGTCGGGATTATTTCGGCTATTCTGACAATGCGTTGGGTGTTCCGTATAAGAATAGACAAGGAGGAGGAGCGTGTGAAGAACGAGAGTGAGGTGCAAAAGGAGATTGAATATATAGATATTCTGCTCACTAATCCTCAAGTGGAGGGGGCGCATATTCGCGATTTGAGCCGATTGTGTCATATGAATCTCATCGTGTCTCGTTTGGTTCGTCCAAACGGCGAAGATGAGTTGCCAGATGTGGACACAGTGCTACATGTAGGGGATAGGATTCGAGTGGTAGTGGATAAGGAGAACGAACCCAGTGTGCTGCTGTTGGGAATGGAAACTACGTTGCCTACCAACGAGAAAGCGCAAGCGCATCTGGTGTCGCGCCATGTGGTGGTGACTAAACCCGAACTGAATGGTAAGCGTATTGGCGATTTGAATGTGCGCGCCACCTATCATGTGTCTATCACGCGTATCCGTCGTGCGGGTATTGAACTGTTGGCCACCCGTGATTTGTATCTGCAATTGGGCGACCGAATCACGGTGGTAGGCGAAGAACGTGCGGTGGATAAGGTGGAGAATCTGTTTGGTAACTCTACAAAGCGATTAGATGTTCCGAATTTGGCATCTATCTTCTTGGGCATTGCCTTTGGTGTGGCGATTGGTGTGCTGCCAATCATGTTGCCAGGGTTGTCACAGCCATTCAAGTTGGGTATTGCTGGTGGTTCGCTGATAGTGGCAATCTTGCTGGGCTGCTTTGGTCCTAAAATGCATGTGGTCACTTATACAACCAGTAGTGCGAACTTGATGATTCGCGAGATAGGTATAGCCATGTTCTTGGCAGCAGTGGGTTTTGGCGCAGGTAAGACCTTCGTGCCTACGCTGTTAGACGGCGGTTATGTGTGGATTGGCTATGGTGTGATTATTACGTTATTACCATTGCTGATAGTAGGTACAATCGGACGTTTGTGGCTGAATCTGGATTACTTTACCCTGATGGGCTTGATTGCAGGTAGTACTACTGATCCACCAGCGTTGGCATATGCAACTACTTTGTCCTCCAATAACGATCGTGCTGCGGTGGCGTACTCTACAGTTTATCCGTTGACCATGTTCTTGCGTGTGCTGACAGGACAATTGATGATATTGCTATTCGTATAGGAGTTAGGCCATGAGAAAAGTTATGAAAAGGTTTTTATCTTTGGCAATGATTTGGAGTAGTGTGTTCGCTTCTGCAGAGGTGATCACGATGGATTTGAGCACGGCTACCGATATGGCGCTTAATCCTGTTACGTATAGCGCGACATATGGCAATGGCTATTACGATTGTACCGACGTATGGGATAGCACCTATAATGATAGCGGTATGTGTCAGTATATCTGCACTAATGATGCGCGTTTTATGCTATCTCATATGCCCAGCCAAAATGCATATGGTGGTATGAGTTGGGAGGGATTTACACTCTCGCAGGTGTCGCAGGATACAGCCAACGTGTTTGGCTGCGTAGCTAATGGCGGAATAGGTGGAGTAGGGACTCCATATGTGATAGGCTATTATTCGGAGTGGGTGACAGAGTCGCTGGGCTATTCATCGAATACCATTTTGTTTGATCGAGCATATTATCCAGAATATGTATATGTTTGTCAGAATAGCAATACCATGGAGGCAATTGCGCACGGAGGAGTATTCAATTCGCGTGTGTTTACCGAGAAGGATACGCTGGCTCTTATTGTAAATGCGTTAGATAGTACGCTGCAACCCATATCTACTAAGACCTATTATTTGGCAGTGGACGGAAAGAAAAATGCTGGTTGGGAAAAAGTACCTCTAACTGCTTTGGGCAAGGCAGTGGGGCTGAGTTTCTCGATGACAACCACCGATATAGGGCAGTTCGGGGCAAATACTCCATTGTATTTTGCGTTAGATGCTCTGACTGTCAATACCGAACCACTAACTGCTCTTCATACCCCAACGAGCCCAATGTCGGATACGCGACTCATCATGCGAAATGCCAATCTGTATATTCTTCATAATGGTAAGACATATACCATCGAAGGAAAGCAAATAGCATATTGATATTTCTTGATTTTACAGTGAAAAATGCATTTTTTTGGAAAAAAGTGCATTTTTTTTGTAGCTTATGACAAGTTTTAGCAGTTTGAAGCAGTAATTTTGCACCCGATTTCAAAAAATCACATGTTTAACTACTAAAACGCACACAGTTATGAACGTATTTTTAACACTCCTCATCAGTCTGGCTTCGGCAGCAGTGATTACTTTTTGTATTGATATGATTGCACAATTTTGGCAAGAAGAAGCGTAAAGATATATAAAAAAAACGATTACTATTTGCATATATGCAAAAAAAGCATTACCTTTGCACTCGCGTTTCACCAAACAAATGCTACACAATTCTAAACAATACTAACCATTCTAAACAATACTAACCATTCTAAACAATACTACTATGGCTGAAGAAAAGAAAAATCCTTCTGTAGAGAAACTCAAGGCATTGCAACTCGCAATGGATAAAATTGACAAACAATTTGGTAAAGGCGCCATCATGAAGTTGGGCGACGACAAGGTTGAGGATATACCAGTAATCCCTTCTGGTTCTGTGGGACTCAACGTGGCATTGGGCGTAGGAGGTTATCCTCGTGGCCGCGTGGTGGAGATTTATGGTCCAGAATCTTCTGGTAAGACCACCCTTGCCATCCATGCTATGGCTGAGGTGCAAAAGCAAGGCGGTATCGCTGCAATCATTGATGCTGAGCACGCTTTTGACCGTTTCTATGCAGAGAAACTGGGTGTCAATACCAATGATTTGCTCATCGCGCAACCGGACTGTGGAGAGCAAGCACTTGACATCGCTGACGAACTTATCCGCAGTGCTGCGGTGGACCTCGTAGTCATCGACTCTGTGGCAGCCCTGACCCCTAAAGCCGAGATCGAAGGCGATATGGGTGATAACAAAGTGGGTCTGCACGCTCGACTCATGTCGCAAGCGCTCCGCAAGCTGACCGCTACCATCAACAAGACCAACACCACCTGTATCTTTATCAACCAATTGCGTGAGAAGATTGGTGTGATGTTCGGCAACCCAGAGACTACTACGGGTGGTAATGCGCTGAAGTTCTATGCTTCTGTTCGACTGGATATCCGCAAAGCAAGCGCTATCAAAGAAGGCGATGAGATTATCGGTAACCAAGTACGCGTGAAAGTTATCAAGAATAAGGTGGCACCTCCATTCAAGAAAGCTGAGTTCGACCTGATGTTCAACGAGGGTATCTCTCGTGTAGGCGAGATCTTGGATATGGGTGTAGATATGGGTATTATCTCTAAGTCTGGTTCTTGGTTTAGCTACGAAGGTAACAAGCTCGCGCAGGGTCGCGATGCGGCTAAGAATGTTCTCCGCGACAACCCAGACCTCGCCGAAGAGATTGAAAACAAAATTATGGAAGCGCTGAAAAAGTAATCTTGAATCAGCAAACTCTCATATTAAGTCCAGAGAAAGCTCACGACATGGAACAAAAGTTTCGTGTCGTGAAGCGTTCTATTGACGCTCGCCAAAAGCAGCTCAAGGTCCATCTTACCGTACTCACCGATGAGCAGGGAGCACCGTTGCCTAAGGACGCACCTATCCCGCTCTATGAGCCACCCCGTTTTCAAGATGTGCACAATGCCGAGCGTAGCGTAGCCATCATAGGTGCAGGTCCTGCGGGTTTGTTTGCCGCTTTGACTCTCATTGAAAAAGGTATCAAGCCTATCATCTACGAACGCGGCAAAGAGGTGGCTGAGCGCAAGAAGGACATCGCCACGCTCAACCGTAATCAGGGGCTTAATGCTGAGTCCAACTACTGCTTTGGTGAGGGCGGAGCAGGTACTTTCTCTGATGGCAAACTCTTCTCACGCAGCAAGAAACGTGGCAATATGCAGCGCGTCATGGAACTCTTCCACCATTTCGGTGGCGACGACCGCCTATTGTACGAAGCCCATGCCCATATCGGTAGTGACAAACTGCCAACCATCATTCGCCGCATGCGCGAGTGCATCATCGAACATGGTGGAGAGATACATTTCTCTACTTGCGTGGATGAATCTCTCTTCCGCGACCTCATCGCCAATAGCCAATATCCAATAGGCGGAACACCGTCCAATAGCCCTTTAGGGCGTCCACTCCTTGGCGTCATCCTCGCCATAGGTCACTCCGCCCACGACACCTACCACATGCTGCATGCCAACGGTGTTGCCTTGGCTACCAAAGGTTTCGCGATGGGCGTGCGCGCGGAGCACCCACAGGCGCTGATCAACAAACTGATGTACCACGATCCATCACCCGAACTCATCCAGTTGGTGGGCAATGCTTCGTATTCGTTGGTAACACAGGTGCAAGGCCGCGGAGTATATTCCTTCTGCATGTGTCCTGGCGGACATATCGTCCCAGCGGGCAGTGCGCTGAATAGTTGTGTGGTCAATGGCATGTCTGCCAGCCACCGCAACTCTCCATTTGCCAATTCGGGCATGGTGGTGGAGATTCGTCCCGAGGACCTCATCCAATATCCAATAGGCGGACCGCCGTCCAATAACCAATATCCACAAGCAGACCCGCTTGCTGGTCTGCGCTTCCAGCAAGAGCTCGAACGCCTTGCCTTCGAGCACGGTGGCGAACCATCTATGGCTCCTGCCCAACGCTTACGAGATTTCGTGGAGGGCAAAGCCAGCAAAACGTTACCTGCGTGTAGTTATCTGCCAGGCATGGTGTCCAGTCGCCTAGACCAATGGTTACCCGAACATATTGGCAAACGCTTGCAACAGGGTTTCCGCGATTTCGACCGCAAGTATCGTGGTTTCTTGACCAACGAGGCGGTTATCCTCGGTGTCGAAAGCCGTAGCAGTAGCGCTGTGCGTATTCCTCGCGATCCCGAAACATTGCAGTCCATTTCTACGCCTCACCTCTATCCTTGTGGCGAGGGTGCTGGTTATGCGGGAGGTATCACATCCTCCGCACTGGACGGCATCAATGTCGCGCTCAAAATAGTGGAAAGTATGATCCGATAACTACCTTATACAACGGCTAAGCCACTCTACAAAAACCATTATGTTTACACGAACGATACAACTCATAGGCGAAGAGAGTTTTGCAGCGTTGCAACGCGCGCGCGTAATATTATTTGGAGTAGGTGGCGTGGGCGGTTGGTGCGCAGAGACACTTCTCCGCACGGGCATTGGACACCTGACTCTGGTGGATTTCGACAAAGTGGATACTACCAACCTCAATCGTCAAGTGGTGGCTACTCATAATAATATCGGACAAAGCAAGGTGCTGGAAATGCAAAAACGCCTGCTCTCCATTGCTCCCGAAGCCGATGTGCAAGCCATTGACCGTCAATACAATAGCGACACCGCTGATAGTTTCGACCTCGCGCAATACGACATCGTGATTGATGCCATAGACATGGTGGAGTGCAAGGCGCTCTTGCTATATAATGCCACCGCAGCGGGCTGCAAAGTCTATTCCAGTATGGGAGCAGGTCGCAAAACCGACCCGCAGAAGATTCGCACCGCCGAGTTTTGGAAGGTGCAAGGTTGCCCTCTTGCGCGTGCCTTGCGCACGAAAATGAAAAAGGCAGGACTAATGCCTGCCACTAAGATTCGATGTGTCTATTCCGAGGAGATTAGTGGCGAAAAGGGTACGCTCGCACCTGTCGTAGGTGTCTTCGGCATGACCCTCGCCAGCATGGTGATTAATCATGTAGCAGTTTCTCCAAGCACACCTGCAATGCCTCCGTCCAGTGAGGAATAGCGATACCGAAGGTCTGCTTGATCTTGGTCTTGCTCAGCACGCTATAGTGCGGGCGTGGCGTTTGGTATTGATACTCGCTGCTTAGGATAGGACGCAGGTGGCAAGATGCAATCTTGTCCGCCGCCTCTTTACCTAATAAAGATTGTGCGCGTGCGAAGATCTCATGCGTGAAATCGTACCACGAGCAGACACCCTCGTTGGTGAAGTGGTACACACCTGGTTGCCAAGTAGGAGCATTGATAGCTGCAAAAATTGCCACAGCCAAATCCGCAGCATAGGTGGGTGAACCAATCTGGTCAAACACTACGCCCAGCGCCTCGCGCTCTTGACCTAAACGCAACATTGTCTTTACAAAATTATTACCAAAAGTGGAATACAACCACGCGGTGCGAATGATGATGGACTCTGGACAAACGGCTTGCAACAGCACCTCTCCCTCTCTCTTTGTTCGTCCGTATGCAGTACGAGGAGCGACCGAGTCAGTTTCTTCGTATGGCACACAGGCTTCGCCTGAGAAAACATAATCTGTGCTCACATGAATCACTCGTGCGCCCGAAAGCCCCAAGTTTTCTACCGCCAAAGCGTTAATCTTATGCGCTAAAACTTCGTCGGTTTCGGCTTTGTCCACATTGGTGTATGCAGCGCAATTGACGATAATATCAATCGCATTGTCAGTGACAAACTGGCTGACTGCCTCGCGCGAGGTGATGTCCAGTTCTGCTATATCGGTGAAGAAATATGTATGCTGAGTTTGTTGCGCCGAGAGGACACGCATCTCGTTGCCCAGTTGTCCGTTGGCGCCAGTGATGAGAATATTCATGCTGTTTAGTGTTTAGAGGACGGCGCAGAGCGCCTACTGTTTAGTGTTTAAAAAGGATTATTCAATTCTGCAAGTAATGGGTGGTTCTTGTCTTTCTCGCTGAGAATCATCTGCTCGGTTGGGATTTGCCAATCAATGTTCAGTGCAGGGTCGGTGAGCAGAACACCACCATCGGCTTCAGGGTGATATAGGTTATCGCACTTGTATGTAAATACCGCGCGCTCGCTCAATACAGAAAAACCATGTGCAAAACCGCGTGGGATATAGAACTGGCGATGACTCTCGGCATCCAACTCTACTGCAAAATGCTGACCATAAGTAGGGCTATCCTTGCGCAGGTCCACAGCCACGTCCAGCACACGACCCTCCGCGCAACTGACCAACTTGGCTTGGGTGTAAGGTGGGCGTTGGAAATGCAGACCACGCACTACACCATAGGTAGAGCAGGACTTGTTGTCCTGTACAAAAGTGGCATCTACACCCGCTTCGCGGTAGCGTTGTTCGTTGTAAGTTTCTATGAAATAACCGCGTGCATCGCGGAATACTTTTGGTTCAATAACCAACAATCCCTCAATGGGTGTTTTGAAAACTTCCATAACTTTTTATTAAAATATGGTGCAAAGGTAGTATTTTTTTTGCATATGTGCAAATAAAAGTGTACCTTTGCGCAAAATTTAGATATTGTAGTATGAAACAGACCGTAAAATATGTTGTTGCAACCCTGTGTGTTGCATGCTTATCTATGAGTAATGTGTGGGCGGTTGCGCCACTGCCAGGACTGGGGCTCACTGAGCACGTTCGCAAACCTATTCCACAAGGTATCGTACACCAGCAGCGTGCTGCTATGGAATGGCAGGCTCCCGAATTGGTATCGCGTGGGTTGCTAATCGTAGTGGAGTTTGCTGATACACCTCTTTCAGCAGGCAATACTGTGGAGTCTTTTGACTCGTTGGCTAATGCCGATGACTATACCTATAATGGGGCTATGGGATCGTGCAAGAAGTACTTTCAAGACCAGTCTGATGGTCAATATACTCCACAGTTTGATGTGGTAGGACCTGTGGTTTTGCCTCAAAGCACGGCATACTATGGTACGGATGCGGCGTATAGTGGTGATGATAGGTATGTTGCTGATTTTGTGATAGATGCTTGCAAAGGTGCACAAGCAATGGGCGTGGACTTTGCCAACTATGATCAGAATGGCGATGGCAATGTGGACTTGGTATATATCCTCTATGCGGGCTATAGCCAAGCGGACGGCGGTCCTGCTACTTCTATCTGGCCTCATGCCTGGGATATGCAGTCGGCATTGTATTATGGCAATACGAATCAGAACGAATACTATGTTCATGCCAACGATGCGGGTTATATCACTTCGCAGAACCTGCCCGTGCTGAATGGCAAAACGATTTTGCGCTACGCTTGCTCCAACGAACTGATTTTCAGTAGTGGAGCTCGTACGAGCATAGGTACGATATGCCACGAGTTTGCGCATGTGTTGGGTCTGCCAGATTATTACCTTACCACCACCGAACCCATCACACAGCAACGCCTCACGCCCGGTGCGTGGTCGCTGATGGGGTCGGGCAATTATCTGAATAATGGTAATACACCACCTAACCTTTCGGTGTATGATAAATATTTTCTCGGTTGGCTCACCCCAACTGTTCTGGATAGGTCGCAGTCGCTCACTATTCCTGCTGATGGTGCGACTACATATATGCTAACTCGCAATCAGATGCATTCTGAAGAGGGTGCGTATCGTACTGATACTGCGTATTATATCGAGAATCGCCAAAAGGAGGGTTGGGACGCTTATCTTCCTGGACATGGTATGTTAATTTGGCGTGTCTTATATGATAAAGTGGATTGGTACAACAATTGTCCTAATGATTATGTGGCACGCTATCTTCTCGTTTCTGCTAAATCCACTTCTTCGCCTTATACCACAGGTAAGGAAAAGCCAGAGGTACCATTCCCAGGTTCAAGCAAGCAAACTAAATATGAGCCTTTCAAGGGATATAATGGTTTGTATAATATTCAAGAAACCAATGGAGTAATAACCTGTGATTTCACTACTACCAACAACGCAACTGATGTGGAAATGGTGCCAGTCGCAGATGAGTCCGTTGTGTGGTACAATCTCTTGGGACAACCTGTAGATATTCAGTCGTATAAGGGTGTTGTAGTTAGCAAGCAGGGTAAGGTGCTGGTTCGATAAGAGACCATATGTATATAATAAGGAAACGAGGGTTCAAAAGCCCTCGTTTCTTGTTATATAGCAATCGTTTATTCGTACTGCTGGAATAGGAAATCGTTGTACGGATAGCGCTGGATATGAATCGCTTTGATTCGGTCATAGAAGAGCGCTTTTAGTTCGTCGATATTCGTCTTTTGGCGTGCGGAGATGAAGATGCAATCATCGTGCAACTTCGCCATCCATGTGCGTTGCAGTTCTTCCAGCGAGATGTTCTCGCGTTTGACAGGCGTGAGATCGTCTTCTTCTTTGGGAACATAGGTGAAGGCATCAATCTTGTTGAAGACTACGATACGAGGAATCTGCGCCACGGTCTTCTCTGATTTTCGATTGCCGTTGCCTGATTTCCGATTTTTAGACCATGGGTCTGCCTCTTTGATTTCAGTCTGCTTGGTTAGCAGTTCGTTGATGGTCTGCTCCACCACCTCGTATTGCTCCTCGAAGTTTGGGTGCGAGATATCCACTACGTGGATTAGCAGGTCTGCCTCGCGTACTTCGTCCAGCGTGGACTTGAAGGACTCTACCAAGTGGTGGGGGAGTTTTCGGATAAATCCTACGGTGTCAGAGAGCAAGAAGGGAAGGTTCTCTATGGTCACTTTGCGCACGGTGGTGTCCAGGGTGGCAAAGAGTTTGTTCTCGGCAAAGACCTCGGACTTGCTGATGAGGTTCATGATGGTGGACTTGCCCACGTTGGTATAACCAACGAGTGCCACGCGCACCATCTTGCCGCGGTTCTGACGTTGGGTAGCCATCTGGCGGTCAATTTTCTTCAGCTCCTCGCGGAGCAGCGCAATGCGTTGTCCGATGATTCGTTTGTCGGCCTCAATCTGCGTTTCACCCATACCACGGCTGGTGGTACCACCACCGCGCTGACGGTCCAGGTGCGACCACATACGGGTCAGACGGGGGAGCATATATTGCAGGTGCGCCATTTCTACCTGTGTCTTGGCGTAGGAGGTCTGCGCACGATGTAGGAAGATTTCCAGAATGAGAATGGTGCGGTCAATGACGCGAACGGGTTGTTTGTGGTTGTCCTTGATCTCGTTCTGGTTGTGTGCATTGAGCGCTTTCTCTATGTTGCGCAATTGGCGAGGAGAGAGCTCGTCATCAAAGATGACCATGTCAATAAAGTCATCGGTGTCAGCCAATTGCTGCACGTATTGGTTGATCTCTTGCAGTTTGCCTTCGCCCACGTAGGTGGATGTGTTAGGCGAGTCGAGGCGTTGTACGAAACGCTTGACGCAGGTTGTATTATTGGTGTCGGCAAGAAAAGCCAACTCGTCTAAGTATTCTTTTGTTCTCTCTTCGTTTTGGTTGGGGGTAATGAGTCCCACCAAAACAGCATTCAGTTTGCCCATAGTGTTGTATAGAGTTGTGTAGAGTTGTTTAGCAGTTGTGTAGAATTGTTTGTAAAAAAGTGTGCAAAGATAGTATTTTATTTTCATTTGTACAAGATTTACTATGAAGTTTCACCAAAATGTGGAGTATTTGCTATATCTTCTATTGCCTTTGTTCGAAAAAAGCATTTTGGGCTTGTATATGTCCGATTTTTTTTGTAACTTTGCGCCCAAATTCATTTGGGCGATTATGATAGAGATTTTGAAATATTGCTTACCCGCACTATGTGTGCTGTTGGCGACATGGATTGTGATGCACAAATTTTATAAAAGTGAAGCAGAAAAACGCCTCTGGGAGCTCAAACGTCTCTCGCAAAAAGAGATTTCTCCGTTGCGTATGCGTGCTTATGAGCGCTTGGCACTATTATTGGAGCGAACAACGCCAGAGCATATGTTGGTGGAACTCAATTTGGGCGAGATGACGATCCTGCAAGTGCAGCAGCATCTGATGCGTACCATTCGCGTGGAGTATGATCATAATCTCAGCCAACAGGTGTATGTGAGCGATGAGGTGTGGCAACTCATTCTGTCGGCGCGCGATCAGATGGTGGCGTTCGTCAATAGCATGGCGCAGCAAATGCCTCCCGAGAGTTCTGCACTCGACTATGCCAAAGTGCTCATCACCGCTTATTCCTCCAATGGATATACTGCCAACGAACAAGCGATGCTTGCTCTACGCAATGAAGCAAGATCTTTATTATGAACTCATTAAAACCAATGATACATATACACAAACTGCTGCTCTATGTGTTGTGCGCTATCCTTATGGCGGCATGCACTACGGATACCACTTGCCGAAAAGAGATGGATGTGGCTATGGGACTAACGCTGCAAGCCGACTCGCTGAACGCAAAGGGGCATGCGGTGATTTATACCAATTGGGATAGTCTGACGGTGGAAGCATTGGGCAAAAACGAACTGCTGATTGACAATGGCAAAAGTGTGAAAAGATTGTTCTTGCCTTTGCGGCCAGACACAACTGTATCTGCATTTTTGATGACTTTTCACGAGCAGACCGATACTCTATATGTGGCACATACTCCGCGCCAGTATTTTGTGAGCTTGGCATGCGGTTGTGCTATTTATCATACCATTACCGCTGCATGGTCCTCCGATACGCGTGTGGATAGTGTGCAAATCATCAACGCCAGCGTGGAGAACGCTGTGCAGGATAATCTGCGTATTTATTTGCATGAATAGCCGTCTGTTGCTCATATTATCCCTATTGTTGCTCGTATCGCGCGCGAGCGCAGAAGATGCTGTCAGTGCGCCAGTGCAACCAAAGGTATATGCTGACACTGCTATTTATCAAGGCATGAGCATCAAACTGGATATTGCTATGCCTATCCTCGAATTGGCGCGCTCTGCGGGCAAGGTGCAAGATTATGAGATGGCGCTAAATGTGCGATTGGCCAAGCGATTCTATCCTACATTGGAGTTGGGATACGCGATTGCAGATGTCGCTGCCGATGGCGGACATTATAGCGGACAAGGTGGTTTTATGCGATTGGGTATGGATCTCAGTGCGCTGAAGAAAGGGGCGGGGGAGAACTGTTTGATGGTAGGTCTGCGTTTTGCAGGCGCTTATCAGGGCTTTCAAGTCACCGATGTGCCTGTGTATGGCGACTATTGGCCAATGCCCAATACGAACTACTATGACCAGCACAAGTTTGATTGCTGGGGCGAAATCGTTGCGGGCTGCCAAGTGCAGATTTGGAAAGGATTTCAGATGGGGTGGTATATCCGTATGAAACTACTTTTTACCCGCACCGACAAACAAGGCGATGCACTACCTGCCTACTTGCCTGGCTTTGGCTATCGCAATGACACCAATTGGGGAATCAACTATTTCCTCGGATACAAATTTTAACAACACCAAACAATACTACACAGCCCGCTTGCGGGCACTACACAACGCTAAACAATATAACACGATACAATCATGAATTCAAAACAACTAATGACAAAAGCGGCAGATAACATCCGTATCCTTGCCGCAGCAATGGTCGAGAAGGCCAAGAGTGGTCACCCAGGTGGTTCCATGAGTGGAGCAGACTTTGTGCAAGTGCTTTACTCTGAGTTCCTTATACACGATCCAGAGAACCCATGTTGGGAGGCGCGCGACCGCTTCTTCCTTGATCCTGGTCACATGTCACCTATGCTCTATGCACAACTCTGCATGACAGGTCACTTCACCATGGACGAACTCAAGCAACTCCGTCAATGGGGTAGCGTCACTCCTGGTCACCCAGAGCGCAATGTAGAGCGTGGCATTGAGAATACCTCTGGTCCTCTCGGTCAAGGTCACACTTTTGCAGTTGGTGCTGCTATCGCAGCGAAATGGTTCAATGCTCGTTATGGCGAGATCCATAACCCTACAATCTACGCTTTCATCTCTGACGGTGGTATCCAAGAGGAAATCAGCCAAGGCGCAGGCCGTATGGCAGGCCACCTCAAGCTCGATAACCTCATCATGTACTACGACTCCAACGAGATTCAGCTCTCTACCTCTTGCAACGAGGTCTCTTCTGAGAATGTAGCCATGAAGTATGAGGCATGGGGGTGGTATGTACAAGACATCGACGGTCACGATCCTGATGCTATCCGCCAAGCTATCATCAATGCGCAAAACGAGACTTCTCGTCCTTCGCTCATCATTGGTCATACCTCTATGGGCAAGGGTTGCGTGAATGCGGAAGGCGCAAGTTGGGAGGGCAAAACTTCTACCCATGGTCAACCACTCAGCAAGTCTGGCGCAAGCTTCGAGGCAACAGTCAAGAACCTCGGTGGCGATCCTGAGAACCCATTCCAAATTTTCCCTGACGTACAAGCACTTTTCGACAAACGTGCCGAGGAACTCCGCGAGATTACCAACCAACGTTATGCAGCTTATCACGAATGGAAAGAGGCTAACCCATTGGCAGCCAACGAGTACGAGACCTTCATGAGCGGCGAGACACCTTGCCTTGACTGGAGTCTGCTCCAACAAAAAGACAACGTAGCAACCCGTACCGCTTCGGCATCTGCCCTCTCATTCCTTTCTGAGCATGTCGGCAACATGATTGTATCCTCCGCCGACCTATGTAACTCAGATAAGACCGACGGCTTCCTCAAACATACCCATGTCATCACAGCCGATGACTTCACTGGTCGCTTCCTCCAATCAGGTGTGAGCGAGCTCACTATGGCTTGCGTGTGCATTGGTATGGCACTCCACGGCGGTATCATTCCTGCTTGCGGTACCTTCTTCGTGTTCTCTGACTATATGAAACCTGCTATCCGTATGGCAGCGTTGATGGAGATTCAGATGATGTTCGTTTGGAGCCACGATGCTTTCCGCGTAGGTGAGGATGGCCCTACCCACGAGCCAGTGGAGCAAGAGGCACAAATCCGTTTGATGGAGAAGTTGCACAACCACTCTGGTCGTCCAAGTGTGATGGTACTCCGTCCTGCTGATGCGGAGGAGACCACCGCAGCATGGAAGATGGCGATGGAGAATGTATATACTCCTACCGCATTGATCCTCTCTCGCCAAGATGTAGCAAGTGTGCCTAATACCTCTGAGGCTGGTGTGAAGAAGGGTGCGTATATTGTAAGCAAAGATGAGAATCCACAAGTGGTAATGATTGCTTCTGGTAGTGAGGTTTCTACCCTTATGGCAGGTGCAGAATTGCTTCGTGCTGAAGGCGTGCGTCTCCAAATCGTGAGTGTACCTTCAGAGGCTATCTTCCGTCAACAAGACAAGGCTTACCAAACTGAGGTTCTTCCACAAGGCGTTGCACGTTTTGGTTTGACCGCAGGTCTTCCTTGTAACCTCGAGGGTCTTGTAGGCGAGCATGGTACCGTATGGGGACTCAACTCCTTCGGTTTCTCTGCACCATACAAAGTGCTCGACGAGAAACTCGGCTTCACCGCACAAAACGTGTATGACCAAGTGAAGAAGTTGCTGTAATAGGCCTCTTTATGCCTATAAATAATCCCCAAAAGCTCCAAGTTGAAGGAAGCGTGCTACGTCCTACCAACCGATGGAAGACCTTACTCTTCTACCAGAAAGCGAACACGCTCTTTCAACTGACGGTGGTCTTTTGCGAACGGTTCCTGCCGAAATACGGCGACCGTACGGTAGACCAGATGATATAGGCAGCGCGTTCCGGCAAGCAAAATATCATCGAAGGCTCCGAGGATGGCAAAACGAGCACAGAAATGGAGCTTAAACTCCTGAATGTAGCGCGAAGCAGTATAGGCGAGTTACAGGAAGATTTTGCAGATTATTCCAAAGAAAACATCTTCCGCTGTGGAACAAAGAGCACCCGAGGTACAATGCGATGCGCTCTTTCACGCAGAAGTACAATCGTTTGGAAGACTACGAACCGTATTTTTATAAATGGAACGATGAGGAGATGGCTAACATCGGTTTGACGCTCTGCCACCAAGTGGATTATATGATGAACAAGTACCTTCAGTCGCTGGAGAAACTGTTTGTGACGCAAGGAGGCATCAAAGAACGGATGTATGCGGCGCGCACAGGTTACCGAAAGGCGCAAGACGAAGAACACCAAAGACTTGTTGCAGAAAACGCAACTCTCCGCGCACAACTGGCAACCGCCCAAGAAGAAATAGCTCACCTGCGCAAACTGATAAACAAGAATGAATAACAACCTCGACCTATTCCGGTCTAAAGCTGCCTAAAAAGACCTATCACGGATTAAAACTGCCTATTAAAAATCCGCGTGTGCGAGATAAGAGATCAAAAAGATTAATAACGAACGATACCGTCCCTCTCCGAGCGGTGTTTCCGAGCACTCAGGGAAAGGAGAAAATGAGAAAAAGACAAACATGAATCATCTGCAATCATTATTAAATATTCCTCGCATTCTTTCAACTCCTAATATAGAAAATGAGTTAGAAAGGATAGCAAGGGTATTAATGAATGAGTTCTATATCTATAATGGTACATATAAATATCGTCCGGTAGAGATAGAATTCTATATCTATCATAAAGATTTGCATGCAGATGAGCATGTATATAAGCGAGATAAGAAAGGGGCAGGAGATTTGTTTTATCACTATAGCGGATTTGATATCTGCTTTGAGAGTTCATTTTATGAAGGTTTCTTTGGTGGAATATTAATTCGTGCTATAGAAAGAGTTGAAGATAATACATTCTGGGGTGGTCCTTTGGTCTGCAAGAACGAAGTACTTAACACAGCAAAAGAAAAATGCAAATTGATAGATGCAGATAAAAAGGAATATATTTCTTTACCATCCACAGAACGAAAAGGTATCAAAAAAAGTAATGAAATGGATTTGTATTGGAATAAAAAATATCGTTTTGTGAGAGAAGGCATAAATAATCCTATAGAAATGACGATTACCGACTTTCAATTCAAGGAAAAACATATTAAAGAGAGAAAGAATAAATATTATTTATAAAATTAGAGGACACAGTCCTCTTTTTTTATTGTTAATATCTTCTTCAAAACCTTTAACAATTTTTAACAGAATATTTTTGAAAGTTTGCGAAAAAAAGTTGACCTTTGCACCAAAAGCTAAATAACTAATTATTAACTTAATAAATGCTAAGGTTATGTTACACGATTCGCAAACTGATTTCGTATTTATACCGATGGCTTTTCGGTATCATTTTCCTCGTTTTTTCAAGAGCCTTATTGCAGCTTTTAGGGCAGCTAATGTCAAGTATTGTGAGTTACCGTACACTAGCAAAAAGTCTCGTCTATGGGTACGCGACTATATGCCCATCACGGTTGATGGAAAAGGCGACATTGCACAGTTCCGCTACGACCCGGACTATCTGCGCGCACCTCGTTACGAGAAGTACAAACCAGACATGGTGCCTATCTGGGACGATTTGGAGATGACTCCTTTCCGGTATGAGGATATCGTTCTTGACGGAGGTAATGTGCTCACGGATAAGAGTGGTAATGTCTATATGACCGATAAGATCTTCTTGGAGAACCCCAATTATCCTCGTAACTTGCTTATCGCGAACCTAAAGAAAGCACTCAATGCACGCTCCATTAAGATAGTGCATTGGGACAAGTCTGACATCTATGGCCATGTGGACGGGATGATGGCAATAGCTGATGATGGTTCGCTCATTACAGACCTTAGTTGGGAATACCTCAATTTCCTCCGCGTAGGAAACAAGATCTTCATGGCGCAACTCGGTAAACCGTCTGACGCGCCTGCAGTCAAGCGCATTCAGGAGGCATTCCCTGACTGTGAGGTTTATCCTATTAAATACACGCAGTCGCTCACGCGACTTGGGGGAGGTCTGCACTGCGCAACTTGGAACACCTTGGGAAACGGTTATCAAAATGCAAAGTATTTTAAGCCTTCCAAGCGGCATCCGTTCAATCCTTTCGATGACGACGCATTCACGGAAGAACGGTTGCGTGCAGTCCTGGAGCACGAATTGAAACGTGAGCTTTTAGAAGATGAATGGCAGTCAATCAATAAACCTTTCTACATGTATTGGAATGATTTATATCTCATGGAAAGAAACTTCTCTCCCAATGACATGTTTGAAGCGATAAAGAAAAATCTGAAATTAAAGAATAGTCCTTATTTTCAAACAGACAAGGAGTTGACTAATGTTGTAGATATTCTTACAACATATATGATGCATGTGCCAAGACTCATCCTTCCAGAAAATACAGATTACAATCCCCATAAAGCATACATTCCTACAAAAGTCATGCTTCTCCATTTCAAGGACACAATTGCCACGCTCACATCTTTCAGCGTTGATTTTGTGCATGTGACTAGAGATGTTAATGATGAAATTGCTTATACAAGAGTTGTTGTAGCAGAAGCATCTCAAGCTTTAAATCGTAATGACGGAACAATTTATGTACTTCGATTTCGGAAGTGCGATAAGCGTAGAATTTGCCCGTATCGGTACACATTGATAGCAAGTGTAGGATGGACGAAACATGTTCGGATTATATTCTACGACAATGCACCTGAATTATATGATTTACTTATTTCGTGCTTTGAAAATATTGTATCTAGTATCAATTTCTATGAAAACTATCGAGAAGGTGACTGTAATTTCGATGAAAAACCCGATTCAGAAGGAGATGCATCCGATTTACCCTTTTAGTCTCAAGCCCGAGTACGTCGATGAAATGACTGTCGACGCAGAAACCGAGACCAAACACAAAGCCGGTTGTGTTTGGAAACTGCTTGGCTCTCGTTATACCCACTCCCAATTGGAAAGATATTGTACTCTATACGGTGTTACTACCGAGCAGGCTCTGCAATGGAAGAGGTATTGGATATAATTGTACCATCTCTGATAGTAGCGCGAGAGTGGCTTGAGAATAGCTGATTGACTGCTACAATTTGGCGAGTGGAACAAGCACTGAAATCTTAATAATCGTATACCTTTCAACTTCCTTCCAAACAGCATATCTCGCGCCACTCTTGCGCTTCTTTTAGGCATATATTGGTATAACGTCCAAATCTTAATAATCGCGCTGAAGATTTTTGCAGCATTATTGTAGAAACGCGTTTGTAGAAAGCCACCGAAAGCCCACAGAACTCCCACAGATCTCCTATGGTGTTCCCGAAACTTGTAGCATTGAGGAAAAAAACGGTCATTACTCTTTCTTTTTGAAAAAATAACACCATTATTCCTCTTCCTTTTTGAAAAAAAACTTGCATAATTGATTTATTTGTAGTACCTTTGCAGTCGCAAAGGTTATGACTAAATGACCTAACAAAAATCATGCGGCGTAGGCAGATTGTTTGAGGCTGCAAAGCTAAAATTAGAAATGAACAAATAAATAATTAAATCATAAATAGTTTTATGGAATACAATTTCAGTGAAATTGAAAAGAAATGGCAAGCCGAATGGGCGAAAGCTGGTACTTACAAAGTAAGTAACCAAAGCGACAAAAAGCCATTTTATGTGCTTGATATGTTCCCTTATCCATCGGGCGCAGGTTTGCACGTAGGTCACCCTCTGGGTTATATCGCCAGTGACATTTACAGCCGTTACAAACGCCTGCAGGGCTTCAATGTCCTCCACCCAATGGGCTTTGACTCCTACGGTTTGCCTGCGGAGCAATATGCTATCCAAACAGGTCAACACCCAGAGAAAACAACCATGGAGAATATTGCTCACTATATCGAGCAGCTCCAAAAGATTGGTTTTAACTACGATTGGGACCGCGAGGTGAAGACTTGTAACCCAGACTTCTATAAGTGGACACAATGGGCATTTATCCAAATGTTCAACTCCTACTTCGACACCTCTTTGCAAAAGGCACAACCTATCAGCAAACTCATCGAGAAGTTTGAGCAAACAGATCCTACATGGGCAACCCTCTCTGAACAAGAGCAACAAGAGCGCCTCATGAACTACCGTATCGCCTATCTGGCTGATACCAAGGTGAACTGGTGCCCACAACTCGGTTGTGTGCTCGCCAACGACGAGGTGAGCGAAGGTCTTTCTGTTCGTGGCGGCTATCCTGTAGAGCAACGCGTGATGCGCCAATGGAACCTCCGTGTGAGTGCGTATGCGCCACGTCTGCTACAAGGTCTTGATACCGTAGATTGGACTGACTCTCTCAAAGAAACCCAACGCAACTGGATTGGTCGCAGCGAGGGTGCAGAGATGCGATTTGCCATCAAAGGTCAAGACGAACCATTCACTATCTTCACCACCCGTGCTGATACGGTGTATGGTGTGACCTTCATGGTGTTGGCGCCTGAGAGCGAGTATGTGGCTCGTGTGACTACCGAGGAGCAAAAAGCAGAGGTAGAGGCGTACCTCCAAATGGTGAAGAACCGTACCGAGCGTGAGCGTATTGCTGACCGCCGCGTGACAGGTGTGTTCACAGGTTCGTATGCTATCAACCCTCTCACCAAAGCAGAGATACCTATCTATGTGAGTGACTATGTATTGAGTGGTTACGGCACAGGCGCTATCATGGCGGTACCTGCACACGATAGTCGTGACTATGCGTTTGCTAAGCACTTCAACCTCCCTATCATTCCACTCATTGAGGGTGCCGATGTCAGCGAACAAAGCTTCGATGCTAAAGAGGGTGTGATGATTAACTCTGGTTTCCTCAATGGTATGCAAGTCAAAGACGCTATCCAAGCAATGAAGGAGCATATCACCAATACTGGTCTTGGTCGTGTGAAAGTGAACTACCGCCTCCGCGATGCGGTGTTTAGCCGCCAACGTTATTGGGGCGAACCATTCCCTGTTTATTACAAGGATGGTATGCCATACATGCTCCCAGAAGAGTGCTTGCCACTCCTCTTGCCTGAGGTGTCTGACTTCAAACCAACCACTACAGGCGAGCCACCTCTTGGTAATGCTGATCTTTGGGCGTGGGACGAGAAGAATAACCAAGTAGTGAGCAAGTCTCTCATTGACAACGAGACTATTTTTCCACTTGAGCTTTGCACTATGCCAGGTTTTGCTGGTTCTTCTGCATACTACCTCCGCTATATGGACAACCACAACGACGCTGCCCTCGTGGGCAAAGAAGCCAACGACTACTGGCGTCAAGTCAACCTCTATATCGGTGGTACCGAGCATGCTACGGGTCACTTGATCTACAGCCGTTTCTGGAACAAGTTCCTCTATGACCTCGGCTATATCTGCGAGGATGAGCCATTTAAGAAACTTATCAACCAAGGTATGATCCAAGGTCGCTCCAACTTCGTATATCGCTATATCGGCGAAGGTGCTACGGGCAACCTCTTCATCAGTTACAACCTCATTGATAACCCAGAGTACAAAGATAAGGTACAACCTATCCACGTGAACGTGAATATCGTCAAGAATGATGTCTTGGATATTGATGCCTTCCGCAGTTGGATGCCAGAGTTCAAGAATGCGGAGTTTGTCTTCGCAGACGGCACCTCTATTGAGGATAATCCTTATATCGGCTCGCCAATGTATCCAAAGCAATACATCTGCGGTTGGGCAGTTGAGAAGATGTCTAAGTCTATGTTCAACGTCGTAAACCCAGACGATGTGGTGGCTAAGTATGGTGCTGATACACTGCGTCTCTACGAGATGTTCCTCGGTCCTTTGGAGATGTCCAAACCTTGGGATACCAATGGTATTGATGGTGTACACCGCTTCTTGCGCAAGTGGTGGAATATGTTCGAGACGCTATCTACCGACGAGCCAACAGCAGAGGAGTTGCGCAGCTTGCATAAGCTCATCAAGAAGATCACTTGGGATATTGAGAACTTCTCGTTCAACACTTCTATCCCTGCTTTTATGATTGCGCAAAACGAGTTGCAAGCCCTCAAGTGCAACAAGGTCGCTATCCTCAAAACCTTCGCTATCTTGCTTGCTCCATATGCTCCACACATTGCAGAAGAAGCATGGCATCTCTGTGGCGAAACAACTTCTGTTTGCCACGCAGAGTGGCCAGAGTGCAACGAGGCATACTTGGTAGAATCAACGCAAAAGTATCCTGTTCAGTTCAATGGTAAGGTGCGCTTCACCATTGAGGTAGCCAAGGACACTCCACGCGAGGAGGTTGAGAAGATTGTCATGGCTCACGAGCTGACCGCTAAACAATTGAACGGCGCTGCTCCAAAGAAAGTCATCGTAGTCCCAGGCAAGATTGTCAATATCGTGATGTAAGGTTACACCTTAATATATATAATAGAAAATGCACTCCCCTCGGAGTGCATTTTTCGATAAATTTGATAAAAAACGTATATTTGTTTTGTTATTTCAGAAAAAAGTACTACCTTTGCACCGACTTTGAACATTTTTTCAATCAACTTTGAATATTTTTCAATTATAGATTGAGTATTTTTCTTGTAAACTTTGAACATTTATGATTACAAGGCACCAATTATCTATCCTCAAAAAACGCATGGAAGAACCAAGACGGTTTATCCAAGTATTAGCAGGTCCACGACAGGTTGGCAAGACTACACTTGTACGGCAATTTGTGCAGCAGACGGATACACCAGTGCTTAGTGTATCGGCGGATTTGGTTGATCCAACCAATAAGGAGTGGATTATTCTTCAATGGGAAATAGTGCGTTCAAAAATGCGTATCCAACAACTAACGGAATATATCCTCATCATTGATGAGATACAGCGTATTAATGATTGGAGTGCAGCAGTCAAACGAGAATGGGATGCTGATACGCAACAAGGTATCAATATTAAGGTTATCTTGTTAGGTAGTAGTCGCTTGTTGCTTAAAGATGGTCTTACGGAAAGTCTTTTTGGGCGATTTGAATTGATTCGCATGACACACTGGACCTTTGCGGAAATGCGCGAAGCATTTGATTTTTCTTTGGATGAATATATCTATTTTGGTGGCTATCCAGGCGGGGCAACGCTTCGAAGCGATGAAAACCGCTGGTTAGACTATATGCAACATGCCATTATCGAACCTGGCATAGAGAAAGATGTATTAATGACCAAACGAATTCTCAAACCCGCTTTGATGCGACAACTATTTGAGATAGGTTGTTCGTATAGTTCCGAAGAGTTATCTTTTACCAAAGTGCTTGGTCAGTTGCAAGATGCAGGCAATGTGACAACTCTTTCCAACTACCTTTATACTTTATCCGAAGCCAATCTGTTGGGTGGACTTCAGAAATATGCCAAAGACAAGGCGCGTCGTTATCAGTCTTCGCCTAAGTTCATGGTTTACAATACTGCTTTGCTGAGTGCTTTGCATGGCAAGGGTTTCGATGTAGAGCGCGAATCACCAGAGCGTTGGGGAAGATGGGTTGAGTCTGCTGTAGGAGCATATTTGCTCAATCAAGCAGAAATATATGGATACAATGTCTATTATTGGCGAGAAAATAATGATGAAGTAGATTTTGTTCTTGAGAATCGTAACAAAGAATTATTAGCCATCGAAGTAAAGAGCGGTCATAGAATAGACAACGCGGGAGTACATGTTTTTGAGCAAAAGTTCCATCCCATACACACGTTCATTGTTGGATCTAATGCTTTCACAACAGAGGAGTTTTTATCTATCCCTCTTAATCAACTTTGGAAATAACATCGTAGTCCCTGGCCGCATCGTGAACATCGTAATGTAAGGTTACACCTTATATTTAATATAGAAAATGCACTCCAATCGGAGTGCATTTTTACTTTGTAATATTAATGCTAGTATATTCTATTAGCATATTTTTGAAAAATAGCTTCTATTTCTGTTGTAGATGATGCATTTGCTAATTCCATTTCTATCTCTTCTTTAGTGAAAAAAGTTTTGCCCTTTACAACATTTTCAAGAACATCACATCCTTGTTCTATTAATAACCAATCCTTGTGTTTGTCAGAACGCATATATGGGTTTGCGAAGGAGCGGAAAGATTGATATATCGTTGATTCCAATAAATTCTTTCTTTTGTACAGAAATTGAATAGATTGAATCTTATTGATTATGCGTGTGGTATACAAATCTGAAACAATTTTATTTTCAAGAGCATGTTCTTTTTCTTCTAAAAAATTTTCGAAGGAACGCATTAGTTCTTTTTTGAAATACACACCACTCGTCAAGATATGCTCTCCGAATTCAATATTGGCAAGCAACTCTTTACGTCCTGCTTCATACTCACTACTGATAATGATTGCACTAGTCATGGCATCAGTAAATAATCCAGCAAGTACTGCTGTAGCTACACTAGACTTATGTTTTTTGATTGTTGCTTTACACAAATATTCATTTCCATATGAGCAAAATAATAGGGAATTATGTTTATACAAACATACTTTTTGACCATTAGGATTTGTTACATAAATAAAATTGCTATTTTCTGCTTTGCTAAACCAATCTTCAAGTATTTTTTTAGAGCGTTTTACTTCCTCTATATCCTTACCCAAATAAATTAAAACGCAATAATTATTGCCTATTAAATTGTACGAAGCGCAATCGTAATCCCAAGCGGAATAATAGTATCCATCCTCAACCCAATATATGGATGATGATTTCTTTTCGTATTTACGCATGCTCTCTGCTTTTCCATATTCTTCAATCTGTATTTGAGCAAAACCGCTTTGATTACAAATCAGCAAAACTACAATGATATAAAAGAATCGTTTCATAATATTTTGATTTATTCGGAGTTCCTTTTTTGTGGTAGGAAGTTCTTTCCTCATGGCAAGCGCAATGTTGGAGCGCGCAGAAGTTGTTTATGTTGTCTTCCAAAATAAAAATAAATCGTCTTCTAACCTAAAAACAATCCGATTTGTTTTCCTTTTCCGACTGCAAAATTACAATATTTTTTTCAATTGAGCAAGGAAATGCTTATTTTTTCATGCGGAAAATTGTGTATGTCGGAGAAAAGATGTAACTTTGCAGCCAATATTAAGGCAAACAATCAATCATGGCAAAAGCAGTTTATATTCACGGTTTTGCAGGGTCCATACACTCTGACACTATCACCAATTTCCGCAAATACTATCCCGAACTGGAGTGGTGTCCGCTGGAAGTTAACCACATTGTGGACGAGTCCGTCCAGAAAATAAATGATTTTATCAAGGCGAATGCGGATGTTCAGTATTTGATAGGTAGCTCGCTGGGCGGATTCTACGTCCTTTGTGCCGACTTCGCAGGCAGAAAGATTGTCATTAATCCCGTCCTCAACCCTATGTCCTCTCTCAAGAAAGCCGTAGGCATTAACAAGTACCGCGGTCGCCGCGAGAATGGCGAGACAGAGTTCAAACTCACCATGCAAGACCTCTTCCGTTTCAAGGCCTTCAAACCTAAAGATACCCCGAATACCATCTGCCACTACACGCCCCACGATCCCAACCTTGGCGAGGATATCAAACGCGAATACCAGAAGTTCTTTGCTCATGCAGAGATGACGGCTCATTTGCGTTCACACTTCACCGATGAACACTACATTAAACACAAACTTTGCGATGCAATGTCCTGCTGATTTGGTGGCGGGCAGGTGTCACAGTGTCACGGTGTAACGGCTGTTCTCTATATCTTTACGTGCGCGCGGGTGGGTATATAAGAAATAGCTGTTACATTGTTACACCATCCTTAGTTAGTAGTGCTTTATTGGCATTGGTTTTATTTGTATCTCGCTGATATACAATTTATCCTCGTACTCGAGCATTGCAACTGCCGCGTGTAACAACTCTCAAAAAAAGTATCATGAGGGTGTGCTTAATTATGGGTTAACTGTAGGTTAACTACTCGGTAACTACTCGGTAACTACCCGAGTGTTGGAACAATATTCATCTAACCTTTAACCATTAGTTAAAACAAAAAAAAGAGCAGAAGCCAATGACTTCTGCTCTTTTGGTGATTCAGCTGGGGCTCGAACCCAGGACCCCATCCTTAAAAGGGATGTGCTCTACCTGCTGAGCTACTGAATCCCGCGTATAACGCATACTTCCTTACGAAAGCGGGTGCAAAAGTACTGCTTTTTTTTGACATGACCAAATATTTCGACAAAAAAATGCAAAAATAAGTGTTTTTTATTGCTTATCCCAAAATATTTGCGTAACTTTGCACCAAATTCGGGCTTTTATGGACATTCAACTCACATACCACCGTCGTCATACGACAACGACCAAAGTCGGTAATCTGGAAATTGGTAGCGAACATCCTGTTCGTATTCAAACGATGGCGAATACTTCGACAAACGATATCGAAGGCAGCGTGGCACAAGCCAAACGTTGCATCGCCGCTGGCACCGAACTCCTACGCTTCACCACGCAAGGCATGCGCGAAGTGGAATCGCTGGCGCAGATACGAGAGGCGTTGTGTGGATTGGTTCAGAGTGGTTCGGAGTTGTGTAGAGTGGTTCCGTTGGTGGCGGATGTTCACTTTCAGTCGGATGTGGCAGATGCTGCGGCGAAAGTGGTGGAGAAAGTGCGCATCAATCCAGGTAACTATATCGATCCTGCGCGCAAGTTCAAGCAGATTGATTACACAGACGATGAATATCAAACGGAACTGGAGCGTCTGCGTGCGCGATTCGTGCAGTTGCTGAATATCTGCAAGGAGCACAAGACAGCATTGCGCATTGGCGTTAATCACGGCAGTCTGAGCGACCGTATCATGTCGCGCTACGGCGATACGCCCGAAGGCATGGTGGAGAGCTGTATGGAATTTTTGCGTGTGGCGGTGGCAGAAGATTTCAAGGATATTGTTCTTTCTATTAAAGCCAGCAACACCCGCGTGATGGTGACAACCGTTCGCCTGTTGGTATGGCAGATGGCGGAAGAGGGTATGGCGTTCCCATTGCATTTGGGTGTGACGGAAGCAGGTGAAGGCGAAGATGGACGCGTGAAATCTGCTGTGGGCATAGGTGCCCTGCTGGCAGATGGCATAGGCGACACTATTCGTGTGAGTCTGAGCGAAGCGCCAGAAAAAGAGTTGCCCGTAGCCAAAGCATTGGTGGATTATTTTGCTGATAGCCAAAGCGTTCGCTATGCGGCTACCACCCAAGTCAAGATTGAAGATAAAACAGTGTGTTTCTCCAACGCAGATACCGATTGGCAGCAGTTTCAACTGCATGCAGCAGCAGAATGTGGTCGCCTGTTGTGGGATTACAATTGCACCGAATTGGTGCTCAATAATGACCATTTTGCAGCCGAAGACCTCGTTCGCCTTAGCAAAGATATTCTTCAAGCTGCGCGCGTGCGTATGTATAAAACGGAGTATATATCCTGCCCTGGTTGCGGTCGCACCTTATTTGATTTGGAACAAACCATTGTCCAAGTGAAAGCCGCCACTGCCCACTTGCAGGGCTTAAAGATTGGCATCATGGGCTGTGTTGTGAATGGTCCGGGCGAGATGGCGGACGCCGATTATGGCTATGTGGGCGCAGGGCGTGGCAAAGTGAGTTTGTACAAAGGCAAAGAATGTGTGCTGAAAAATATCCCACAAGAAGAGGCGGTGGCACAGCTGCTGGCACTCATAGAGGCGGATAAGCAATAGATATTTGCGTATGTGAAAAAAAAGTAGTACCTTTGTAGGCGAATTATGGCAATCAACATATCTCACTTGAATAAGCATATCGGCAAACAACATGTGCTGAAAGACATATGCCTTTCCATCGGCGATGGCGAGGTGGTTGGATTGCTGGGTCCTAATGGCGCAGGCAAATCGACCTTGATGAAGATTCTGGTGGGTGTGTGGGAGCCAACCTCGACCCTCCCTAAAGGGCAGGAGATGGTTTTGCAGGTGCCTAAAAACATCGGCTTCCTACCTGAGCAAAATCCGCTGTATGAAGATATGTATGTGCGTGAGTATCTGCGGTTTTTTGTGGGGTTGAGGAGCAAGGAACAAGGAGCTAAGAATAAGGACCAATTAGTAGAGCACTTGATAGCGCGTGTGGGACTAACTGCGGAAGCCAATAAGCGAGTGGGGCAGTTGAGCAAGGGATATAAGCAGCGCGTGGGTTTGGCACAAGCGATAATTGGTGATCCTGAACTGTTGATTTTGGACGAGCCAACAACAGGTCTTGACCCGAATCAGTTGGAGGATATTCGTGCGTTGATTCGTGAAATGGGCAAGGATAGAACGGTGATATTGTCCACTCATATATTGCAAGAGGTGAAGCAGATGTGTAGTCGAGTGATAATCATTGACCATGGCGAAATAAAAGTGGATAAACCTATAAGCGAAATAGAAGATTTGGAAGAAACCTTCAAACAAGCGACGAAAAATGAATGATAATTTTGATATAAGGGGACAGATGACGGAAAAGGAGCAAGACAATGCTTTGCGTCCGTTGCGTTTTGATGATTTTGCGGGACAGTCGAAGATTGTCAGTAACTTGCGCATTTTCGTGGAGGCGGCTCGCATGCGTGGCGAGAGTTTGGACCATGTGCTGCTGTTTGGCCCTCCAGGATTGGGTAAAACCACACTGAGCAATATCATTGCCAATGAACTGGGCGTGGGATTCAAGGTGACTTCGGGTCCTGTGTTGGATAAGCCAGGCGATTTAGCGGGATTGCTGACTTCGTTGGAGGATAACGATGTGCTGTTCATTGATGAGATTCACCGTCTTTCGCCAATCGTGGAGGAGTATCTCTATTCTGCGATGGAGGACTATCGCATTGATATCATGATAGATAAGGGTCCTTCGGCGCGCACGATTCAGATTGATTTGAATAAGTTTACTTTGATCGGTGCTACTACCCGTAGTGGCTTGCTGACCAGTCCATTGCGTGCGCGTTTTGGTATCAATTGCCACTTGGAATACTATGATGCACATGTATTGGCAGGCATCGTGGAGCGTAGTGCGCGTTTGCTGGGTATTCATATTGACAGCAAAGCCGCTGCGGAGATTTCGCGTCGCAGTCGTGGTACCCCTCGTATTGCTAACGCCTTGCTTCGCCGTGTGCGTGACTTTGCACAAGTGAAGGGAAATGGAGCGATTGATTTGGAGATTGCGCGCTATGCGTTGGAGGCATTGAATATTGACACCTTTGGTTTGGACGAGATTGATAATAAGTTGCTTAGCACGATTATTGATAAGTTTAAGGGAGGTCCTGTGGGCTTGAATACCATTGCCACCGCCATGGGAGAGGATGCGGGTACGATAGAGGATGTCTATGAGCCATACCTCATCAAAGAGGGCTTCATCAAACGCACTCCTCGTGGCCGTGAGGCGACTGAGTTGGCGTACAAACACCTTGGCAAGACGCCGCTCATCAATGGTCAAATCACATTGGAGTTCTGATATGAAGCAATATAAAGCCGTCTTTATTGACTGGGATGATACGATAGGGGATTTTCTTGGGGCAGCAAAACTGGCGCTCCAGGATATGTATGAGAAATATAATCTCAGCGAGTATTTTGCTTCGTTTGAGGAGTTTTTCTTGCTCTATAAACCGCATAATATTGAACTTTGGGACAAATACGGCAAAGACCTTGTGACCAAAGAATACCTGAGTTTTGACCGCTTCTTCTTCCCTTTGATGCACGGAAGTAGGGTAGGCGAAAGGTTAAAGGCACCCCAAAAATCAACAGATTTTTCGGGGACCCCGCAGGTTAAAGGCGAGAGGCAAGAAGTTGCTGCTCTCGCTGAGCAGTTAAGCGAAGATTTCCTGAATATGACCACTGCGCGTTTCTCGTTGCTGCCAGGAGCAGAGGAACTGGTGCGCTATTTAGCGAAGAAATATCCGCTGACGGTAGTGACCAATGGCTTTGTGGAAGTGCAGTATGAGAAGTTTGACAAGAGCGGACTGCGTGACTGCTTTGCACATATCGTGTTGAGTGAGGAAGTGGGTTGTCAGAAGCCCAATCCACGTATTTTCGAGGAGGCACTTCGCATGAATGGCTTGCAAGCCGAAGAGGTGGTGATGATAGGCGACTCATGGAACTCGGATATAAAAGGTGCTATCAATGCAGGCATTGACCAAATATGGATTCGCCAATCCAAAGACCCGCTGCCCGAAGGACAATCCGCTACTTACCTGGTCCAATCCCTCTCCGAAGTGATGGAGATATTATAAGTTACCTGAGAAAAACAACTCCCCTGCAAATCAGCGAATTGCAGGGGAGTATTTTCTAGGGTTATCTATTTTTATAGATAGAAGGTTAGAGGCGAATAGTCGCTTGTTTTGTTTCGCCCTTCTTAATGGTTACTGCAGTTTGTCCTGTCATAATCTCTGTGCCGTCTTTGAATGTGGCAAAATAAAGCGTTGTTTGGCTATCAATAATTACCAAATCCATATCGCCTAATTCAAATGTGGCTATGCCCGAAGCATCTGTAATAACTGTTTTGTTGGCAAATAATGGTTCGCGAATATCCATTGTCCACTTGGTATTGTCAAACATGTACACAGACATACCTGATTGAGGCATATTAGATTTAATAACTTGGACTTCAACTGTGGCTTTACCACCGATTCCCTCACAACTGGTAAATGATAGACCGAAAACAACGGTCAATAAGATAAGAAGAATTTTTTTCATTGTTTTGTTGTTTTAAATTAGTTAAACATATATAATATAAAAAAAGCGCGGACTATTTCAGTCTGCGTTCCAAGGTATCGCCAAACACCCAACAAAAACAACTGGAACAGCCCGCACACGGCGGACTCATCCCTGTACTTGCGTTTTGCTGTCTAAATAAATTTGGCGATTTACGGAACGCAGCAATTACAAGTCTGATAATAAATACGGTGCAAAGGTAGTGCTTTTTTTTGAATTGGGCAAGAAAAAAGTGCATTTTTAGCGCTTTTTAGTAGAGTTTATGATTAATTCTGCCATAATGGCAGTCAGATTTGCTATGGCACGGAGATTGTAAGAATAGTATTACGAAGTAATAAAATTAGACTATGACAAAGAATAAAGATAAAAAACAAGTAGAGCAACCTGTTGAGAATCAGGTTGAAAAGGAAACTGTAGAAACAGCAAACAACGGTGAGGCGGTGAATGACGGTGAAGCGACTGCTGCTGAAGAAGTGGCAGAGACTGACCCATTGCAAGCCAAAGTGGCAGAACTCGAGGCACGCGTGGCAGAGTTGGAAGATCTTAAACTACGCCAAATGGCAGAGTTTGACAATTTCCGTCGTCGCACCAACAAAGAGAAACTTGAACTTATGACTACTGCTGGCGAGCGTATCTTCAAAGATATGCTCCCTCTTGTGGATGACTTTGAGCGCGCTAAAGTAGCGATGGAGAAAACCGATGACATCGAGGCAGTGCGTCAAGGTATTGAACTTATCTATAGCAAGTTCGTGGGTTTCTTGGCGGCCAACGATGTGAAAGCAATCGACACAACTGACGCAGACTTCAATACCGATTTGCATGAGGCAATTACCACCTTTGCTGCAGGCGAAGACAAGAAAGGTAAAGTGATTGATTGCACACAAAAAGGTTACACCTTGGGCGAGAAAGTGATTCGCTTTTCTAAAGTCGTTGTTGGCGAGTAACGCCAACAAGCGACGTATAGTGGCAAACAATGTTTGCGAAAGTGGCTAAAGCGAAAATGGTCTTCGACGAAAAGTGGCAGCAGAGCTGCGAACAATAGAGCGCGAAGCCAACCACGTGAAACAATTTTCGTGAACGACGTTAACATAAAAAATTATGGCAGAGAAAAGAGATTATTACGAGGTGCTGGGCGTGGGTAAGACCGCAACAGCAGATGAGATAAAAAAAGCGTACCGCAAGAAAGCGGTACAATATCACCCTGACAAGAACCCAGGTGACAAGGCGGCTGAGGAGAAATTCAAAGAGGCCGCGGAGGCATACGAAGTGCTGTCAGACCCACAGAAACGCCAACGCTATGACCAGTTTGGTCATGCTGGCATGGGTGGTGCAGGTTTTGGAGGCGGCGGAATGAACATGGAAGATATCTTCTCGCAGTTTGGTGACCTCTTCGAATCATGGGGCATGGGCGGCGGAGGATTCTCCAGTTTCTTTGGCGGAGGCAACCGTGGCGGCGGTCAGAGAGTGCGTCGCGGAAGCGATTTGCGTGTGCGTGTGCGCGTTTCCTTAGAGGAAATAGCCACAGGCGTGGACAAGAAGATTAAGGTGAAGAAGTTGGTGAACTGTTCTCATTGTAATGGTTCGGGTAGTGCAGACGGTCAGGTGGAGACTTGTTCAACTTGTCATGGTACAGGTCGCGTGGTGAGTGCGCAACGCAGTATTTTTGGTATGATGCAGGTGCAGAATGAGTGTCCGAATTGCCATGGCGAAGGCAAGATTATCAAGAATAAGTGTACACATTGTCAAGGTAATGGCGTAGTGCGCGAGGAGGAGATCATTGAGATTCATATCCCAGCGGGCGTGGCTGGTGGTATGCAGATCCCTGTGCAAGGCAAGGGTAATGCAGCTCCACATGGTGGCGTGAATGGCGATTTGCTGGTGCTGATTGAGGAAGAGGAGCATAAAGATTTCTTGCGTGATGGAAGCGACTTGGTGTATAACCTGCTGCTGGATATGCCTACAGCTATCTTAGGCGGACAGGTGCAGATACCTACCTTGCAAGGAGAGGCAAAGATTACTATTAGCGCGGGTACGCAGCCTGGCAAAGTGCTACGCATGCGCGGCAAAGGACTGCCAATGATTGACCAATATGCGCGTCAGTACGGTACGGGCGATATGTTGATCAATGTAGGTGTGTATATCCCAGAGCACTTGAACAAGGATGAGAAGAAGATGATAGAGCAACTGCAAAAGAGCGAGAATGTGCGCCCTGGCAGCAGCGATAAGAAGAACTTCTTTAAGAATTTGTTTGGGTAAGAAAAAAAGCCTTACTTTAAGGATATGAAAAGAAATATTATTTTTGCAGTATTAGTTAGCCTCAGTACGCTGGTGCGTGCTGAGGTTTTCCCGTCTTTTGGTGTGGATAGTGTAGGTAGCGATTTCTTTCGCGAGTGGTATATCACCGGCGATTTGGGGCACTATTTGGATAACTACTCGGATTATGTGGTATATGAGGCAGAGACGACTGGCGAATGGAACTTGGGTGATCAGAATATATTTTCGATAGCGGGAAACTCGTTTCGTCAGAATAAGTATTCTCTGAATGGCATGCGTATAGATAGTCGCTATCAAGTGGGTAGTACGATGCTATATACCAATATGTTACGCACTAATTTTGTGTTGGATTATCACGAAGGAAGGATATACTTTACGGATGATGAATTGCAGCAGCAATCGCTCACGTTGAAAGGCAATGCAGGCAATTTGGGTGGTATATCGCCAGGAACGCGCGAGATGATTAATCTATTTCACTCGTCTGGTGAAGAACGAACGATGGATAGTCGTCCTGTAGAGATGCGTAACCATGTGATAGGTGCGGGTAGTGTGGAAGCGAGTTTTGCCATTCCTGCTTATGGAAAGCAGTATTACCAGCATGCGTATGCTCAATACGGCTGGCGCACACAAACAGCATTTAATCATACGGGTATATCGGGAATGTATGCAAGTCCTTACTACACAGCGCAATTGGATGGCGAACTGCCAATAAAGGAAAATAATGTGTTGGATAAGTTGAACTATTACTTTGTGGCGCAGGGTAGAGGCGATATGTACTCAGAATTGCTGTATAACCGCAACGAAGTAGCAGACTTGCAGGCATATACGGCAGCATTGTATGGCACGAAGACTTTTGCCAATGGGGGAGAGTTGGTGGCAGGTGTGAGTTGGGCATTGAGCGATGTGAAGCATGACACGCTGACGTTTGCTCGCAACCTGTTGGACCACGATGGCGAGGCCTTTGACCCTTGGTATGCGGATGGAGTGACGAATGAAGCAAGTTTGTCGGTGCAATACGACCAGCGTTTGTTGCCGTGGTTGCGCGTACATGCGGAGGGATTCAATTCGTTTGTGCATTTTAGTCCGACAACCACGTCTTGGAGTAACGATGTGTATATGCAAAGTATAGCGGATAAATCGCGCACACCATTATATACATACCATTGGCAGTCATCGTCTTATGGCGCAGGATTATTGGAGAATGAGGCAGTGGTCGTAGCAGAATATGAGTTGGCTCGTGGGTTGCGTATGCAAGCGCATTTGGGTGTATCGTTGGACGGAGTATTGCTGAGCGGTAAGTCGGTGGTTAGCCCCAATTGGTTGGCGAAGTTCGCCTTGGATTGGAAGCCCGCGTGGTGGTTCCAAATGGGTGTGAACCTATCTCATAACCGTATGAGTTATACGATGAATGAGGTGCAGTATTTGAGCAATGACTATATGAATGGCGAGATTCGTTATGCAGATGGCACTTTGCTGGCAACGACAGGCGGTAAGTACCATGCAAAAGGTAAGAATCTATGGGCGCATCAGCCGTCGTATGCTGTGCTGGATATACCAATTCGCTTTACTTTTGACAAACAATCGCGTCATCAATTCTCGTTGTTGTCCAGTATTCGCAAGTATTACAACATGTGGTTTACCGATTATAGCGATGGATTAGATGCAAATATGTATGAGCAAGGTGGCTTGTACTATTGGCGCGAAGGCGAGAAAAATTACACGGTAGGTCTGCAACCAATGGATTTGATGAGTAATACCGTGGGAGGACGTACACCATACTATATGTCGAATGTAGCAAAGTATTCTTATACTGGAAAAAAAGTCTTTGTGAGTCTTTCTTGGCAAAGCTATTTGATGGCAGGACTTTCTACCATAGGTAATGGTCCGTTGCACAATAATATAGGTGTATTGGGTGAGTCGAGTGCCAATCCGAATGCATATAAGGTGGCACGTGAGGGGAATATGCCATATCAGGGGAATAGCCGATTGAATCAGGATAAGTCATTTATCCTTCGTTTGCAAGTGACCTATAATGCCTGCAAATACTTCTCAGTAAGTCTGAATGGTAAATTCAAGGATGGTCAGCCATTTGCGAATTTCATAGCCGTTCCCTCTGAGGTGAATGGACATCAGCAAGTGGCTATCTGGAATGATGATGCTAAGGGTATCAATATGGCCAATACATTCTTTGGAAAACGTGAAGATGCTTTCTTCAATTTTGATTTACGACTGACAGGACGCTGGTGGATAAAGCAAGTGCCTTTCCAACTGGATGTGACATGCTATAATATTTATGACTTTGGTACCGCGTTGACGGAATATGTGTTTGATAAATACGATCACCCTACTTATCCTCATTGGACCATTGATCGTGGTATGCAAAGTATGCATGAAAGTCGCACTTCTATGTCATTGTGTATCCCCCGTGGATTATTGGTTGCTTTGCGTATCGGGTTGTAAAAAAGAAAAGTAATGCTACAAAGATTGAAACAAATAGCGAGTTATTTGCCCGTATTAGGTGTGATATTGTTGAGCACTGCTCTTCCGTTTCATTATGGTGGGTATCAACGTTTCTCCTTGTATTTTTTGGCAGTAACGCATGTGTTGGACTATTTGGTTAACCAACGATGGAAGAATTGGAAATGGTCAAATATGCATTGGGTGTATATTTGCCAAATTGCATTCTTTCTCTTGATACCGATATGGCAGATAGGTGATGATTTGCATACACCGATACTACAGCGAACGATAGAAAACTATTTGCCATTTTTAATCTTTGGTATATGTGGTATCATGGGGATTACCGACAAGTTAAGGATTGAATATGTAGCAATAGCGATGATTTTGACCAGTGTGGGTATCATCATCTATGTATCTGTGTTGTCATATCTGGTTGGTGTGGGTAGTTTTGCAGCGTGGGTAGATTGGTTCAATATCCACGCGCATGATCATATCAATTCGCATATGATATTGAACCTATATTGGAATTTTTCTATCATTATGGGGTTGTATCTTGTGTTGCGAAGTCGTATAGGCGTGGTGTGGAAAAGTGTGATGGGTGTTGCAATAATCCCGATTGCTATTGCAGTGTGTGTGTCAGATGGTCGTACAGGATTGCTCACATTCATAGGCATTATTTTTGTGACCATGTTATATTGCATGTTTACGTATCGTAAGTGGTGGGTGATGGGCATTATATTAGGGTTTGCTGTGTGTGCCGTAGCTTTCCTCTCACAACATGAGCGATTCATAGTGGCAAGATCAGAAACGAATAGTAGAGTATATATTTGGAATGTTGCTACAGAATTGATAAAAGAGAAGCCCTTGTTTGGACATGGTGTATGTTCTGCTCGCGAAGAATTTGTGGAACGTGGATTGGGAGATGAAGCGTTCTATAACCACTATGCGAAATCCTTTGTGGCATATCTGCAAAGAACGAACCAAAAAGTAGATTTGTCCATGATGCATCCACATAACGCAATATTGGAGACATGGATGCAGTTTGGAATAATAGGAGTAGTATTGCTCATTGGGCTTATTGTGCTTCCATTAACGATGCGATTAGGAAAATATCAACTCTATTTGAGTTTGTGTGTATTTGCATTTGCAATGCAATCAATTTTTGAATCGCTGGGTGGAAATCTACAGCCACAATACTTCTGTTTGATGGTGTTGTTCTGGCATTATCATTACCTAAATAATGGTGGAAAAGATATTTCCCCTACGGCTCATTTAGTTGCCCCATAATGTTCCTGTGGGCATCCTGCCAACCTTTAAGACACATTTTTAATGTCTCTATTTTATTCCAGTTATGATAGAGTAATATGCGTTTTATGAGTTTTTTTAGGCGTTTACTGAAGAACTTACGATGCCCTGGGTAGAGCTTCATAAGTACGAGGATATTACGTACCATGTAATAATACCTAAAAGGAGGGTGGTAGATATATTCTTTTTCTAAAATGCCAAACAATTTAATAATTCGTAATTCGCCTAACTGATGAGTAAGGCGAGCATAATTGACAATGACTACGCGCATGCCTAATTGCTTGATGTGCATGCAATATTCGTTATCTACCTCATCAATGAAGAACTCGTCGCGAAAACCCTGAGTGAGTAGAAAACCGTTGGCTGATATGAGACATCCTGATGTCATGACGGCAATCTTATCTTCATATGCGTGCGAATATTTCACCACTTGGCCATTATAGGTCTGTCGTGGAGAAAACACGCCTACTTCGTGTAAAGCAGAAAACGAATTGATTTGGTCAAAATAGGACAGCAACTGTTCGCGTTCCCATCGACTATCTTGATCCATTGTCAGTATCCATTTGGCCTTCAGACGAATAGCCTCTTCACATCCTCGATTAAGAGCCGTAGCTATACCCAAATTACGCTTTAGTGGGATATATTCATATAACTCTTGATCTGCTCCAACAAGTAAATGTGCATTGGAAGCGATAGAGTTATCAATGATGATCACCCTATAAACATCATGCATATAGGATAGAATATTCTGTGCTTGTTCAACCGTAGGATTATACCATACAACTACGGCGATAACATCAGTTAGAGGATTTATTTGCATATTCCGTAGGGTGTATAACCGATATGATTGTCGATGTTCTCTTGTAGCAATTGTTTGTTTGGCGGGTAATTCGTATCAAAATGCTTGTGATAGCAATGGAATTGCACCAATTGGCACTTGCGTGACACAGATGGTATTCCCTTGTGAGCCAAACGAAACTCTAAATCTATATCTTCACCATAACCTGGGTAGTGAAAACGCTCGTCAAAACCGTTCACGGAAAGTAAATCTTGTTTGTGTAGCGAAAAATTGCATCCTAAAATAAAGCGTTTGCGCTCTTTGATGAAAATATTTCGTAAGCATTTAGGCAAGCGTATCATGCGTTCAAGTAAGGTCTTTTGACCATGGAAGACTGTTTCGATGAACAATTGCAAGAACAGTCCACACTTGAAAGATGTATGGGATAGTTTTTGGGCTAACAATTTGTCGGTGGTTTTTTGAGTGAGCATTACGCGTCTGCCAGTGACGACCTCTCCTATTTTACGAGCATGGTAATGGTCTTCTAAGAAATGAGGTTCTAATATGCAATCCCCATCTATAAAGACCAGATACTCTGTTTCCGCAGCGCAGACTGCTTTGTTGAGGATCTCATTCTTTCTCCAACCATTGTCTTCGTGCCATATGTGTTTGATGGGAAAGGAATAAGCATTCTGTATCTGCTGAATCCTTTTCACAACACTCTCTTCGCTTCCATCATCTGCTATGATTACTTCAAAATGTTGATACGTTTGCAACGCAACAGATTCCAATACCTTTTCCAGTATAAGAATTTTGTTGTAGAAAGATATAATTAGACTTAATTGAGGAGGTGTATTCATAATTTTTGTATTCCGTTTTTGCATATAATATCATTATTCGCTTGCCTCATTGCACAATACTTTTTGTTTTCGCTTTGTTCAATCCAATTTTCTTTGTGATATAGATGATATTGGATGGCAAGATTTCTCAATGATACGATTTTGTAGCCCTTGGCAAGAAGTCTCCATTCAATATCATAATCTTCTCCTACTGCAGGACGGGTATATTCCTCATCGAATCCGTTGATGGATAAAAGTGCTTGCTTGGACATAGACATATTGCTACCTACCAAATGCTTGACAGGGCGTCTTAGCCAATGAGATAGTGGAATGAAAAATGCTTCTTCTACATACCTGCAGCCTCGTCTGTTGAATAGATATGGAAAGAATTTTAATGCCTTTTTTCCATCAATAAGTTGCTGAGATAGTTTGGGGTTGAGTTTGATGCGCTTGCCTGCTAAAAGTACATTATCTTGTTGGTATCTTATATGCATTTCTACGAAACGGGGATGCAAGACACAATCTCCATCAATGAAAATGAGCCAATCCGTTTTTGCTGCAAGTACCGCACGATTAAGCGCTTTATTCTTTTGCCACCCCATGTCGGGCTGTGTGAGGTGTTGGGTAGTCCATGGAAATTGATATTGTTCGATGAATTTACGAACCTCAATGTCCTCTCCATCTTCAGAAATGATTAACTCAAAATCTTGCTCCGTTTGTTGGTGCAAGCTGCGTAGTATAGTCTGAAGGGCTATGATGTTTTTGTATATAGAAATAATAAGAGTAGCTTTCATAAATTGGTTATTCCTTGTTTGACATGTTTTTTCCAGCGGTGTGCGATGATATAACTACAAACCCATTCCTCGTTCTTGTGCAGAACTTGTGCAAAGGCGGAGCCCATAGTCATTAACGCGTCTTTATCTATATTGAGTCGTTCGAAGAGTTGTAATCCCTTTTTTAGTGGCATTTTGTGGTAGAACTTGATGCGATTAAGATCAATAATCTCAATCTTGCTACCATCTTCATTGAATAGGATATTGCCACCAGAATAGTCTTGATGATAGATTCCCCGCAGATATAATTCCGCTGTAAAACGCCCAATGGATTGCAAGATCTGTTGGCGATTAGGGAAAGAAGGGGTGTGAATCAGATGGTTGAAAGTGTATTGGCATTCGGACTCTTGGCACACGTACCAACTCTGTCGTAGTATGCCGCAGTAGCGTATCTCTCGGTATGCAATGGGGGAGGGTGTCAATCCCTCGATGCGTTTCGCATATTCGTATGAGCGTTGTGCCTTAGAACGCAAGAACCAACCGTAGATGATGCCTCTCCATAGAGGCGGAGTGGCAAATTGTTTGGAGATGAATCCGTTGTAGCTGCGCAGGGTGTTGCGCTTGGCATAAAGAATCTCGCCCATATCCCAGTCGGAATAGTTACCAATCTTTTTTTCGCTGCGGAAGAAATTGAGGAATTTAGACCATGAGCGATGATAGTGCAAGGGACCTCCCAGATACTTTTGCATGTATGCAGGATGGCGGCGATTGATGGCATCCACGATGCGTCTCTTTTGCCCTTTAGCATGAACCCGTCGAGAACCCGTCGAGATCCGGTAATTGAAGAGTATTTCATCAAGCTTATAGAAGGTGCCTCCAAGTTCCATCATACTTAGCCAAAAATCCCAGTCCTCGCGGTAGATCTCCTCTTCGCAATATCCTCCGCAACGTTCCCAGTCAGCTTTGCGATAGAGTGCGGTGGCAGGAATCATGTTTTTACGTGCGAGTAGGGAATGGCTAAACTCGGGCAGTTTCCACTCTTTGTCAACGGCTCCAAACATCCTGCAACGACAACCGACAACGCGTATGTCATTGCTATTCTCTATTACTTCTACGGCTTTTTGAATAAACGTATCGGCAATCGTGTCATCAGCATCTACGGGTAAGATGTATCTCCCTTTTGCTGCGCGAATCGCATTGTTGCGTGCTACCGAAACACCTTGGTTCTCTTGGGCGATGACTACACATTCAGGATGATGAGTACAGAAATCTTGTGCGATGTGTAGGCTGTTGTCTTTGCTCCCGTCATCTACCATCACCACTTCAATTGGTCGATAGGTGGATGCCATAATGCTATCCAGCGTCTCTTGTAAATAAGGCGCGGCATTATATATAGGTACTATGACACTAACCAAAGGTTTCATATTCGGTCTTTTTTTTGTGTGATTTTGCGCCAGTAATAGAGCAAGGGGTTGGTGTATTTGAGTCGTTTCCAAGGACGCGAAGCATGCGGGAAATGCAAGACAGGATTGTCTAACATGAGCAAATTATGCAAGCCGAGGCGTGTTGACCAATGCGAAATGGTGACATCGTACCAATTCTTGGTGGGGTCAAGTAGTTGGAAATTAGCCTTGTGTAGCAACTCGTTGGTGAGCAAGGTGCAACAAAAGGAGAAACGTTTTTGAGTGTTAATCGTTTTTTTTGTCAGAAAACGATATGGTAAGCGTCGCAGATAATGATAGGGGAAATTATATTCACCCCTCTCGTCCACGGTAACTGCTGCTACCATACCGACACCGGCTTGCACTTGCTCAGACATTCTGCTCATTGTGTCTGCATTGATGATAACATCGCTTTCCACTATAACGAGATGGCGATTGGAGGCTAATGCTTCTTGTTGCGCTAATTGTAGTACCAATCGATAGTTGGGGGAAGGGTGGTCGGTGAGGGTGGAAATGTGCACTACTTGGGTGTTCGTTGCTGCGGCAATCGCATCAAGTCGTTGCGCGTTTTCAGGCAATGAGTTGTCGTCATATACACGCAACGTATGCCCGCTGTTCACGATAGCATGGATAGCCTTCTCTGCTATCTCAATGGAATCCTTAACGGGCATGATAATATGTAATGGGTTTGTTACCATTGAGTAATAATTCCTTGTTTGCGAATGGTGAGCATTGCGCCAAATGTGTTGCCAAACTGAGTACCAAAGTCTCCTGCGATGGAAAGACAAAAATCCAATCCCCATGCCTTTTCGACATGTTTGCAGCATTCCATTAGAATAGCCGTATTGTTGGAACGATATGGTTTGTTGTATGTGCCATAATTATCTGCATACGAACACATAACGCGGTATTGGTAGCCATAGATATCACCTTTGATGCCGATGAAATGCGCTTTTACGCGGTTGTTAAGTGTGTAGATAGTGCCATCTGTATTATAAATAGGCGATGTGATGAATGGGGTGCCTATTGTGCGATACCAATAATTCCAGCCATTCTGATAGATACTATTGGTGTAATAACTATCATTGCCACCAAACACAAAGCCATCTTTGTCGTGGAAAGGACCTGACTGGTCTGTGGTTTGAACAAACTCATAGGTTAAGCCACTGATGAAGGGCCAATGTTGTTGTGTGATATTGATTCCCCATAATCCATCGGGGGTATTCATTCCAAATCCAATGAATTTGATGGGACCGTCTTCGAACATGTTTTGCCAATAGGCACTGACTTTCCATTTATTACCTTTGACATCTAAGGTGAGTGTTTGGCTGCCAATGTGGTTGCCTTGCGCATTGATTTGATCTGTCGCCATAGAACCTCCTGAACGAACAAATAGTGCATTCAGAAAAGCATTCCACGTATTTCCTAAATCCCCATACGCAGGCGAATAACCTCCCCATTGCGCGGCATGATGAAACTCATAGCTAATGTTTACGGGTAATTTTCCTCCGATTTTGCCTCCAATCCATTTATGATGAATCATGGCTTGTTTTACATACATATTATCTATCATCCACATGTTGCGGATACCGCCACGAATTTGTAGATAACCATACAGGCCTGGAAATGCGGTCCATTGGTCAATGCCTATACTGACTTGAGGCATAGGGTGGGCGTTGCTGGAAAATAGCAAGCCTCCGCTGGTGAGTTGGCCGTCAGGAATACCATAAGATTGCGGAATAATGCCCGCAGTGAGGTCAATGCAATATAACCGTAGATGAGCATATGCTAAATTAGAATAAAATTGCGCTAATTGATTGATGGTTGAGGGGGGCAGTGCATGTTGTTTTTGTATTTTACCTGTAATTGATACGGCAAAATCATAGTCGAACCAGCGATGAGGATGAGTGGCAGGTTTGTGTATTCCTGCGGTGAGGTTGCCGCTGAGTGGTGATGCAGAGATGTCTCCATGGCGATTGGATTGCAGCCAAAAAGGAAGCATATTGCCCAATGCACCTGTGCCTAAGATAGACACTTCATAGTGCAATGTGTCTAATCTATTTTGTTCGATACTATCAAAAGGCAATGGCCACCAATCCCATGCCAATGTCATGGTTGTGGAGAGCAAGCAACAAAGGGTCAATATGATATGGTTAATCCTCAATGCGGTATAAAGTGTTTAGAATGCCAGTATTGTCGTTTTCGCCTCCTCCCACATAGGCAACGCCATCAATGGTGAAAGCAAATCTGTTTTCTGCACATTCGGAGGTCGTGCCTACCTTGTGCCATTGATTTTTATCTGTGTGGAAACATAGGACGTCGTTGTATACTCTTCCTGTTGTGAGTGTACCGCCAAATCTTCTGCCGCCCAATAGATAGAGGTATTTGTCGGTAGCCACGCATGTAGCCATCTCTCTCTCCCCTGGGACGTCTGCCAGTCTAATCCATGGACCATCGAGTTCCACTTCGTACCAACTCTTGAAATTATTGGTATTGAAACCTGTTCCGTAGTAGTGGCGGTTGTGTAATGAGGTTCCTGTACCTGCCATGCCCATACGATCATTGCGATGAGGGCGATTGATGATCTCCCATTGATTGTTGGCAATATCGTAGGCAATCACGTCTGCCGTGAAACCAACTCCTGAACCATGTACGCAGTAGATTTTGTTATCTTGCGTGTAAGATACTGCACCGACAGTGTTTTTGTTGGGGAAGTCTTGTAATCTTCGCCATTCGTTGGTTAGAGGGGTGTATTCCCACCAATCTTGCAGGTATGCAGAAGATTGATATGGTCTTTGGTGGAAGCCCAGTCCCAAGTATATTTTCTCTCCTACGGCACATGCTGTGCCATTCACCCGAGCCGTTAGTGGACTGTCTTCGATTTTTTTCCATGTGTCTGACTGCGGGGCATAAGCCCATACGTCATTATGCAACACACCTACAGAATCTCTGCCTCCCAGTATGTATCCTTGACCGTTGGCGCTCCATGCCATAGCATGGGCTCTGCCTACAGGTATATCTTTGCAGCGGGTGATAATGACATTGTGGCTGGGAATGTCATTGTGGCAACCAAACAAAGATATGATAAGGAAGATATATAGGAGTTTTTTCATTCTCATTCTTCTACTCTTGTCTTCTTCTTTAACTCAAAATCGCGACCGAGGTAGTTCTTGCGAACTATTGGGTTGGCTGCCAGTTCTTCGGGGGTGCCGTGGAAGAGGATTTTGCCTTCGAACAGGAGGTACGCGCGGTCGGTGATCATCAGTGTCTCATCCACGTTGTGGTCGGTAATGAGGATACCGATATTCTTATCCTTCAGTCGCCATACCACGTCCTGAATCTCTTGCACAGCAATAGGGTCTACACCAGCAAATGGCTCATCAAGCATCACGAACTTAGGTTCGATAGCCAAGCAGCGCGCAATCTCGGTACGGCGGCGTTCGCCTCCCGAAAGACGGTCGCCGATATTCTGGCGGACATGACCAAGATTAAATTCTTTGATGAGTTGTTCTAATTTCTGAGCTTGGTATTCTTTACTGAAATCGGTCATTTCCAATACAGATCGGATATTATCCTCCACCGTCATCTTGCGGAAAACGCTTGCCTCCTGGGGCAAGTAGCCAATGCCCAATTTTGCACGGCGATACATAGGCATATTAGAAATATCCAAGTCGTTGAGGAATATTTTTCCACTATTGGGCAAGACCAAACCTGTAGTCATGTAGAATGTGGTGGTTTTGCCTGCGCCGTTTGGACCCAGCAATCCCACAATCTCGCCTTGCTCCAGGTAGATGCTCACATCGTTCACTACGGTACGCTTGCCGTACTTCTTGTACAAATGTTCTGTTCTCAGTTTATCCATATTCTATCTTCGGCTTATCCTCTGCTGAAATTTACTCTATTGTTATAGCCACAGGGCAATGGTCGGAATGTACCACTTCGGCGAGAATCTTAGCCTCCTTGACGCGCTCGCGCATTGGTTCGCTCACCCAATGGTAGTCGATACGCCAACCTACATTTCTTGCTCTGGATGCCGCGCGGAAACTCCACCAACTGTATTTCTCGCCACTCTGGTCGAACATGCGGAAGGTGTCCACCATGCCGCTGGCTTCCCATTGATCGAGCCATGCACGCTCTTCGGGCAGGAAGCCGCTCACGCCGACTTGTCGTTCGGGGTGATTGATGTCGATGGGCTTGTGCGCGATATTGTAGTCTCCGCAGACTACGATATTAGGACGCTCCTTGCGCAGTTCGTTGATCCACACGATGAAGTCTGCCAAAAAGTCCATCTTGTATTCGTATTTTGGTCCTTCGGCCTCGCCCGATGGGATATAGACGCAAATAACCGTCACGTCGCCATAGTCGGCACGAATGACGCGACCTTGGCAGTCGTATTTCGGATTACCCATGCCGACAACTACGCGGTCGGGCTGAATACGTGTGAAGATAGCTACGCCCGAGTATCCCTTTTTCTCTGCGGAGTGGATATAGCTCTGATAACCCAATTCTTGCATGGTCATCACATCTATTTGGTCGGGCTGTGCTTTGCTCTCTTGTATGCAAAATACATCGGGTTGCTCCACTGCCAGCCAATCAAACAAGCCCTTGCTGATGGCGCTGCGGATACCATTGAGGTTATAGGAAATGATTTTCATTATCGCACAATCTTATAACTACCAGTTGTATTTACCACGATATAGGTGCCATTGGGCAATGCCTCGATGTCGGTGGTGGATTGTTTTTGTCCGAGCACGTTGTAAATAGCCAAAATGGTATTTTGGTTTTCGATATTATCGATGTCTGTTTCTATAGATCCGCCTTTGTACTTGAAAGAAATTTGACCGTTCTCTTCGGTAATTTCCTCAATAGGATGGTCGGTGATTAGGGTATAAGCAGTAGCTCCAGCAGGGAAGAGGTCTTTGGCTTTTCCCATGTAACCATTACTTGGTCTAGCATCATCATAATCAGGTGCCTTGCCGTCTGCTTCTATCAGGTCAACGCCCATACTTTTAGCGGTGTTATTGACGGTATTGTCAAACCACTTTTTGTAATTGTATTGTATCTTGGTGAGCATTAGTCCGTGTCCTGGCAAATACTCATCCCAACCTATTTGTTGGCGGTTCTCCAATAGATAGAAGGTGGTAGGGTCAGGGTCGTTGCCTATCAGGTTGTGCTGGTCAGAAGAGGAGATGAGCAATGCTTCTTGACTCTCGTTCAACTCTGCGAGGGTGATGTTTTCGGGCTCTGTGATTAGTCGTGGTGTCAGCCATCCCATGAAAAAACGTTCGTATGCGGAATAAGCAGGAGGCGTGTTGCCGTCGTTGTTGTATGGTCCGTAATCCAAGATGGACCATTCTCCCATGGTCTTGTGGTCGCCATATCCTGTGGTCTCATAGAGGTCAGGCAAACCAAGTACATGGCTGAACTCATGACAGAAAGTGCCAATACCTGTGTGGTGCTTGGTGTAGTTGTCCATCTCGTTGCTGCATGCGTAGCGATAGATCTTGGTGTTGTCTAATTTGAGAGTTTGGAAGATGAAGTATTGGTGTGGCCAAATGGTATTGGCAGCGCCGCCATCGGCTTCGCCGTAACCAGCGTATATCACGTATACGAAGTCTGCAATTCCGTCATTGTCGTTGTCGTATAACGAAAAGTCCACACTGTCATTCACGAGTTTGCATGCTTCAACAATCATAGCTTCGGGATTCTTATCTCCGCCTCCTATGTTTCCTCCGTAGTACGCCATGTTTTGGCTTACGGTCACAGGACCAACAACGTCGAACTGTGGGTCGTATTGTCCATTAGATGAGTCATAGAAATATTTCCATGCCGATCCTTTAGACTCTACTGTGTAGTTTCTACCATAGTATTTGTACGTATAGTTGCGGGTATAGTTCTTGCCCGTCAGCATGCTATCCATCTCGGCTTTGCTAGTGGTGAAGGTGGCATCTTTGAAGTTGACCAAGATGATCAAACCGCGAGTGGCGATGTTCAGTGGAGTGGCTTGGTATTCCGCACGTCTTGGGGCTGCTTGTCGCTTTGCCTCTATCTGCTCGTCAGTTAGTGCTTCTGTCACACGATAATAGCCATCTGTGTCCATGCTGAGCCACTCGCCTTGCGTGTTGGTTAGCCAATGAAAATGCTCATCACCGTGTTGATAAACTGTTAGTTCACTACCGTCTGGTTGGGTTACCACCAAACCTCCTCTACGTGCTGGTACAGCCCAAACAGAGCCGACTATTGCACTCAATAATACGATCAATCCTATCTTTTTCATGTTATGATTTTTTTCGTTTTATATTGTTACTATTTACTTTTTTACATGTTGGCACAATCCGTCCGTCTTTTTTCTTTTTGGCGTAGCAGATGAATCCTTTTTCGTTCTCAATGACCAATGTCTTGCCGTCCGCCAGTGTCATCCAATGTCTGCGCTCATCGCCATGCAATCGTATATGAATAGTGTCGCCATTGGGTTGGACGCGTTCTATTAGCCCTGGGCGAGCGGGTACACGTGCAGGTTGGTGCTGTGCCTGTAGGCTGCAAACCGCGCATGCTATACAGATTGCTACTATGTATGGCAGTCGTTTATTCATTGGCTCGTTTGACTTTTTTGAACAGTTCACTGGCGAATACGAAATCATTGAGAGCTTCGTTGTCGGCATGGAAAATCTCGTGTCGGCTGCCTTGCCACTCTTTCACTCCATTGCGCAGGAAGACGATGTTATCGCCAATCTCCATGATGGAGTTCATGTCGTGGCTATTGACGATGGTGCAGATGCCATACTCCTGTGTGATGTCTTGAATGAGTTGGTCGATGACCAGACTGGTTTTTGGGTCAAGACCCGAGTTGGGTTCGTCGCAGAAGAGGTAGTGTGGGTTGAGGGCAATGGCTCGGGCAATCGCCACGCGTTTTTGCATACCGCCACTGATCTCGCTTGGCATCAGTTGGTGTGCTCTCTCGGGCATATCCACACGCGATAGGCAGAAACGTGCGCGTTCCACCATCTCCTGGTGGGACATGTCTGAGAACATCTCCAGCGGATACATCACGTTCTCTTGTACGGTCATACTGTCAAACAGGGCAGCACCCTGAAAGAGCATACCCACTTCGCGGTGCAACATGCGTACCTCCTTCTCGCTCATGGCTGCCAGATTCTGCTGTCCGTTGCGGGTGTCAAAGATAATCTCTCCACCATTGATTTGGTGAAGTCCAATCATAGATTTCATCAACACGGTCTTTCCGCTTCCAGACTGACCGATGATCATATTTACTTTTCCGTCTTCAAAGTTGGCAGAGATGTGGTTTAAGACCACATTCCCATCAAAACTCTTTACGACATCCTTTACTTGTATCATAGTTAGTTGAGCATGAGGTTAGTAAGTACAACATCCAAGAGCAGAATGACTATACTGCTGTTTACAACAGCCTTTGTGCTGGCTTTACCCACTTCGAGTGCGCCGCCACGTGCGTAATAACCATAGTAGGAAGCCATGCTGGCAATCACGAAGGCGAAAATCACAGTTTTGATGAATGAGTACCATACGTAGAATGGTATGAAGGCGTACTGAATACCCAATAGATACTCCGATATGGGCAATACATTCGTGATGGCGCTGATACCATAACCGCCCAATAGACCCATGAACATAGACAGGGTTACGAGCAAAGGCATCATGACCATGAAAGCTACTACCTTTGGCAAAATCAGGTAGTTGGCTGAGTTGACACCCATGATCTCCATGGCGTCAATCTGCTCGGTGATACGCATGGTGCCAATCTCGGATGCGATGTTACTGCCCACCTTGCCTGCTAACAGCAAGCAGAGGATGGTGCTGGAGAACTCCAGCAAGATACAGTCGCGTGTAACCAACCCCGTGGAGTAGGCTGGTAGTAGGGGGTTTTCGGTGTTTAATTTTGTTTGCAAGGTCATGATAGCACCCATAAAAACGCTTACGATTAGCGTGATGAGGATGGATTCAAGCCCTTGCTTTTCCATCTCTTTGCTCATTTGTCGCCAGAACATACGCCAGCGGTCGGGTGTGCGAAATACGCGTCCCATCAGCAAAAAGTATTCTCCTATTTTTTCTATTCCGTTCATAATTCTATATGGGGCTTTTTTGCCCATGTGTTCAAATTCGCGACAAAGTTACGATTTTTTTTCGAGATATGCAAGATAATACAATATTTTGTATTATAATTATGTTCTTTTTGCATGTTCTGCAAATACTATGCCGTGTTGGTTTTGTAGGTGTGGTACAAAAAAGCCGAGCGGATTCGCGCGGCTTTTAGTCTATTATTAGTGTTATGTTTATTTGGATTATGTGAATAAACACCAAAGGTTTTTTAATCTTTCTCTTGTACTTCGGCAATGGCGTTGAAAACGCTGTTGTCTGCTATGCTCACAGCGATTGGCATTTTGCTTTTGCGGGTGATGATGCAGATATCCATAGGGTCAGTGACCAAGGAGAAGTGTTTTCCACATTTGCTACTGGTGAATAGTCCAATATTGCCGAAGAACATGCCCGCACCTACAATGCGATGTGTTTCGATGCCATGTGGATAATGTTCAATCTTTACAACATCTTCTCTTAATACACGCACCTTCCACGCAAGCATGTGAATATCAATATAATCTTTAGTAACGGATACCCTGCGTGGAATCATACATAATGTGCCACCAACCACCAATACTACGACGATTATTCCAATCAACATCTCTATGTCGTGCAGTGTGATCCATGCGTGGATCATGTATCCAGAACCCGCAAGGATTATAATCATAGCAAGAATAGTTACCCATTGAAAGGATTTTATTAAGGGAAGAAAGTGGGTTGTTTTCATACGGCTTATTTTTTAGGGTTAGTATTATCGTTGTCTAAATATGCAATAATGTCTTTTTGCAAGTATTGGTACAAGTCGGCAGACGACACACCTACTTTCTGCGCTATGCGTTGCTTGTAGTTGCGGATGCTCTTTTCGGAATAGCAGATATGTTGTGCAATCTCATCCAATGTGAGGTGAGGATAAACAAGCAGATAGGTGCAAAACTGTATCTCTCGTTCTGCCAGTTGTGTGCGCTTTTCAAACGCCGCAATCCAACCATTGAGAAGATAATCAATATCTTGCTGCATTTGGTAGTAGTTTGTCCACGTTCTTGCGGGAGCAGGGTACTGCGCACGGATATTGGCAAGACGTTTATCTAAATCATATAGGTGTTGCTGATTTAAAAGTGCTGTTTCTTGCTCTTTCATTCGCTCTGATAGTTCGTCAATCTTTTGATGAGCAGCGTGTAAACGAATGGAATATTGTGTGCGGTAGGAGAGAATAACAATAATAACAATCACTACGCCCAATGTCATAATGAGTGTATCCACGATTTCGGCTACTGATATGTTTATTGCTAGCATTTCCATTTCGTTTGCAAAGGTAGTGTTTTTTTTGCAAATAAGCAAGACTTATGTGCATTTGCACACGCGGTTGAGGTGAGTATGCGTGAAAATCAACGGATTAGGTGGCGGATTGTACACAGAGGGATGAGGAAAATATGCTTCTTATGGGTACATAATGACAAAAGAGAGTGTATCAGATGACACACCCTCTCGTGATGAAAAACAAGTCTTACTGTTAAAATCAGATCTTAACGACAGGTTTCTTATCGCTTTCGCGTAGTTTGAAAGTTACGGGTATTGTGAATTTCACACGCACAGAATCACCATTTTGTATTCCTGCACTCCAATTAGGCATGTTGAGAATGACACGCATTGCCTCGACATCTAATAGCTGATAGCCACTGCTTTTTACGATTTCAGCATTAGAGATGGATCCATCTTTTTCTACCACAAATTGACAAATAGTGCGTCCTTCCCATTGATTTTCTTTTGCTTTAGAAGGGTATTTGATATTCTCTCCAAGATATATCATCAAATTTCCCATGCCACCTGGAAACTCTGGCATTTGTTCAACGACCATATAAATTTGTTCTGTGGTGTCGTTGGAGATAGGAGTTTGCTCCACTGGTACGTCTTCTAAAGTACTTTGATTCTCTGCTTTTTTTTGCACGCCACACATGCTATGGCTGCCATAAGAATTAATGCTAACTTTTTCATAATTGTACTAGTTATAGTTGTTTTACAATATATTCGAACTCTGGCAATTCTATTGCCAATTGCTGATCGTAGCAGCAATACTCTGGCAACTCTACCACTTGTTTGATTGTCTTGGTTTTGTTTTCTTTAGTTTGTACAGTCATCGGGTCATTGAAGTTGGTGTTGAGTTGTATACCCAACCCTATGAGAATACCAACCATAGCCGCAGCAGGCGTTGTAATCCACAGGAGCGAACGCTCGCGTTTTCTAGGACTGATAATTGGTCGTGTTTGTTTGATAGTTTCGGTATATCTGTGCTTACCGAAAGCTGATAATTGTGATTCAAAATTACGCATAGTCTTCTAATTTTTTTCGTAGTTTGAGGATTAGTGTATGAAGGCGCGATTTCACAGTTCCTTCGGGGATACTGAATATCGCTGCAATCTCTTTGATGGATAGTTCATCCGTGAAACGGAGATCAAATAGCAATTGTTCTGGAGCGGTGAGTTGGTTGAGTTCGTGAGTCAGTGCCTCAAAGAGTCGCTCGTTGTCTATTTGCAATGCGGGGTCCTCTTCTTGGGCTTCTTCTGCAGTAGCAACTACTTCTGCTGCATAAAGCGCTTGATAATCAATATCTCGGTAGGTATTGCGCAGTAGGTTAAATGCGATTGTGAATAGCCATGGGCGAAACTCCTGAGGGGATTGATATTGTGCACTTGCGTTCCATAGTTGCAAAAAGAGGTCTTGGGTAAGGTCTTCTGTCAGAAGTTGATTTCCTCCTGTTCGGCGGAAGAAGAAATTTTGCATAGCAGGCACATAGCGTCGCCAAAGTTCATCGAATGCCTTTTCTTCTCGACATTGCACAAGTCGCATCAGCTCCTCATCTGAAATATTTTTATATGGTCGCCAGAAAGTAATCATTAGTTTGTTATAGTAATCATTTTTAATTGCTTTTCACTAATGCATACACACGAAAAGAGGAAAGGTTCATTTTTTGGAGCAAAATTACGATATTTTGTTGAATTGAGCAAGAGAAATCGCTTTTTGAGGTAATTTTTTCTTTAAACAGATAAGTCAACGGTTTCAGGAAATGAGTCAACTTTTTTAGGAGGGGAGTCAACTATTTTAGAGGGGATCTTAACAAATAGCACTTTTGGGAGGGAACACACCTAACTTCATACAATTGGCGGTCGTGCCTACCCTGTACGGCACTACCCTGTAGCCATACGGCTGCGTACCCGCAAGGGGTGCGCCATTCTATGTATTGCGCTTAATCCTCAAAGTGGGGACTTTTCGGACGCAATACTCGGAGTGCGTTCCGTCGCACTCCTTCACGGTGGAATAGGGCAAAGTATAAGAGAAGTAAAAGAGACGGCAATCTTAATAAAACGCACATTTTCTATTTCGGCGTTCTTTGGTTCATCCTTGGTTCGTCGTTGGTTCATCCTTGGTCTTTTATAGGGAGGCTACAAGGAAGGTACAAGGGGAAGAAATCTTAATAATTGTACTTATAAGCGTAGAGTGTAGAGTGTAGGGTGTAAAGGCAGGGATGACAATAAAAAAGAAGGTGCGTCTGATAGACACACCTTCTTGGAATATTTATTCTCTAAAGGATTAGAGTTGTGGGCCAGCTGCAACGAGTGCCTTACCTGCCTCGTTGGTGGTGTACTTAGCGAAGTTCTTGATGAAACGACCTGCCAAGTCCTTAGCTTTCTCTTCCCATTGAGCAGCGTCAGCGTAAGTGTCGCGTGGATCGAGGATTGCAGGATCAACACCTGGCAATGCAGTTGGAACCTCGAAATCGAAGAATGGGATCTTCTTGGTAGGAGCATTCAAGATGTCGCCACCGAGGATAGCGTCGATGATACCACGTGTATCCTTGATAGAGATACGCTTGCCAGTACCATTCCAACCTGTGTTAACGAGGTAAGCCTTAGCGCCAGATTTCTCCATGCGTTTTACGAGCTCCTCAGCATATTTAGTTGGGTGCAACTCCAAGAATGCTTGGCCGAAGCAAGCAGAGAAGGTTGGAGTAGGCTC
>JAFYWK010000035.1 GCA_017558065.1 Paludibacteraceae bacterium
CATGAGTCCATCGTAGTCGAAGAAGAATATATTCTCAGGGCAGACGGGAATACATTCTCCGCAATGCGTACACTTATTCCAGTTGATAGAAGGGAACATAATGCCTCCTGTTAGATGGTATAAAGTTAGAGGGGTCTAACACTGTTAGACCCCTATGATTATTAGCAGAGCTTCAACCAACGCTCACGAGCAACCTTGCGCTTGTGAGGGCCGAACTTGGGGTTGGCGAAGAACTTGCGGAGTTCTTCAAACAGCTTGGTTACGCAGTCATTGAAGAACTCATCTTCGTCCAGTTCGTAGCCATCATAGTCGAAGGTAAGATAGTCATTGCCGGAGTTAGCCACTTCCTGAATAACATCGGTGAGCATATCTGCCCAGTCAATATCAATGCCACGGTCAATAAGGTGCTGAGTCCAGTCATACCAGTTATAGAACTGGGACTGGAGCTGTTCCAGAAAGTTATTGTAATCATAGCTATTGTAGGCGTTCATCTGCCATTCGTAATCAAGCTGGTCGGCCTTTTCCATGTCAAAGCAGGGTTCATCCGTAAGAGACCAGATAACGCCGATACGCTCATCGGTGTACTTGTAGGTTTCATCACAAATGCAGACCCACATGGTCTCCTGTACGCCGTAGGAATGGGGATTATGGATATGAATAAACAGGATGTCTTTGGCAATCTTTTCTTCTGTGTCTATAGCTCCCAGCCACATACCGCCAGTAATCACAGACAGGTCTATGTAGTCGCTACCCTTGAGCGCACCCCATCTGGATGTTTCAACAAGATAGTCGTGAAGCTCATCGTGAAGAATCCACTCTTCCATCTTGTCCAGATTGACACGAGCAATGGCTCCTCTGCCAGCATCCTTGCCAAAGTCGAAGCAATCGGAGTGAACCCATTTACGCCCGAATCTATCAACGCGGTAATCAAACATCTTACATCCCCCGAAGTTCAGCGTAAAGAGGTTCATCCCAATTTTCATTGACCACATTGTCAAAGTCGTTGCCAGCATCAAGGAAGGTCTTGATTATATGGTTGAGTTCATCGAAATCAAACCCCTGACAGCAGAAGCACATATCACCAGTCTTCCAGTGGGAACATCCGTTGTACCACCAATAGTAGGTGAGGGAAATGTCACGACCGTTGATGGTGGTATCGTACACGATGCCCTCAAGGGCTTTATCGAAGCACTCGGAAGGAATATCCTTCACGATGTTATAAATCGTTCTGTAAATATCAGGTTCGCGCATAACGCCTCCATATGTTATTAGGGTTGTTCGTTGCCATGTTTTATGACTAGCAAGAATCTGTAATCCTTGCTAGTCATTTTTATATCAACGAACTATTCCTCGTTGAACTCTTTGATCATCTGCTCGAAGCGGGGATCCAGTTCGACCTTGCCGTTGGTGATGGTCATGATGCACCGAGGGGAACGCTTGTACTGTTGATATCCGTTTGTAAGGCTGATGAACATCTTTTCAACATAAGGGTCATCCTTCTTACCGCTACCGAACTTGTAGCACTCAATGGTCACGCCAGCCTCAGAAGAGTAGGTCTGGGAACGGATTTCACGGCGACCGAGGCGGTGGATTTCAGTGCCACGCTCAGAGCGAATGAAAGAGGAGAAAGTAGCCATTACGTGCCTCCAAAATGGTTTTAGGTTGTTCTTCATTGCC
>JAFYWK010000005.1 GCA_017558065.1 Paludibacteraceae bacterium
ATATTTTGCTTCCATTGATGGAGACAGTACATAACCAATTATCATACGCGAAAAAGCATCCGTCACAAGATGTAGATAACAGAATTTGTCATCTGTTGTATAGATATATGTGATGTCACTTACCCATACTTGATTGACATTCCCAATGACAAGTTCTTTGACCAAGTCTGGATACTTAAAGTACACATGATTAGAGTTTGTCGTATGATGTGATTTGCGAGGAGGGATAATGAGTTTGTGTTGGTGTAGCAGTCCTAGAAACTTATCTCGCCCCATTCCTAATGTTCCGCCTAATACTGAACGAACGAGACAATATAGCTTTAGACCGCCTATCATAGGCATCTCCGAGCGATAATATCTGACAAGCGAAAGAATCTCTTTCTCCACTTCTAATTCACTGAATGACTTGCGTTTATGTTTGTAATAAGCCTGCTTAGACTTGCCAAACAGTCCGCAGAGAGTTTCCATTGTTTCGTATGGAAACTCTGCGGACAGGCGTTCTACTGTTTGGCACCATCTTTTTTTAACAGGTCTATGCCATCTTCTTCTTTAACAATCTCAAGAAGACGCTCATAACCAGCAGCACGGAGTTTATGATACTCCACCTCGCGTAAGAGACGCTCGTTCTCTAAACGAAGATTCTCCAGAGCTTGATCTTTTGCATCCATGTGAATTGATTTTCTGCGCAAAGGTACGCCTTTTTTTCCATTTGAGCAAGATATAAGCCAATCTGAGAGGGTCGTTTGGTGAATTTTCCATTTCTTTGCACATTCACCTTGACTCATACCTGATGCAAAATAGTCTTCAACAACTTGTTGTTTGAATGACTGAGAGTAATAATTTACTGTTCGCTTCATAAAACTTGAATCTTAATAATTGATACTTTTTGTTCATTTTATGAGTAAACCTATTTCAGTATAAGACAGCTTTTTATTAAGATTGCCGTCTCTTTTACCTCTCTTATACCTTGCCTTATTCCACCGACCGACGACCGAGAGACGACCGAGAGAACGCCGACTCAACTCCCTGTGACCAAAAAGTGCTTTTTATTAAGATTGCCGTCTCTCTAAACCCTAAACCATAGGCGCGAAGCGCCGTCCACTAAACCAATAAAAGGCGAAAAAGTCGCCATTTATTTGCTCATCTCAAAATAATTCACTATCTTTGCAACAGATTTGATAAAAATGTCGATAATGAAAGATTTATCAAAAACAATAAAAATGAAAAGATTTTTCTTGATTTTCGTTGCAATCCACGCTGCAACATGCCTTTGGGCGTATGATTTTGAAGTCGATGGTTTGTATTATAATATTATTAGCGATACCATACCTTACACTGCAGAGGTAACACATCGTCCTATTTCTCCCTATGAGAATAGCTTTATCACAATTCCAGAGAAAGTTAATTGTTATGGTAAGACTTATGTCATTAAAAGAATTGGAACTTCCGCTTTTGAAAATTGTTACACACTCACCTCAGTCACCCTCCCTAATTCAATAACTAGCATAGAATCATCCGCTTTCAAGAATTGCCAATCGTTCAGCGCTATCAATATCCCCCAAAGCGTGGTGTTTATTAAGCCCGATGCATTTTCTAACTCTGGTATTTACAACGATGAGTCTAATTGGGAGGATAGTGTACTTTACATTGGCGACTGTTTGATTCAAGCCAAACGGGGACTCACGGGTTCTTATGTGATTAAGGAAGGCACACGATTGATTGCCAATAACGCATTTGCAGGATCTGGTCTCACTTCTATCACGATTCCTAATACGGTAACTGATATTGGTGTAGGTGCTTTTCAATATTCTGCTCTTACGTCCATCATTATTCCTAATGGTGTAACGAAAATATGGGCACTTGCTTTCTACCATTGTACTTCCCTGAAGTCAGTTACGCTTCCCAACAGCATTACGCAAATCCAGCGCGATGCTTTCAGGGATTGCTCCACTCTAACAACAGTAATCTGCGAGGCTATACAAGTGCCAGATTATCAGCATAATATATTTGCCAATATACCATTTCTAGAGGCCACGTTATATGTGCCTGAAGAATCTTTAGAGGATTATAAATCAGCCATTTATTGGAAAGACTTTGGCACTATCCTGCCAATCACCCAAACAGGTTTAGAAGATACACAGTCTGACAACAAGGCTTCATTTATCAAAGTCATCCATAACGGTCAAATCCTTATCCTCCGCGAAGGCAAGACCTACAACGCCATGGGGTCGCTCTGTTCGTCTTGTTAGGGATTTGTAATAAGCACCTTAATTTTGTTCAAGGCGTAGCCATGACAAAATCGGGTGATGTATAATCATATTTCTCACTCTGCAAGTCAAATTTGCAGAGTGAGTTTTTATATTGTTATTCTTCTTGCTCGTATCAATGCTCATATTCAAGCGCTCCTTCGGCAAGGGTTCGGTATCCTTTCGGGAAATGCAAGAGGGTATTCTACGGACTTCCACGGACACGGAAGAGGAGGGCTGAAGACAAGTAGAAAGAAGTCCGTGGAAGTGAGGTGATGAGGTTATTAGGTAATAAGGTTAATCCGCATAATCGATAGAAAAAGAATCGTTTATGCGGATTGTAGTTGTATTAAAAACTATCAATATGTATGTTAGAAGATTTAGAAAATTTAGAATCTTTAGCATTCTATTTCCTAAGTTTTCTAAAGATTCTAATTCTATATAAAGACAACATAAACAACATTTCGCTCACCCAACATTGGTGAGCGACAGGGAAAGAAATAGATAATTGACGGTCGCGTCGCAATACTATTATTACAGAGATGTGCTACTGATGTGCCTACGATGTGCCACTATCTACCCGTCAAGAACCCGTCAAGAACCCGTAATTGGTAGCGGATTGATAACTGAAGTACCACAGCCAACGAAAGCCCATAGATGTCCGAGAGATGTCCTTGATATCTATTCTATGTATTGCTCTACTTCCTCACTATGGGGATAGTTCGGGAGCAATACTCGAAGTGCCATTCGAGGCACTTCTTCATCTATGCTCATGCTAATTCCTCTGAGTGGGGACTCATCGGGCATTTCGCTCGGAGTGCGTTCCGTCGCACTCCTTCAGGTCGTCTAACTTGTAGGGGATTTTTGGTTAAAATGCAGCATAAACAACACTTTTTTACACAAAAACTTGCCGATGTCGGCAAAAAATACTACCTTTGCAGCGAAATTCAATAAAAACTTGCCGATAATGAGTTATATATCCGTTGCACAATATGCAGCACAGTATGGCATAAGCGAACGTACCGCTCGAAATTATTGCTCCTCTGGTAAAATAGAAGGAGCCGTATTAGTAGGCAAAACATGGAATATTCCTGCGGATGCCACATTGCCAAAAAAAGGCAAACAAAAGGTTTCTCCTCTACTGCAACAACTTCGTATCGAAAAGAGTAGTCACTTAAAAGGTGGCATCTATCATCGCACACAAATTGACCTGACCTACAATTCCAACCATATAGAAGGCAGTCGCTTGACCAAAGAACAAACGCAATATATCTTTGAAACGAACACTTTGGGCGTCACAACAGAAAATACTCGTATAGACGATATCATGGAAACGGTCAACCACTTTCGTTGCATTGACTATGTGATTGACCACGCCACAGATAAACTGACAGAAACACATATCAAACATCTGCATCAACTATTGAAGACCAACACATCAGATAGTCAAAAAGAATGGTTTGCAGTTGGAGATTACAAGAAACTCGCTAACGAAGTTGGAGGAGAAGAAACTAGTGCCCCCAAGCAAGTACATCAACACATGAAGCAATTGCTTGCGGAATACAATCAGTTGAAACAAGTAAGTTTAGATGATGTATTGAACTTTCATGTGCAATTCGAGCGCATCCACCCTTTTCAAGATGGGAATGGGCGTATCGGTCGTTTGCTGATGTTTTGGCAATGTTTGCAGAATAATATCGTACCATTTATTATCACAGAGGACTTGCGCCTATATTATTATAGAGGTATCCAAAACTGGGATCATATCAAAGGATTCTTAACCGATACCTGTCTTACCGCACAAGATTATTACAAAGAACACTTGCAGTACTTTAAGATAAAGTTCTAATAATACAAAAAAGACTGCTTTGGAGCAGTCTTTTTTGTATTATAGTACCAACGCTAATTAGCGTTTGTAATTCTCCCACTTGGTGTTACGCATATCGCCAGACTTGAGGAACTCCTCGTGCATAGCCAATGCGCAGCTCAAGGTGTGAGGGGTATGAGCGGTCTTAGACATCTCCAAG
>JAFYWK010000036.1 GCA_017558065.1 Paludibacteraceae bacterium
AAATTCTTGACCAGACACTGGATAAGGATAGAAGTAGTCGTCCATATGAATCGCCTCTATGTCGTAACGGGTCACGAGGTCAGCCACCACTTTGCAAAGGAAGTCGCGTGTCTCTTGCAAGTGTGGCGCGAAGTACCATTGCGTACCATACTTCAAGAACCACTCTGGATGCTTGTGATAGATGTGATTAGGAGCAAGACTTTCTATTTTACTACCGCCACCTGTCACGCGATAAGGGTTAATCCACACATGCACATCTATACCGCGCTTATGTGCCTCGGCGCATACGAACTCCAAAGGGTCGTAGGTAGCTGCATCGCCTTGCTTGCCAGTCAACCAGTGGCTCCATGGCTCCAGTTCGGATTTATACAACGCATCCGCTGTAGGACGAACTTGAAAAACGATAGCATTGAGGTTCATCTTTTGAAACTCATCCAACATGGCAATCATATCTGCCTTTTGCTGCTCATAGTTGCCGATAGCCGCTTTGGTAGGGAAATCGATGTTAGCTACTGTGCTCACCCATGTAGCACGAAAATAAGGCTCTGCTGCGAACATTAGCGATACAACACTCGCAAAAAGAATAGTAAAATACGTCTTTTTCATTGTACTAAAATATTATTTATTTGAAATTTGCTGCAAAGATACTGAAAAATTTGCATATTTACAAATTATTTTGTAATTTTGCACCCGATTATGGAATATTGTGGCTGATTGCAGCCAAACGGAAATATTAATTACTAACTATTAATTATTAACTAAACATGATTTACAGCAAAGAGGTACAGGAAATGTGCCAAGTAGCTAAAGGACCTAACCACGGTCCAGCTCCAATCCCAGAAGAGGGTAAGTGGGTGAAAGCTAAAGAGATCGCTGACATCTCTGGTATGACTCACGGTATCGGTTGGTGTGCTCCACAACAAGGTGCATGCAAACTCAGTTTGAATGTTAAGAACGGTATCATCGAGGAGGCTCTCATCGAGACTATCGGTTGCTCAGGTATGACTCACTCTGCTGCTATGGCAAGCGAGATACTCGTAGGCAAGACTATCCTCGAGGCGCTCAATACCGACCTCGTGTGCGACGCTATCAACACCGCTATGCGCGAGCTCTTCCTCCAAATCGTTTACGGTCGTACCCAATCTGCTTTCTCTGAGGGCGGTTTGCCAATCGGCGCTGGTCTTGAGGACTTGGGTAAGGGTCTCGTTAGCCAAACAGGTACATTGTTCGCTACCAAGGCTAAAGGTTCACGTTACCTCCAATTGACCGAGGGTTACATCACCAAGCAATACTTGGATGCTGACAACGAGACTTGTGGCTATGAGTTCGTTCACATGGGCAAATTCATGGATGCTATCAAGAAGGGTGTTCCAGCAGAGGAGGCTTTGAAGAAGGTTACCGGTACTTATGGCCGTACAACCGAGGAGCAAGGCGCAGTTAAATTTATTGATCCACGTCACGAATAATTAGAAAGGAGTAAAACTATGATCCGTCCAGTTCAATTTGAATCACAAGATCGCCGCGAGAAACAAGTACTCGCTGCGCTTAACGCACATGGTATTGCTTCTATCGAAGAGGCTAATCAAATTTGCGAGCAATACGGTTTGGATCCTTACATGACTTGCGAGGAGACCCAAATGATTTGCTTTGAGAACGCTAAGTGGGCTTACGTGGTAGGTACCGCTATCGCTATTAAGAAAGGTTGCACAAACGCTGCTGACGCTGCTGAGGCTATCGGTATCGGTTTGCAAGCCTTCTGTATCCCTGGCTCTGTAGCTGACGACCGTCTCGTTGGTCTTGGCCACGGTAACTTGGCAGCTCGTTTGCTCCGTGAGGAGACCGAGTGCTTCGCTTTCTTGGCAGGTCACGAGTCTTTCGCTGCTGCTGAGGGTGCTATCAAGATTGCTGAGATGGCTAACAAAGTGCGCCAAAAACCACTTCGTATCATCCTCAACGGTCTTGGCAAAGACGCTGCTATGATCATCAGCCGTATCAACGGTTTCACATACGTACAAACACAATTTGACTACGCTACTGGCGAGTTGAATATCGTGAAGACCAAAGCATATAGCAACGGTCCACGTGCTAAGGTGAACTGCTATGGTGCTGACGATGTACGCGAAGGTGTGGCTATCCTCTGGCACGAGAACGTAGATGTATCTATCACAGGTAACTCTACCAACCCAACTCGTTTCCAACACCCAGTTGCTGGTACCTATAAGAAAGAGCGCGTATTGGCTGGTAAGCCATACTTCTCTGTAGCTTCAGGTGGTGGTACAGGCCGTACTTTGCACCCAGATAACATGGCTGCAGGTCCTGCTTCTTATGGTATGACCGATACTTTGGGTCGTATGCACTCTGACGCTCAATTCGCTGGTTCTTCTTCAGTACCTGCACACGTTGAGATGATGGGCTTCCTCGGTATTGGTAACAACCCAATGGTAGGTTGTACAGTAGCTTGCGCTGTAAACGTAGCACTTGCGTTAAGCAAGTAAGGGTCGAGCCTCGTAAGAGGGTCAACCCGTGCTAACGGTTACGTAGCTTGCGCTGTAAACGTAGCGTTGGCATTGAGCAAGTAATTATTTATTGCTATATAATTGAAGAGACACTCCTTGCGGGGTGTCTCTTTTGTTTTTCACATCCGAGGGGCGATGGAATAATAATTCAATGATGTTTTTTGTAATACTCTTTTAATATAGTTTAGTATTAGTGTACAAAAAAATCGCCCCGAAAGGCGATTTTTATTTTATTTGATTCCCAATTTCTTGCGAATGTCTTTAGGAATGGCGTTCTTGTGCACGAGTACATCGTTGGTCTTGTATTGCATATACGCCTCCGATACGTACCATATACCTTTGTATTCGCTTTTCTTGGTTCCCCAAGAGTTCTTGACCATGTAGTAGCGTTTGCCGTTTTGGTCTTTGGCAGTACCGAAGATTTGCATACCATGGTCATCGGTGTTCTCCCAACTGTCGTAGGCAGCTTGTCGCATCTCTTGAGTAATAGTCTTTTCAGGCAGAGGTTTCTTGGTCAATTCATCACGCTTGTCTGTAGCAGACAATCCCAACCAACGTGCAGCATCGCTGCCAGTCAAGTCTGCTGCTTTCTCCTCCTCAGGAACTACGCCCAATCCCTTGCGGGTGAAGCACATTTCGCTCACGTCTGCACCCCATGCCAAAGTGTAGCCTTCTGCTAATGCATTGTCGATGATGGCCATCATCTCATCAAGTGGCACGTTGTACATCTGATCCATACGCCAGTTGTCTGGCACCTCCAATGCGAATGTGGTGTAGAACGGATGGTGGGTATAACTCGTGATGCTTACATAATCGTCGGCATTCAAACCTAACTCCTCTGCAAAGCTTTTAGGAGTATATTCCTTACCATTGTAGGTGAATGTAGCAGGACACTCGCCCAGATAGGTGTCATACACTGCAGTGAGGGCTTTCTTCCATACTGGAGTGAGCTTCTTCAGTCCGCTGTTGGTTACAGCAGCCACTACGCCACCAGCCACCGCGTCCAACTCGGTGTGAACAGGCAACGTGTCCGCAGGTGTACTACCATATTGGATACCTGGCATGGCTTCTTGTGGTACCATACCATAGTTCTTCAAGCAGTAGATCACATCATAAGCCGAGCCTCCAGGAGCAAACTGTGCGGTGCCGTACATGCGCACTACATACTCCGCACGATCGAGCATCGTATGGTGAACAACGAACATCTCGCTAAGGTCGTATTCGCCTTTGCCCATACGTAGCAACTCACTCTCCAGGAAACCGATGGTGGAGTAACTCCAACATGTTCCGCTGCGGTTTTGGTCTTTGACTGGCGTGATAGCAATGCTATCTACGGTGGTAAAGCGAAAACCTTCGATGCTATCGCTGGCCACCTTGGTAGAGTCGGTTTGGGCTGTCAATCATAAGCAAAACGCGCCCAAAGCAAAA
>JAFYWK010000037.1 GCA_017558065.1 Paludibacteraceae bacterium
AAATTGCAGATTATTATAAACAATTATCCAAAATTTTTGGTAATAAATTTCAATAAACTATAATTTTTGGAGCGAATGAAAATTTCAAAGTTATTAAATATCCTGGGAATGACGGCGGCGTTTGCTGCGCTGTATATCATTCTCGTGCAGGTGCATTACGACCTGACTTATAACCGCGCTATCCCCGACTCCGAGCGCGTGTATCTGATGACATTGCCAATGTTCGGGCAAGAGAAAACAAATGCGTATATCAACCGCCCTATGGCAGAGGAGATAATTACCAATATACCTTGTGTGGAGGCATGTGGTATCGCGCAACTAAATGAACATACCCAAACAGAAACGATGGTAACCGTGGGAGAGGGAACAGAAGCCAAGACCTTCCCTGTCAAAACTATGCAAGCTACTTCGGGTGCTTTAAAGGTGTTTGGTATTCAGCCGATTGCGGGTTCTATGAATGATATAGGAACTCACGCTTATGTGGCTATCAGCCAAAGTGCAGCTAAGCGTATGGGCGTAGCGGTAGATGATTGTATCAATATTGCCTTTAGCAATCGGTCTTTTCCATACACCATTTGCGCTATCTATAAAGACCAACCCACGACCAGCGACCTTGGCGAGTTGGAGATGATATGCTGCGATATGCTCGAAAAGCAAGACCTCAACAATACAAGTAACTGGTCGTACAACTACTTCGTTAAATTGCATTCGGCTGAAGACAAAGCAAACTTTGAGGAAGTAGGAGGTAGTAAATATAGAGACATACAATCCCAGCAGATAGCACATTATCGCAATATGGGAGGACTGAACGAAGCACTCGAAAATAAACTCAACGAGATGGAAGAGTTTATGAACGACAAGCAACTAACGCTCATCCCATTACAAGAATTGTATTTTTGTCAAGATCTGAACTATCAAGTAGGGCAAAAAGGCAACAAAACCAGCACTATTACGCTGATGATTGTGGCTGCGTTGATAGTGATTATTACGCTCATCAACTTCGTGAACTTCTTCTTTGCACAAGTGCCTATGCGTATTCGTAGTGTGAACACGCGCAAAATCTTGGGCAGTTCGCGTGCTGCATTGGTCGGTCGTTTCTTGGCAGAATCGGCTGTGCTGGTGGCGATAGCGTTGGTATTGGCGGTAGTGGTGGTGCTATTGTTCCGTTCGTCGGAGTGGGCGCACTTCATCTCTTGCGACTTGGCGTTAAGTAAAAATATGGTTGTTGCGGTGCTAACCGTGGGCATTGCTTTGGTGATGACGCTCATGGCGGGTCTGTATCCTGCCATGTACGCCACCTCCTTTCCACCAGCACTGGCAATCAAGGGTTCGTTTGGCATGTCGCAAAAAGGCAAGTCGCTGCGCTACGCGCTGATTGGTTTGCAGTTCGTGATTTCGATTGCATTCATCATCTGCGCAATGTTTTTCAAACAACAACATAAGTACATGATGAGTTACGACATGGGTTACAACAAGGAGTGCCTATTAACCACGCATATACCTGTGCGAAATATGGAGAACCGCGAAGCGTTTAGCAATGAATTGCTGAATAATCCAAATATAAAAGATGTTGCATGGTCTCAAGGACCTATCACCATGAACGACGGTATGACATGGGGACGCTGGCATAACGACCAACAGATGATGATTCGCGTGCTGCCTGTATCATGGAACTTCCTACAAGTGATGGGCATAGAGGTGGTAGAAGGACGCAATTTCTTGCCTTCAGATGAGAAAGGTGAGGGTGCTATTATCCTCAATGAGTATGCCCAAAAGAAGTACAACCTCAATTTGGAAGATAAAATCTCATGGGGAATGAATCCGCATGAAGCGACGGGTTTCTGCCGCGATATTCACTATAAACCCTTGCAGTATGAAAGCGAAGCCCTTGCATTCTATATCTATGGCGATGTCAACATCTGGGTAACGGACCATTGCTATATCCGCACAGTGGAGAATGCAGATATCCGTTCGGTGTTTGATGCCATCCGTGCTACCACCGACAAGATTTTGCCCGACTACGGCAGCGAGAAAGTGAAAATCAACTTCTTCGACGAGGAACTGGGCGAGAACTACCAAAAAGAGCAACAACTGACCACAACGATCTCGTTGTTCACGATGTTGGCGATTATTATTTCGCTGATGGGTGTGTTGGGATTGGTGATTTTCGAGACGCAATACCGCCGCAAGGAGATTGGTATCCGCCGTGTGAACGGTGCCACCGTGCGTGAGATCTTGGTGATGTTCAACCGCAAGTTTATGATTATTGTGGGCATTTGTTTCCTCATTGCTGCACCAATCAGTTACTTTATTACGGACTATTACTATAGCACTTTTGCGTACCGTGCGCCGATAGCCGTGTGGGTGTTTGTGGTATCGTTGTTGGCTGTGCTCGTCATCACAACGCTGGTAGTCACCCTCGCCAGCCTCCGCACCGCGACCTCCAACCCCGTCGAAGCACTGAGGACGGAATAACAACATCTTTTCTGCTCTGCATCAAATACGGGTGCAGAGCAGAATTACCCTTAAAACTTTTAACCCCTCTTGCACTTTTTCTACTCAAAATTTGTAATTACGCAATTTTTGTTGTACCTTTGCACCCACTATGAAATCCAAAGCCAAAATACTTGTTGTGGACGACAACAAAGGTATTCGCGCAGCGCTGGAGATGTTGCTGCCGCGATTCTTTGCTCAGGTGGAGATGCTGTCTTCGCCTAAGTCGTTGCAATCCACTATTCGCGAACTGCAACCCGATGTGGTGCTACTCGATATGAACTTCCAAACCGCTATCAACACGGGCAACGAAGGACTATACTGGCTCTCCGAAATCAAACAGTTTGCACCCAATATAGAAGTGGTGCTCTTTACCGCTTACGGCGATATTCAACTCGCAGTAGAGGGTATGAAACGCGGAGCTTTCGATTTCATTGTCAAACCTTGGGACAATAACAAACTCGTTGAGACCCTTACCCTTGCGTACCAACAGAAACTCAAACGCACAGGCAAGAAAGCTCCAACCTCATCGCCCATCACCAATAGCCCATCGCCCAAAATGCACTGGGGCTCTAGCCCTGCCATGACCACGATTCGCAAGCAACTGGATAAAGTGGCTACCACCGATGCCTCTATCCTCATCACGGGCGAGAATGGTACGGGTAAAGATGTCCTTGCCAACGAGATCCACCGCCTCTCGGCGCGTGCCAACCGTCCGATGGTGTGCGTGGACGCAGGCGCTATTACCGAAACACTCTTCGAAAGCGAACTCTTTGGACATGTCAAAGGTGCTTTTACCGATGCACACGCTGACCATATTGGTAAGTTTGAGCAAGCCAATGGTGGCACACTCTTCTTGGATGAGATTGGTAATATCCCATTGCACTTGCAAGCGAAACTCCTGCGCGTGCTGCAAAACCGTGCTATCGTTCGTGTCGGTGATACCAAAGAGATACCTATTGATATCCGCCTCATCTGTGCTACCAACCGCGACATTCCGCAAATGGTACAGGACGGCACTTTCCGTGAGGACTTGTACTATCGCATCAACACGATGCACCTGCAACTCCCACCACTTCGCCAACGCCAAGACGAGATTCTGCCGCTGGCTGAACGCTTCATGCAAACCTATGCCGAACGCTACCACCGCAGTGTGAATGCGTTGGCACCCGAAGCGCAACAAGCCCTGCTGGCACATACTTGGTCGGGCAACATCCGCGAACTCAACAACTGCATCGAAAAAGCGGTCATCCTCTCCGAAGGCGACACCCTCACCCTTGCCGACTTGCAACTGCCGTTGCCATCCAACACCCCATATCCAATAGGCGGAACGCCGTCCAATAGCCAATATCCAACAGCCGACAGCGTAGCTGTAGAGACTTTAGAAACCGTCGAAGAGCGTGCTATCCGCAACGCTATGGCGCAACACGATGGCAACTTGTCTTTAGTAGCCAAAGCCCTCAACATCAGCCGCCCAACCCTCTACGCCAAACTGAAAAAGTACGGGATATAATCATGGATACACTTTTCATCATACTCACTTGCCTTGCCACTGCTATTGTGGTGGGAGTCGTTGTGGGGGTAGTGGTGAAACAACGATTGCAAAAGAAAATCAATTACATGCTCGATGCGCTCGAAGATAAGGAACTCAACTTCCGATTCAACGAGCAGGGCATTCGGAATAGAAGCTTCAACAAAACACTCAACCGTCTGCGTGATCTTTTCGACAAAGAGCGCCACGAAATCAGCGAACAAGAACGCTACTTTGGACAGATGCTCGACCATGTGCAAACGGGTATCATCACCGTCACAGACAACCGAGTGACATATCACAACAAAACAGCCCTCTCGCTCTTGGGCTTGCTGACCTTCAGTAATCTTCGCCAACTGGATAATATCCATCCATCGCTTGCGGAAGCGTTTCGACAAGTGTCAGCCAATAGCGAACAACGCGCTACTTTCTTTACCGAACGAGGCGAACGCACTATCATTCTCACAGCTACCGAAGCGGCAATACACGGCAAAACAGTAAAGATCATTGCCTTTAACGATATTAGCAACGAGATTGCCGAAAATGAGGAGTTGGCATGGTCACGCCTAATCCGTGTACTCACACACGAGATTATGAATACCATCACGCCTATCGCTTCGCTCAGCGAAACACTCTCCAAAGACCCTGCCTCTCCTGATTTGGTAATGGGCTTGCAGACTATTTCAACCTCTTCTAAGGACCTCATCAAATTCGTCAACACCTACCGCAGTCTGACACGAGTAGCAACGCCAGTTAGGAAACCATTTTACTTGCGCGAACTCATGGAACGCGTGGAGCAGTTGACCAAACCGCAGATAGATGCCGCAGGTGCACGCTATCAATATGCCGAACTGACCGATGATATTCTGCTATATGCGGATGAGGGACAAATCTCGCAGGTAATAGTCAATCTCATCACCAATGCCTTGCAGGCAGAGGCAACCCAAATCACCATCACAGCCAAGATTGATGATGCTGATGCCGTTGTGATAGATGTCTGCAATAATGGTCATCCTATCAGCCTTGATAGTCAGGAGCAGATATTCATTCCATTCTTCACCACCAAACCCGAAGGCTCTGGTATTGGATTGAGCCTCTCCCGCCAAATCATGCGCCTACACAATGGCAGCATCCGCCTCGTTCGCAGCGACGAGAAGGACACAATCTTTACTCTCGTTTTTAGATAGAAGGTGCATAGAAAAAAGCAATAGATATGCCACCGATAGGCAAACGATGTGCCAGTATCAACCCGTCATAAACCCGTCATGAACCCGTAATTGCTCGCATGCGTGTGAGGAATTACACAAAAGATTTGTATATATGCAATATTTTTTGTAATTTTGCAGCGCAAATTGTAAATCGTAAATACTCAAATAGTAAATCCATATGATTATTATCCTCTGTGCGCCCAGCGGTTCGGGCAAATCGACAATGGTGAAACACCTACTCGAAACCTATCCAGGACAATACGAACTCTCCATTTCTGCCACCACTCGTGCTCCACGTGGGCAAGAGCAACATGGCAAAGAGTACTACTTCATCAGCCGCGAGGAGTTTGAACAACACATACAAAACAACGATTTCATCGAATACGAACAGGTATATGAAGGTTTGTACTACGGCACACTGAAATCCGAAATCGAACGCATCCAATCCGCAGGACGCACCATCGTCTTCGACATTGATGTGAAAGGCGGTCTCAACCTCAAACGCATCTTCGGCGATGAGGCATTGGCGATCTTCATTGCCCCACCATCCGTAGAAGAACTCTCACGCCGCTTGCACGGACGCGGCGACACCAGCGAAGAAATGATACAAAAGCGCCTCGCCAAAGCCGAAATAGAAATGGCAGACGCGCCATACTTTGACCACATTGTCATTAACGATAACCTTCTGCAAGCAAAAACAGACTTAGATAAACTCGTTCGATGAAGGTTGGCATTTACGGCGGGTCATTCAATCCTATACACTTTGGGCACACGGGATTGGCGAAGTGGGTATTAGAGCATACCGACTTAGATGAAGTATGGCTCATGGTTTCGCCCAACAACCCGCTGAAAGACAAGAGCATACTCGCCGATGAGCAAGAGCGACTGGAGAAGGCGAGAGAGGCAATTGGCGATGAAGCGAAAGGCAAGAGGATATGGGTATCGGACTTCGAGTTTCATCTCCCCCGCCCTACATATACTGCTAATACATTGCGCGCGCTCGCGAGAGAATACCCCGAACACGAATTTACCCTCATCATCGGCGAAGATAACCTTCAGATATTCGACCAATGGCGGGAATACCAATACATATTGGATAACTATCGCGTGTTTGTGTATCCGAGAAGAGATAAAGCGGGTACGCAAGGAGCAACACTACCTGCCGCAGGCACACAACCTAGCGAAGTGACACAACCTAGCGAAGTGACACAACCTGCCAAAGGCACAATTTTCCTAACAGGAGCACCCTATTTTGATATTTCTTCAACAGAATTGCGAAAAAATTTGCATATATAAAAAAAAAGTGTTACCTTTGCACACGAGTTTGAGAAACATCTTCTAAAAGATAAACAAAATAACTTTATTATTAACTATAAATGAATTAGTTACTATGATTCGCACAACATTCAACAAACTGAGAGAAGTGAAGGATAGCCTTCCAAAAGGTAGTTCAGCTGTAATTGCTGAGGAGTTAGGAATTGCAGCTGACGATGTAAGAGCATTTTTCAACGGCACTGCTACTGTGGGTTATCACATCGAGCCAGGTCCTGATGGTGGAATCGTGGTTTTGGATGATACTAAAATCCTGGAAGTAGCGTTGCGCATCGCTTGGGCGAGCAAAAACGCATTATAATGACAAGAAATAACAAATGAAAAAAACATTATTGGTTTTAGCACTAGCGCTGATAGGCGTTAGTGCTTGTCCTTATCAAGCATACGCTAAGGATAAAGAAGAAGGGGCAAAAAAAGAATTAGGTATCACCTTTGAAGTAGGTGCAGATGTAGTAAGTTCCTACCTATGGCGCGGATATAACCTCGGCGGTATATCTATCCAACCATCAGCCACCTTTGGCTGGAAGGGTCTATACGTATGCGGTTGGGCAAACATCGGTGCAGACAACTGGACTTTCGAAGATCTGAACCCCGAACTCGATATCACTATCGGTTACGATGACTTCGGTGTACAAGTAGATTTGACCCACCTACATTATTTCAACAATGAAGCATATTTCCCAAAAGGCGGATTCAAAGTCATTCCCGATGACACCACCTCCACCAGCACCATGGAACTGCACGCAGGATTCCATTTGGGCGATATCGTAGAATCAGTACCATTGAGCATTGATTGGTACACCACCATCTTTGGTAACGACTACTTCATCAATGATCAAGGCGAAGCGCAACGCGCATGGTCCACCTATATTGAGTTGGGATACCAATTTAAATTACCCTTGGGTATCATATTGGACACACGAGTAGGTATCACACCTTGGCGAGGTATGTATTCTAATTATGAAGAAGTTTGGAGAAATGCTAAAACCGTAGCGATTAATAATATCAACCTGCGCCTACAACGCGACTTCGAACTCAAACACGTATTCTTAGGCGTATGGGGAGAATGCATGCTCAACTGCTATGGAATTGATAAAACCAATGTTAAGACCGAATTGAGCTCCGTCATTAACGAATTTGAACAGGGGAATAATAATTACCAACGCCTCAACTGGCGCATTGGCGCAAGCTTGTACTTCGGTAGCGAATGGTAAAAACCATTTACTATTTGACTATTTACAAAGTACTATTATATCTATGAAGAAATGGATTGCATTGGGATTCGCAATAATAGCAGCAGTTTTGCTGCTATTATTGCCTAATACCCCTAAAAAACAATACTATCACCACCAAGGACATATCTTTGGTACCTATTATAATATACGCTACGAAGGCACCGAAGATTTGCACCATGCTATCCAGCAGCGCTTGCAGGCGTTCGACCATTCGCTGAGCATGTTCAACCCCAACTCCGTGATAAGCCACATCAACCGCAACGATAGCATTCTGACCGACTCGCTCTTCGAAGCCATGTACCACGAGGCACACACCATCAGCCAACTATCTGGCGGTGCGTTTGACATCACAGTAGCTCCACTGGTCAATGCGTGGGGATTCGGCATAAAGAGCCAAGAGCCAAGAACCAAGAGCCAAGACATCAACTTGGATAGTATCAAAGCATTGGTAGGATACAATCATATTCGCTTGAATAATCATCATTTGGAGAAAGACGATGAGCGTATCACACTGGACGCCAGCGCTATAGCCAAAGGATACGCCTGCGACGTAGTGGCAGATTTGCTGCGAGAGAACGGATGCTATAACCTGCTGGTGGATATTGGCGGCGAAGTAGTACTGCAAGGCGTTAACGACAAAGGCAATGCATGGCGCGTAGGCATCACGCGTCCCACGATAGATGCCACTGGAGCTGAAAAAGAGTTGCAAGAAGTGATTGCAAGCAACAACCTCTGCATGGCTACATCAGGCAACTATCTGCAATACTACATCGCGAACGGCGAACGCCGTAGCCACACAATTGACCCTCGCAGCGGGTACCCCGTGCAACACTCCCTGCTGAGCGCCACCGTCACCGCCAGCACATGTATGCGCGCTGATGCATTGGCTACTGCGTGTATGGTATTGGGCGAACAAGCAGCATTGGAAATGATCAACAAGACAACAGACGCCGCCTGCTACCTAATCATAGCCGACAGCGACACATTGCGCATTGCCACCTCACAAAGATGGTATTTTGAATAAAAATACGCTAAAAATTCACTTTTATTTGCATATTTGGAAAAAATATAGTAATTTTGCAGGCTGAATTTCGTAGTATGACAAAAAAGGGCATTTTAATATTGTTTAGTGCGTTGTTACTGACTGCTTGCGGTGAGTATCAACAGTTGTTGAAATCCAGAGATCCTGAGCTGAAATACCAACAGGCATTGGTGTATTTCAATAACGAGCAATATATCAAAGCACAAACGCTGCTGGACGACGTCACTTCCTATTATCGCGGAACCGACCGTTCGCAAGACGTCTTGGCGTATTTGGCCCGTTGCCACATGGGACAAAAAGACTATTCTGCTGCCTCTGAGTACTACCAAGCTTACATCCGCAACTATCCCAAGGGACGATACATCATCGAAGCACGCTTTCAAGTAGGACACTGCTATTATTTGGACGCACCCGATGCGCGATTGGACCAAACGGAAACAAAAAAGGGAATAGAGTTCTTCCAACAGTTTGTAGAGTTATACCCCGAAAGTCCATACGCTGAACAAGCATACAAAGAGATGGGCGAACTGTACGACAAACTGGCAGAAAAAGAATATTTAAGTGCACGATTGTACTACAATCTGGGTACCTATCTGGGCAACAACTATTTGAGCGCCGAGATTATCGCTAAGAACGCGCTAAAAGACTATCCCACCAACCAATATCAAGAGGAATTGAACTGGCTGATCTTGCAATCAAAATACCAGCAGATGTTAAATTCTATTGATACTAAGAAAGAAGATCGAGCACGCGAAACAGAAGATGAATACTACAACTTCATTACCGAATATCCAGATTCAAAACATCGCAATGCAGCTGAGCGCATCGGTAAAGAAGCAAAAAAAATCACCCACGCACTTTGAAATTTTTAACACACTTAGATATGATTGATTACAAACAAACCAAAGCTCCCAAAACCACTATCACAAGGGACCTCAACGAATTGACCGAAAAAGTAGGCAATGTGTATGAGACAGTGGCTATCATCGGCAAACGCAGCAACCAAATCAGCGCTGCGCTGAAAAAAGAATTAGACTCCAAACTGCAAGATTTCTCTATCCCACAAGACTCTATCGAAGAGACTTTTGAGAACAAAGAGCAAATCGAGATTTCACGCAGTTACGAGCAATTGCCAAAGGCAACACTCATCGCCACACAAGAGTTTATTGACGATGAACTCATCTATCGCAGTGGCAATAAAGATGAAGTACTGAAATAGTTGAGTCTATCTGGCAAACATATTTTAGTGGGAATAAGCGGCGGCATCGCCGCTTATAAAATACCCGAACTGATTCGCCTGCTGAAAAAAGCAGGCGCAGACGTACAGGTAGTCACCACTAAAAATGCACTGGAGTTTGTCACCCCTCTCACCCTACAAACCGTCAGCGGGCACAAGGTATATTCGGATGTGTTTGCAGCCATCAACGAGCACAGCACTGAGCACATCTCCCTACCCGACTGGGCAGACCTGATGATCATTGCGCCTGCCACTGCCAACGTGCTATGCAAGATGGCAAATGGCATTGCTGACGATGCACTGACCACCACTTTTGCCGCTATGCGCAAGCCCGTGGTCATTGCCCCCGCAATGAACACCAACATGTACGAATCTCCTGCCACACAAAAAGCTATCCACCAGTTAGCACAGTGGCAGAACATCACTATGCTTGACGCTGCCAGTGGCGAATTGGCATGCGGCACCACAGGCAAAGGACGTATGCAGGAGATTGATGTACTGGTCGCCGCTATAGACTACGCCCTCACCCCCAAGACCCTCTCTGGCAAACATATACTCATCACAGCGGGTCCTACGCAAGAAGCCATTGACCCTGTGCGCTACATCAGCAATGCCTCTACAGGCAAAATGGGCTACGCACTCGTGCGCGCGTGCTTGAATAGAGGTGCAGAAGTCACCTTGGTGAGCGGCCCTACCCATTTATCGCTGAAGGCATGGCAAGCATTCTGCCCCCTGCATATAAAGAATATTGTATCAAGCGCAGAGATGTGCGAAGCCACCACAACCATATTCCCACAAACAGATATGGCAATCTTATGCGCCGCAGTAGCAGACTTCACTCCGCGCACAACTGCGGACAAGAAAATCAAGAAGCAGCCCGGCACGACCGACATGAGTATCCAGCTCATCACCACCACAGATATTGCTGCCACATTAGGAAAAAACAAAACACCCAATCAGACACTGGTTGGTTTCGCCCTCGAGACACACGACGAACTGGCTAATGCCGAACGAAAATTACAATCCAAGAACCTTGACATGATTGTGCTTAATTCACTGCAAGACGCAGGTGCTGGTTTTGGCGTGGATACCAACAAAGTGACTTTCCTCTACAAAGATGGCACAAAAAAACACCTCCCACTTCTTTCGAAGCAGGAGGTTGCTGATGCTATTATTGATCAAATCTATTAGCCTTTCAACTTATCCAAGAGACTGCCCAACAGAGACTTATCCTCTGCTTTCTCACCCTCATTGGCAACAACAGTTGCTTCATCATCAGCCGTTTCAGGAGTCCACTCTTTACGCTCCTCTATCTCGCCCAATTGACCTTGCACAAACGCAATAACGTCATTCAAGCCCTCTGTGAAATGCGCAAAATCCTCTTTATACAAGAACACTTTGTGCTTTTCAAATTGAGGAAATTCATCTTCAGCTCCCTGCTTGCGTTTGCTCTCAGTGATACACAAATACAAATCTTCGTTACGAGCCTTCTTCACATCCAGATAATAAATACGTTTACCCGCCTTGATTGAACGCGAATACACGATCTCTGGTTCATTCTTCATTTCGTGTCTACGATTTTCCATACAGTTGTTTTGATAAAGTTAAAATAATACGCTGCAAAGTTACAAAAAACTATTGACGTGTGCAATACTTTAGTGTGAAAAAAGTACATATTGAAAAATAAATCTTATTTTTCTTGTGTATTTAATAGATTTTTCGTACCTTTGCACTATATTTTGAATAGAAGTGTATTTTCTAAAAAAAATTAGCAATGATAAATCGTACATTAGTTAGAACCAAAATTATTCAAACGCTATTTGCGTATTTCAAGAAGGAAGAACAATCACCTATGTCTGCCCGCAAGGAGCTGATCAATAGTTTTTCCAACACGTATAGTCTGTACATGATGTTGTTGGCTTTTGCAGACGAACTGACCACATACGCCGATCAGCAAATAGAGGCAAACAAAGCCCGTGCAGCAGTCATACACCAAGAATACGTACCTAACAGAAACTTCGTAAACAACCGCATTGCTCAGCAGTTGTTTAACAACCGCCGCTTGCGCACCTATATTGAGGACCAACACCTGAGATGGGACACAGGTATGAATGCCGTAGAATCCATCTACAAGCAACTGGTACAAGCGCCTTTTTACACGGAATATATGCAATTGGAACAACCTACCTATGAGGATGACAAACGCATATGGCGAAAAATCTATAGCACTCTTATGCTTGAGAACGAAGCATTGGATTCTGCATTAGAGGATTTGGAAATCGCACTGGACTTTCAAGGATGGACCACCGAAGTAGATCTTGTCATTACCTATATCGACAAGACCATCAAGCGCTTTACCGAGCAACAAGGCGACAATCAAACCCTGTTGGAGATGTTTAATTCAGAGGAAGAATTAACCTTTGCCAAAGAACTTCTCAGATTAACCATTGAGCATGCAGACGAGCACAAGCAGCTGATTGCCAGTGCACTTCACAACTGGGAAGCAGAGCGCGTGGCTTATATGGATTACATTATCCTCATCACTGCCATCACAGAAATATCGTATTTCAACGACATTGCACTCGAGATATCTATGAACGAATACATTGAACTGGCCAAAGAGTTTTCGGGCGAAAAGAGCTATATCTTCATCAATGGTATTCTGAATAAAATTGTGATGGATCTTAAACGCGAAAACAAGATTTTCAAATCTGTTCGATAAGACTTATAATACTTAACAAATAAAAAACTAAACATTATGTTACAATTCATTTTTTTACAAGCTGCAACAGCTGCAGAAGGTGCGCCACAACAAAGTAGTTGGTCATTTTGGGTGATGATGATCTTGATTTTTGTAGTATTCTATTTCTTCATGATTCGTCCACAACAAAAGAAGCAAAAAGAACTGCAAAAACAACGCGAAGCGCTCAAGAAAGGTGACAAAGTGATCACTGCTGGTGGTATCTATGGCATTATTAAAGAGGTACAAGAGACCACTTTCTTGATTGAAGTATCTAAAGACACTACCTTGAAAGTAGATAAGGGTAGCGTATATGTATCTGCAGAAGAGGCACAACAAGCTCCTAAAGAAGAGAAATAATCCTACTTCATTGATGCAAATCATACTAAATTAGCTATTGCGCAAGAGGTATGCGATTGGATATCAACAAGATAAAGCAAGCCACCAACAAGACTTGGATGTGGATGTTGCAGCGAGATGCACTCATCTACTTTCTGTTTGTGGGATTAGCCACATTGTTTTGGTGGGGGCGGGCTATGAGTTCACAACGTGAAATCGACATGAGATTACCAATCACATACATTGACCTGCCCGCACAAGTTGTATTTGATAATCCATTGCCTACGCATTTGAAAATCACACTTCGCGACAATGGTCGTATCCTTCGACAAATACAGCACACCAAACCTAATTTAGTCATTAGCATTGATAACAAACTGGAAAAAACAGATGGTAAGCTGCAATTATCTACCGAATTGCTCCGTCAGAAAGTACAAGATATCTTGCCTGGTTCTACGACAATTCAACAAATCAACCCCGAAGATATTACCGCAGATTATCATATTGAATCCACAAAAACGGTTCCTATCCACCTGCGTGCTGATTGGCGGTTAGAGAATCAATATCAGCTATCCAACCCGCCCGTTTTATCTCCTTGTGTAGTAGATATATACGGCAAGGAAGAGGTGATTGCCACCATTGATTCTATCGCGACGGATAGTATTTTTGTGGACCAATTGCACGACATCGTTACGAAGGATGTGGCACTCCTGCTTCCTACAGGAGTGCGTGCATCGTTCAGCACGACAACCGTTGTCTGGAAGGCAGAACAATTCACCGAAAAATCATTCGACCTTCCTATCCTCGTAGAAGGACTGCCCTACGGCGAGACCATGCATCTCTTCCCCAAAATGACTACCGTGACAATACGTGTAGGCATTTCGCATTTTGCTGAAGTCAAGGCAGCTGACCTACGTGCAGTGTGCCATTATCCTAATCATGAACAGAGCACATTGCCAGTAGAAATCAAGACTACTAATCCTCATATCACACAAGTGCGTTCCAGCATACGTGAGGTAGAATATATCATCGAACGACAATTATGAAAAAAATCCAAATGGTAGATCTGCAAACGCAGTACCAACACATCAAAGAAGATATTGACCGCGGTATTCAAGCGGTTATAGACTCCACAGCATTCATCAAAGGTCCTGTTGTCAAAACATTTCAAGAAAACTTAGAAGCATATACGGGTTCCAAGCATGTTATTCCTGTTGGCAACGGTACAGATGCTTTGCAGATTGCTCTCATGGCACTTGGGCTACAACCTGGCGATGAGGTCATTACTCCTACATTCACTTTTATTGCTACAGCGGAAGTGGTAGCTCTGCTGGGACTGACACCTGTGGTGGTAGATGTGGATTGGGATACAATGAACATCTCCGTAGATGCCATCCGCAAAGCCATTACTCCACGCACCAAAGTGATTGTGCCAGTACACTTGTTTGGTCAGTGCGCCGATATGGACGCCATTATGGACATCGCACACCAACATAATCTATACGTGGTAGAGGACTCCTGCCAAGCTATTGGCGCTAAATACACCCACGCTGACGGCAGTGTGCGTCAGGCCTCTACTATCGGACATATCGGTTGTACCAGTTTCTTCCCTTCGAAGAACTTAGGTTGCTACGGAGACGGTGGTGCCATTTTCACCAACGATGACGCACTGGCAGATAAGATGCGCGCTATTGCCAATCATGGTATGGTCATCCGCTACCACCACGACCAGATAGGTGTCAATTCGCGATTGGATAGTATTCAAGCGGCCGTATTGGATGCCAAGTTACCTCATCTGGATGAGTATATTGCCTCTCGCCAACGTGCTGCTGCCTACTACGATAATGCATTCGCTAATCATCCTAATATGCTTATCCCCGCACGCGCCGCACAATCCACCCACGTTTTCCATCAATACACCCTACGCTTGGTGAATGTGAATCGTGATGCACTGCGAGACGCATTAGCAGAACAGGGTATTCCGTCTATGATATACTACCCTATCCCGCTGCATATGCAAAAGGCATATCAAGACCCACGATACCAGGAGGGCGACTTCCCTGTAGCGGAGAAATTGGCTGCATGCGTATTGTCATTGCCTATGCATACCGAACTGGATGATGAGCAATTGGCATACATCACACAGAATGTGCTGACTGCAATAGAACATTGTAAGTTGTAAATAGTCTAATCGTTAACAATATGGCTACTTCACTCACACTGACCCAACAACAGAAGCTTCAGACCAAGCTCTCACCTGCACAAATTCAGGTGATGCGCATGCTGGAGTTGCCTGCGTGTGAGTTACAGGCACGTATCAATGAAGAATTGCAAGAAAATCCAGCATTGGAAGAAGGGGTAGATAAGGCACAAGAGCTTGATTACCAAGAGCAAGACTCTATGGATGATGATTATCAAAACCCACTGCAAAACGATGACTTCAATTACGATGACTACGTGCAAGATGATGATATCAGTGAGCGCTCCTACAACAATCGCTCACAAGAGAGTATGCGCGAGGACATTCCATTCTCAGTGGGAATGAGTTTTGGCGAATACCTCAAATCGCAAATCTATCTTACCAAGATGGATAAGCCTGATAGACACATCGCTAAGTTTGTAGTAGGCAATATAGACGAGAACGGCTACTTACGCCGCACCGCAGAGGAACTAGTGGATGACCTCAGTTTTCGCGAAGGCATTACTGTGACCGATGAGAAAATGCAAGAGATCATCGACCAAATACAGCAGTTTGATCCACCGGGCGTAGCGGCATACGATTTGCAGGATTGTTTGTTGATTCAATTACAACAGAAGGAGCAAACACCTAATGTCATATTAGCCACCACTATTATCTCGCGCTACTTTGATATCTTCTCGCGAAAACAGTACAACAAGGTTATGCAACGCTTGGATATCACGGAACAGCAATTGAAGATGGCTGTTTCCGAGATTACTCGTCTGAATCCTCGTCCAGGTAATAGTTGGCTGGGAACAGTGTATGACCGCAACCAGTCGATTGTTGTACCCGACTTCATCGTAGAAGAAGAGAATGACGAACTGATCGTGTCGCTCAATCAAGGCGATATTCCACCACTGCACGTATCTGCCGAGTATAGCGAGATGCTCAATTTGTATTCTGGGGAAGATAAGCAAAAGCCATCTAATCGAGAGGCAGCACGATTTGTGAAGAGCAAGATTGATGATGCCAAGTGGTTTATTGATGCCCTTCGCCAACGCAATGAGACACTCATGCAAACCATGAGCGCCATCGTAGCCTACCAACGCGAGTTTTTCTTGCAAGGCGATAGCACCTATCTCAGACCTATGGTTCTCAAGGACATAGCCGACAGGACTGGGCACGATGTCTCTACCATATCGCGCGTATGCAGCAATAAATATGTGCAAACGCAATTCGGCATCTTTGCGCTCAAATACTTCTTCTCCGAAGCTATTCTCAAGAAAGATGGCGAAGAGATTTCCACACGCGAGATCAAACAAAAAGTACGCGAACTCATTGATAATGAAGACAAATCTCATCCTATCACAGATGATGACTTGGTAGAGATGCTGCATCAAAGTGGCTATGCAATCGCTCGTCGAACAGTAGCCAAATATCGCGAACAATTAGGTATTCCTGTGGCTCGATTGCGTCACCAAATATAAGGTATATGCAAAAGATATTCAACATCATATCTCAAACGCTGAGTATCCTGATGCATCCATTGTTCATGCCCACCTACGGAATGATCATGTATATGGCTACTATGTACGCTCGTTGGCAAGCACTGCCCACCATATACATATGGGTAGGCATTTTCGGCACATTTGTACTGACAGCGCTTATTCCCATCGGACTGATAGGCCTACTTTGGAAGCGTGGCAGTATATCTTCATGGCATATTGACAATGCCCACGAACGCACCACACCATACATCTATGCACTCATCTGCTTTGGTTTCTGGTGCTATTTTGTAACGGAGGTCATCCAACTGCCTCTCGTTTGGACATGCATAGCGATTGGTGCTACGGTCGCACTTCTCTTAGTCACCATTATCAATCACTGGTGGAAGATTTCAGCTCACCTCACAGGTATAGGAGGCCTGCTGGGCGGTATATGCAGCATAGCCATGTACTACAGCATCTTCCCTATCATACCGATTTGCTGCGTATTAGCATTATCGCTACTCGTGATGTACGCACGCCTTCATCTCAATGCGCACACGCCATTGCAAGTCGTCTGCGGCTACCTATTAGGCACCCTCTGTACGTTTATTCCTAACCTCATCATCTATCATGCGTAAATACCTATTTGCCATATTACTATCTATCTTTACCCTTCAGGGTATAGCCCAAGCGTTTACTCAACCCATTGCATTGAGTGAAGAGGCCAAAATCTACCTGCTCACCTGCACGCCCGGAACAGAAGTGTGGTCTAAATACGGACACACAGGCATACGCGTGTGCGATCCCATGAGAAAGATGGATATTGTCTTCAATTATGGCATCTTCTCCCTCATGGAAAAGGGATTTTATCTGAAATTCATTCAGGGCGAGACCTACTACCAGTTAGGCATTGAGTCCTACTCCTATTTCGTAAAGTTCTACAGCTCTATCGGACGAAAAACTTATCTACAAGAGCTCAATCTCACGCAAGCGCAGAAGCAAAGCGTATTTGATGCCTTGCTCATCAATTATCAACCCGAAAATCGTTATTACCTATATAATTTTGTATTTGACAACTGCGCTACGCGCCCTTATCACTTACTCAAGAACGCCTTGCAGGACACGATTATTTCTTCCTACCAAGGCTATCTGAACCAACCATTTCGTTCTACCATCACCCATTATACAGGTCCCTATTCATGGGTGGACTTAGGCATCAATCTTGTTTTCGGCACCAAAGCCGACCAGCCTATGAGCAACGAGCAACGGTTGTTCTTGCCCGAAGAACTGATGTTCTATCTGTCTGAGGCACACCTCACCGATGGCACGCCATTGGTCGTTCGCGAAAACATCGCTCCATTCCAAGTGGCACCCGTACCTTGGTATGCCGACTGCCGACTGGGGTTGGCACTCTTTGCTTTATGCATGATCATCATTAGTTGGTGGGATAGAAAACGCCATAAACTATCCTGGTGGATTGACGCCATACTGGGTATCGTTTATCTTATTCTGCTGACTATTGTTATATTCCTCACATTCTTTTCTGTACATCCGTTGGTTGGTTTCAGCTGGCGACTTATTATTTTACCTCTCATTCATTTATGCGCTCGACTCATTTATTGGCTACGTTGATAGCTCTTGTTTTGGTATTCTTTCCCGTATCATTGTCTGCCACACAACCTCGTTTGACAGTTGTGGTGGTGGTGGACGGTATGACGCAAGACAATCTCACCAAACTCCGTCCTTACTGGTCGGCTGGTGGCTTACGCACGATGAGCGAAGAGGCGTTCCAAACCACCATAGCTTTCCCACATATTGTTAATGGAGGACAGGAGACCACTGCCACCCTGATGACGGGCACTACCCCGTCGCGCCATGGCATGATGAGCGATCAATCCTTCAATCGCACTTATCGCACTATCAACTACACGCTTTTTGACGACCAGTCATCGGGCATCGGAACCTCGCTACAACTATCCCCCCGCGCTATCGCCACCTCCACTATCACAGACGAATGGCGTATTCAGCAAGGCACACAAGCCAAGATTTATGCCATTGGCTTACAGCCACAGGCCACTATTCTAATGGCTGGTCATGCTGCCAATGCATGCTGCTGGCTGGATGCTAATAACCTGAAATGGGCTACTACCTCTTTCTATTCAGAGGGATTACCTGCTGCCGCTGACGCCATGAACATGAGTGGCAGAATCAGCACATTATCCGAGAAGACATGGGCCCCTCGTCTGGATATATCCATGTACACTTCGCCTACCAAGGACGAGCGCAGACGCCTCTTCAGCTATATTCCCAAGAAGGACCTACTGCATACGCCCGCAGCCAATACACTCGTCATTGAGATGGCGTTAGGTATGCAACAAACAGAGAAGTTAGGCGAGGACAACATACCCGACTTACTCCTATTGCAACTCACCACCATCTCGCCCAAAGCGCCATCCGATGCGATTGCTACCGCCGAACAGGAAGATATGTATCTAGGAATCAATCAGGATCTGGGGTTCCTGATGGAACAACTCAACCACCGCATCGGCAAAACCAATTATCAATTGCTGGTGGTGGGTCGCCCCATGAAAGGATACTCCGCACAAGCATACGATATGGCGGGCATTGCCATTCAACATTTCAATATCGACCGCGCCGCAGCACTCACAAGCACCTATCTAATGGCTATCTATGGCCACGAGCGATGGGTGGACGGTGGTTATGGTCCGTTCATCTACCTCAACCGCACACTCATTGAGCAGAAACGCCTATCATTAGAAACCATCCAGCGACAGGTGGCTAACTTCATCATGGATTTTGAGGGAGTACAAGTGGCATACCCTATCCACGAAGCCATACGCTCCGAGTATAGCCATTCGGTTTATCGCAAACAGGCAGGAGATGTGTTCTTCCAATTGCAAGACCATTGGGTGCTGGACACCAACGAAAATACGCAATATGACCATGTCATTCAATCTGCCCCCACAGCCCCCTTATTGCTATGGTCAGCCACCCTACGCACTTTCCCTGAAAAGGAATTAGATGCAACAGATGTCAAATCGCTTATAATCAACAACAAATAAAATAGTAACTTATCAAATAGTAAATAACATGATTTTCTACGAAATTAAAATCAGTTATACCCGCCAGACTGGCGAGGATAACCCAGCAGCAGTCAAAGAAACGTATCTGGTAGAAGGACTCACTTGTGCCGATGTAGAGAACCGCTTGATTGAAGACATCAAACCCCTCATATCGGGCGAATGGGAAGTGAAGAGTTGCAAGCAAGTGCAGTTCTACGACCTTATTCCTAATCCAGAAGGCGATCGCTGGTACAAAGCGCGTGTAGAGATGATCACCGTAGAGGACAATGGCAAAGAGACACGCAAGGCAGTAAGTATCTATGTACAAGCAGGCAATGTGACAGAAGCCAACAAGGTCCTTCATCAATCGCTCAGCAACCTTGATTGCGAGGTAGTTAGCATCACCCGCTCACCCATTTTGGAAGTCCTCCGCGCTGTGTAATAAGAAGTGTTAGACGTTCAGCAAAATATTGCAGCTATTCGCCAACACATTCCCATTGGCGTTACACTAATTTGCGTCAGCAAATTTCATACGGCTGAGACTATCATGCAGGCGTACGATGCGGGCGAACGAGACTTTGGCGAAAGCAGGGTGCAAGAGTTGTTGCTCAAGCAGCAGACACTTCCAGCGGATATTCGTTGGCATTTCATCGGGCATCTGCAAACCAATAAAGTGCGCCAGATTGTGCCATTTGTGCATATGATTCATTCGGTGGATAGTGTGCGTTTGTTGGAAGTCATTAACCGCGAAGCGGAAAAGATCGGTCGCCGTGTGAAGGTGTTGCTGGAGGTGCATGTGGCTAAGGAAGATACCAAATCGGGCTTCATGCCAGAAGAAATCTTATCTATAGCCAATAGCGAAGCGTCCTATAGCTCGCTAAGCGAGCGTCCTATAGCCATACAGACTCTCTACCCCTGGGTCGAAATCTGCGGTATCATGGGCATGGCAACCAACACCGACGACCAGACGGAGTGGCGCCGCTGCTTCCGCGAGATCAAATCCATCGCCAATACCCTATCACCAATAGCCCAACGGGCGTCCCATAGCTCGCAAAGCGAGCGTCCTATCATCAGCATGGGCATGTCCGACGACTATCTGGTGGCTATCGAAGAGGGCAGCACCATGGTACGTATTGGTTCATCCATATTCGGCGAAAGACAATACTAACCCCTCACAACTCTACACCACTCTAAACAACTCTACACAACTCTACACCATTCTAAACAACTCTACACCACCCTACACAATGACAATTATCCTCGATTTAGGCGGAGTGCTCATGCAGCACAATATGCCAGAATGTATGGCACGATTTCGTGCAATCTTAGGCGAAGAAGGCATGGCAGAAGTATTGGGCATGAAGTCCAATGCGGAGGGTGTGCCTAATAGTTTGATGGATCAGTATGAGTGCGGCTCGGTGAGCACAGATGAGTTTGTGAATGCTATCTTGTCGCGTGCCAAAGCGGGTACTACGGCACAGGAGGTGAAAGACGCATGGAACGCCATGCACGCAGGTATTCCTGCGGAGCGTATGTCATTGATTCAGAGCTGGAAGGATAAGGGGCATCGTTTGGTGATGTTGAGCAACAACAATGCCTTGCATTGGGAAGACATACATCTGAAATACGATTTTTCGATGTTTGACTACATGTTTTCTTCACATTTGGTCCATTGCAACAAACCCAATCGAGGTATTTATGAGGTTGTGCATCAGTATCTTGTTGATAATCACTACGAACAGCCCTATCATTTTGTAGATGACTTGCCTGCCAATCGCCACATGGGCGAGGCATTTGGTTGGATTACTTATCCCACACTGGATGCACTGAATCAAACCATGCATGAATGATGGATAGATAAAATCGGAATAATAATAATCCGCATAATCGGCAGTAATCGATTATGCGGATTTAATTTAGGGGGGTATCATCAAAACCCTAGTGGTAACCGAGTGGTTAGCGAAGAAACCTGTGACTTGACAGACGGCTTTGGCTTATCGCTCAGCACGCATTGGATTATTGAGGAAATCATCATACGCCAAGCGGATTCCATCCTCTAACTCGGTACGATATGTCCAGCCCAATGCTTTCGCCTTTGACACATCCAGCAGTTTGCGTGGCGTACCATTAGGGCGAGTAGTATCCCATTCTATCACACCTTCATAGCCCACCACTTTAGCCACCAACTCCGTCAGTGCTTTGATAGTCAATTCCTTACCAGAACCTGCATTAACTGTCTCGTTACCCGAATAGTTGTTCATCAAGAACACACACAAGTTTGCCAAATCGTCCACATACAAGAACTCACGTAGTGGCGAACCATCGCCCCAACATGTGACGCGCTCCACCCCATTCTCCTTCGCTTCGTGGAAACGGCGGATCAATGCTGGCAACACATGGCTGTGCTCAGGGTGATAGTTGTCATTAGGACCATACAGGTTGGTTGGCATGACAGAAATATAATACGTTCCATACTGGCGATTCAGGTACTCGCAGTACTTCAAGCCCGAAATCTTTGCCAAGGCATACGCTTCATTGGTCTTCTCCAGTTCGCTGGTCAGCAGACAACTCTCCTTCATAGGTTGAGGTGCCAAACGAGGATAGATACAACTGGAACCCAAGAACAGCAGTTTCTTGCAGCCATTCTGCCATGCAGCATGAATGACATTCATCTCCATGATCATGTTATCGTACATGAAATCTGCCAATGCTGATTGGTTGGCTACAATGCCACCCACCTTAGCTGCTGCCAGAAATACATACTCTGGCTGCTCCGCAGCAAAGAAGTCCTCCACTGCCTGCTGACGGCACAAATCCAATTGCGCGTGCGTGCGCGTAATAATATTAGTGTATCCCTGACGCTCCAACTCACGCACAATGGCACTACCCACCATGCCTCGATGACCTGCAACGTAAATCTTCGAATTCTTTTCCATACTTACTTCACTATTCCACGTTCAAGGTATTCGGCGAGGTTCACGCGTGCTTGCTCCGCCGCGTGGTCAGCTGCCACCTTCTGCATATCGTGGCGCACCATCAAACGAACCAACTCCTCAAAAGTAGTCTTCGATGGATTCCAACCCAATGCTTTCTTCGCCTTGGTTGGGTCACCCCACAAGTTCACCACATCCGTTGGACGGTAGAAGTCTGGCGATACCTCTACGAGTGTCTTACCAATCAAATGCTCAGGACCTGCTACGCATACACCTTTCTCATCAGCATCCTCGCCACGGAACTCCAAGGTGATACCCACCTCGCGGAATGCCAAATCGCAGAACTCACGCACAGAGTGCTGTACGCCTGTCGCTATCACAAAGTCCTCAGGTGTCTCGTGTTGCAAAATCAACCACATACACTCCACATAGTCCTTCGCATAACCCCAGTCGCGCAGCGATGAGAGGTTACCCAGATACAATTTATCCTGTTTGCCTTGCGCAATACGAGCTGCCGCCAACGTAATCTTACGTGTCACGAAAGTCTCGCCACGGCGCTCCGATTCGTGGTTGAACAAGATACCCGAGCAGCAGAACATGTTATATGCCTCTCGATATTCCTTCACAATCCAATAGCCGTACAGTTTTGCCACAGCATAGGGCGAATATGGGTGGAAAGGTGTGTTCTCGTTTTGTGGTACTTCCTCCACTTTACCATACAACTCCGATGTAGATGCTTGGTAAATGCGGCAAGTGTGGGTCAATCCACATGCACGCACTGCCTCCAACACGCGCAGCACGCCCGTAGCATCAATATCGGCCGTAAACTCAGGCGAGTCAAACGACACCTGCACATGGCTCTGAGCTGCCAGATTATAAATCTCATCTGGACGCACCTTGCCGATCACCTGAATCAATCCCATGGAATCAGACATATCGCCATAGTGCAAATGGAAATGTTCTTTACCTTCGAGATGCGCAATACGCTCGCGATAATCTACCGAACTACGACGGATTATGCCATGCACATCATACCCCTTGTCTAAGAGAAATTCTGCCAAGTACGAGCCATCTTGACCCGTTACACCTGTGATAAGAGCTGTTTTCATATATTCTGTATATTTTATTTCTGGTATTTTCCAATAAATTTCATCACCAAGAACACCAACCAGTCGGGCGTGTGCTTGAGCAATGGGGTTGCCAAATGGTTAATCACACCTGGCATGTCCGCTTTCTTGCCACGGAACATCTTCTTGAGTGCACGCTTCACCAGTTTCTCTGGCGGGATAGACACGGTGAGGTTCACCGCCAAACGGCGCAGATTAGGTGCCAAACCAAACAATGCTGTATCCACCGCACCAGGAGTCATCACGGTGATATTCACACCTTTCGGTTTCATTTCGTACCACAACGACTTGGAGAAATTATAGATAAACGCCTTTGTCGCATTATACGATTGAATGCCTGGCATCGCCATCCACGCTGACATGGATGACATGTTTAATATATATCCTTTCTTGCGTGACTTGCCACAAATCTTCTGCGTCTGCTCCTCTGCGGTCAGTTCGCGCTTCATCATCTCTTCGCCAAACAAACGGCAGAGTTTCGCTACCGTAATCATATGCAGATTGAGAATCAAATCAATGCGTTTCATCGATGTCTCGCAATACGGATTGAAGAAGAACACACCTGCGTTATTGACCAGTATGTCCACCACCAGTTTGTTCTCTTGGCAATATGCAAACAGTTGCTCAGCAGCATCTTGCTTTGAGAGGTCCGCATACAGCGCAGTCGTTTTCACGCCGTACTGTGCCGCCAAATCGGCTGCTACGTGTTTCTGTTCTTCCTCTTGATTACTAACCAGCAAGAGGTCTGTATGATAATCGCGCGCCAGTTGGGTAGCATATTGCAGTCCTATACCCGATGATGCGCCTGTAACGAGTGCAAGCATATTTATTGTTTAAAATTCTTTTAAAGGTTGTGTCGCTTCGCGAAGTTGTGCGCCTTCGCGGGTTATGTCGCTTTGCGAAGTTGTGCGCCTTTGGCGGGTTGTGTGCGCTCCGCGCAGGTTTTGTCGGCTTTGCCGAAGTAACTGCTGCGCAGCAGCCACCACCTCCCGAAGGGACATTACCTCCCGCAGGGACACCACCTCGCCCAACAGGCGACATCATCTCCCACAGGAACATTACCCACGCGCAGCGTGCATTTCTTATTTCTCAGGATACCACATTTGTTCGTACTTGAGGGCTTCTTTCTTGAGGTACTTAGGGATATCCTTGTCGCACTCATGGCACTTCATATCCAGCGTGTACATACGCGCTACGCAATAGTTCGAGCGTTTGCACTCCGAGTGATATTGCTCCTCCTTCATCTTATTCACGAAGTCGGTATCACGTACCAATGCGTGTCCAATCTGCACAAAATCAAATCCCTCAGCGAGAGCCGTCTCCGCGTTCTCACGTCCCATCACGCCACCCACATAGATAAGCGGCATCTTCAATGCCTTGCGGAATTGCTTAGCCGTATCCAGGAAGAAAAGCTCTTTGAATGGCACAGTAGGAATCATCAAATGACCTACGAAGCGCAGAGCCAAGCGCAACCACCAGAAGCTCCATGGGTTCATGTAGTGCGCGAGTGTCTTGATTGGCATAGCACCACCCATCACTGTGAAAGGTGCTTTGCTCACGAAGCCAGCAGTCAATACGAGCGCATGCACGCCATGTTTCTCAATCTCTTGTGCGATACGGATGCACTCTTCCACTTTCAAACCCGACTTGAAGCCGTCGTACATATTCGTCTTCACCACCACAGCCATATCATCGCCTGCATGCTCCATCACCTCAGCCATTACCTCGTTCATGAAACGCATACGGTTCTCCAATGAACCACCATACTCATCACGACGGCGGTTGGTGTATGGAGAGAGGAATTGCGAAATCAAGTAGCCGTGACCTGCGTGAATCTCTACGCAGTCAAAACCACACTCGCGGCAGAAATCCACAGCATGACCAAAGGCCTTAACAATATCCTTTATCTCCTCTTTCTTCAGTGCGCGGTGCAGCGTTGGAGAGTAGAGGTTAAAACCTGTACTCGCACCCACAGGCAAGCACTTGCAGGTATAGAAGTGGGTCATATTGCCGCAGTGACCAAGTTGAATGCTGGCTTTCGCGCCCTCTGCGTGAATACCGTCGGTGAGGCGCTTCAGATCATCTTTGATCTCATCGTGGATATAGAGTTGACCGTCAAACGACACACCCGAACGCGTTACAGAGCAGTATGCTACAGTAGTCATAGCTGCACCACCACGGGCAACAGCCGTATGGTAATTATACAAATCTTGACTAGGTTTGTTACCATATGCCATATTCTCAAAAGCGGCACTACGGATAGCGCGGTTGCGCAAAGTGATTGGACCGAGTTTATGCTCAGTAAAAAGGAGATTATTGTTCATTGTTAATATTTTTTAGCCGGACACCGGTAGCCGGCAGCCGGTAGCATTTCTATTTGGAAGCCGGCAGCCAGTAGCCGGTAGCCATTAGTATATAAACGGAATAATGCGCTTCAGTTTCTTCTCATCAAACTCATCCGCAAACTCTTGCTTATATCGCAAATAGATAGAGTTAGCGCGTGGCACCAAGTTGCAGCAAGAGAACCAGAAGAAGCTCAATCCAGCCCATGACCATGTCAGTATAGCGAAGCCCAACCACTCGGTGATCTCGCCCAAATAATTCGCACTAGTTACAAAGCGATACATACCCTTCTTAGGCAAATAGTGATTGGTATCGCCTGGTTTGCGCAAGTGGCGAATCACGTTATCAGAATGCATATTGATAATCCATCCCGCAGCAAAAACTGCCACTCCAAGGATGAATCGCCAATCGGTCAACCACGACGCAGCATATGGAGCAAACTGAGGCGCCAAATGGAAGAGCCAATAACCTTGAATATAGCCATTCACCAAATTCCACATCACCGAAAACGCCATAATAATGATAGGCATCTTGCTATTGCCCTTCAATAGAAATGGGAATATAAACGAACGCTGAAAATAGTGAAACTGGAAAATCAGGAAGAAAACCAAATAGGGCAATTGGAATTTCACACCCGACTGTGCCCATAAATACAACATCACAAAGAAAACAGGCATCTCCATCAGACACCATCCCACCTTATTGTTGATTGCAGGTCCCCATTTCTCGGTACGCATCTTACCATAACCAGCATCCACAAAGTAGAGCGCTATAAACACCACTAATCCTACTAAAAAGAGGATAAACAGAAAATTATGAAACGATTCTAAAGCAGTAGATATTTCCATAAGCATTTATTATTTACACATGCCGACTACAGCAGTCCGCACAAAATTACGTGCAAAGGTACGATTTTTTTTTAATACCACCAAATCGAACATTAAAATATATTATATTTTTTCCACTTTTCGTCCAATTTTTCGCCATTTTAATAACAGGACTACAAATTTAATCGCATTCCGCTTGCAAGTTTGCAAAAAAAGTTGTACCTTTGCAGGTCAAATGAAAATTTCCAAAAACCGAAAGCCGGTAGCCAGAAGCCGGCAACCGGAAAAATAAAAAACAGGACACTATGGTAGCCAGCGATTTCACCCCCGAAGAGGAGTTATTGATAGAGAATGAATTTCAAGCATTACTGTCAGACTACGCTCACACACGCCACCGCCAAAAGGTGGATATCATCACGCGCGCCTATCACTTGGCGCGCCAAGCGCACAGCGGCGTCCGCCGCCTCTCTGGCGAGCCCTACATGATGCACCCGTTGGCTGTCGCACGTATCGTGGTGAAAGAGATTGGGCTGGGTAGCACCAGCATCTGCGCTGCCCTTCTGCACGATGTGGTGGAGGACACCGACTACACCGCCGAAGACATTGAGCACCAATTTGGTCCCAAGATTGCCAGTATCGTGGTCGGACTCACCAAGATCTCTGGTGGCGTTTTCGTGGACCAAGCGGTGAAGCAAGCCGAGAACGTACGCAAGCTTCTCCTCACCATGTCCGACGACATACGCGTGATGCTCATCAAGCTGGCTGACCGCCTACACAACATGCGCACCCTCGCTGCTCAACGACCTGAGAAGCAACGCAAGATTGCCATCGAAACGCAGTATATCTACGCCCCTATGGCGCACAGACTCGGTCTCTTCCCCATCAAAACGGAACTGGAGAACCTGAGTTTCAAATACGAGCATCCTGAGTTATACCAAGAGATTGAAGCCAAACTATTGGCGAACAAAGATGCCCAAATGGAGAACTTCGAGGAGTTCGCCGCCCCCATACGCAAGCACCTCACCATGATGGGATATGAGTTCAAACTCTATGCACGCACCAAGTCGGTATATTCCATTTACAAGAAAATGCTGACCAAAGGCGTCCCCTTTGAACAGGTATATGATCTGCTCGCCGCACGTATCGTGTTCGAACCCAACTCGCAGTTCTCCGAGAAAGACCAATGCTGGATGATCTATTCCGCCATCACCGAGATTTATCGTCCACACCCCGAACGTATCCGCGACTGGATTTCCACCCCCAAAGCCAATGGCTATGAGGCACTGCATGTGACCGTGATGGGGCAACATGGACAGTGGATCGAGGTACAGATCCGCACCAACCGCATGCACGAACTGGCAGAACACGGACTGGCTGCCCATTGGCGCTACAAAGCGGGCGGAGAGAGCGAGAACGAACTGGATAAATGGTTGCGCGAAATCAAAGATGTACTCGCCAACCCCGACCCTGATGCTATCGCCTTCCTGGATACCTTCAAGCTCAATCTCTATCGACACGAGGTCTTCGTTTTCACACCGCGTGGCGATATCCGCACACTCGCACAGGGGGCTACTGTACTCGATTTCGCCTTCCTGCTGCATACCGAGTTAGGCGAACATTGTATCGGCGCCAACGTCAATCGCACTACGCGCACCATTGACTATATCCTGCAGAGTGGCGACCAAATAGAGATCCTCACCTCCAGCAAGCAGAAACCCGAACCCGAGTGGCTGGAGATCGCAGTGACCGCCAAGGCCAAAGACTGCCTCAAAAAGTATTTCCGCAAACAGGAACACACCCTGCAAACCACCAAGAACACCGTGGCGAAGCCCGTGTCGCTGTACATCAAAGGTACAGATACGTTTGGCGTCCTCATGCGCATCATGAAGGTCATGAGCGAGGAGTACAAAATCAATATCAGCGACCTACATGTCACCTCCGACGGAGACCATTTCACATGCGAAATCGAACTCATGCTCTTTGACATGACCATGCTGGGAAAGATGTGTATGCAGCTGCGTAATATTGGCAGCATCAATACCGTCAATGTCACCAAGATAGACAATCGTGCACTCACAGCAGAAGAATGTGATTGCGAAAACATCGAACATAACAATAAATAACAAATAACGACATGAAACATGTATTTACTTTCGCAGTGGCTCTATTGCTTGCCACCACTGCTTTCGGTCAAACACCAGTAATCACTTTTGACAAGACGACCCACGACTTCGGCAAGATCAACGAAGCAGACGGCCGCGTAACCACCGTTTTCGAATTTCGAAACGAAGGTATGACCCCTCTCGTACTCAGTAATGTACGCGCCAGTTGCGGTTGTACTACCCCCAAATGGACACGCGAACCTATCGAGCCAGGTGCAATAGGTGAGATCACCGTCACATACAACCCAAGCGGTCGTCCTGGACGCTTCCAAAAGACCATCACCATCACCAGCAATGCTACACAGCCAACCACCAAACTCTATATCAAGGGCGAAGTGATTCCTAAGCCAGCACAACCCGTTGACCAATATCCAGTGAAAATGGGCGAACTGAGTCTGAAGAAGAAAACGCTGAACTTCGGTTCCATGCTGAAAGGGCAAAACAAAATGCTCAAGATCGAATATGCTAACCAGACCGACCAACCTGTGACTGTCGAGATCCTCCTGCGCGAGGACGACGCTTTCATCAAACCCAACGTGACATTGGCTACCGTAGGTCCTAAACAGACAGGCGAGTTGCAATTCGCCTTGCAAACAGCCGAGTGCCCATTGTACGGTCCTGTCACAGTACAAGCATACGTCATGGTCAACGGCAAACGCAACCTCACCAAAGACTACCAACTCACCCTCTCGGCTAATATCCGCGAGGACTTCTCTCACCTCACCGTAGAACAACGCCAACAAGCGCCTATCGTAGAGGTGGAGCGCGACATCGACTTGGGCGAAATCGCTCAAGGCAAGAAAGTGGCATCTAAGATCATCCTCAGCAACGCAGGTGTGAACCCATTGCACGTGAGACGCGTGGTGATTAATGATGAGAACATCAAGTTCTACGCACCCAAGTCTGCCATCAAGGGAGGTCGCAAGGGCGAAATCAAACTCGAATTGACCAACAACGCAGCGAATACCGACACCCAATTCTCACGTAACCTCACCCTCATCACCAACGACCCTAACAATCCTGTTATCAACATCAAACTTCGTTGGGTAGCAAAATGAAACATCCTGAAAACAGCGCAGAATACAAGGGATTGACTGTCAACGCTGGTGTAGAGAACCTGCCCAGCGTCAATCCGTATGCCACCTTCCGACGCCGTAAACCGGTACTCTCTGCCGATGAGTATGTAGAGGGCATCTTGCGAGGCGACATGCGATTGCTCAGTCAGGCAGTCACCCTCATCGAGAGCAACCTGCCCTCTGACCAGGCCATTGCGCAGCAGGTCATCGAGCGATGCCTCCCCCACGCTGGCAACGCCATACGACTGGGCATCACAGGCGTACCAGGCGCAGGCAAATCCACCTTCATCGAGGCATTGGGCACCATGCTCTGCCAGCAAGGCAAACACTTGGCGGTGCTTGCTATCGACCCTTCATCCGAACGCAGCAAAGGTAGTATCCTCGGCGATAAGACACGCATGAACCACCTCTCCGTAGAGGCCAACGCCTTCATTCGCCCCAGCCCATCGGCTGGCAGTCTAGGTGGCGTGGCACGTAAGACGCGCGAGACGATCGTGCTGTGCGAAGCCGCGGGCTTCGATACGATCATCGTGGAGACAGTTGGCGTGGGACAATCCGAAACAGCCGCACACTCCATGGTGGACTTCTTCCTCCTGCTGCAAGTCACTGGCACGGGCGACGAACTGCAAGGCATCAAACGCGGTATCATGGAGATGGCTGACGGTATAGCCATCAACAAATGCGATGGAGCCAATGTGGAGCGCGCCGAGGCAGCACGCGTCAGCTTCAAGAACGCACTGGCGCTCTTCCCTCCTACCGAGTCGGGTTGGAAACCCTATGCGGAGACCTGCTCTGCCATCGAGGGCAATGGCATCCGACGCGTATGGAAGATGGTAGAAGACTATATCAGCTTCACGCGCGAGAATGGCTATCTCGACCATCTGCGCACACAGCAAGCCAAGTACTGGATGTACGAAACCATCAACCAGAACCTGCTGGATAGTTTCTACAAGTCCGACAAGATGGAGCAACTCATCACGCAAACCGAACAACGAGTACTCAACAACGAAATCAGCAGTTTTACCGCTGCATATGACCTCTTAAAAGAATATGGCAACAACAAGCAATAAACGCAAATCCACCACTGCTATCCCCAAGGTAGGAGCCAATGAGATGGGCAAACTCCCCCCACAGGCACCCGAACTGGAGGAGTCAGTGCTGGGTGCCCTGATGATAGAGAAAGACGCCTATGCCACCATCGCAGACCTGCTGCGACCCGAATCCTTCTATGCCGACAGCAATGCCTGCATCTTCGAGGCTATTCGTGCGCTCGCTGCCAAAGATGCGCCTATCGACCTGCTGTCGGTAGTGGAGCAACTCAAGTCGCAAGGCGATTTGGAGAAGGCAGGCGGTGTGATACGCCTCAGCGAACTCACACGCCGCGTGGCTTCGGCAGCCCACTTGCGCTACCATGCGCAGATCGTGGCACAGAAAGCCACAGCACGCGACCTCATCTCCGTGGCATGCCAGATCGAGGAGAAGGGATACGATGAAACACAAGACGTCGATGTGCTGCTCCATGAGGCAGAAGGCAACATCTTCGAAATCTCGCAACGCGCACAGAAACGCGACGTCACTCAGATCGACCCTGTTATCGAGGAGGCATTCGAGCGTATGCGTAAGGCAGCCAAAAACGAAGGCAATATATCGGGTGTGCCTAGCGGCATCACCGAACTGGATAAGATCACGTCAGGCTGGCAGAAATCCGACCTCATCATCATTGCTGCCCGTCCTGCTATGGGTAAGACGGCATTCGTCTTGTCGATGGCCAAGAATATCGCCGTTAATTTCCATCGCCCAGTGGCTATCTTCTCGTTGGAGATGTCCAATGTGCAGTTGGTCAACCGTTTGATTATGAATGTCTGCGAGATCGAGGGTGACAAGATCAAGAACGGACGCCTCACCAATCAGGAGTGGAATAAGATGGAGACCAAGATCAACGAACTCATGGGTGCGCCTATCTATATTGATGACACCCCTGGTCTGAGTATCTTTGAGTTGCAGAGCAAGGCGCGCAAACTGGTGCGCGAGAAGAAGGTCGAACTCATCATCATCGACTACCTCCAGCTCATGAATGCCAATGGCGCTAATTTCGGTAGCCGCGAGCAAGAGGTGAGTATCATCTCACGCCGTCTGAAGTGGATTGCCAAAGAATTGGATATTCCTGTTATTGCGTTGAGCCAGTTGAACCGTAACGTGGAAAAACGCGACTCCAGCAATAGCAACGTGGAGGGCAAGAAACCACAGCTCTCCGACTTGCGTGAGTCAGGTGCGATTGAGCAAGATGCGGATATGGTATGTTTCATCCACCGCCCCGAGTACTATCGTATTTATAATGATGATAAGACGGGCAAGGATCTCCGTGGTTTGGGTCAGATCATCGTGGCTAAGCACCGTAATGGTGCCACAGATGAGGTCTGGATGCGTTTTGTGGGCAAGTATGCTAAGTTCCAAAACGAGAACGAGGGCTTCGAGGATAATATCTACGACACCCCTACCCCACAACCTGCCACCACATTCCAAAGCCGCATGAACACCTCCGATGCACACGGCGCCCAACTCGACGACGACATCACACCGTTTTAAGTTTATAATAGCAAAAATCTCCGTCAGTGCAATCACACTAACGGAGATTTTTTATTATATACATACGAAGTATGCCATATAGCACACCCAAGATAATAGTTACCCACAGCGCAATCGTGCAGCGTTTGTAGAATGGTGGCACATACCGCTCGGGCGGGTGCTCAATGACTTGCACGATGCTATCGACACGGACTATCGTGTCATGCACCAGCTGTGTGCGCCAGCGGTCGCGCCACTCCACGCGTGTCAGATACACTGTGTCGCCACGCTGCCGCTCGCTCACAAACACGCTATCCCGCACCACCACGGTGTCCACCGAGCGAACAATACTGAACAACTCAGAACCATTCTGAACTACCGCTGAACAATGCTCATGGCATTTGCAACTCGGGAGGACAAGGATGGTCATAACCATACTGAGTACCAGAAGTAAAGTCGCTGACTTCCAAAATAATCTCTTCATGTTCATCTTGCGCTTTGAGGATTAAATCAGTTAATTCTTTTTCTATAGCCCGATTGGGAACTAATATACAACCAGTGGAGTGCTCTGGCTTCGTGCCTACATGGAAACGGATGCCTGCGCGCATTCCGCTTGGTGTAGAGTGGTTTAACGGTTGTGTAGAGTGGTTTAGCGTTGTCTTTTCTGCGGGAGACAATTCTACACCATTCTGAACAATGCTCCGGGGAACGCCAGTGACCAGCGGCAGTAGCCGCTTAAACTTTGGGGAACAGGTGACGACAACATGGTAGCAGAGCGCTAGTATCTCATACTTTTTACGTTCAAGTGTATCGCAGAACCATCTGCCATCTATCACCAGCCGCCCTGTGATGGCATTGCCTTGCGGCTTATTTCTAATCAATTGTATATACATAATTTTACTCTTTTTAGTTATGTGCGCTTTGCGCAGGTTATGTCGCTTCGCGAGGTTGTGCGCCTTTGGCGAATTGTGTGCCTTTGGCGGGTTGTGTGCGCTCCGCGCAGGTTTTGTCGGCTTTACCGAAGTAACTGCTGCGCAGCAGCCACCACCTCCCGAAGGGACACCACCTCGCCCAACGGGCGACATCACTCGCGATAGCGGTAGTGGTAGTCTATCCCTATCAGACTCCCGCTGAAGGTGAGTATCTCTCCAAAAGCAATGAGTACGGAGTGGTGTATCTCGCCCACAGGTGGGCAGCAGAAGCCCGCGATGAGCAGGACGCCTCCAAAGACGCATAGCCCGACAGATAATATCAATTGCACTTTCTTCATATTGACTTCTTTTAGGTTAGAGGTTAAATCGCCCTAAAGGGCTTGAAGATAGAGGATCGCCCTAAAGGGCTTGAAGTTCGGGCTGAAGCCCTTGAAGACTTCAAGCGAAGCGAACTTCCATCTTCAAGCGAAGCGATCTTCAAGCCCTTCAGGGCGATCTTCAAGCGCAGCGATCTTACCCCTCATACTCATTCCACTCTTGGCGGAAGACGTAGTGATAGAGGGTCTTGTACTTGGTTTGCGCCTTGAACGCCATCATGTCGGCAGCGGCTTGCGATGGGTCTGCCATACGCGAACGAGTAGCAGCAGCCACGGCCTTGAACTTAGCGCGGTGCATGAGTTCCTTCTCGGTGTAGGGCTTGTTCTTCAGGTCGCGTTGACCCGTAGCAGAGCATCCGCGTGGGCGTTTGCCCCAGTTGCGGGTCACTGCGGTAAATTTCTGTTTCTTTCCAAAGATTTTGCCTGATGCGTTATCCACAGGCGCAAGGTAATTAATTGATCCAGCCATAGTATTTTCGGCAATCGAACACAAAGTTAGAAGACAAACAAAAATTATTCAAAATTTCTGGGAACTTGCGCTACCAAAATTATAGAAAATTATAGAATATTAATCAAAATTATTTTATGAAATTTTGTTTAATTTTTTACAATAAACTTCAATTTTGGGAGAGCATTATTTTCGTTGCCTTTTTGTTCGTTATCCTCCATGCCGTCGGAGGGGGTTAGAGTTGTTTAGAATTGTTTAGAGTTGTGTCGCTTTGCGAGGTTGTGCGCCGTTGGCGGGTTGTGTCGCTTTGCGAAGTTGTGCGCCTTTGGCGGGTTGTGTCGCTTTGCGAGGTTGTGCGCCGTTGGCGGGTTGTGTCGCTTTGCGAAGTTGTGCGCCGCTGGCGGGTTCTGTCGGCTTTGCCGAAGTAACTGCTGCGCAGCAGCCACCACCTCCCGAAGGGACATTACTTCCCGCAGGGACACCACCTCGCCCAACGGGCGACATCACCTCCCGAAGGGACATCACTTCCCGCAGGGACACCACCTCGCCCAACGGGCGACATCACCTCCCGAAGGGACACCACCCACGCGCAGCGTGCTCAACCTTGCTTAGGCGATGGGATCGCCATTCTCGTCGTACTGGTGTTTGATTTTTTTGATCACGTAGCCGAGCAGCGAACCGATACGATGCTGTGCCTTGTAGGCAGTTTCGTACTTAGCACGTTGCTCTGGATCGGCAAGGATAGCGCGAGCAGCGTCGCCGATTTTGGTAAAGCGGGTTTGCACTTTGATTTGTGCTTCCGTAGGTTCCGCATCCGATGGGTTGCACAACTTACCCGTGCTGACCTCGCTGGTCTGACGGTTGGTACGGAAATACATGTCGGAGTGTTGGCACACCTTGCCACTCATCGACTCTACGATTGCGATTGGTTTGATTTTGGACATACTGTTTTGTTTTTAGGGTTAATATTTACCACTGAAATTCACTGAAACACACTGAAACTCAGAAAAATATTCCGTATTTCCGTGTTCGTCTGTGCTCGTCAGTGGTTGGCTGTTTCTTGAATGGCGCGCTCATTCGAAAAACGATGCAAAATTACAACACGCTCAGTGCGCATTGTGGAACACGTTCGCTCTGCGTGGGACATTGCCCGACAAAACACGACAAAACACGACAAAACACGACAAAACGATGGGCGCAGAGATCCAATAACCCACTGCAATACAATAAGATTCTTTTCATAAACATCAGAGCGGCACGCTTATTGTGCCGCTCTTTTTTTCTCCTATCCCGCCACCTGTTTTGCGTTGCCAGTGGTCTGGCATCTATCCTTGTCCTTCTATGTCCATTTCCCCGAATGTCATTCGGGTACCCTTGCATTGTCTTCATTGTTGAAATATCATTGTTGATATTGTTGTTTATAGTATTTCAATTTTTGTTTTGCGTTGCCAATGCGCCGCGCGCATTCTTCCAACCCAAACAAAAATAACCCTCGAATTGACATTCATTGACAGAGGTTGCTTTTAATAAATTGCTTTATGAAGATTTTGAGGTTAGTATTGAGCAGATAGTAGTGCGGAGTGAGTGAGTGGTGCGAGCACCACGATTGAGCGACAATCTGCTAGATGCCAATAATAAACCAAAAGATCATAAAAGTGTTTAATGTATACGTCCTTTAATGTTACAAGTAAAACGTGCAATTTTTAAAAGAAACCTCACATTGACGACAATTGTCTTTAAAAATTGTCCTTGATTTTTCAATATCCTTCAAGTGATATTTCTTGACAATTTAGCAATGGTAGTGTGAGTAAAAATTGGTACTTTTGCATAGTGTTTAATACATAAAATTCACCATTATGCAAGCTACAAAACAACTACGCGACAACATCGCAAAATGCTTGAATGACAAGCACATGACCCAAAGTCAACTATCCGTCCTTTCAGGTGTACACGAGTCCACAATCTGCCGAATCCTATCTGGAAAACGCGAAATTCACTACCAACACCTGTACGATTTGTCAAGAGGTTTTGGATTCGAATCGCCTGCCTCGTTGATTCATTATCCTGAGCAAATTGCCATCATCTCTCAACTCCTTTGATTATGGCACTTGCTTATGAAGAAATCCGCGCCCGTCGTATCACTCCCGATACGACGGTTCCCCAACACGACTTCCTCTTCCGTTGGGGCAACCAACCCTGTTATGCTCGCGGCGAACTCGTAGCCCTTACCGGCAAAGCCAAATCGGGCAAGACCTTC
>JAFYWK010000038.1 GCA_017558065.1 Paludibacteraceae bacterium
ACCCGCCCACACGTCGCAACACCACACGGGTTAAAGCGACTGCATTGCAGTCGTTTAACCGCCTCCCGTTAAGTGTAACGGGAGAAAAATTTACAATTTCTCCCCCGAACCGCTGGGAACCAGCTGTTTCCATATACCAACGTTTGCGACGTTTTATAATATAACCAAATGTTAAAGTTTACATTTGTACACAAAATTTGTGTGTTAAAAAGTAAACGTTTTTGGGCTCAACATCGCACCCGCTCCGCATCCGCTCCGAATCCTCCCCGCCCGCCCACCGTTTGCGTGTTTCGCAGGGCGTTTCTATATTTGTAGCGTAGTTTCATTGTTTCACTTAATACACACAGCTATGTCAAAAAAGAACATGCTTTTGGGCAACGCCAGCGGAAAGGTTGGCGACCTTGTGTTTTACCGTGCTGGCGGTGAACAACGTACCCGTACAAAGGTAACGCCCGCGAACCCTCGTTCCTTCAACCAGCAAGTCCAGCGCAGCAAGATTGGTGAAATAACCAACTCTTTCCGCGCCATGAATGCCCTGCTCCGAGAGACGTTCCCGAACCGTCCAACGCGGCAGTCAGCGTTCAACGCGTACTCGGCTGCCAACATGCCCATCGCGCCCACACTAACCAAGGAAGAGGCCAAGATGGGAGTTTTCAACCCCGCGCCCTTGTTTATCGCGAAAGGCTCGCTCGCTAACCCCTTCGGGGAGCAGTCAATCAGCGGCACAGCGTTCAAGGTGGCATGCGGCGTCATCAACGGCTCGGCACCCACGACCGTCGGCGCACTCCTTACCGCACTGCAGGAGTTGCACCCCTGCTGCGTGAAGGATGGCTCCAAGATTGTTTTCGTCGTGGCCAACACGGGCACGGGCGGCATGGGTACCGCTGGCACCGTCAAAATGACGGTCATCAAGCTGGCCAACGCATCCACAGTCACCCTCGCATCGCTGGGCGTGACTGCCACCAAAAACGGAACCTCCAACGAATTAGAGTTATCCGTCGAGGTGGACGCCATCACCTCCATCGCTGGTGTGGTCCTGCTCACGCCGCAGAACGATGGCAAGTGGGATTGCCCCGTGTCGCAGATGGTGCTCGGCAGCGGTGCCGAAACCAAGTATACGATGTATTACAGCGGTGCAGGCGTAGAGGTAGCCGCCGAAAGCTACAACGCCGCCGCGCCGTCATGCCTGCTGGGGTAAGCCAGCACCACCGACTAAATCAGAGGGGGAGGGGGTCAACCTTCCCCCTTTTTCGTTTCACAATCATACACACACAGCAACATGGGAAAAAATAACATATCATTAGGAACACTTGTAGGCAAGATTGGCGACTTCGTATATTGGCGAACACTCGGCCAACAGCGCGTCCGAGCCTATTGGCGGCGCGATACCTACCGCGTAAGCTACGAACTCGCAATATACCAAAGTCAGTTTGCCAACCTTCGGGCAATATATTCAATCCTCCCACCACCGTGGCGAGAGGCTGTCAAGTCATACAAGACGGGACGAACGTCGTACGTGGACTTCATGGCGCAGTACAAGAACTTTAGCCAGCCGAAAGACCGCAACAGCGTGGGAATCGGGCGACTGCTGGCAGTACCATGTGCCGTTTCACGCGGAACCCTCAACGTAATCTTGAACGTCGCCATGGAATCAAGGCAACCAAGAATCTATAATGTAGGAGTTGGCAACGCTCAAACCTGCCTTACATTCATAACAAGTAACGCGATAACAAGTATACGCACATGGGACAAATTATCGCGGGCACTGCTCGCGGAGTATCCATTTTTGAGAAACGGAGACATCATCTACTTTTTTTATTCGTGGATGACCTTCTTTGATATGACATGGGGGCAGGCAGATGCCATAGCGGATTTCCCATTTCCATACGAGAATATGGCATACTGGGCGAGGAAGATTGACACTTCGGACACGTATAACGTGTTCACAGCGTCCGACATTCCGTTTTACCTCACGGACGAAACCGTCAACGGGAAATACCGTTTCGGCTGGTGCCCGAAAGCGTTATACAACACCGCCAACATAACCAATCACTATGCAGCTATAGGGTCAGTGCTGGTACGCCGCCCGGGCAACACACGAACCCAGCAATGGTCGCCCGCATCGCTGGTGTACGACCGTAGCCAGATGATGGTGTTGAGCCCAACGGGTCGCAGCACGTACGACGCTTTCGCAGTGAACTCTTTCGTCAGAGAGCAATAGTTCTCTCGCCGTGGGCGGGGGACGTTAGCTGCTGCCCACGCAGTGTTGTAGCGCATCCTGCGCGAACCCCCGCCCACGTCGTCGTTCTGGCCGTGTTGCACTATCGAACGTTTTATTGTAGAGCGCGCCCCGCTCCGCGTGGCGTAGTTTGGAATGGTTCCATATTAGCGTGTGGAGCCATTTTTTTTTTATAGATTGCTTGATTATATAATCGAAAGTACGTACCTTTGCATACCCTATTTGTTTAACTAAAAATTTTGAGTTATGGAAAGTTTTGAATTGTTGCCGTCTTTATTTGAAGGTAGAATTTTCGGCAAACATAAATGGTTTACCGATGAGCACTCTGCCGAATTAGTGATGAAGTCCCCATGGAATTATCTAACAAATTCGGAGTTTAGGATAATAGCCGATGTAACCCGGGACTACAACCTGCGTGTGACGATTACCACTTCAAAAGAATATCTTATGATACATTTTAGCTAATATGCCTCAAAAGTACATCATCAACACCGTGCGCAGTAGCGCAGACCCTTTGCTGGCGGGCTACTTTTTTAACCCGCAGAGAATCCACACCGATTATGGTGGAACACGTGACGGTCGCTTCTATTCAAAGACGGAGGCCATCGCCTGCATGAATGAATGCTACCGACACTACCTCACCCGCTATGAAGCGGCGCTCGAGGACTACCCGCCCGTTTTTGACGGGCACATCCTGATTATTAACGGCGGTATCTTCACCGTCAAAAAAGCGTAACCAATGAAACAACTTTCAGAATTTGAGCAGGCCCTACACGAAATATGTAAGGGCTGGATTGGAGAGGAAATCGGCTGGGAGGATTATATCCACAGCAATGCCAATGCATTACTACGATTAGTGTGTAAACAAGTAAAAAAAATGGTATGAAGACAACATCACGCATCCGATTTGAAGTTTCCTATGTCCGCGGGAACGCGGAAATAGAAGTGTTCCACACCTACAGCTGGCAGGCAGTCCCCGTGCTGGTGAACCGCTGCGCTAAAGCCCTACTTTGCTTTACCTGGTCGGGGCACTTCCTCACGCAAAAAGACTACCTCAAATTGACGTTCTACCATGAAGAACGGCACAACCCCGTCCGCGAAGAAGTAGCGCATATATGCTTGAACACCGACGGAAAAACACTGCTATGGTATTAGACAGCATGATCGGGGAGGGGCAAGCCCTCCCCATGCTTTTAACGTGCGACTGGCTGCAGTTTTGGTGCCTATACACTACCTTCGACCCCGAACGATGGAGCAGGGAAACGAACTACAAGGTGAAGAACACCCACCGAGGAACGCGAGTTTTCGCGGAGGTGTGGAACGTCACCGAGAAGGCCTCCTATACCTCCAGCCGACGCGATGAACCCTTCGCCGTGATGGCATGCAAACCGCACTCACCGCTAATAGACGCGAAGATGGTCCTGGTGAAGATAGAGAACCGCCCACTCTACCATGCCAATCTCTACCGTCGTGTGGTGCTGATGTTGCAGGGATTCGACTTTCAGTACAAGGCAATCACACGCCTGGACATCGCGGCCGACTTCGTGCGGTTCCGCTGCGGCCTCCATCCGCTGGAGCTGCTGGAGAAGTACCGACGTAATGAACTGCTCAAAACGGGCAGTCGGCAGTACTGCCAATGGCTAACGGCTCCCTACACGCAGACCACCGCGCCGTACAAGTTAGACCCCGACAAGATGCAAGCCATTCACGTCACCCACTCCGTCAGCTGGGGAGGTGCAAAGGCAGACGCCCATGTGAAGATGTACAACAAGACGCGGGAAATCAAGGTGGAGAGCGGCAAGCAGTACATTAAAAGATGGTGGGCGTTGAACGGCCTGCAGACCACCGAGGACGTCTGGCGTGTTGAAATCTCCATCGGTGGACGAAGTCGGGCACTCATAGACAGCAAGACGGGCGAACTCATTCAAGTTTCCCTGCTGGAGGCGTGCAGCACGAAGTACCTACGCGCGGCATTCATGGCGTTAACAAAACGACACTTTCAGTTTACAGATGTTAACAACGCGAAGAACCGCAGGCAGGCGAAGACGCTGGCCTTGTTCGACTTCGGCACCGATGTAGCCTTCTCCACCATCACCCTGCCCAGCAAGCCCAACCCGACACGCACGACCCGCGTATGTATGAACTACCTCGCCAAGCTACCCGAACAGACCCAGCTGTCGGCGTTCTGCCGCTCAGACCGTGACGCAGCTGCAGCCATTTACCGATGTATGGTGGTGCTGGCAGAGGTTTACGACGAGTTGTCGATTGTCAAGAAGGGCTACGAATGGAAGGCCGAGAACTACGCTCGGCAGATGTTGGCAGATATACAGCTGCTGCAATCCTTCGGCGTAGTGCGATACGCGGATAGTGCCGAGAGGCTGGAGGACATCGCGGCCATCCTTGAATCCAACGACAAGCGGCGGCGACTTGAAGAAAGCCTATACACCGCCTACCTTCTCCAGCGTGAGGCAGGCAGCGCAATACCCATCCACTCAAAGGGAGAACAAAAAGAGGTGGCCTGCGCAGGGGCGCCAAGCGGCTCGAGCAAGGCTGCAGATGTGGAGGAAGACCCCTTTGGATTCGCCCCGTTTGACACGCCATTTTAGGCGGCTTATTTGGAAACGTTCTACATAAAGCTTACTTTTGCAGCGTTTTTAGTTAAACATAACCTACACAGATTGATTACACCGCCGCCCCCGTCCGAGAGGATAGGGGCGGTTTTCATTTGGAAACTACCTATATAGCGACACACCTTGACTGAACCGACGACCCACCGAGATACAACAGCCAACCTATAGAAAGCTAATTCGGCGATGATAGTAAAGTGTTTCTACGGTTGATATGCAGATGATATGCAGATGATAAACAGATGAAATGCAACTGAAACGGGCGATGGGAAAGGCAATCATAAAGACCATCATAAAGACCAGCATAAAGACCAACGGTAAATGGGAACCATACAACGGACGAACGGAAGCCAACCAACGGGCGATGGGAAACCAGCGAACGGAGAAGGGAAACGCGAACGGAAGCCAACCAACGGGCAGACGGAAACCAGCGAACGGAGAAGGGAAACGCGAACGGGAACCAACCAACAGGCAGACGGAAACCAGCCGAGCGGTGGCGGTCGGCTTTCTCGGGGAGCAGCCCTCGGGCGCCCACCGCCACCGACCGCCAACAAATGCCCCGCGTACTCAGTCGGCCAGCCTCGCTCCGCTGCGGCCTGCCTCCCTCGCACGAACGCACACCCATGCGGCGGCGAGCGCGGCCACTATCGCAGGCCGCCCACAGCCGCCGAATGTGCCAAGCGGGGCGGCGCGTGTCCCTGCGATAGAGACATAACACGCAGTTATGGTGGTGCCCCCTTGTTTCGCCCCCGCCCCCAGCCTCCCCACCCTTTGCGGGCGCGGGGCTGGAGGTCGTGAGCGCGGCTGGCGCCTCCCTAACTCGCATTATGTTGCATCGCCCCCCACGCCACCCCGAAAGAGGGGGTGCGGGCACGTCCTCGGGGGTATGTGGTGCCACAAGCGGGGCGCGTTCCTGCCACCCGCGCGGCCTGCGCCGCTACGCGTCGCGGTGTTCGCGTCGGGGCTGCTGGCTCCCGCCAGCAACACCCGCCGCGCCCACCGTGCGTCGCGGCCTTCGGTCGCGCCGCGGCCGCGCTCCACAACGGGGTACCAACCCGGGGGGGG
>JAFYWK010000039.1 GCA_017558065.1 Paludibacteraceae bacterium
AGCCATTGCCATCGCCAGAGCCATAGCCAGAGCCATCGCCGGAGCCATAGCCAGATCCAGAGACATCGCCAGAGCCATAGCCAGAGCCATCGCCGGAGCCATAGCTTATATTAAGGAATATCTTTATCTTTTCTTCCATACGGCAACATCTTCAATGGATTTAGCAGCCTTATCCGTACAAGGGATGATTTCGATTACACCCAAAATTGTAATGATAGGGACAACCAATGTAAATTTACAATCATTCGGTCTTACAGTCCCTTCAACTGCCAACTGAGATATGGATGCGGCACCATGCCAATACCATAATCTACGGCAATCTGTCAATGTCACTTCATTGCCTGATTTTTCTTTCAATGTACCGAAAAACACACCTGCACGGTCGGCACGGATAATCACTTTCTTTCCAATCATAATATCTTCTATATTTTAAGTTAAACAATAATTTATCCTATCTTTTGTTCCCAGCTACGCTGCTATCCATATACTTACGGAACTCGAGTTCTGTCTTTGCAAGATTGATCATGGTATTCACTCCCTGAAAGATTTGTTTGGCCTGATTTACTTTGCCCGGATCTTCCCTTACATCGCGGATGCTCTGCAAGATGGTATTGCGGAGTTCTTCCATAACGTTAGGCTGCATGGAACTCACCTTATCAAGCTTGTGCTGGGCGTAAGTTACTACTGTGCCGTTTGCCGGACTGAACTCATTGAGTTTCTTCCCCAATTCGGTTATTCGGCACTCGATGGTGGTTCCGCTGTTCAGATAGATTTCGACTTCGTCTGCATCTTCACCGACACCATCCGCAAAACCGAGGATTTCAACTACCTGGTTCCTATATACCCATGGCCGGCCCTTCATCAGTTTCAGTCTTTCTATTTCTTTTATTTCTGTCTTTCTTCCCATTTTCCTTGTTTTCTAATTTATTTATCTGCCTTTTCAGCTTGCCTTTAAGCAAAACCAGTTCCCGTATTTCCGGAGGAAGTGTGGTATGTAGACAACCGCATCTAAAAAATTTGTCCTTTTTAGTCTCTATGCAAAGGTTTTCAATACAAATGTTATCCGGATTACCGTCTATAAAAGATACAACCAATCCTTTTGGAATAGGACCGTAATGTTGCTCCCACAATACACGGTGCTTATGCTTGAATACATTCGGCTCTGCCACCTTTACCAGCCAATACCCATCCTTGTCTTTCCGTTCATGTCCAAGCTCTACTTTGTTGGCCGGAACATGACCTTTCTTGAATGTTGTTTTTGAGCATTTGGAAAGCAACCATTCATTATCTTTCTTCAACCTAAGCGTTTTCGCCTTATACCTGACCGCTTCACTGGTGTGTCCTACTATCAGGGATATTTCGGCATTGGTATGGTTATGGTAAAGATTACAAAGAAGAAAGGTTTGTTCTTCCGTCCATGTTACGACACCAGCCATATTATAGATATTCTTCTACTTCTTCCATATTGAGACGGAAGCGTGTAACTTTATTGGCCAGGTTATCACGGGTTATGATTCTTTCCCTGCATAATCGCGGAATGACGACGTTTGCCGAAGATGTGCTGGCACATATCTGTGAAGCTTCGCACAAACTTTCATTTGTTCCTACGAATCCGTCTTTTCCAGCACGCAAGACTGTATGGATAATGGCAGATTCCGCCAAAGAGAACCTGTTTATCATCTTCACGGAAAAAGTCATGTGGGTAACTTTAGGGAGGCGTGTAAACTCGCTAGGAAGCTCCTTCTCTTTAGGAAAACGTATAGTGGTGTACTTACGCCATGCACCGCCAGTATTTACAAGGCCTCGGTTACGGTTGATGTCCATAACGGTAACTTCGGCCGTACAGTTGGCGTTCATTACGATATCGCCTATTTTAAGGTTGTTGAATTGGTTTGATGTCATAATTTCAGTATTTAATTAAAAATACCGCACCTATTTTCACAAACCGGTACGGAAGTGTGATAAAAAACACAAAAATCGAGAAAGTTAACTACATGAATTTATTATAGAACTTTGTTTTTTTCTATGCGTTCTGATCTGAATATACTTGCCGGAAACAAGTGGATCCAGTGACCGAAGCTGCTCTTCTGTAAGAACACCTACAGGAGTGGTACGGTTCACGCTCATGTAAAGATCCACGCCCAGGTAACTGCACACTTTCTTTATAAGTCTGCGGTCTCTGGTAATCTAAGCTATGACATGATACGTGTCACTCATATTCCCTTGGATTCAAGCATCAGACGGATGCCGCATGATGAGGCTACGTCCAGCTCCAGCTTGCAGCCCTTGGATAGTTCCCAACCCGGCATCATGTAGATGGCGTCACATTCGAGAAGCATCTTGATGTCCGCCCGCATGTGTACCCGCCAATGTTCTTCGTCCGCTACTCCGTTGTCGAACGGGTTTACGGCCTTGAAACCGAGTGACTCTAGCATGTGCTGCACTTTAAGAAACGCCAGCTTGCGCTCCTTTATGTCATATCCGGCTATAGGACCGGAGATATATACCGCTTCCTTGTAGATAGGGTTCTGTTCTTGAAGTGTACTCATAATGATAATGTTTGATAGATGGTTATAACTATGTTGTGAATGACGATGGCCGTAGCGGTGATAATTCCCCACGCCATTGCTTTACGGATTGTATCTGGATTGGGTTCCATACGTGTATTACATTACAGATTATTTATTCTTTTGTGTATTACAACAGCGATTGCGGAACTGCTGGCGGGCTTCTTTTATCTCTGCTTCCTTCTCTTCCTTGTGGATCAGCTCCAGGTTGTGAAGGATCATTGGGTTTACTGTTTCCAGAAAGTTGATAACCTCTGCCTTAAAATCATCGAATGATTTGCAGACGATATACTTAATACCGACGGCTTCTGCATATCGCTGGTAGCGTACCTGCTCCGGTGACTGCTTGCCTTTTTCCGACTTCATTTCAATAGCCAGCTGGGAATGTACACCACCGGGAATGTTAAGGATAAGGTCCGAAACACCGGCTGTAATGCCTTCGGCCTTCATGATGGCAGCTTCCTTACCGTCACGTGATCCTCCGTTCGGTACGGCGAACAACAACATGGCCAAATGAGGGTACTGGTACTTGAACCAGGAAACACACTGTATCTGGAGGCTACTTTCTTGATAATTCTTCTTTGCCATAGTTCTGATGATTAAAGGATTGCACGTAGGGTTCTTGTTCTGTAGGATATAGCCGACTTGCTGCATCCGAGTTCTTCTGCCATTTCCTTGTAGGACTTACGTCCGAGATTCAGGTGAAGATACTCCAGGTATGCGGTGGTACGGGTGTACGCCGTCACTCCGATGTTCTGCGCCTTGGCGTAGATGGCGCGGAGGCTGCGGCCTGGCAGCATCTTCTGTAAATGCTTGACTTCCATGTAAGGGTAATGCCTTTCGATGATGTCCATTTCGGCTTTTGTCCAAAAATTCTTTTCCATAACATATAGGTTTTAGTTTGTTTTTCTTTGCTTTACGTCAGCTCTGGAGGATCATGGCGTGCCGGAGTACGTCTTCGGCATCGCACCGCCAGGAGGAGTTTTGTTGGTCGCCCGGCTTGCACTGGCGTATCTTGTTTTCCGCTACCAGCTTTTCCAGGCGACGACGGCCGCCTACCCACTTGGCCGCTTCGTTCTTGGTGAATGTCTTTACCCGGATGCGTGCCAGCTGGTACAGGTTGGTCAGGAGGATACCTTCTGCTGTAGTGGTGTTGAGGCTGATTGCGTTCATAGTCTTTCTGGTTTAATGGATTGCTTTTTCTACTGTGATTTCCTGGCCGCCGAGACGGAAGGCTTCCTCTCGGATCTTCTTGTGCAGCTCGTTTGTAGATTCGCCGTTGTAACGGAGGGCACGGCGTACTGTTTCGTCGCAAACGCCGAAGTGCTTGCAAAGCTGCTTCTGTACTCCATACTCGACTACAATTCTGTAAGTTCGGCTTGTTTTCGTCATTTTAATTCTTTATTTTTGTGGATTAAACGATAATTGTGGAAATGATTGTTTGGATTTCCACTGCAAATATAGTCTGTTTGTTTTAACATAACAACTATTTAAACTAATTGTTTTAATCTAATTAGTTTATTTGGAGTAATTATAAATAATTGAGTTGAACTTTTGTTGGAGGAAAGAGTTATGAACGAAAATGAATTGTTTAATGCGTTTGTATCCGATGCTGCGATTTCGCACCCGCTAAGCCGGAGAAAGTTTATGAGGTATGCCGTTGAGGCTAGACTGAATGGAAACTTATTTGATGAAGACAGAAAAAGCTCTCTACGCTCTTCCGGTATGAACGAAAGAGAAATAGAGAGCCTAGAATATGTTTTTAATTGGGTAGATGATATGCTTTATGCTATCGACTGGAAATAGCATTTAACATTAACTCTCTGGCTGCCAATGCTTCTTCCTTTGTATTGAAAATTAGCCCTAGTTCAGTTAGATCTTTGGCTAGTTCACGATTCATAAAGGTAGGGTAATCTGCCAACATTTCTGGGAGAAGGTCAAAATCTCGAAGAATGTAAAGCTGGGCATACTCTGGGTATTGAGCGGTTTTTATGTGTACAATCTTGTTCTTTTCCGTAATGAAACGATAAATTTTATTGGCTAGGGCCAATTTTTCTTCGTTAAAATCGGATTTTGATTCAGATACTTTTTCGATACACCACATGCGTAGCTTTGTATCTTCTGTAAGGCTAGAGAATAGATGTTCCATATTATTATGTTATTGGTGATTGTGCAAAAGTAGTTTATTTAGACTATAATACAAATTATTATGGAAATAGTTTTAAGATTAAAGGAATTAATAGAAGAAAAAGGATATACGGTTAATTCTTTTGCTCACGAGATTGGAATAGCTCAAGTAACTTTAAATAATTATATAAGACTTAACCGTTTTCCTGCCTACGAAACTCTCCATGCTATATTGCATACATTCCCTGATATCTCTGCTGAATGGCTGATGCGTGGCGAAGGATCAATGTATATAACAGACGATCTTCCCATTCTTCGAGGTGATGAAACGGAAGATGAGGAAAATGTACATGTAGCACTGGCCAGATGCCGGGGTGAGTTGAAGCTTGCTCAGGAAGAAAATGTGAAGCTTCTGGGGCAACTGGAATTTATGGAAGAGTACAACTTGAAGGTAGCCGGTATGTATAATAAGGCCAAGGAAGAATTGGGTAAGCTTCAAGGCAAGAAAGTGAGTGGTAAAAAAGATATTATTTGATTCCGAGGAGGTGAGGTATGGATATTTATATAATGATAGCCCAAAATGTCTTATATGATTCTTATTGCGAAGAAGGACCGGTAGAAAGCAAAGAGTATTCATCCTTTTATAGCAATGACGTTTTGTTCGACAAGAAAATAAAGAATCTTTTAAAGCCTTACGGGCGCTTTGAAGAAGCTTCTTTTGATAAAGATTGGCGTTGGAACACTTTTACCATTAATGAATATGGCAGAGAATTTGTTGAGAATAAAAATATGTTGAAACATGAAGAAGAGCCACAAGAATGTAATTGGTATGAAGTATCCATTTCTTTTGTGTTTATGGGGTTGCTTTGTGGTTCTGTTGGAGCGCTAATTTACGGTTTGACCGAAATTCTTGGAGGGTTTAGTTATACGGTCAATTTGAGGATATTTCAGGTAGTAACGGTTTCTATTATTATAGGGTTTCTATCTATTGTAAAATCTATTTATAACAAAAAGCATAAAAATAGGAATAGATTTTTTTTATCATTATCAGCCTTGGTTTTAGTTTATATGATATTTTTTGAATCTGTAATGAATTATATGATAGAATATACGTATGACTACTTTGAGTCTGGTAACGATGTAGAAGGGGTTCCTATGGGAATACAGTATGGATGTCTTGGTACTATTTCCTGGTTTTTATTTTTTAGAAAGAGGGAATAACATAAAGACATTAAAAATTATCATTTGATGTTACAAAGTGTAAGACTAAAATACTGCTTTTGGGCTTACTATTTGTTTTGTTTTACCGAAGGCATTTTAGAAATATGTCAATTCTACTTGGCGTATGTAGTGAGGTATAGTGCTACCATTCCTAACGATACAAATATGTACTCAAATTTGGGTGCAAATGAAAAGTTTTATATATTTGTCGCAGATAGATTATTAACCGTGGTTTTAGACAGATTTAAGCATCCTTGTTCTAAAGGTTTGTCAAAGGGTTTGTCGGAACATTTTTGAAGAAGTAAAATAATTAATTGTGCCTTAAAGAGTTGAGGTAAATCCGTGAAGGTTAAGAACAGTGCATATTTGAATATTTTGTATTACCTTTGTCTTGTCATAGAATAATACGTTAAATGTACTGATAAACAACGGATTATACTTTGAACATAATAGGCCGTTATTTGTTTTACTTTAAAAAAAATAGACCATGTACCCACGTTTGGGAACAAAGGTTTGTCGGAAAGGTTTGTCAAAAACCACATTAAAAAGTAAACGTATGGCAACATTAAATTACAAGATTCTGCCAGCCCGCCGAAAAGCTTCGGGAAAGTTGGGCATTTATTTAGCATTGACGCACAAGAAGACGGTACGTTATATATCGACTGAGTTTGAAATAGACGATGATTCTCAATTTGAGAATGGACGTGTATGCTACCGGAAGGATGCTTCTATCATGAACAAGCGCATGGCGTATGTGCTTTCTGAGTATAAATCGAAACTGGATAATATTAACATCAAGGCTTTCTCTACTTGCGCTTCCTTGAAGGATGAGCTTCTTAAAACCCAACAAGAGGAAGAAAGCATGACGCTTGAAGAGTTGCTTTCTAGGCGGATAGATAGAATCCGTAAAGAAGGAAGGGAAAACTATGCAATTATGTACGAAAGAAGCAAGAAAGTGATTATGTCTATTATTGGTAATCCTGTAATAGAATACTTGACACGTACGGATATAAACCTTCTGGTAACTAAAATGAAGGAGCGCGGGTACACTTCCGGCGGAATACACATGAAAATGGCTCACTTGAAAGCTGCAATCAACGAGGCTGTAGAAAACAGATGGGTAAGATATGAGCACGATCCATTTGCCGGTTTTAAACTTCCAAAGATTGGCGTCCGATTGATGGACGTAACTGTAGAAGAGTTTCAAAAGATTAGAGACATGGAACTGGAGAGTAAAAGAGCAAAGTTTGCCAGGGATATGTTTTTGCTTTCATTTTATCTTGGCGGCATTAATCTGGTGGACTTGATGCAAGTGAATTTGAAAGGTGAAGAATTGTGCTACATCAGAACAAAAACAAAAAACAAAAAGACTGGTGATAAGTTTACCACTTTCCGTATTCCGGAAGAAGCGCGTCCGATTATAGACAAGCACGCTCCAGGCGGGAAACTGGAATGGCCCGGGAAAAGAAAATATGAGATCGTAAATTCTTATATAAACGGATGCTTCACGAAATTAAAGGAGGAAGCGGGAATCAAAGGGACGTTCTCTTACTATTCAGCACGAAAGACATTTGCACAGTTTGCATTTATGATCGGTATTAAGACCGAAGTGATAGAGTATTGTGTAGGACAGACTGTAAAAAGTAACCGTCCTATTTATAGTTATGTGCGAGTGATCCAGCGCCAGGCTGATACGGCTATGAGAAAAGTTATTGACTACACGGTAAATCCTGATGCGTTTGATCTGTACGATGTGATCTGATAAAGAAAGGGTGAAACATTGATTTCACCCTACTATAGGAAATATTCTTTGCACTTAAACCCTTTGCGAGGCTCAAAATCTTCAAATTCGCACGTCCGGAACAAATGTTTTCTGTCGGTCCATCGCGCCATATCCTTCTGCCATTGCGGGATAATCTGACTTTTGTTCCCGATATCCCGAAATGGTTGGCAATGCGGTAAATACCTGCTGGATCCTTTTTTCTTCCAATGGTTCACGCGGCTAAACGATTCATCAAAGTCATCAAGCAGGATACAATAAAAGAAATATTCCCCTTTGTATCCGTGTTTGTCGATCATCGCGCACGCTTTTTCACATTCTTCAATCTGCTTTGGTGTGTCGCATCCGAAACGTATTTGCTGTATCCACTTCAAACGTGAAAGCATCTTTGCAATTTCATCCGTCACTAATCTCGCGTCAAGCCCCTGATTAAAATCGACCTTGATCTTCTTCATTCGGCCTTCATTCATCTTTATGATTTTCTCGATCTGTTCTATTCCATGGTCACTAGCAAGAATGTTATTATCCATTAATATTAATTCATTTCTGCCGTCTATTGCTATTTCTTCAACATCCATATAAGGCTTGATATCTCCTTCCTTTTTGGGAACTATACACCATTTGCACTTATTAGGGCATCCTCTTGTCAAGAATCCGTAAGCGGTTTTATGTCCAATACTAGGATATATAGAATAGTCTAGTTTTATATGTTCTATTTCTTCGGGAAGAGTAGAAGAAATGTCGTATCCGGTACCACCTTTACAAATTTGAGTAGTATTAGTCATGTATTGCCCGTAATCAGGTGTAAAAGAAAAGATCTTTGACATATATACAATGTCGTATTTGTCAAAAGGATTATACCATTCAACTAAGTCCCCTTTGCCTTTATGATAAGAAGATATTTTCATAAGAGCTAAGTTCGGGTAATTGCTATCTACTGCCAAAAGACCTATATTCATAATATATTATTATTTGTTTTTATCGTTAAAATCTACACTCGCGTCTAACAAGAATAGCAGGATAATCCACCATCCTGAATTTGTATGATAAATTGTATAACATACAGCAAGTGTAAGACACAGTATAATCATTACTAACGCTGTTGTTGGTTTCATAATTAATGATAATATCGTTTATAACCTTTTTCGTCTACAACTAAGATTTCTCCCCATTTGTATGATGTTTCTTTATACCATTCTTGCTGATGACTGCTTCTATATTTAAAATGACGGTAATGCCATTTCATATAACGTTCAATAGCATGTATTGGAGTACTGGCCTTTATTTCTTTAAACTCCCATTCATACCGGTAAAAGAAGTCCCCAAACGCACCACAACTTGTAATAATGCGAAAAGTCTTAAAGGATTGTACTTGTTTCCTTAACTTCCTGATATGTCTTGCTTTCATTTTCTATTCTGGTTAAATTCAAGTTTCTTTGTTATGATCGCTTCTACATCTACATTTCTACGGTGTAGTTCCGTAAGGCATGTGATAAGAATGTCTGCCAGTTCTTCCTGGGCTTCGGTGTATTCAGGTATGTGTTCGGATGGTTCTGTTTCACTTGCTCTATCAAACTCACTAAGCTCGTTTCTTATGCCCCACCATGAAAGCAAGTGTGATACATCATATCCTACCTTACCTCTTTTCTTTGCGTTTTCAGCACAAAGTGCTGCTATATTGTTTAAGTTTATCATTCTTCTTCCTCCTTAACTATTTCTAATCTTACTTTCTGTGGACTATTCTCAAAGGTTACTTCGGGAAGTAAATGACTGTTTAATTCATATTCTTCTGACCACTCACCGTTCGGCTTAATGCAACAGGTAAATCTTCCCGAAATTTTATTTTTACATGGCTCATAATTATATAGATATAAACCACCATCTTTATCTCTAGCTATCCAAAGTTTCATAAACAGTCCTCCTTATTTTTTACGGTGTGTTTTCTTGTTCTTATTCTTCTTCCTACGTTTGAGCACTTCCTTTGCGACTTGTTCCATTGGTTTTGCGTGGTTTTTCTTTTCTGTGATTAAACTCTGTTCTGGTGGTAGTACTATAGGTCGGTTATAAAACGGAATATCCTTCCATTCATTTTCAACCTTCATTTTTGAAGCTTCTATATCTATGAGGTATTCTTCTTTTAATATTTCTAATTCATGCTGTGGTAAAGCCCCGAGCATTGACATTATCTGCTTTCTGTTCATTCTGTTTCCTCCTTCATTTCATACCACTCACAATCATAAGACCACGCGATACTCCACCAATACAAATCCGGTTCCACTCCATCCTCGAAGACGAAACGACGACCGTCAAACATTATCCATTCGTCATGGAAATACTGGCAGGTTATTTTCTTATCAGGATTACTAAGCATCCATGCTCTTGCTTCTTTTAATGTCATAGAGGTTCCTCCTTGCAATTTATATTCTTGAGAGCTTCAACTAGCTTTTCGGCTATTTTTACAGACACTTCTGCAAGAGTAGTTTCGTTTCTTACTGCATTAACTGGGCTAGCGCATATACCTTGCATAGCAGCAATAGCCGCTTGGATTCGTACTTGCTCCCAGTTGCTGGCTTCTTTTGAATGCTTTTTTAAGAATACGTCGTAATAACCATCAAAGTAAGCCTTTGAGACACTTATAATGTCGTATCCTGCTTTCTTTGCGTCTTGCGCAAACAAGGTGTAAAAACCGTCTACGATACATATATTCGCATCTTCTAAATTTCTTAAGACTATATCCTTTAATACACTAAGGTGATATTCGTATTTAACTAGATCTTTATCTGATAAGCATTCTTTGTAGTCGCTCATAGTTATAGGTATTAAGGGCGACACGTGGCCGCCCTGGGTTAGTTAATCGCATGCACAGTTCGCTAATTCTCCACAAGGTTGAGAAGATAATATCAACCTGATTCTTTCTTCCAGGATAGAATTATAAGAAGTCATTGAGCCTAATTGTCTTTCCATGCAAATGCGTTGTGCCGGTTCCAAAGAATTGAACTTTTCTGTGTACATGAAAGACTTTAATGATTTGATTCTTTCATTTAATTCTTCTAGTTCAATAAACAATCTGTTTACAAATGTTTCCGCGCATCGGTTTGATTCTTCAAACTGCTTTTTCGGGCACCAGGAATGATATCCGTCCGGATAAAGGACGTGATAACCTTGGCGCCATTCATGGTTGTCTTCGTTAGGACGTGCATAGCCCAACTCTACTGCTTGTAATTCGTCCATTGGCTCTGCCAGGACTTCTTTTCTTGAAATGTACTTTTCCATAATTACTGTTTTAATGAGGATTTAAATTTATATGCAACTTTTTGTACTGTTTTTTTATTTACTTTGTAATAAAGGGAAACGACTGCTATCATATTCAGTTTTCTGGATAACTTTATAGTCGATCCGTCGGACCTGGTAAACTCCACCTTTAAGGTTTTAGCATTCCTCTTCCTTTTAATCCTGGTATATCTCTTTCCTAACAACATTGTTACTTGAATAAAGGTTTGATCTTGACAAAATAGGCTTTATGATAGCCCATGTTTCTTACTTTCTTTTTTGCTTCGATAATAGAAGTGGCATTAATATCCAATGTGTATGGATAGATGTTAATGTCGAATACGTATGTCTTTATTCTGTTCATAGTATAGATACAAGTTTATGAGTAATAAATTTCCGGTGTATTGATGTCTTTTGCTATTATAGGCAATTCTTGAAGGTGTACAAAAAGTTGCCAGGGTACGATGAAGTTGTTCATTGTTTGCTAAGTTTTAGGGTTCTATATGATTCCATTATTTTTTTTACTTCCTGTTCCAATTCTTCTGGATCAATTTTTTCTCTTGATGAAAATTCGGTCTTGATTTTATATCCGTTTATTACGGTACCTGTGACTCCAGATGCTTCTACCTGGATCAGCTCTTTGCCTGTTTCGGAATCGGTATGGATCCATATATAATATAGAAGTCTGGCTGAATGATTTTGTTCACGGTTTATATTTTTATACCACTTCCGAGTAGCGGCTATGGGAGTGGTGTCGCATGAATATCCCAAGAGTTTCAACCGGGCTTCCAGTTTTACAAGTTCTTCCCTTTTCATGTTCAAATATTTTCTTTTTATACATTAATCTTCTATCATAGGACGTACATAGCTTGCAGCGTGCCGTCCGGTATGTGTATGTTTCTCCGTTTCGATGGATCCTCCGGAGATAGAACATGGAAATGTTGAGTTCACGTCCGCAATGCGGGCAGATCTTCTTTCCTGGTTCTACATAGTTCAATGTCTTAGCCTTTCTCCGGACAAGCGTGCATCCAGCGCATTCAGACAAACGGCCTTTATATCTCCGGCACTTGCTAAGAGAGTGAATCCCGCAAAGTGCCATGTTTCTGCAATCAAACCTTGGTTCCTGGTGGAAGGTATTCATGGTTCTTTTTCATTATCTTTCTTTAACTCTTCCTGCATCAGACGTGCACCAAGGATGATGCTTTCCTTTATCATCGTATAGGCAGCCGTCTGGGCAGTCCCTACGGTTATATTGTTAGTGCACTGATAGGCGTACTGAGCTGCCTTCTTAACAACCGCTTCTTCTGCCCTGGCAATCATGTCTTCTAACCGACCTTTTCCCATTGTACCAAGCTTACATCGTTGAACCATTTGCCGTTGTATTGGCGGGCTACAATCCTCAAACCTACCTTTACAACGTCTCCGACACTGATTGGGTTCTGTATAGGGCCGTCAAAACTACTCATGGAGAACTTAACACTATGAACGTACTGTGAACCGCTGTCCAATTCGATAAGATATTCGCGGGTTTCAAAGTCTTTTCCTGATTTGGTCTGCCCGTAACGCTGGTCGAGAAGACTTACGATTTTTCCTGTTGCTTGAATATACATGATATGTCTTTTTATAAGTTTATAATTCAGGTTCCTTGGTAATGACAATGACTGTCTTTGCTCTACGATCATAACGGACTTGCGGCAAGGGCAACATGGTGCGTGCGTACTCCTTCGATTCCGGATCCTGTATGAAGTATTTGGAAAACTCTATGGATGCCTCTTCGCGGCTTGTTGAGATAATACCAACGACATGATCTGCATTCAGGCGGAAATAGAAGTATTCCATACCGCAATTCATCAGCGTAATCTTGAAATCGCTGTACGCCTTCGCCGAGAGCTGTCCTACCGGTACGGAATAGGCTGCCACTGATTGAGAGAGAGGCATACCGGTATTCACTTGCGAGAAGTGAATAACTTCCGAATCTTCGGGATAGAAAAGAAAACGGGTGGTATATGATCCAGTGCCTCCTGAACTAGCGGAAACAATGGAGTTGTTGATATACTTGCCTACGCTTGATCCTTCTTCCTTAATTTTGTTGAGGATCTCCTGGACTTCGGGGGTAGGTCTGAACGTTATGATTTCTGCCATATTTCTGTATTACATTTATTACATGGCACGAAAGTATTCATGTATTGTAATACAAGCATAAAGAGGATATGAAAACATAGGGGAAAGTTGTACGCTACTCTTCTTCCTCTTCTTCTGTAGGATCCGGCTTGCCATGGTAAGCGGCGTTGAGCTTTGCGATACGCTCTTCTGCATTGAGGTTGCGCGGTTCCTTGTCCTTGACTTCGACGGTAGCGAGCTTAGGCATGGAGTATGGCATGATACGGGAAATGGCCAGGATCTTGTCTCCCGGCTCGTCTATCTGCTCAATAAGTGTTCCCAGGTCTTCCAGGAACGGTTGCAACTGGCTTAGGATGGTTTCACGGCAATACTTCATCTGATTGCGCTTGCGGGAAGCATTTGCCATGGGCTTGTGGCCTTTCTTGAATCGGCCCGTAACAGGATCATGCGTTTCTGGAGTTGCCGTTTCGGCTACGGGTGTAAGGAGGCTTTCGGGTGCGTGCATGTACGCCCCGTTGTCAAGCTTCACGGATATCATATTGTCCGCTCCCTGGGCAACTACCTTGCCGAAGAGATTCGAGCCCTTGATCTTAACTGCATCCCCTTTGTTAAACTCCATAATAAATGATTGGCATGTTATGGTTGGCAGGCGAAAGTAAAGGATTACGTTTGCTGTGCAATCATAACTTGCCAAAACTATGTCTAATCTTTAACGTTTATCTATATACATGGGGTTATTAAGTGCTATATTCGGAGGCGGCGGTGCCTATAAGAAAAGCATCCGGGATCTTGAAGGAGCCAGAGACAAGGAACTGGCTTACTGGAACCGTCTGGCTTACAGTGATCCATTGCAGAGCAGTGAGAACCAGGCGGCGCTCCGCCAGGCTCGCGAGCTTCTGAAATCGAACACGCAGCGTGCAGTGGCCAGTGCGGCCGTTACCGGTGCGACTGATGAAAGCGTGGCCTTACAGAAGGCAGCTGCCAACGAGGCACTGGAAGATATTACGGCCGACATTGCGGCGGGAAGTACGCAGTTCAAGAACAATGCCATGCAGAACTACCTGGCAGCAAACAGGAACTATACGGATGCCATCAACAATGTGCGCATCAAGAAAGCGGAAAGCGAGGCGCAAGCCATGCAAGGTCTAATCAATGCCGGTACCAGTCTGGGTACTGCTTTCATAAAGTGACGGTATGGGAATATTCGGAAGATTCAGGAACTATAAGGACAAGAAGAAGGCCGAACAGGAAACCTTGCAGCAACCCGTTACGGAGGCTCCAGCAGAAGAGCTTTCCATTACAGACATGACAGCGCCTTCCCCACAGGACAAAGCGGACAAGTCTCCGCAAGCTCCTATACAGACCGGCGAACTGACAGCAGCTGCCCAAGCTCCTGATTTAAGCATAAAGCAGGATAACACTCCGGCATGGGTTAATGCAGGCAGTTATGAAGAACTGGTCAAGACCAATCCGAACGTAAGCCGCGGACAATATGCCTACGAGCTCAGCAAATACAGACGAAGCCAGGGCCAGCCGGATTTGAGTTATGCCGAGTGGAGTAACATCATCAAAGGACAGGATCCGTACGAAACGGAAGCTGACCGACAGAAACGTGAACGCCGCATGAAGACTGCAAAGATTCTTACGGGTGTAGGCAGTGTGCTGGGTAATCTGGTGAACTATGTGCGTGCAAAAAACGGGCACGTGGCTATGAACCTGGACGACGGAACCAAAGGGTATAACCGTCTGGAGCGAATCCGTATGGGGCATGAACAGCTGGCCAGAAGCAACGCGAAGGATTATCTGGCTGCAATAGCACAAGACCGGGCAGAACGAGCCAAGCAGGAAGCGGCAGCAGCAGCAGCCAAGCAGGCTGAACGCAACTACCAGATGAAAGTGAATGAACTGGAATGGAAGATGAACAATGCCAAGACGGAAGCCGAACGCAAGAAAGCAGCAGACGAATTGGCGGCGCAGAAATTTGCTTGGCAGAAGCAGAAGGATGAAGCCACGCTAAAGGAAACCCAGCGTCATAACAAGGCAAGCGAAGCTACCGCACGCGCCAGAGTGGAAAGAACCGGAACCGGGAATAAGAAGTATCTGGAACTGAAAACCGGTACAGGCACCAAGCGGTATACTCCGGATGAATACGGTAGTAACTGGATTCATAAGGCCTACCAGGATATGCTGAAAGAACCGGGAGGAAAAGACTTTGCTGTAACCAAATACGGCGGATTTATGGGTGGATCTTCCGTGCCGTCCGACCAGGAAATGTATGAAGCCATTACCAAGTACAATGATTCTCTATGGAAGGTTCAGTACAAGAGCAGCAGATATGGCGGAAATAAGGAAGAAAAACCGCCTTTGGAATAGGAAACTCAGTTTTAACATAATATGATACATGGGCAAGCGAGCTCATGGTGTGTGATTTAAGGTTAATTAAAATTCATTATTTCGTAGGAAGCCCTTGCACGTGACGTGTAGGGGCTTTTATTCTGTTTGGCAAGATATGAACCATTTAAAAACATGTGCGTTTAATTTTGGGGGAATTACTTCAAACTTCATTTAATTATGCCAATCAAGAAATACATGCTCAATGTGGACGGAAAGGACCACCAGGTGTCTGAGAAGAACATCGAAAAGTATGGGATAGAATCTTATGCAAAGAACTATCCCGGTGCTACTATCCGTATGCGCGATGATAAGGATAGCGACTACGACATTCCTATCAACGAATACCAGCGTGCTGTAGACAGCGGCTTGAAACCTTTCGTAACCTCTTATTATAAGGATGAAGAAGAGGAAATCACGGAACGTTCTACATTCCAGCCGGACAGTGTGGTGTATATGAATCAAACCTCGCAACCGGCAAAACTGGATATTACGCAAGGAAAAGGCTCTCAAAGTGTACCCGAAACAATAAAAACGGGTACAGATTCAACAACCAATGTACCCGAAATGAATGAAATGGGTACACAAGTAGCAGTAAAGAGTGCCGACTCTACGCAAACACAGCCTGTAAAGAGCCAGAATGTGCCAGTTGCAGATAATTCCATGCTGGATGCTTGGGAACAACAGATTAATCGTGAAAAATTTGTTCCTGCTTCAAAGACCGTTAGTAAAAAGGACGATACTCTGGGTAAGGACATCCAAAAGACATCAGATATTCCTGCTGCGGAATGGAAAAAGCCTGCTACATATCAAGATTACATGAATGAACTGGTCTCTGAATGGGAAGGAACACCGCATGCCTATCCTGAAACAAGATCTGAACAGATGCAGAGAGAAGCTTCTGCTAACGCAAGCGCAGCCGACAAGATATGGAACGGCGAACTGAAAGGTGTTGTGGATGGACTGATAGAACAAGGACGTGAAGAAGGCCGTGCCCAAATACGTGAATATCAGAAAACCGTTTATGGCAATGGCGGTATTTTTTCCGGTGCAGCTGGTATGGGCGACCAATCACACAAGGAGTATGCCAAGGCCACCGATGCCAAGAAAGTAATAGATGGTGTACAACAGTACCTGGCAGAAAAGAACGGAACACAAACCGGCGGTGAAGAAGGCGTTACAAATCCATTGCAAGAGCAGCTTATGCAGAAAGTGTATGACTATCTTGTGCAGAAGAATACTCCAAAGAGCACCGCGGAATACATTATGCGTAACGTGTTCTCAGGATCTATCCTAGGCCAGCTTATGAGCATGGGAGACGGAAAGAGTTATGAACAACGCCAAATTGAATCAGGAGGATTGCAACATTACCAACCAAGTGCAGGCGAAGAAATTGGCGCAATGGCAGCTTCTGTAGCTACTGATCTTCCGGTAATGGCTGTTACCGGTGCAGTTGGCGGTGTAGCAGGAAACGCCCTATTAAATGGAGCAACCAAACGACTTATGGCAAGCGGATTGAGCGAAGCCGCTGCAAGAGCTATTGCTACCCGTGCGGCACAACAGACCGGTATGAAATGGGCTCTACGTACTGCCAGCGAAGCCGTAAACTTCGGTACTCTGGAAGGATTGGGAAGCATGGTAGGACAAGCATACCAGACTGGAGATGTAGACTTGGGCAAAGCAGCTACTGCCATGGCTAAGGGCGCTGCCACTGGTGCCGTTATGGGCGTTTTCGGTGTGTCGAATGACAAGTTCCGCGGAATGATGGAAGGCGGTTTGGGTGAAACAGCCGGACGCGCTTTGGGATATACGACAAGTTTGGGAGGCCGTACGGCGATCCTTACTGGAAGCAGTGTGTTCGGACAATATCTGGAAGATCCTAACTTTGATATCAATAACGTGGACTGGACCAAGGAAATAGCCCATGCAGGCTTGATGAATCTCGGCTTTGACATTCTTGGAGCCGTTAAAAGATATCAAGCATACAGAAAAACCGGTGTCCGCATGCGTGATGTTGAAAAGCTTAACTTGACAAAAGAAGACATTGAACAGCTGAACCAAGCTGGCATTAACGGAAAGGACGCACAAGAAATAGCTGAAAGCATCCTGCAGGTGAAAGACGCCAAAGAATTGAAGCGTGATGCACCGGAAGGAAAAGGTCTTGTTCCCTCTGACTTTGGTTTTGCGTCGCAAGAACTTGGAGTTAGCAAGGAAGGAAGTGTGTTAGGCCAGCTATTAAGCAATGAAAATATAGATCTTGCTACCAAAGCGAAGGTGGCGTACCTTATGACAGGCATGCAGTTCCGCCTGGCACCGAACACCAACGTTTCTGATGTGCAGGAACAGGCCGACGGAAGCTTTACGGTAGAAAAGTTCAATCCAAGCGGACAAACAAATGAAACACGCCGTTTCAAAACTCGCCAGGAAGCTGAAAAGTACCGCCATGACATGCAGAATGAGGTTATGCCGAACCAGGTAAATGTACTGGAAGGCATGATGGACAATGCCGGCAAGATGAATACGGCTACCCGTATCTTTGACATGGTAGCGAAGATGTACAACACCGGAAAGGAACAGATAGCAGAAGCCTATGCCAAGGGCAAGAGAGGTGAAGAACTAACCGGTCGTGAAGCTCAGGCGTTCAAGACCATTGATGATCTTCTTAACAGCATCCAGAGTTCGGAAGACTATCAGTTTAGTACCAGACAGTTAAAAAACCGTATGGATGAAGCGTACGGACAGAAGACTGGCTGGATGGACAATGTATTGAAAAAGAAATACAACAGTCTGAATGAAACAGAACGACGCGCCTATGATGAATATATTTCCAACATGAAGTCTATTCTTCAAGGAAACCAGCGTGAGCACTTGCAGATAGGCGGAGAAGCTGAATCTACTGTTTCTGAATCAGGCATCACACCATTGCTTGAAAATCAGACACAAGAAACAGCAATGCAAATGGAACCTGTAAACGCTCCTGCATTGCCTGGCAGCACTATTTCTGCTCCGGCGGTTCCTGTTTCTTCTGAATCCGCTCCATCTACTACAAGAACGGCAGCCAGAGAAACCGGTGCGGCTCTTTACACAGAACATGATCCGGCAAAGATGCGCCAGGCAGTAGTACGCCAGCAGGTAGCCAGAGAACGTCTGAGAAACTCCGGCATGCTGGATGAAGCCATTGATGCAATCGGTGAAGCTGATGATGCCAACCGTGAAGCGTTGTTGTCCAATCTCGACAATGAACAACGTAGACTTGCAGAAGACTATTTGCAGCAGAACGATGTAGTGGACGGCATGAATGAGGCCCTAACTATGGCGCATCTACCGGAAGCGGAAGCGGCTGAAACGCTTGCCCAAAATATGGTATCTCCTCATGGTAAAATAGTAGTGGTAGCCCTTGGTAAGAATGAGGATCCTACGCACAAATATGGTGTGGTGGTAAACGGTATAGACGCGACAGGCAACCTGGTTTCTCCGGAAGGACAGATAATCGTTGTTCCTCTTGAGGCTTCTGAAATTGCCAATATAGATTTCTCTACCTTTGACGACACCAAGGCTATATCTATGCGCATGGAGGATGCTTGGGGCTATGTTTTCCAGTTTGAATCTGAATATGTCATGGATTCAATGCTAAGTGCAGCCCAGGAAGACGAAAACATTCTGGAAGGACAAACTCCTATTGTCCCTGGACAAACTGTATTACTGGCCGACACTGAAGGTAATACCGTAAGTGCACAAGTCGTAGGCGGATCCCGTAAAAATGGATGGATGGTGATGGAAGAAGGTACTAACGAACCGACCGCCATTACAGAAGAAGAATTGCGCGAAATGATGCTCAATGCCGAAAGAATCCCTATCATGCAGGAATATGAAGCGGCAGACAAGGCTTATGAGCGTGAACAGCGCGAAATCCATCGCCAGGAAGAACGTGCAGCACAGAAGGCTAAAGAAGCCGAAGAGGCAGCACGTATAGCCGAGGAAATGAAGAAGCCCATTAACCGCCTGGCCAAATATCCGGAAGGGCACAAGAACGCCGGAAAACCGGACTATGAGAACAGCCAGCCGGAAGATGTTCGTGCATACCTGGTAGAATCACTTGGCCTGGATGGTGCTGTAAAGAGCATGCGCAACATGCGTACATCCCTTGAAAAACAAGTGGCTGAACAGAGTGCCAAGATTGAAACCATACGTACTGAAATGGAAGAAAGCGACTTCTTCCCAGATGAGGCTATCGCTGCTCGTGAACTGCTGGCAGAAGAAGAAATGAACCTGACGGAAGCGCAGCGTAAACTGGACTTCTGGAAAGTCATGGAAAGAATTACTGCCGGTCCTACCCAAGAAGAGGCGCAGGCAGCCGTAACACGTAGTGAAGCGCAGCAGAAAGCAGCAAAAACAAAGCGTGAAGTGTATAAGCCTAGCGACGATTACCGAAAGATGCAAAAGGAGTTTTCCGATAGCGAAACCGCTCTTTCTGTACTGAACGACCTGGAACCGCATACACCGGAAGAGCTTGCAGCGCAGCTGATTAGCGGTGGTGTACGCTTGATGAAAGCGGATGAACAGGTGGGTGATACTACCTTGAAAGGTGTAATGAGCATGACCGGATACGGCCAGGCAGACTTGCAACGATTGAACTTTGTATTCGCTACCCGTGCCAATAGCGGCGTAAGCGTGAGCGAGTTCGGAGAAATGCTTGAACAGGCAGCAAAGGATGCAGGAATCCGTTTCAGCGGCAAGACGCAGGAAGAAGGCGCAAACGCCTTGCTCAGCTTACTCGGCGAAGTGGAGACAATAGGCGACATCAACCGCTATGTAGAGCGTAACCGTATGCGTGAGGCAAAAAAACTTTACGATGAAGAAGCGAACCATTTCGAGGATATGCACGAAATGGTAGTTTGGGATGAGTACGGAATGAGTTACGCAGACTACCGAAAACTACAGGATGCGATTACAAGTATAGTGGAAATCCGTGCAGGATTTACGCAAGATTTTTGGGAAAGTGAAACATATAATGAATTTATTTCTAATTTTGCAGCAAACATAGCAGACAATGGACAAGAAGGAAATGACAATGCAGGCAGCCCAGGTGGTATCGCAGAAGTTGGGGACAATGTCGCCGACGGAACTGGAAACCTTGTTGAAGGAAATCAAGAGACAGCCGAAAGTGTACGACCGGTTGCTGAAATTTCAACTGGTAGAGAACAGGGTGCGCAAGCTCCACAAGGAACAGCCGAAAACAGACCAGCAGATGGTAACGGGAATGATGTTCCAGTATCTACTGGACAAGGAACTGGCAGCGATGAAGGCCGCACAAGCGTAAGCGCTGAACAGATTGAGCAGGCCAAGCAGCTTGCGAATGAAGCGATTGAGGAAGTCAAGAAGGAGATTCAAGGAAGACCGGTAACTGTTGTAGGTCGCTTGGAAGACCTTTCTTTGTATAAAGAGCGTGTAGGTGAAGAAATCTTTTCCAAGATAGAAGGAGGCTATAATGAACCTGGTTCGCTTGCATCTTATGTGTATGAAGTGGATGAAATATTTGTATGGGCTAACAAGGCAGCTAAAAATGGAGCCGGTAAACAGGCTATGAAGGCTGCTGTTTACCATGAGAATATTCATTCCCTGATTCGTGGAGACCGCTATACAGAAGAAGAGTTCAAGTCATTTGCAAACCAGATCCGCGAGGCATTCCCTGACATTGATGATTATGTAGAGAGAGCTTACGCATCGTTCCCACAGAGCATTAAAAACGAAGAGGTAGTAACCCGCTATGTGGAAGACTTGGTAGATAGCAGACTGGAAGGCTTGATGTTGGACGGTGAAGGGCGCATCGAAGGAGATACGGATGCTATTGGCGAAGAATTGAATCATGTTATCAATTTATTAAAGGACAGGAAGTATGAACGACAAGGAAGAAATGGTAGAGGACAGACATTATCTGTTGCAGACCGATCAGAAAACGGGCAAACAGCACATCGTTTGCAAGAGGACATATCATCCGAAAAGCAAGAATCCGTACACTCCATGGAAGAACAAGGAACTGTGGGAACAAGCGAAGGCGTTGGGGTGGCCGGACGAAAAGAGCTTTACGGAAGTGTGCCGGGAAATGGATCGGCTGGAGAAGGAAGCGAAGGACAAAAGCTGGTACCAGCAACAGGAAGAGAGGGCAAAGAAGGAAATGCAGATACCTACGTTGTAGAGAAGCGTCACCATGCAAAGCTGGACCAGGACGTTTGGGCGGTAAAGTTTACCGAACGTTTCGACCGTGACAAGTTCCTGGAACTGAAAAAAGAGGTAAAGAAATTCAGAGGCTATTACTCTTCTTATGGAAAGGGTGGTTTCATTTTTGAAGATGAAGCGCATGCTCGCAAGTTTGCGGAAAGTGTTGTGGGCGTTGAGGCACCAGTAGCATCGGCAATCGAACAGGCCCGTGCGGAAGTAAATACCAATCCTAGCGAAGCACAGAAGGAAGCGGGTAACTACAAAATGGGGCATTTGAAGCTGGACGGCTACGATATTACCATCGAAAACCCGAAAGGCAGCGTGCGTAGCGGTAAGGATGCCAACGGTAAGGAATGGCGTACTACCATGAACAATGACTACGGCTATATCCGTGGTACAAAGGCCGTGGATGGCGACCATATAGACGTGTTCTTGTCCGACAAGCCGGAAGAAGGCCGTGTATTTGTGGTAGATCAGACCAACCAGGACGGCAGCTTTGATGAAAGCAAGGTGATGTATGGCTTCAATTCTCTTGAAGAGGCCCGCGAAGCTTATCTTTCCAACTATGATGCCGGATGGGAAAGCCGTATCATGGCGATTACGGAAGTATCGAAGGAAGAGTTTAAGAAGTGGATTGATTCTTCTACCCGAAAGACAAAGGCGTTTAGCGAGTATAAGAGTGTGAAATCAGCAGAAGGAAATGAATTAAAACCAACATACGATGAACAAGGTAGAGAAACTATTGAAAGCCAAGCAGGACGTTCTCGCGGCGAAGCAGAGCGTTTGGCAAGCGAAGCGGAATCTGGAAGCCTGGAAGCAGCGTCTGCAGCAGGAAGAGGAAGCGGAACAAGCGGAAATAGACCAGCTGAGAGCGCAGGTGGAAGCAGAAAACCGGAAAGCGTAAACGGATACCGTATTGGTGAAAAGGTCCTTTATAAGGGCAAGGAAGTTACTATCTACGAATTTGAGAACGACGGCACGCCTGTACTTGATACAGGTATGGCTCCGGTGATCTATGAAGTGGGTTACTGGGATAATATTGAGAAGCTACCGACTACCGTTGAACAAATCAACCGAATTGCGGAAGCAGCCAAGCCGAGCAAGAAGTTGGAACGTGCGGAAAGATCCCGTAAGAAAAACCAGGCGAAGCGCGAAAAGCAAAAAGAGCAAATGGTAGATTTGTTCAGCCAAGTGGATGCCATGGAAGAAAAGCTGGTGCGCCAGGAACAGGAAATAGACGCACAGCTGGCGCTTCTTTCTGAATATAAGGCAGGCCCGAAGGCGCAAGTACGTGAAGACATGCACACGGGAGCTGCCAAGACGCTTGAAAAGGCTGGCCGTAAGTTTGCAAAGGCTCTTGCATCCCGACTAGGCGGTCACGTAGACGGCAAGGATATCAGTAACGGACTGACAAACATAGCTCCTATCGGTGGAGATATGGTATTCCGTGTATGGCTGGATGATGCTGATACGCAAGGCGTGATGATGCTTATCAACTTTGACGCAGCTCCGGATACCCAGGATTTCGACAAGCTGGTGCCGAAGTATGGCTTCTGGAGAATGATCAGCGATAAGGACCGCTCCGGTGTGCGAAACAGCAACCATAACTTCTACATCGAGAACATGAACGAGCTGGAAAGCGGTTCTCTCATGTCAAGGATTGCAGATGACATGCTTTCCGCTTTGAACCGTGAAGCGGTGAAAGCCAGCAATGTTACGACCGAAAAACGACCGAAAACGACTGCTGAACGACCGGAAACAACTGAAGTATTAACCAATAAAAAGGAAGAAGATGGACGAAATCAAGGAACGGATTCAGGAATGGGAACAGAAGCACGGCAAGAAGCTGAGCGAACTGAACCAGGAAGAGACGATCGAGGCGTGCATGGAAATAATGTGCCTGACACGCAGGGAAGCGGAAGAGTATCTGAGCGCGATGGCGAGCAGCAGCCTTCTGTAAACGAACCGTCGCCGGTAGCAGCCAGCGTGAAACGTAACACTCACAACTGGAGCTATGGCGAAACACATCTGGAACTTCCTACTGGCGAGATAGGCAAGCTGAAAGGCAACATTGAAGCTATCCGCACATTGAAGGAACTGGAAGCCAGCGGACAGCCCGCCACACCGGAACAAAAACAAGCCTTGTTGAAGTTCGTAGGTTGGGGCGGCCTGGCTGAGGCTTTGAACTCGGCAGAATATGCCGACTGGCAAAGAAAGGTAAAGGAAGCCAAACGATGGGGATGGAGCGAAACTGGAGCAGCTACATCTTGGAGCAAGAAGTGGGGCAAGCACTATGAAGATTTGCGTCCTCTTATGACTGACGAGGAATGGGCAGCCGCACAGGCTTCTACCTTGAACAGCCACTATACACCGGAAACTGTAATCCGTGGCTTGTGGGAAGCCTTGGAATATATGGGATTCAAGGGAGGAAGCATACAGGAGCCGGCTATGGGTGTAGGCCATATTCTCGGTTTCATGCCGAAAGCAATCAGCGAACGAAGCATGTTGAGCGGTTTTGAGCTTGACAGCATCCCTGGACGTATAGCCAAGCAGCTCTATCCGGATGCGGACATTACTGTAGCCGGTTATGAAACCCAGTTCAGACCAGGCTCGAAGGATGCTATCGTTACCAATGTGCCGTTTGGACAGACTGCTCCGGTAGATCCGGCACTGGACAAGGCATTGCGCAAGAAGCTTGGATCTTCTTACAATCTTCACAATTACTTTATCATCAAGGGCCTCTTGGAACTCCGCCCAGGCGGTGTAGGTGCCTTTATCACTTCGGCAGCCACTATGGACGGCCGAAATACCAAAGCACGTGAATACATTTCCAGCTTGGGAGTAGATCTTGTAGGAGCCATCCGTTTGCCGAACAGTACCTTCAAGGCTAACGCAGGTACCGAAGTGACAGCCGACATACTGTTCTTCCGCAAGCGATTGCCGGGTGAATCTGGCAACGGCATTGCTTTTACCAGTTTGACACAGGTAGGTACCGGAAAGAACAAGGTACAGGACAAGAAGGGTAACGACATGTTGGTAGACGTTCCTTTGCTTGTTAATGAATACTTTGCCGAACGTCCGGAAATGATGCTTGGTGAAGTAATGACGGCTCACGACGCCGGTAGTGGTGGTCTTTATGGTGGAGATAACTTGACATTGGTAGCCCGTCCTGGTACTGAACTGGCAGCCGAACTGGCGGACGCTATCGGACGTTTGCCTGAAAATGTATTTGAAAAGGGTACTGTATCAGGAAAACCGACTGTGCCTGGTGAAGCCACTACACAGAAGGACGGCACTTTGAGCGTAAAGGACGAAAAGGTGTATGTAGCCAGCAAAGGTGAATTGAGCGAAATCGCTTCTGGTACCTTCAAACATAACGGCAAGACACGCAGCTATGCGGATGCTACCAAGGACTACCAGGCATTGAAGGAAACGTTGAAGGAGTTGATACAGGCTGAACAGAGCCAAGCGGAAGATCCGGTAGAACTCCGTAAACAGCTTAATGCACAGTACGACCAGTTTGTAGAGAAGTATGGCCGCCTGAACGAAAACAAGAACTTGAACGTAGTCATGGAAGAGGATCCGGAAAGATTCCTCCCGCAAGCACTTGAAAAGGTGGTAACCGTAACCAATCCGACTACCGGCCGACGCACCAAGGTAGTGAGCAAGGGTGACGGCATCCTGGCAAAGCGTGTGAGCCAGCCTATGACCGAACCGACCACCGCAGAGAATCTGGGCGATGCTATCGGTATAAGCCAGGCATACCGCGGACGTATGGACGTGGGTTACATAGCCGACATGCTCGGTATTACTACCGACGAAGCACGCGAGCGCATCCTGGCAGAACGTGAAGCGTACGAGGATCCTGTAACCGGTAATCTAGTGGACCGTGACGCGTATTTGAGCGGAAATATCCGTGAAAAGCTTGAAACAGCCCGTGCAGCTGCTGAAAATGACAGCCGATATGAACAGAACGTAACGGATCTGGAAAAGTCAATGCCAGAAAGCATCCCGTTTGTGGATATCTTCTACAAGATGGGTACACCATGGATTCCGGAAGATGTATATGAGGACTTTGGCCGTGAAGTGTGCGGTATAGAAAACATGCAGATAAGCTATGCACCTGTTATCGACCAGTTTGTTGTCAATAAAGGCTATATATCCGACTTCACCAAAGCGGGAAACTTTGCGACTACACGCCGTAATGCGATGCAGCTTTTTGAAGATGCCATCAATCTCCGCAAGCCTGTTATTATGAAAACCGTTACGGACAGTCACGGTAAGGAAATTCAGGTTCGTGACGAACAGGCTACGCAAGAAGCCATCCAGGCCGTTATGGATATGAACGATGCCTTTATCCAGTATATCCAGGAAGCCAAACCGCTTCATGCCAGACTGACCAGCATCTATAATGACAGATATAACAATTACCGTTTGCGTGAATACCGCGAACCGGCTTTCAAGGGTGCAGACGGTAAGGTGCATTATCCTAACGCCAATCCGGCACTCACACTCCGAAAGCACCAGGTAAAGGCCGTGCAGCGCAGCTTGCAAGGCTCTACCTTATTGGCTCACCAGGTAGGTACAGGAAAGACCTTCACCATGATCACTACCGCGATGGAAATGCGCCGTCTGGGATTGGCGAAGAAACCGATGATTGTAGTACAGAACGCAACCTTGCAGGACTTTGCATCTGACTTTATGAAGCTCTATCCTAGTGCAAAGATCCTGGTACCGAATGAAACCGAACGTAGTGCAAGCCAGCGCAAACGCTTGTTCAACTTGATTGCTACGGGTGATTTTGACGCAATCATCGTACCGCAAAGCTTCCTGGCGTTTATTCCTGACGATGAAGGACGCAAGAAGGCGCTGATCATGGCACGCGTAGATGAAATCATGGCTGCTGCTGATGCTCTGCAGTACACTGACAAGCAACTTGCCAACAAGTTGAAAAGAGAAGCCGAAGCCCTGGAATTGTCTTTGAGCGGTGAAGAGAAATCATCAAAGAAGGGCGGCAAGCGCGTAAAGGACCAGGCCAAGAAGCAAGAATCTGCCCTTGTACGTGAAACGCAGAAGCTTGACCGACGTACGGACGACGTGCTTACCTTTGAGCAAATGGGCGTGGATGCCCTCTTCATTGATGAAGCGCACAACTACAAGAAGATAGGCTTCACTACCAAGATGCAGAACGTGAAGGGTGTAGATACCGGTTATAGTGAACGTGCTAACAGCCTGTACTTGAAAGTATCTTACGTACAGGAAAAGAATGGTGGCCGTAACGTGATTCTGGCAACGGGAACACCGATTACCAACACCATGGCGGAAGTGTGGACCATGATGCGTTTTGTCGCTCCGGAGATCCTTCAAGATTATGGTATCCGTACTTTCGATGAATTTGCGGCTACTTTCGGACAAGTGGAGCCGAGCTTGGAACAGAACAGCACAGGTGGATTCAAGATAGCCGACCGTTTCAAGAGCTATGTTAATGTGCCGGAATTGGTAAAAGCTTTCCGTAGCCATGCCGATGTGGTTCTGACTACTGATGTGGAAGAGTTCAAGGAAAGCAAGAATATTCCGAAGTTGAAAGACGGACGAATGACTAACCATGTAATCCAGAAGAGCGACAAGCTTCAGGACGTGATGGATGTGCTTATTGCCGCACTGAAAGAGGACGAAAAGAAGAGCGGAAAGGAGAAAACACCTGGTCTACCTCTGGTAGTATTCAGCAAGGCAAAGCAGGCAGCCATCGACTTGCGACTGATCAATCCTGAATACACCGATGATCCGGACAGCAAGACAAACCGGGTAGTAAGTGAAGTAATGCGCATCTATAAGGAAAGCACCCCGGACAAGGGTATCCAGATGATTTTCTGTGACAGTTACCAGAGCCCGGGAAGTGCTCCGGCCATTGACTTGTTTGATTACGATCCTAGCGTGCCGCAGTTCAATCTGTACCGCGACATCAAGAACAAGCTGATTGAAGCAGGCATCCCGAAAGAAGAAATTGTTATCGTAAGCGAAATTACCAATGCGGACCGCAAGAAGGCCGTGTTCGAGAAAGCGCGTGCGGGTGCCGTACGTGTATTGATTGGCAGTACCGAAAAGATGGGTGTAGGTGTAAACGTTCAGGAACGTATGATAGCGCTTCACCACATGGATGCTCCTATCCGACCGATGGACTTCGAGCAAAGAAACGGACGCATCTTGCGCCAGGGTAACATGTTTGCAGCCATGGACAAGCCAGTAGAGGTATTGACTTACGGCGTAGAAGGTACTCTTGACGCTACCGCTTACGAACGATTGCGCATCAAGCAGGACTTCATCAACCAGATGATGAAGGGTGACGTAAGCGGTCGTGTGATGGAAGAAAGCGACGACGAAGATCCAAGCGGAAAGACATTCAGCCAAATGGCAGCCGAACTGAGCGGAGACAAGACTTTGCAGCTGCTCTTTATCGCCGAAAACAAGGTGAAGAAGCTGGAAGGATTGCGCCGTAGCCATGAAATGAAGCGAGAACAGGCCCGTGTTGAGGCTGCCATGCTGAAAACGGACGTTGTCCGATTGAAGAACAAATTGAAGGATGCTGAAAAGGTGGGCGAACAGGTTGCAAAGCGCTTCCCGGAAGGTGTAACGAAACTTACCATCAACGGCCGACCGGTAACTGAAAAGCTCAGCAAGGTGCTTGCAGAAACACTGGAAGACTACGAAGGACGTTACGCCTTGAACCGTAGTGTAGTGTTCCCTGTTATTGAGCTGAACGACAAGGCAGCCAAGATGGTATTTGGGCATACTTTGGGACAGTTACAGTATTCTCTCTTTATGGACAAATTCCAGCTGGTAGATGAAAAGCCTATCAATACCTATGCAGGTGTATGGTTGAGCTTGAACAGCGCTCTGGCCAATAGCGGCAAGCGTGCGGAAGAGATCCGCCAGGCTATAGCCACTAGCGAAGCCCGTATCAAGGGTGCTGAAAGCATACAGGAAAAGGAGTTTGACAAAATGGACGAACTCAAGGAAAGACGCCAGGAAGTGAAGGATCTGAAAGCGGAATTGGCTAAGAAAGCTGAAAATGCGTCTACTCCTACCGGCGATGTGAAATTGGCAAAGAAGAACTTGAAGAGCAGTGAAAAACCTGTATCTTTGCCGGAAGAAATGGCGGGAGACAGCGAAGAAAGCCTGGACCGTATGGAACAAGCCATGAAGCCGTTTGAAGAAGTGGCGGTCAATGCTCCTGAAATGGTAATCGCACAAAGCGGTAGCGACATTCTAGCCGCGATGCCTCGTGTAGAGCCTTTGCAGTTTGCCAAGGTTGTTACAGAAGCAAACCGTCCGGAAGTGCAGGCAATGTATGTGCCATGGACAAAGCAGATTATCATGCTCCCGAAACATGGTACCGTAAAGGAAATGCGCGACAAGCGCTGGCATGAAAGCTTCCACTTTGCACTCGACATGGTGTTGCCACAAGGTGATGCAGGCCGACTGATGCTGGAACGTGCGGCCGGAGAAGTGAACAAACTGGCTCCGACACTCTCAAAATGGGTGGAAGACACTTACGGAAACCGCAATACATCCGAAGAAAAGCTGGTGCACATGCTTGAAGAGGTATTGTCCTATATGGAAGATGCCGGAAAGGTAAAGAGCATCCGCGGCGGTCTGGACTTCGGTTCGCAGTATCCTGTATTGAATGAGATCTCTAATAAAGTTATTAACTACTTAACCAATAATGGCCATGGCAAAGAAACTGACAATTACTCCGGATATGATGAAGGAAGTGAACCAACGTATCGAGGAGAAGATCAAGAAGGGCGAAATGAAGAAGACTTCGCAGGTGTACGCGGAATCTCGACCGAAGGAAGAGAAGAAATAAAGTTGTTCTTAAAGAATGGTACTCCTGTTTCTATTCTTTCTGGCAATGAGTTTGAGAAGAAGGAAGGACAAACGTTTGTTGATCAGGTATCTTCGTTCTTTGAATCTCAAGGCGGGAAAGCTAACAGTGCTTTTGGAGAAGTTTTGCTAGACCGAAAAGGCGTAAAGAACAGCAAAAATCATGGTATGAGCCGTATTAAAGCCGTTGCATTTGCAGCAGTAAAAGACGTGCTTGAAAACGGTATGGTTGCGCTTCCTATGGATTATTATGGAACTGGGGGTAAAAAACAGCCTACCGGAATTATCGTTGCTCCTGTAGAGATTGACAATAAACGTTATTATTGTGCGGTTGAAGTCATTCAGAATACAGAAAACAATCGTCTATACGTGCATGAAGCGTTTGCAGAAGAAAAAATCCCTGATTCTGTTGCAGCTAGCCAAGTCCATAGCGAAGAATCCGCGTCACTTCAGAATCAGGGAGAGATTGCAAAGGTACTGCAAAATATCTTATCTGACAAAAATTCTGATGAAATAAAGCTAGGCCTTCGCGGAAAGCCAAGAAGAAAGGCGGGTGAAAGCTTGATTGCCTACAACCGACGCTTGAAGGAATGGCAGCAGGAAGTGGAAGAAGCAAAGAAACGCCGTGACGTTGAAAACATGGACGTGGAAAATCCTCTTGATAGCGAGCTGAACGACCTGGCTATGGAAATGATGAATCATCCTACCCCTATCCGCAAGCCGGGTGAAAGTGATGCAGACTTCAATGCACGCCAACAGGAATGGAGCGAGTGGTACACTAACCGCATGCCGGAAATTAACCGACGTATGTCTGAAATCAAGGTACAGCTTGAAAATGAAAAGGCAGCCGCACGAAGCAAGGAGATGAAACGTACGGAAGAACCTCTCTATACAGGTGAAGTGCCGCCGCAGAAGGACGATGAAGGACAGTTGAGCGACGAAGAAATGCGCGAAGTGCGTGAAATCTTCCAGGAAAAGCTTGCAGACATGAAGATTTCAGTAGATAAGGATCAGATCAAGCGAGACATTAAGCAGGAAATTATCGAGCGACGCAGATACATCGAAACTTCCAATCTGGAAGATACGTTCTTTGTGGATAAGGTAAAGAAGGTAGCCGGAAGCAAGGAAGTATTGAAGGCTATTCCTGACTATATAGAAGGTACCTACACCGGAGAAGTATCGACCGAGCTTGTAGAGGCTTCCAAGCTGGTTAGTGACTGGTTTGAAGAGGTGTATAACCTCATGGCTATGGAAGGCGTACTGTATGACGCTCCGCAGATTCAGAACTATGTAACGCACATCTGGGACTGGAAGCGTACGCCGAAAGAAGCTCAGGAACGCTATGCAAACTGGGTGAATACTATGCGCCTACGCTCGCCGTTCACCAAACACCGCGTGATACCAAGCTATAAGGAAGGTATTGCCATGGGCATGGTACCGAAGTATGACGATATAACCGGCATCTTGCTGGAATACGGCCACTACGCTACCGAAACCATCGCTAATAAGCGTATGATCGAGTTTTTGCGTAACTTCAAGGTGATGGTTCCTGGCGGAAAAGATAACCTTCCTATGGAAATGGACATTATTGTACCGGACAAGGTGAAAGATCCTATGTACAGCCGTATGAACCACACAGCATTGGACGGTTATAAGGTCTTGACACAGATCAAACCGATGATTACTCCGGTATTCGGGGATCAACGCATCATTGATCCTAGCCACTTGACACCTCTTGCAAATAAATTGATAGACGGTATCTGGGCTACTAGCGGACTGATGAAGAAGATTGCGCTTTCGTTCTCCTTCTTTCACCATGGCGCCTTGACTGAAACGGCTATCGCTATGCTTGGTCCTGCCAGAGCCGGCAAGGTTATTGCAAAAAACTTGATTTGGGATGTAATAACCAAGGGTAATATTCCAGCCTTGAACGACAAGGAAGCGGCTCGAGATGCAGTAAAGCACTTGGTATCTCTTGGAGCTAGTAACGACTATGTGACAGCCGACGTAAACAATCTTACTACCAGCTTGCACCGATTCTTGAAGGATAAGAATGTGCATGTAGTTAAGGAGGCCGCTTATGTGCTTGACTTCCTGAACAAGGGCAGCGACAAGTTCTTGTGGGACACTATTCATGACGGGTTCAAGATAGCTAGCTTCGCCAAGATGGCCAAGGAAATCCGCGCCAAAGCAGAGCGTGAAGGCTGGAGCCAAGACGAACTGGAAAAGAGCCTGGACGAAGCCGGACACTTGGTAAATGATACTTTCGGCGGCTTGCACTTTGATATTCTTGGATTCTCGCCAAAAAGTGTGCGCATGATGCGTGCCTTGCTTCTTTCTCCTGACTGGACATTGGCCACTATTCGCCAGGCGTTGTCTCCGCTTGGATTCGGCAAACTGTATGGCAATGAAGGTTTCTGGAAGACAATAACAGGAGGTGAAAATCCTGTAAAGATGCGAAAAAAATACGGACGTGCCTTCTGGGTGACAGCAGGTATCTTCTTCTATGCACTGATGAACGGACTGAACGCTTACTTCCGCGCAAAGGATGAAGATGAAGAAAAGAAAAAAGCCGATGAAATGCGTAAGGTGGATCCGTCTTATAAGAGCCCGTATGAATTGGCGTACCCGGACGGCATGAAGTGGTACGACTACACCATGCTAGGTAATACGCTTGGACACCAGACACATCTGTTTACCGAACGCTACGAAGACGGTACCGAAACGTATGCACGCTGGGGTAAACAGTTCCGCGAATTGCCAGAATTGTTCTTTGGCCGTGACGGGTTCAGCTTCCCTGGTCCGATGATTGACAAGATGAGCGGTAAGGCAAATCCGTTGCTTGCTACGACTTTTGAATTTATCTCCGGCCACAGCCTAAGCGGATGGGAAAATGCACAGATGAAGGACAAGAAAGGCTGGGAACGCGATGTAGCACGCTTGCACATGCTTGCCATGAAGTTTGTTCCTTATTCCATGCCTACACAAGAAGACAAGGAATGGTATTGGCTGGATTTAATTATGCCTAGCTCCAAGGGTTTCTCTTCCGGTAAGGCTATCGGATATTTTGAAAAGGGCATCAAGAGCGGTGATATGGACTATATTGCAGCGGTGTATAACGCTTGCGTGATGAATGGTGTGAATCCGGAACAGTCATTCAATGTAGCCAAGGCACGCATAGAAGCCGAAACAAAGCGTGAAACGCTGGAAGATGTGGAAACTGTACAGGATGCCATGAGAATGTTTGATGAGGCTACGGACGTGAAGGAACGCAAACGATTGTTGCGCTATATAGAGCAGCAGACCGGCGCCCAGGACTACCAGGCTATCAGCCAGGAAGAAATGGTACAGCAGGCAAAGGACGTTATCAATGGCAACGACGTGAAAGTGGAAGCCAGCGATTACTATCTGGAGCATGCTACCGGTGAAGACGTGATGGAGGACTACCGCATGAAGAAAACCCAGGCAGGCTTGAAGAAGTATCACCAGGATTATACAGAGCTGATGATGGAAAATCCGTCTGCCGGCCAGCGTATGCTGAAAGAAAAGCGTAAGTTCATAGAAGGATATGTAATGACGTCCAAGTACCGCAACGCCATCAACAAGGTAAAGAAGGCGATGAAGGACGGTCGTATCGAGGCTAACAAGGGAATGGAAGAAATCCGCAAGATCAGACGGGAGTATTTCGAGAACTTGGATAAACTGGAAGTGAAGTAATGATGAAGGGTAGCTGTTGAGGCTACCCTTTGTTTTTATTGACTGGCTATCGTGAACAATCAAGCTTCTTGGCTGTTATTTATAACGGATTGAGTGTTCTATAATCGAAGTGTTTCTAATATTAATCTTAAATGTGCTTGTGAAAGCCAAACAGTAAAGGGAGATTTTCAGTCTCCCTTTTTTCGGTTATAAAAAGCCCCCGGTTTAACACCGAGGGCTACGGGAAGCGGAAAGACAGCAATTATAGATTTATAGCTAGTAATTCTTCACCTAACCGGTGAAGTGCTGTTTCTATTTTTAAGGATTGCTCCGGTTTGGGATTTCTGACTGTTCGTGAACAAATCTTATAACCGTGTGTTAAATATATAAACTTAAAATATTATGAATAATGATATAATGGAAGAATACAATCTTGAAAGAACACCCTGGGAAAAGGCGTGTAAGTGGTTGTTCCGTACAATTTACCGATTCTATCGTCCGAAGTTAGGATGCAGAAGAATCAGAGTGAACCAACCGTTTAAATACTATATAAATGGGGAATTATCGTTCGGGACTTATATGTATTCGCAAGGAAATACAAAAAGCCTTTTCAACATCGGCCTATTTGAACAGACATCGAAAGGAGGATGGGTTAGATACGGGAGGGACAACTTCTTCTGTATGGGTTCAGGAGTGCATTGGGATATTGAATACCTTGATGAACTAGAACAGAAGGCAAAAGTAAGGGAGGCTTGATACCTCCCTTTTCTTTTATAGCGACTTAACATAAGCCTTCCAAGCCTTTGACGTTCCGCCAAGCTGCTTGTAGAGCTTCTTGCGATTCTTGAAGGTGTATTTCGGAAGGTTACTTCCGTCATAATCGTTGCAATAGGTGCAATCGTCCTCGTTGGCATAGGCTTCACTCTCATATTTTGATGTAACGTAGTTAGCCGACATTGGAGCCAAGAAGCCGCATTTCAGCCACTCCCACAAGTAGGACAAGTAATACCTTACCCAACTGTCATTGCACGTGAGAGCCTGCATCAAATGGATCCTTTCGTGATTCTTGGAAATGGCAAACTTCGTAGTAAGCATTTCCTTCTGAATCTTTCCCTCATTGTCTGCCCGGCACACCATACGACCGCACCACATTAGCCACTTATAACCCTTGAACGGGAAGTGTTTCATCACAACTACTTCCAAATCCTTGCCTAGTATACTGCTTGGATTGGATTGGAAGAGCATATTGATTAGTGTCCAGAGTTCTTTAAACATGATATTATTGGTTTGGCAGGGATTACTCCCTACCTGGTTAAACTTTCCTACTTATGGGGGTACCATTCCGTGCAAGTTTACACTCCACGATTATAATAGTAATTACACACTTCTGCTGTCGTTCCTACAACCAACAAACCTTCATCCATCTTTGATTTTACATAAGCAAGAATGTCTGTCAATACGGATTCTCTCAAAGTATATGATGTTTCATCGTACAAATTATACGAATGACAATACAAGTGAACGTGTCCTTGAACAGATATAGCATAGTCAATCGCTTGTTTTGCTTTGTTTACAACATCTTCATCAGTCAGCCCGTTAGAATTGTCGTGTAATTGCTCTATACCCCATCTTAGAATTTTATATTTGTTTGTATCTTTAGTATTAACATAGTCATTAGGTTCGTGAATAGATGGTGCGCCATTGCCCAACGTGTGAGCATAACCTACATAATTAGGTATCAAAGGAAAATAATCATCTACCATTTCCCCTTGCGATGTTACCCAACCAATCGGATACAATCCTTTGCTTACAAATGCCCTAACATAACCTTTAACAATGTTATGAAATTCTTCTTCTGTAGGATGTGGGCTTATATTTGTTCCTATCCCGTCAGAAGGTACAGTGTGAACACTAACTTCATGCCCGTTATTTTGCAGCCATTGCATCAGTTCAACATAGCCCGATTTAGTAAAATCAGAGCTTAAAGGGAAAAATGTAGCTTTACAACCAATAGCATCAAGTTTTTCGCAAAATTCCTTCACCCCACCATTAACAACATAAGCATTACAATCCATTTGGAAAGAGACACAAGCTATTTTCGGTGATATAAATCCATGTTTTATCAGATATTGCGAATAATTGTCATACGGTTCTTTATTTTTAATATTATCAATTTGTCTTTGAAGAACTTCTTCTGAACCTTTTCTTACAATATCAATGTTTTCGTTTTCCGAAACAAGAGTTACATTATATACTACTCTTATATAATTTATACCCTTTGGAATTGTCACATCCAATCTTTGATACCCGTCATTGTTTATTACGGAACTGTCTAACACTATTGAACTTTGCTCCTTCTCTGAATACATTGAAAGCCCAATAGTAGATTTACTACCCGACATACCAATAGAATAAACTTCATTAGGCTTTACTTCTATAAAGTCGGAATAGTAATAGTTTCCCGAATTTAAAACTGATAAACTCCCATCAACTTTTACAAATCCAATATTCCAATTAAAATTATTTAGGATAGTCTCAAACAAATTGTTTTCAATTCGCTCAATTCTTGTTTCTAATTTGACAACCTCTCCACCTCTTATTATAGAATAGTCTCCTTCATAGCCCTGTTCATTATAGGTAATACGAATATACTTAACTCCCTTACCTATTGTTTTAGCCAATCTTTGGTATCCATTATTATTCATTATAGATGTTTCCAAAATGATTGATTGTTGTGTATTGTCTGCATATTCAGAATATCCCAAAGTGCTTGTGCTTCCCGATATACCGAAAGTAAATGAATCCAATTCAGACACCTCTATAAAATCAGTGGTTTTATATGGCGCACCTGATACAAATTCACCTGTTTTTGACACATATCCATTAACTGAATTAACTTTATAAGTCGATGAAACAAGTCTTTCCAATGTTTTTTTACTTTCAGATATTGACGGATTGTCGTAACATGAATCTGCAAAAATAAAATCAGGTTCATCTGATAGCTTATTTAGAATAAAAGCATCAGTTAAGTTTGCTATCAAAGATGTATCTACAAGTGCAGAAACGATTTTTCCCTCTTTTTCTATGGTAATATTTACAATCTTTGTTTTTGTCGGATTGATGTTTGACATATCTTCTGTTAGTTCAAATTCAACATCCCAAGTTGATGTGTCCTTTGAATACTTGCTAATACGGAATGAAAACTTTCCATTATAACCATTCCACAGAACATATATAGTTCTTTTTTCATTTTTATCGCAATTATAGAATTTTACATCACGAATTGAAGAGTATATCTGTCTCCTTGTATAAGAATTAACTATAACATCATCCAACGACACATTGTCTTTGTTTTGGGCAAAAATACTATTAGATACTCCTTTTAAGGATTTTACAATATCCGTTCCTTCTTTTAATTCTATAATCCCAATATTAGATAGTTCTTCATTTACAGTAAAAGACACTCTTATGTAATTTACTCCCGATGGTATATTTATATTATAGACATTCAATCTATCTTTACCTTTATAGCTAAAGGAAGGCAAGTAAGAATCTTGTGAAGTTGTAGCATATCCTGACACACATAACATTTTTGCACTGCCATTACTACTAATTAAATATGATTTTCCTTCACTTACGGATATGAAATCAGAAGTTTTATAGGAACCTTTTGAAGCATTGAATGTTCCATCGGTTGAAACAAAACCATCAACAACACCTCTTAACGTAATATTTTTTCCAATACCTAAATACTCTGAAATTGTTCCCAGCCCGCTATCTTTCGAGCCCACTTCGGAGGCCAATTTGGAAAGTTCTTCCGTTACTGCCTTCTGCGACATAACTTCCGTTTCAGAATTGCCAGTTTCTTGAACCACTCCAGCAGAAAGGGAAGTAAATGAACCATTATCTACCCATGTGTTTGCGTTACGCACGTAGTAACGGTAGATTGGGTTGGTGTGTGCGGTATCTTCTGCTGCATAAGTAGGACCTACACCATAGACGTCACCTTGTACGGCACCGGAAGGAAGTGAAGCGTAATTTGCTACATATCCTTTGATGTGTACGTTATCTGCAAACTTGCCGCTGAGATCGGTCCATGTCTTATTGTCACGGCTGATCTGAATCTTGTTGCCGCTCCAACGGAACCATGCGGCAATGTTTTCGCTGCAAGGTTCCCAAGTTACGTTGTCATAGGAGAAATGCAGCTTGTTGTCGATAGTCTTCAACCATGGAGTGAGACCGGCATCGCCTTTAGGACCTACTGCCTTAATTTCGGTGTCTACTCCGTTGATGATCCATGTACCCTTTGCAGATACGGAGATATCACCCGACAAGGAGAGTTCGTCAATACGGCTCCAGTTCACGTCCAAGCCCCAATGGTCGTTGTCCTTCTGTACGGCTGAATTGGCTCTTTCCGTGATGGTGTTGCTCTCCATGTCCATGTAGGTAATGGTTAGACCGGCACGTCTCATTTCCATAGGGATGATAAGTCGTGTATCCTTCGGTGTTCCCTGGTACTGCACGTACACAGAATTAAACTGCGCCAAGATCGCTTCAAGTGAAGCTCCGGTCTTACCATCAAATACTGCTTGTATCACTGTTGGAGGATAGATGAGCTTTCTATTCTTCCCATCTTCCTCCTTCATTAATTGCTGAACGTCTGCGTATTGTTCCATATATTATATTTTATTGTTTATACTTCTGCTCCGGTTGCGTCTACCCATTTTGAGCCGGTCCACCAAATAGGTTTATTATTGTTAACATCAAAATAACAAAATCCTGCGCTTATTTTATAATATTCTGCTGTCGGTCTATCTTGATATCTTCCAACTCTTGGTACACCAGGCAAACAACCATCAATTTCCCTCCATTGCCAATCAGGAGTTCTCCAAATCGGTACCTTTAAATCAGTTCGATAAATTAACGTACCTACTTCTGCGTCTTTTACAATACTCATATCTGTATTAGAAGCGCCAGTTGGAAGAAATAATTCAATACCATTTTCCTTTCTAAAAGAAACATATTTACTTCCTTTTAGTTTTATTTTTAAAACATTTGACTCATTAAATAAGTCAAAATCACTAGTAGCAAAATGTTCCAAATGTGTATTTCCTGCTATATGACTATAATTATTATTGTTAATCCACTTATAGGACATAATAAAATTTGAATTGTTTATAGCTGTACTATAAACAACTAATTTACCATTTTGAGCTCTATTACCATATATTAAACAACTATTAGGATTACCAATAATATCACTTTTTTGTTCTGGAGATAATTGTTCTTCTGAAGTTCCAGAAGGAGCACCCCATCCTACTATATTATTAGATATTTGACTGCAAGTAACACTTTTAATAAAAATATCTGCTTTTTTTGTATTATGTTTTGTTGTTAACCCATTACTAACTATATTTAAAATAGAATTATTTGGATATTCCTGTTTGTAAATACCATAATATCTATACATTTCAATATTACATCCTTTAACAAACGAAGATACAAGACAATCATTAAAGCAAAATCCTATATTTGTATCAACAAACTGACAATCTTCAAAAGTTAAGTTATATGAAGATTTTGAATTAATTCTAACTCCATAACCAACAGTATTTGATTCTATGTTATAAAATTTACTATCGGAGATTATTCCATTAAAATCAAATCCTATATCTACTTTATTAGATACTATTCTATGAAAAATATTATTAAACACAGAATTATTATTAGGTTCAACATTGGATGTTCCGTCAATAAATACACCTATTGAACTAGGACTTGTAAAAGTTTCGGGATGTTCTGAATCTTCAAGCGTAGGTACAGACAAATTACTTCCAGTGATAAATATCTTTTCAAATATTGAGCCCACACATTGATTTATCCTAAGACCTATCTTAGATTTACTATTTAATTGGATTTTTAAATTACATATTTTTGTTCTAATAAATTGATGCCAACTTGTAATATTATCTGGAGGGGCTACGTTCATACATATACCATCACCGATATGGAGTAAAGAAGCAGATAATGTTCCTTGAATATTACAATTCTTACTTACATTGATATTAGTAACTGCATATTTGCCAGTAAGATATATTATTGTATCCTTATCTGAAAATGTTGATATACATAAATTAATAGATTTAGCATCATCTATAATACCATCTCCTTTTGCATCAAACCATTCAGGGTATGCTTCTGCAATATTCCAACTACCAATTAGTTCTACATCTAATCCGAAGATTTTAGTCAAAGTTGCTTTAATAGCGGTATTATTCCCTACAATACTACCATTACTAAAACTGCCTCCTTGAAAGTCGAGCGTACAACCTTCCGGGATGGTAAGGGTTTCGCCGCCGAGGTCAATGTCCTTTGTAATCTTGTAGATTACGTTTGCTCTGTTGAATTTATCTTGAATTGCCATATTAAATAAAGATTACTTTGGTTAAACATGTGCCGTCTTCGATTCGCTGGAATGTGCCTTGCAGTGTACATCCTTCCAGTAACGGCTGACCTTCTACAAGGATTGTTCCGGTTGAAACCAGCGTTCCGTCCGTAATGGAGCCGCCATCGAACTTCAATACGCATCCTTCGGGGACGGTAATGGTATCTCCATTCAGCAGGTAGTCATACTGGATGATGTAGATGGTGTTAGGCCACTGCATCATGCTTTGTGCAAGAACGTTCAAACCGCCAACAAGGTTCTTTCTAAGGTATTGTCTTCCCAATCCACTGTATGCTCCGGCATTGTACTGCTTGTTTGACAACTTCAATACTCCGTGGATAGTGGCGAGATCTTCACCGTCCGGGAGATTGGTAATGGTTGTCCCGGCTGCTGCCAACATGTTACGAACTTCCTCACTAAGCATTTCAGGTGTGATGTAGCCTTCCATGATAAGTGGAGGATTCGCAATAAACATTTCATTGAAAACGCTTTGGATAAACTTGGCTACTGCATGACGTGTAACGTAGGTATCAGGGATTCGGTTCCCGTGTTCGTCGGCTATAGCCATGTCTGCTGTAAGTTTCGGCTGTTCAAACTTATCACGGAAAAGTTCTTCGGCTGTAAGCTGGTCTTCACCGCCACCGAAGTTGATCTTCTGCCAGTTGCCTACATTGCCCCATGTACCGCCCTTAAAGTACCATGTTTCTGCCAGGCGCGTCATGCTATTGATGAATGTAACACGCATACCTGGGAAACGGTATTCTTCCGGCACTAATGCAACGGCTTCGGAGAAGGAAAACTCATTTGTTTCGTCCACGGTGATGAATGGCGCTTCCTTGGTTGCTTTGTTTGCCATGAAGGAGTGCTCCTTATAGCCAGGCATATTCACCTTGCTGCATGCTGCATAGTGCTGCCCTGGTACATAATCCGCAAACTCGGAGTAATACTTGGAAGTTACGCCCCAATCCTGTGAGAAAACACGGGTGCTGTGAACGTGGTTACGGCTTACATTGTACTCGGTGAGCAAATGAAAATCGTATATAGAGACCTTGTCCGCTGTAAGATCATACGTGCCAAGCACGGGAGAAACATCATTCCAGCCTGCGGTATATCCTTGAGGAACGAAACCTTCCACATAATAGAAATATGGACGTGCCGCCTTCAAACTACCGACCAGCGCCCAGGAAGGCTGATTCTGGTGAGTAAGCAAGGAAGAATCGGCCACATGGCCTAGGTAATTTACATCGGAAAGTTTTTCCATTTCCGGAACTTCGGCGCGGTCTGCCTTAAACGGTATCATGCCCAGAAGGACATTTATCTGCTCTGCTGTATAATTGATGTCCCCAAAAGTGAGCGGATGCTGCGGAGGACGGCCGCAAGGCGGCATGTTATGGTTAGGATGGTATGACATTGCTATTATACGGTTTTATTGTTAATGGTCTGGATAAAACTGCCTGCGGTATCGAACGCCGCCTTGGCAGCGTCGTACTCATTGATGGACTGCATGTATAGCGCTGCTGCCGTGTATGCCAGCGCTTCACGATATACACTAGGAACAGTAATGGTATCGTCTGCACCAATCTCCGGAACTGCAATATAGCGGAGATTACAATCACCGGCCTTCTTGACGGCATGGGCTATGACAAGCTGATCTCCGTCTGTAGTAATGAAGGCTGCCGGCGAAGACGGTCCTGAACCGATGCCAGGAACAGACGAATATTGCTGGAGGAACGGCGTGCCTGATGCCGGAAGAAACTCATAAACCGGCCTTACCCATCCCTCCATATTGACACTGACTGGACGCAGGAAGTCTTCCGGTATGCGGATCACTGCATAATACAGTCCATCCGGACGTGCTGAAAAGGTGACATGTCCTTCTCCTTGAAGGATAGTAGGCGTTCCCTGGTATGAAGACATGGCAGCCAGCTGGACCATAGCGGAACGTATGAAGTCCTTGATGGCTTCGTCTGTCTCTGCGGTAAACGGATCTTTCGGAACGGCGGCTTCGTTCACTATATGACGGATCAATGGGATAAGGTCCTGTACATTCATAATCTACTGGTTATAACGGGTAATTCGGGAAAGTGACATTGTATTCCTTGCACAAGGCTGCTACGGCATCCTTGCTGGCTACATCTGAGCGCTGCACCCCATAGTTGGTAATGAAGAACTCCTTGGCTTCCATAAAGGAAGAAACTTCGTCCGCGACAAATAGCTGCGGATTCTGCTGCCCTTCCGACTGTTCAGTAGCAAAGTTTTCCTTTACAACTGATTCCTCTTTCTGTTGAGGCTTGGCAGGCATGGCGCTGGCCATAGACTTGCCCAGGATGCTGTATTTCTTGGGTTCCGGAGGCATGGTAGGCTGGAAAGGTTTAACTTCCTTGGCCGGCTGGATCTCTACCACCTCTTCGCTCACTCTTCCTTCGCGGAACCAGCGGTGCTTGCGGATCTTTTCCGCCAAACCTGGATCTGTCGTGATATAGTAGGACAAACCACGGTATGCCGGAGAGAAATTCACATACATCTGACGACCTCCATGCATGACAGCAAATGATAGGGCTGAATGTGATCTGAATTTATACTGTTTCATCTTGATACATGAAATAGGCACGGACAACCACGGACTAACCGCGCTATCCGTGCCTGGGTTATACTGAAATTATGACGACAATCCCTTTACGCTGCCTTTTCTGCTACATACTCAGGCATTGCAATACGTGCATGTGCATCCGGGAAACCGAGTGTCCAGCACGACATTTCCTCCATAGTCACGGCATTTGAGTTGGAAATGAAGAGTTCCTTCAAATTATACTCCTGGCGTGCCCAGTTCTGGAATACCCACTTGTCGAGATATTCAGGATCGAGCGAGAAGCCGCGGCCGTTGAAGCCCCATGCATTGAACAAGTCATGACGGTAGAACAACAACTTGGTACCCATAGATTCAAACGATTGGAAATCGAGCTTCCAGTTGTTATAGTTCTTTTCGCTTTCAAAGATCTTGATGCGGTTGTTTGTCTTGATCTTACAGAGAGCCGCATAAATGGTATTGTCTACAAACACGAGCTTGGTACGTGAACCGTTGCCTGCACCTTCGATGATACGGCCGACAAGATCCACCAATTCATCTTCTGTAATGACATACTTCTGTACATAGTTGCCGTCTTCGCCGACAATAGGATTACCCGCTGCATCCAATTCCTTTTCCCAGTGGCCGAGTTCCAAGTCCTTGCCTGCACGGTACCAGATACCTTCGCAAGTGTAGATGTTACCCTGTGCATTGAACTGATGCTTGGACTTCACGCCGAACAAGCCGGAAGCTTCCATACCGATACGCATGTCTTCCATAGCCATACGTTCCATGCGGGTAAATGACCAGTCCACTTCCTTCTTTGAGAAACGGTCGTAGATAGTCTGTTCCACCTGCATGATGAAGCGCTGGCAGTACTGTTCTGTAGGAGAAGGCAACTGGTAGTAGGAACCTGTAGAGACGTCCTTTTCTGCCGCTGCACGGCCCATACGCAACAATACTGTGCCTTGTGTAAGGTCAGGAATAAGGTAAGGATTGCCGTTTGTCGAAGTCTTGCCGTTTACAGCATACAACAACGGAAGGTTTGTTTCGCTATTGATGGCGTGTACACGAAGCATCAACGGGTGTTCCGGATCTTCCGCATTATTCTTATAGCCAGGCATGAACGAACCGTCCGGATTGAGCACAAGCAGAGTATCCATGGAACCGATAATCGTATTGTCTTCAAGTTCAACGGCCTTCGGAGTTTCAGAAGTCATGGCAGAAACCGGATTCTTTACCACTGCACGCAACGGACGCTGGCCGACGCTGTAGTACTTGACAATAATGGACGAACTCTTGTTAAAAGATGCTGAACGAAGGATCTGGTCGATAGGTGTACCGGTGAACTTCATTTCAACGATGGTCTTGTCGATCTGCTTCTGATACCATTCGGCATCCTGGATCTTCTCATTTGCGGTGACACTGGAAGCACCTTCCGCAACGGTGCCCTTGCCTTCACCCAAATTGTTTACGGCACTACCGTTTGCAACATCTGCTGCACAGGCAAAACCGCCGCTTGATGCGCCCACGAGAAACATCATGAGCACAGACACAAAAAACTGAAATGCTGATTGAAATTTTTTCATACGTTCTTGTTTTGTTGGTAAAATGATTAATAAATAGATATATGGTTAAAAAGACTGATTAGAATCTTCTCTTCATGCCTGAATATTTTTCGGCCGTAGGATTCAGGCTTTCCTTCGGACTGGTGTCTCCTCCACCGCCGCCACCTGTATAGGTAGGAGCTTTTGCCGCGTTCCGGTGAGGCTGCGCACGTTCGTTACGCATGGACGTACGTCCTTCGTTACGTGCCGCTTCTGCATCCGCTTCAAGGTTGAAGGCATGGATAAGGCGTTCCCAGTCTTCCGCGTCAAGCTCGTGACGGATAATGCGATGGATAAACCCTTCCTTGGAATCACCGTCACCGTAAAGCCATTCGAGCATAGAGGAAACATTCGCTTCGTCTACATTAGACTTCTGGACAGCCTGGGTGAGCGCTGCATCCGACTTGGCAAGATTGTCGTCCGCTGTCTTGCGACGTGCTTCTGCGTCTGCAACTTCCTTGATCTTGGCAGCTTCTTTTTCCTTTACTCTGGCCAACGCTTCTTCCTTGGTCATTTCGCCTTCATAAAACGCTCGGAGTTCGTCCTCGTACTTATCGAACATGTAGCCAGCCAACGAGAAATCGGCGCCATCATCGCCAATGCCCGAAGCCATACCTGTAAGGATGCCGGCCGCACGAGGATCTGACGACATGAGATCGTTGAAGCGCTTGCGTTCTTCCTCTCCTCGGTCGAAAGCCTGGAAGGATTCGTCCAGATAGGATCCTACCGCCGCTTCATCATCCAGGTCAAGCTCCGCGTTACGGCCTGAAACGACCTCTCGCCAGCCTCGCTTGGGCGCTTCCTGCGCCTGCTGCGTGGTTTCTTTCTTTTCTTCCGGTTTCATAAATTACTGATTAAAATATGTTATAGTACAAAATTGCACGATAATCTGTATCTCACTTCCATAACTTGCGAAACGTTTCCGCCTTTTTTGCACGCAAAATCATCCGCGTGTATGAAGCATAAAGGAAGTAAGGGAGAAAACAGCCTGTACCGTGAACGGAAGATCAAGGAACTTTTCACGAAGCTGAAAAGAACCGGCATGTACGCTACCATAGGCGAGATATGCCGGGAGATTTCCACCATGAAGATGGACCGGTACTACATAAGCGAAGAGAGAGCTTGTGAGATATACTATCGGTACAGACGTAGCGGGAAGATAGAAAGCTGCTCCAAGTACGCATATACATTGAGGCTTGACCTGGTACACCTTTGCGAACGCATAAGGAAGGAAAAGAACCTGGAATGTATGAGGCATGTGGTAAGGGAAGCGCTGGAATACCCTGCGCGGAGTATAGGAATAAGCCCAAGCCGCATACAGAGAATCCTAGAGGAAGGAGGAATGTTGTAGCATGAATAGCAAGACAAGCATGAGACTTGTGGCCATGTATGTGTTACTGGCACCTCTAGTGCACCTGGGAGAACACCTGGCCGTTTCCGGAACGTCTCCCTGGTGGACGCACCTGACATACATGTTCGGGCATGCGGGATGGGTGCACTACCTGCTGAACGGAATAGGCTGGACCATGATGAGGCCTATCCTGACGCCGGCACGTACGCTAACGGCTATAACCATAGCTGCATTGCTACCGCCTGGCGCCATACCCGTACTGGGATGGAGCGTGGTACTCTACTATTATCTGGGACTTTGCCTTGCCGGCATGAAGACGGGAGACCGCATAAGGCTGCTGCTTGTAGTGGCGCTAGGATTCTTTGTTCCCTGGATAGCTGCCTGGCATCATGCAGCCATGCTTGCTGCAGGATGGATGATTAGAAAGATAGAAAGGAAATGGGAAAACACGATGTACTGAACGGATATGATGAAGAGAAACGGCTGCTGGGGCTTTTTGGGGCAACGGTAGTAACGACCGCTCAGCGGATGGTGGAACAGAACGAGAAAAGAACCGGGGAACTGTTCTGTGACTATGATCCGCTGACAGGGGAAGGAGCGCCAGGAAAAAGAAGGGAAATCGTGATAGACGACCTCTTCATGGGATGCGAAGCCCGGTTGTGGCTGCCGATAGACATGTTCAGTGTAGGAATGATATACTGGCTGGAAAAGCTGGGAAGCATAGAGGAACTTTGCTACTACCTATACGGAGGGTATGACGATGAACTGAGAGAAGCGGTAGTGACGTCCTTCCTGAGAACATGGGCGAAGTATGACTTCTACTTCTTTGCGTATGCCTATGCCCGCATCAAGAATAAGGAAGGTGGGGACGACATACCTTTCAAGCTACGCCCGCCACAGATAAAACTCACTTCCCGTTTCGAGAACCAGCGCCTGGCAGGGAAGCCTATACGTGTGATCCTGCTGAAAGCCCGACAATGGGGTGGATCTACCTGTACACAGATATACATGGCATGGATTCAGATCATGTGGGTGAAGGCATGGAACAGCATCATAGTAGGGCACCAGGGCGATTCTGCCGCCGAAGTGAAGGACATGTACGTAAAGCTGGTAACACAGCTGCCGGATTTCCTGTTCTATGAAGAAGGACAGGAATATGACGACGGGCAACCGAAGATAAAGGGTGGTGGTACGACCAACATAAGCATGATCCCGCCGCGAAACTGCAAGATCAAGCTGGCTACGGCCATGAACCCGGAAGGTGCCCGCGGTGGGGACAGCGCCATGGCACACTGTACGGAAGTGGCGTTCTGGCCACAGACCGAAAAAATGGATCCACAGAAGCAGGTGAAGTCCAGCTGTTCCGGTATTCTGTACAAGCCTTACACGATGATAGTCTACGAAAGTACGGCCAACGGCATGAACTTCTACAAGGATGAATGGGACCGTGCTAACAGTGTGGATGAATACGGGCAACCGGTATCGGCTTTCGAGCCGCTGTTTGTGGCCTGGTGGGAAATCGAGCAATACACGGAAAAACCGAAAAGCATGCTGGAATGGGCTTGCACGCTCATTTCCCGCCGGGACGACAAGAAGAACCATTGGGACTACTTCTTCTGGTTATGGACAATCGGAGCAACGCTCCAGGGTGTCTACTGGTACCAGCTCAAAATGAAGGAATATGCCGATCTGCAGGACATGCAGCAGGAATACCCGAGTAATCCCGTTGAGGCCTTCAAGTTCGGTGGACAGAACGAGTTCGACCTGTACAAGGTGGAGCAGATGCGCAAGTTCTGCAAGAAACCGGAGTTTCAGGGAGAGATATACGGAGACGCTCCGAAGGGAGATCTGGCCATGCACAATCTCCGTCTTACACCTGACATAGCCGGAGCCTTGAAGATATGGGAATTTCCGGATACAAAAAGCCGGTTAAAGAACCAGTATTTTGTAAGCGTGGACATCGGTGGAAAATACAAGACCAGCGACTATAGCGTGATAACGGTGCTTGACCGGGCGGACATGATGGGCGAAGACGGTGTACTGAACGAAGATGCAGGCCCACGAGTAGTAGCGGAATGGTACGGGCATACGGACCCTGACCTGCTGGCGATAAAGTGTGCACAGATAAGCGCATACTACAACAATGCGCTGCTGATCGTGGAGAACAATACGGCCTACAGTAAGTTGAACAATGTAGACACGGATAATGTGAGCGAACTATTTTTCCCTATTTTATTGCCACTGTATGACAATCTGTACTGCCATAACCGCAGCGAACTGAACAAGGGACAGAACACGGCCGAAGTGAAATGGGGATTCAATACGAACAGTGCGACCAAGGTTTCCATTATCAAGTATATGGGCCAGTGCATCCGCGATGTTCTGTATATAGAAAGGGAAAGGGAGTGCCTGAACGAATGTTTCGTGTACATGAAATATCCGAACGGCAAATACGGAGCTCAGGCAGGCAAGCATGACGACCGCGTAATGAGCCGCGCCATAGGTCTGTACGTAAGCCGGTTTGAATGGGACCGATATCCGGTACGAATGGCTCCTACTCCGGAAGAACGTATGAAACAGCTACAGAACATGCGTGCAAAGACAAACGGAATGGAACGTATCATCAATAACTAATATATTGTGAGTATGAAAGATTTTATGAAAACAATCCTGAACGGTGTAATGAACGCCGTAATGAATCCAGTAAAAAGCAGAAAAATGATGAAGGCCACCGTCATGTGGCAGAAAGCTAAGGAAGAGGCGGAAGAGAAACGAAAAATGGACGGACACCGCTACTTCGTAATCTACGACGCGGGACAGAAGAAGCTGATCTGCATAACCTATGACATTTACCGAGAACGCGGGGACAGCTATAAATACTTGCGTTTACGAGGCCGCTTCAAGAAACCTCTCAAACGTGAGGAACTGAAAGCGTTATGCTTCTATTACACTACTTCCAAATGGACGCCAAAGGCTATCAGTCAGGAAGAGGAACGCGAAAAACTGGTGGAATGGCAAAAATACTATTTGAAAGTAGGATAGCGTGCAAAATTGCAGCATGTTTTGAATATAGCAATGTATTTGAAAGGCTACAAACCTGTATTTTTGCAGTGAAAAAAAATCTTTTTACCTTAAACTTATTGCATATGGGTATTAGTTGTTTTAACTAATGAAGAAAGGGATCCGTTGTGAAACGAATCCCTTTCTTTTATTTCCCCTTATCGGTTTATGCACATGTAACGCCAGATCTTGCCTTCTCCAACCCAGTCCTTGTCTGCAAACCAGAAAGCGTGTGCAGCCTTGAGTATATGATCGTCCGGAAGGACTCCATGAAGGTCATTGGCAAAGGCATTGTAAGCAACATACTTGTCCCACACGGTAGTACCTGCCGGATGAGGCTGTGACTTGGTAGCTTCTTCGATCTGGGCCGGGGTCCAGTAGGCACCGAGAGGTTTCATCTGCTCCACGTCCCAACGGGCAAACTGTTCGTCATAGTGATTGCCGTACATGATACCATGCTGCTTGCGGATGAATTTCCAATACTTGTCGGGGTGTTCGCGCTTCATATCGCAAAGCATGTCGTCGAGATCGTCCACGCTTTCCCACATTGCTTTTTCCGAGGCCAAACCTTTTTTCTTGGCTTCCTCGATCATTTCCTTGTATCTAATCATACCAGATAATCTTTAAGTTTGATAATGTCTTTTTCTGTAAAGCTGAAACCGCTCTTGCTTCCAAACAAGAGGTATGAAGCCATATTGTCCGGCAATGAAAGAACTGCCTTCCCTCCTGAAATGTCAATGTCGCATCCCCATACCGAAGTATGGTAGTCAAATTCACGGAACAAGGCCGCTGCTTCTTCGATAATCAAGTCGGCGTTGATGTTTCCATCCTTGTCCAGACCAACCAGTACTACTGCATCCAGCCATTTGTTGATGCGCTCATCCTGGAAATCCAGCCAGTTTTCAAGAATACGCTTGATGTTCCTACGGCGGACCGGACTTTCAAACAAGCCGTCCACCATGTCATTAGCCCACATCTGGACGGCTGACTTCACTTTCCCTTTAAAAGCCGCTATATCACTTTTGACATTCATTTGCTGCCTCCTTTCTTACGCTTCATGGCCAGGAAGTCCGTATAGGTCATGTCGCTATAATGCTGGGTGTATTCGTTGAACAACTCCAGATTGTCCTCCTTCTGCTTGCCGATCTTCTTCTTGAGAAGCTTGATTGTAGCCAGATGCTCTTCAATGGCTTCCTTCCCATCTTTACATCCTTCCACATAAGGTAAGACAATCTTCATCTGTTCGCGCTGCACAATGGACATGACGCGCTCAATGGATGCCTTGAACTCTTCGGAACTGGATACGGATTCGTATTCGCTATCGCTGAGCTCCTGCATGAACTTGTCTACTTCGTCCCAAACCGGTGTGCGGCTAGTGTTTCCCTTGGAGTTAATCACTTGCTGGTTTCGCATCATAAGCGCATGCTTGCGCTGCTCCAGTTCTTCCTGCATACGCTGTACCTCTTCCAACTGAGGATCAGAAGCCTGGCTGTCATAACGGCCCGGATTGAACAACGGATCGTTACCATTAAAATAGAAATTGTTTCCTGCCATGATGATTGGTTTTAATTGACAGGTGGAGCTCAGAGCCCCACCTTACACTCATTTCTTAGAACGCTTTACAGCCAGCTTTTGTTTATCCTGCTGCGGCTGCTGTTCCGTAATTTGAGTTACAGCCGCAAGAGCTGGGAAAACCAGTCACGGTAGGCGTGCTAGGCAATGTTACCACACCACGGATGCAGCGGCAAGTAGCCTTGTCTGTGTAGTTGAGGCCGGCAGTGTATGCCTTTTCAATTTCAGCCTTGATCAAGGCGTTCTGGTAAGGACGGATAGCGTCGTCTACAGCAACCTTCTTTTCAAGGTCACACAATCGGTGCGCCAAGGCATCAAAGCCGTCACGCTGGTTCTTGTACAGACCGAAAGCGGCATTGTTGAGCTTGTCGATAGTCACGTCGTACAAGTCACGGGTAGCCTTGTAGTTACCGAAGTCGCCGTCTACCTGGCTCTTGTACAAGCCGAACTTTTCGGCAATGTCAATTTCACGCGCTTCCTTGGCCTGTGTCATGGTGTTTACCTTCAAACCCCAAAGTTCATTGGTAAGGTTGAGAATGCCTTCACAGTCATGTGCGTACACATCAAAAGTAGAAGGCGAACCACTACCGCCGCCATTGGTGTTGATGTTCACATTCTCAGGCATACCGCCACCATGATAATTACCGCCACGGCTGCCGTTCAACCAGCCGCCACGCAACAATTCACTACCAAGAGCCAAACCGCCAGTGATGACACCGGCCAAGCCCATACCAAAACCATTGCGAGACTTACGCTTTGCTTCGTCTGCATGACGTTCCACTCTGTCAAGATCTCTTTCCATTGAATCCATACTAAAAGATTTAGAATTGCGGTCATTATTAACCGTGCGACAAAGTTGGACAGAAACGTGTTGCTCTAAAAACAGTTCGTTGCAAGTGCGTTGCTAATCTGTTTCACGCTTGCAAGATAAGACCATTTAGTTTTGCGGTACTTGTGGCTGTTCTTCAGCTTGTTCACACACTGACGTGTAAGGCCGGTAAGAGAAGATATTTCCAAGTCTGAAACGCCCTTTGAGGAAAGGGCATATATAAGGATAGCCCGTGCATCTACGGATTCTTCCTTGTTTGAACCGAACACATCGGTTACTCCAGTAATCTCACTCACCATTCTGAGTACCTGGCTATAAAAAGACTTTATTTCGTTGTTCATAAACAAATAACGCTAGACAGTTGTTAAGCTCTATGGAGCCGTGCAACTGCCTAGCGGGGTATCTTCTTATGACGGGTGGAGATATGGTTGTGCGGTTTCCTTACCGCTGACATTCATTACAAAACAAAAGCATCTGCTTCCAAACGGACTTTTCCTACTCTTTTCTGGTTCTCATGATAATCCACCGCATAAGACGACACAGTACGTATATAACTATAATGGCTACAGCATAGCCGCCTACATCTATCTTGGTCTGTTCCCACCATGTGCGCTTCTTTTCTACCGGAATGGGAACTGGTATGGAATCCCGTCTTACGGTAAGCATGGTATCTCTCTGAAAGACGTATTTATAAACAACATGAAACTTGTCCTTGAATACGGTATCACCTTTTTGGCGTATAAATACAGAATCCTGCACAAATATACTGTCCTTGCAGATTTTCTCAAAGAAAACGCTGTCATATCTTACGGATTCTACCGGGACATACTGGGTAGAACAACTGCACATGGACCAAATAAGAAGCATTGCAGCAGCCATTGCGATTCTGCCGATCCAATCCAAAAACCTGTTTTTATTTATTCTGTTCATAAAGCAAGTATTTTTTTATTCCTCTAATATGCATGTTTGCTATCGCCGCTTTACCTTTCAATGATAAAAGATATTTGCACTCTGACTTGTTGTCCATGAAAAGGTTTTCCGTAAGTACAGCCGGACAAAGGCTTTTAGTAAGCATGTAGAAACGGGCTTCCTTGTCAGGATCGCCGTCTGACAAATCTACACGAAACTTGGTCGTTTTAGGAAGGTAAATCTGCGCTTCTTCATGGATGCAAGTAGCCAGCTTGTCCGCTTTGGTTTTTCCTGGAGAAGTATAGCACTCCCACCCGTTAGCCTGCGTCCACTCTGAACCGTCACCAGCTGCATTACAATGTACAGAAACGAGTATGACGTTTGAACGTCCTAATTCCTTGCATATATCATTTACTCTACAGATGCGCTCTGAAAGCGGAACGTCCACTTCTTCCCTTACTATTATCTCTGTATCTATACCTTCACGGCGTAACCCGTGGTAAACCAAATTAACTATCTCGCGGGCATAGGCATATTCCAGAAGCGTACCGTCCGGGCTACGCTTACCAGGAGTGTTTATTCCGTGTCCAGGATCCAATAATACTTTCATAGCTTTTCTTTTTTAATGATTTCTTCAATATCTTCTTTTTCTACATCAAAGCGCTTGCCAAACACTACCGAAACAAACTTTACCAGGTTAAAATCATAGCCTTTCGGCTTCAATATGTTTGACATGATGGAAGAAAACTCGATTAAGCATACAGCCAGACATGCCCATTTGTCTATAATTCCTCCGCCGTGAGCAGCCACGTCAATGGCTGCAACCATAATCACAAACATGAAATAACTGACCATCTTCCCCATAGTTCGACGGCATGCCGTACTAAATCGCACTTCCTCCTTCATCATCAAGCTTTTGCGGATACCTACAACCAGATCGCACACTATTACGGCTGCCGCAACAATAAGCCAAGGAATCATGTGCCCCACGCTTTCCTGGAGAAATGCAGCCAGAATAGTAGAGACGCCGCCTTCCGATGCATTTGTAATAACTGACTTTTCCATTTCGCTACAATACTACACGATTTGAGGGTTTTGAGCCATGGTGGCCTGCTGTTGCTGAATCTGTTGCGCCTGCGCTTCGTACTTGTCAAGAGCCGCAATGATCTTGGCTGAATTTGGGAATGATCCGCTTTCCAATGCCACACGCATAGGAATCTGGCCTTTATACGCCATATCCATGAGCAGCTGGTTTGACAATGCGCGATAAACAGGACTGTCCATGTCTTCCGAAATGGAAACGTCCAGATCCACATCATGCATGGTCTCCAGATTGACCGGAACAGGCTCTCCAGCAATGGAAATCATCTTCTGGCCGCGGTAGAAATGCTTCATTACCTTCACTACCTTATACGCCACTTCGTTCAGGAAGCTGTTGTAAGTACGGATAAGATCGAGAATGGACGATGAGGCTTGCGATACCTGGCTCTGGTACAACACACCGCTTTGTCCTGCCTGCTTGCCCTGCAAGGCTGCCTGCACGCCTGACACGTCTTCCATAAGAGTACGTGAAAGCTGGATAATATAATCGAACCCGCCAGGGATGCTACCTGCCTGCTTGGTATCAGGCTGGCGACCGCCTTTCTTGGACGTGTACAGAATGACGCCGTTTGAACGGACGTACTGGTCTGCAATGTCGTTGATATCCATCTGGTCCGTCAATGATTCTTCGTCGATCAACAACACGCCCTTTGCGGCGTTCTTGATGTAGAAATCAAGCGCAATCATATAATAGTTGAAATAATCCTGGCTGGGCTTGACCTCACTGATAAACGGATGAAACTCTCCGTCTATATACGGATATGGCTTGAACACAAACGGGTGGAATGATTCCGAACCGTTCCAGTACGGGCTTTCCCCTTCTTCCAACACATGTCCGTCCGGAGATAGGTAACGGAAATACCAGAAGCCCTCGATACGGCGTTCGTACTTGATAAGGTTCTGCTCGCTATATGTCTCCGGATCTATGAAATGCATGGGCTGGCCTGAATCGTCCAACATAGGCGTGCCGTCCGGCCAACGCTTGACGTTCAGTTCAAGACGCTGTGCATTGATATCCTTGATAGCCTGCAGCTGGTCATACGGCATGAAATACGGTTCCGGAGACATGGGATCATCGCAATACCAGGCGCGTCGGCGCTCACGTGTCCACAATTCAATGACACGGCATTTGCCATATTCGGAAGGAAGGAAGAAATCCGTATCTTCAATATTGAACGTACGTTTGTCACGCGCAAACTCAGAACTGAGGTAATCCTTGTCACGGCTATATGTGTATATCTCCTTCAACCGTTCATCGTCCTTATCCGAGTGGGAGAACTTTTCCAAAATATCCTGAAAATCGTATGTATGAAGCATACCACAGAAGCGGATATCGTCCAGGAAGAAATCCAAGGAATCCGGGAAAAATACGAAGCTAGGGTTTACATAGTCTGTCCAGACGTCCAACTTACCACGTTTATACCCCCAAGACACCTTGCAGACCGGAAGACCTGAAATGAGAAACTCTTCAAACGTACGGGCATCCAATTCGTCTCGGCGGTTGAGCTTCATGTTTTGTTTGAGTAGCACGGACCAGACTTCCGCCGCCTGTTTTTCGTTAGGATCCGGTGCGCTGCACACCGGTGCAGTGTCGTTGAGGCGGAACTGGCCCTGAACCACTCTCTTGATCTTACCAAGGATGTTTGTCTGCAAAGCCGGTATTCCCTTCTCCGTGAGATACGCTTCTTTTGTCATCTGGCGGCCATTCACGACAATACTCTTATTGTACTGGCGTCCATAGGCATAGTCCTTGCACTCGGCACGCATTTCCCGGAAGGTCTTCAGGCGGGCGTATGCATGGTAAGCAGTCATCAACCACTCCACAGCCCGGCGTTCACCGTCAAAGTAACGGCGGTCAAACAGCAGGGAATCTGTTATGTTTTCTGTATTCGGCATAGAAGATTGTTTTTAAGCAAAGAAAATTCATTGAACGGGCGGGAAGGACATATCTTGCGAAACGATTGGCAAGATATGGTAGGACAAAAGATGTGTTTCACCATTTTTGAAAATAAAAATGGTATGGAAATAATTATAGCCAAGAACAATGTGTACCAGTATGCTATGGCGCTTACAGCAAGAGCCGCCACTGCATCCGAAGCTTTTACACAAACCACCATCACCGAGGACAATTTCCCGATGCTGGACGTGTATCTGAGTGAAGCGGTTCCGCTGGTGGAAGGGGAGTTGAGGAAAAAGCTTACTAAAAGCAATAACGTCGACATGGTCATGGATGAAAGCTCTATCATTATCCGAATCAAGGAGCAGAGGAACGCGGACATTTCCGTATACAATCTCATTGAGAGCGGGATCAGGCTTTTTACAGCCTACTACATTGCTTCCAGATGGCTGCAAACCTCACCGGCATCCAGTCTGGCAGAAGTGTACAGAGCAACAGCTGTGGCTCACATGAAGACTGCCACGGATGCACTCGTTCAAAAAGATAAGACGATAGTTCCGGACACCGAATACGGGACAAGAATTACAGACATTACCGATATGAGTAAAGGTACCGCACAGGGAGACACCGAATATTCAAAAAGAAAAAAAGACAACGTAATGGCAAGACCTGGAATGAGAATAGCCGAAGGAGAAATCATTACTGTACGTAGTAAAGACAACTGTCTTCAACAGAATCCGGCCATAACAAGAACCAGCGAACATTTAATATCCAAACAATAATTGAACAATATGAGTGAACAACCTGTACTTATCAGTTTGCTGAAAAAGCAGATCGTAAATGATGTTGCTACGGAATGTAACATCATAGGACGAACTTTGCAGAGAAATCCGGAAACGGAAGAACAAGGTAGCGAAATCATGACACCCGACGACGAACTGACCAAGCCTATTGTAGCCAGAGCCATGACCGAAGGATTCGGTGAAGTGAAACGCGTGTGCCAGCGATACTTGCTAATGGGCCGCGATACTGACGACAATCGCCTGGAGCGAATTAATGAAATGAGCAAATACACTGAAATTGTAAGTGACAAGTTAGGCGGATATGATCTAGTAGCCAATACGCCGTATATCATATCCGTTAAGGCTGAAAAACCTGTAACTCTGGTATCGGCTACAGGAAAGAAGATAAAGGAAGTAAGCGGCAACAGCCAGGTGGAATATACTCCTTCTTCTAGCGGACGTATCAGACTGGAAACAGACGCCGAAAATGTAGAACTTACCTATTTCTTCGGAAAGTTTGGTACGCTGGATCTGGAACTTACCATGCCGGCAAACTTCAATCTAGGAATGACGGAAACGGCCAAGAACAACGCGCATAGAATGATTGTGGATCATATTATGTTCAGCTTGCTTATTAACCAATGGCCGGAGAAGGCTGCTTTCTACAAGGAACGCTTCAATTCCGATATGGAAGCCCTGAGAAATGCCATGCAAGCGCGGACAAGATTTATAAGACATGCACATGACTGGAGTTGATGATAAAGAAATAGGAAACGTTACGATGCGTTTCCTATTTCTTATATTAGCTGAACCTGATTTCGTTACGATGTATAACGTGAAAGCGTATTCCAGACAGGTATTGACTGGCATTAATCTTTATTTTAAAAGATATACGCCAATATTTGTAAGGAGTACCACGGCGGCTACGGATGTGGGAAATCTTGTGCGTGCTTATACGTATCCAATTTACTGTATCGCGTGAAACGTAAAGAGACAACTCCTTAACCTCCCCCAAGAGACCCTGTACAATAAGTTGGTGTATAGACTTGAGTTGTAAAGTACCAAATTTAAGAGGCCGTGTAACCAAATAAGCTTCATGTTCATCCAACAAACTTGTATCGTACGGTTTATCTAAACGCACCAACGATGTCCCTCTTTGTATGTAGGCGTACGGATAAACATTAAGAACAGCGGACACTTCACCCCATGCTGCCATAGTCCACATACCTTCAGCGCTACGGACAAACGCATACGGGCTACCTTCGGTAAAAAGAATAATCCTCTGTCCTACGTAGTCATAGGACACAGTGTATGACTTCAATCCTTGCATAAAGTCTGGTATACCGTCTTCACCTGACGGTCCATCCAGCGCATCGGACAAACTCTCAATGGTATTCCCGTTTGCCGACATCAATCCTCTATGCGAAATATAGAGGATAGTATAGTCTGTAGGAACGATAGCTGATGGATTGATACATACATCGCGCTGCATCGGTTTGTTAGTGGAATATGTACCTTCGCTGCTTACACTGGCCGCATAATTTCCTTCCTCTGTGAAAATCATCAAGTCGAACGCACCAAACTGTCCTTGTGACAATGGAGTAACAATAGAAGACAGCCCTACAATAGGTGCGTTGCCTACAGTATATATACCTGATAGAGGGTATGAAAATGGATTCCCGGCAGAAGATACCATAAATTTGTTAGATTCTTTTATTATAGTTTCAGAAAGCGGTTTCATGTCCGACAAATCTGTTGCAGGTACAGGTAGCTGCCATATAGCAAGATAGTACGCTCCGTTAAGGTAAGGATGAGGACTTAAAGGAAGGTCAAGTACTGGATGACCGTCAGAACTGTATACGACCATCCTTGTAGCCGATTGGTCCGGATAGTAATAGAATCTGGATAAAGGCTTTATCCAATTTTCGCTAGACTGGCTACGAACCACCAACGATTGGCCGTCAGAATGCTTCAGGTGCACATCAATGGTGTATGCCTGATTTTCTCCCGATAGGTATGGCCACATATTTTCTGGTAAAAATCCAGAGAACGGCATTCTAGAAAGACCGAACAAGTGCATTCGGGTATTGTAAACAAAAGATCCTTTGGCTATAATAGTATCATGTGTGCGATAATCGTGCGTTTCGGACAATGATTCTGCAAAAGGAAGGTTTTCTTTCGGTATATCCAGTTCCATCTGCTGAGGCTCGTTAGACACAGATTCAAGATAGGCATCCAAAGTCCATGACTTGACCAAGTAAAATTGCGACGATGCCAAGAGCTCTTCCTGAAAATTTTCCTTTTGTGGTAAAAGGAAATAACCACCACCACTCTTGTAAGGGAAATTATGCTCATCGTACACATTTGCCGAACCATATTGTCCCCATGAAGGTGGCATAGAATCAGGAGACGAAAATTCTTTGATTTCCTTTTCAACATCTATTGGATTAGTAGGTATTGACATAAATACATCTACACCTGCAATAATATCCTTCCACTGTTCAAGACCTTCGGTACTATTGATGCGTAGGCGTATATATGTCCCAATGGCATGTGCGGCAGGCTTCCCTTTAACAGTAATGGTGATAGTACCATTATCATTCACTTCTTCGACTACAGCATCAGACAAGAATGCACGGGGTCCCCTAGTATCTGGAATGAGTAATACCGGGCTTGTAAACATGGAATGAGTTCCATCAACCAGACGATAGGCAGCTCGAATGAAAAAAGGATAGAAAATAAGTTTCTTATATTGCTCAAGCAACGTGTTAATTACACCAAAGGCAGTGTCGTAAGAGGTTGAAGTGTCGAGTATAGTATATCCTCCTGTCCACCTGCTTACTTTAAAACTCTTTTCTTCTGTAGTATAATGAATTACTTCGTTTCCGTAAAGACCGAAAGACATGTTAATTTCTGGCGGTTTTTGTCCAATAAACTTGTATTCATCATCCTTGTAAAGATAATAATACGGACCTTGGGAAGTTTGCACGACAATCACATTTCCCAAAGATCGGACACTGTCAGGTTGTAATCGAATCACAGAAAAAGATTCAGGAACCATTTCATTTTGTTCTGGACATGCATACAAAAGTCCGTCGGAACCTAGAAATATAAAGTTATCGTAAGAATTAGTGCTATGACGATGAAGTAAGGTAAGTTGGACATCTACGGGTGGAATAATAGTATATTCTGTTCCTTGCAACAAGGATGGTCGAAGTGCTCCGTTGTGCATTTCCAAACCTATACATGTCTGCAACTGCCCATCAGGGCATGTATCTGCCGGTGTGTTCAGGTTTATTCCCTGAAACGATAAATTGGTTTCCTGCATATTTTTTTTCGGTTAAGATAAGATGTTACGTTTCCTTGCTGCACATATCTTGCCAAATGGAACACATGTCACGTACAGGCAATGTGCTTAGCCATATACGGAAATGCCCGCGACGTCCGATACGGCTGCGGCGAACTATACGCAAGCGGATATGATCCTGCCCATCCGGTACTGCCATGGAAGTGAAGACGGTATCGAAGAAGTTGAGGCCCTCAGTTCCTTCCCTTGATGGGACAAGACGGCGCTTGGGCGTCTCACCGTTCCGAACAGGAAGGAAAGTAAGTCGGTACCAGGCGCGGTTCATAGGCCAGTCTATGGACTGACAATAGTAGAGCTTATCCGTAGGAAGTCCTGCAGAAACACGGAAATACACTCTCCCGTGCGCTCTGTAGACGATGGCATGATGCTGCTTCACCGGAATACGGACACGACGGGAAAGTGATTTCAACTGTTCGTAGCTGGCTACCATAATGCGTTGAGCGGGATAAGCTTGTATGCAGGTATTTTTCCCATCACGTCGTCCATGATTTCCCATTCCTCCAGCATGAAGGTGTAGCCCTGGGCAAGCGGATCAATGCCGCACTGGCGTAGGATCTCGCACGGTTCAGGAACTCTGTCAAGCTTGGCCTTAAAAGCAAACCTTCTGTGCTTACCCAAAAAACGGTGCTGCACATGGCAGACGGAAGTACGGTTGATCCACTCTGGCGGAACGGGTTGAAGCATCATAGTCTTTTCTTCTCCGATAGGATGGAATACCATGAACGTCATGGACTTTAGTTTCTCGGCAATGAAATCTGCCTTGAAGATTATGTCGCGGCGCCAGCGTGTATTGCGTATGCGGCAAATGCTGCTATATCCGGTAGCTTGCGGCTTGATGGCTTTCTTGCGAAGCTCGGCTCTGGTCTTGTCGAGGTCTTCGATGCGGTTAGGATGAATGAGTATGTTCTTTCTTTTCTTTGTCATAATGGTTATTCGTTATTTTTGTTCAAGTCTTAAATCTTCGCTTACAGAATTGGCATATATGCCCTTGTGGATCTGTACTTCCCTTCCGGAAGAATATCCTTCCCTTGCTATCCGACTGTCTATCTCTGCTTTTGAAGCTCTTGCTGTTCCGATACTCTGTCCGGCCAGAAAGGCGTCTATGTCGGCATCGGAAGACTTTACCAGTGCTTTGATGTCCGTTGAGGCTGCCACTTCTCCCTGTTTCGCAACAAATTGATCCCGCAATCCGTAAACGGCACCTGCCAGAAATGATCTCATGAACATGGGTTCGGTTTTAGGAGTGACACCCAAACGCATAATACTATCCTTCCTGTATAAAGGGTATTTCTTCTTTCCGATTGCTGTTAGGGTATGTTCCAGAAAAGATAGTAAGTACATGACTATCTCCACGTTCTTCTTTCTTCCTACGATACGCAATGAATCTTTTGCATAACGTCCAGTACGGAAATTGAATTTGCTGATATTCAACGGACGGCAAAAGTTGTAGGTACAGCATACTTGTGCCATGATTTCAAACCATGGTCCAGGTACAGACCTTTTGAAAGGCACGTCTTCGCTCACTACAGGATTGTCCAGCTTCTCTTCGTCCGGAATATCATTGAGCGTAAGGTTATATTCCAGCAACAACCGGCTAATGCCGGCTGCTGCCGCATGTGCTTCTCCTTCGTTCCCCAAAGCTTCGGCCGACTGCTGCAAATTCATCAGCTTACGTAACTTCTCCAGGATCCTGTCTATCTTACTCATGGTTCCGGTGTTTCAAAATCAAGCAAATAGTATTCGGTCCATTCCTTGTATCCGTCTTCGTACTGTACCAGCGCCTTGTCCCGGCCTGTGCTAATTCTAAGTACAACGCCTTCCGCCTTACGGATTCTGTTTATGACCTTGCAGCCTGGCTTACAATGGTCTGTAAAAAATCTTAGTGTCATAATTCATTGATTCTAAAGTTAAATACTAGGGCTCTGTAACTGTGCGGCCGCTTCTGTATCTCCCTGTTCGGCACGTCTTTTAAGCTCCTGATACCAGGAAAAGGACGTATACCCTTCCGGTGGGGTAAAGCGACGGTCCTCGATCTCCTGCTGCACCCTTGCACGCTCTACGCGGTCTATCTCATGGACGCGCTCCTTCAAGAACTCCTTGAAAAAGGCGTTCCCAATACGCTTGGCATCAAAGGATGCATACGAATTGTCGTACTTCCCTGACTTGTAGCGTGCAAAGAACAGCATGAGCTCGGATAGCTTGTACTGGCGTACTTCCGCCGCAAAAGCGGATGAAAACAGACGAATCCCGTCGGCCAAACCCTTTTCACGGCTACTGGATGCTGCAAAAAGAACGGTAATCTGCGTGCAGACCCAATCTTCGGCGCACCCTTCGCCATAGAGGCGGTCGTATGCAGCCAGTGTAGGGCATGAAGCTGCATAAGCCTTGTCCGGATTTGAAAGCGTGTAGCCCCAATGAGTGGGATTGAACTGCCTTTCAACATCAGAAGGGTCTGTCCACTTTTGCACCCACAGCTTCTCCTCGTGACTTACGGGAGCCTGCAAGGAGGTGCACGGCGTATTCTGTGGCATCCTGTTTGCTTGTACGATCTGTCCGATTGTTTTCATTCTTCTTTTGCTTTTCGTGATAAGTATTCAGCCAGTTTGAGAAATGTTCCTTGGTGGAACGTATATCCCTTGGAGGGGTTCCACGGCATTTCAGCTCGCCGAAGAAGATATCCACGTATTCACGAAGACTGCTTGCGTTGAGGCTGATCCCCAGGCGTGCTTTCTCGCGAATAAGGTCTTCCGCCCATATCTCGGAACCTACAAGTTCGTCATAACAGTCCTGGAGTGTGGGAACCGGTTCGTATCCTACCGGAACGGGATCTTCATGGCCGCGATTTTCTTTTTCTACTTTTTCTTTTAATAAAATAACATCACTATCATATTCATATACATTATCAGTTATGTTTGTTATTTCTGTTTCGTGTGTTATATCTGATAACTGATGATAACATGTGTTATCGTTGTTATCTTCCCTTTTCCACCTCGATGCCATACCTTTACGGCCTGCCTCGCGCTTCTTGCTGACGGCTTCGTCATACCGCAGATTATCGGCATCTATATCCCGGCGAATGAAGGAGAAAGCCATCTTAGCCAACGGTTTCAGCTCGGGTAGTGTCCCCGACGCTACATACTCTATAATAGCGTCGTACACTTCAAGTCTGACCTCCGGTGGGTAAGCCATGAGCACTTCCTGCCAGGCAATGCGGAAGACGAATGTTTCCTTGCGCTTCTTTGCCATAACGGTAGTTTTATAGACTGATATTGTCTGAATACTGTGCGTCCGAGTGCACCAGTTCGTAATAGCCGGTATTGGTACCGCCTATAAAGTCACAACGGCACGGAAGGCCGAGCTGCTGGCAGCAGCAACGGGAACAGGCATCGTTTTCACGTTCTGCATAAGCATATTCCGGTCCCTTCTCTTCCAGTACATGCTGGTAGTGAAGCTTAGTGCACTGTTTCCATACGTCCTTATCGAGCACCTTATAACGGAAGATGACTTCCTCTTCCCATGGTTGTGCTACCAATATCCTACCGTAATAGCGATACAATCTTCCATGGCGGACTTTCCCCTCCGGAACGGCTCTAAGATTCGGAATGAACTTGTCTTCCGACTTGAAAAAGCGTATCAAGCGGATGATAAGTAAAAGCAATTTCTTTTTCATAGTCTTAATCATTTTCGAGTTTCCTGATGATTTCACCACCATAGGAATCTTTTGTAAGGTTTATAAATTCATATACAGTAAACATGTCGCTTTCAAGATCTATATCACGCTGCTTACAGAAATTCAACCGGCCCTGTCTACAGATCCCTGTAAGTATATGGTGCCAATAAAAAAGATCCTTTGCCGGATATGATACAGAAAAGTCTGTAAACACCTTCCTGAACGCTTCAAGTCTTTCTTCTTCGGTAGAATCGTCGTACAATTTTTCTTGGAGCGACTGAAACGCTTCATGCAACGTCTTACCATGAGCAAACATGTTTTTCTCTTTTACAACGAATGTTTCTTCTAACGTGAAATCGTTGTTAAGGATAAATCCTTTTGCTACATTATTTCTTATGGATTTAATGATAGTCGGAATTTCGTCTATCGTATAGACTTTATCTCCGTTGAACATCTTTACGCCATCGCCATAGCCATCGCCATAGCCATCGCCATAGCCATCGCCATAGCCATCGCCATAGCCATCGCCATAGCCATCGCCATAGCCATCGCCATAGCCAGAGCCATAGCCAGAGCC
>JAFYWK010000040.1 GCA_017558065.1 Paludibacteraceae bacterium
ATAATTTATTATATATTATATATATTATTTTTGCAAAATTCGAGTTTTTCGAAAATACCATCGACACATTTTTTATGTGGTAGTGTGGTAGTGTGGAAGTAGAACGCGCAAAACAACCAATCTTAATAATTGACATGTCTTTTCCTGAAATTGGTTGACGTTTAAGCTCACGAAAAAATCAACTTCTGTATTTACATGTAAAAAAACACGTCGAATACTTGCGTATGTGCATTTTTTTTTGTAATTTTGCACGCTAATTTGTGCCTTCGGGCATTGTAGAGGAATTTTAGTAACGTAAAAATATGAGAAATTTCAAACTTTGGAATAGGATTGGCGGTTGGCTGGTGTTTGCTATAGCCGCTGCTACCTATCTTTTGACAATGGAGCCAACAGCTTCGTTTTGGGACTGTGGCGAGTTTATTGTAAGTGCACACAAACTGGACGTGGGACACCCACCCGGAGCACCATTCTTTATGCTACTCGGACACTTCTTCTCGCTCTTCGCTAGCGACACCGCACATGTAGCTATGTGCGTAAATGCCCTTTCGGCATTGGCTTCGGCGTTCACCATCTTGTTCCTTTTCTGGACAATCACCGCGTTGGGAAGGAAATTGGTAGCCTCTCCCAAACCCTCCCCTGAAGGGAAGGGCTTCACAATGAGTGTTACGCAAGGCATTGCGGTGCTCGGTGCTGGTTTGGTAGGCTCACTGGCATACACCTTCTCAGATACCTTCTGGTTCTCAGCCGTAGAAGGCGAGGTATATGCTCTATCATCCCTCTTTACCGCAGTAGTCTTTTGGCTTATCCTTAAGTGGGACGAACATGCGGACGAAGAAGGCTCGGATAAGTGGCTGATTCTCATTGCTTATCTCATGGGCTTGAGTATCGGTACCCACCTCTTGAACCTGCTGACCATCCCTGCTATTGTGCTCGTATATTACTTCCGCCGCCATCAGTTCTCATGGAAAGGTGTGGCTGTAGCATTCGGCGTTTCAGTAGCGATACTGGCCGTGATCCTATACGGCATTATCCCTGGTGTTCCAACCATAGCTGGTTGGTTTGAGTTGCTGTTTACCAACGGCTTAGGCTGCCCATTCAATACCGGTCTGGCAGTGTATCTCCTTCTTATGGCTGCTGCACTCGTATGGGCAATATGGGAGAGCTACCAAGTGATAGAAAAGCCTACCCCCGACCCCTCCCTAAAAGGAGGGGAGACGACTGGTCTCAATACAAGAACGATTATCTCCTTCGTATTGGCTATGGCACTGGCTGGTGTGCCATTTATCAAAGAGAGTGCAGTGATTGGCATTGTGCTGATTATCACGATGTTGGTAGTGCTGTTCCTCAAGAAGGACGTTATCCCTGCACGTTGGTTGAATACGATAGCGATGATGGTGACTGTGGTAGTGATTGGTTACGCTAGCTACGCAGCTATCGTGATTCGCTCAAACGCAGACACCCCAATGGATCAGAACTCACCCGACAATGTGTTCTCGCTGAAATACTACCTCAACCGCGAGCAGTATGGCGATACACCATTGTTCTACGGTCAGACATACAACGCCCCCGTGAAACTGGAGGTGAAGGGCAATATGTGTATTCCTGTGGAGAAAAAAGGTCACGCACAATACGCACCCGCACCTAAGGTAGAGGGCGAGAAAGACCGCTATGTAGTGACGGGATATAAGTCCAGCTACGAGTACATGGACGAGTTTAAGATGCTCTTCCCCCGTATGCACTCGGGACAATCACACCACGTAACCGCTTATAAGTCATGGGCAAACGTGAAGGGCAAAAGGATACGCTACGACTACTGCGGTCAGCAGAAGACGGAGTATTGCCCTACTTTTGGAGAGAACCTGAAGTTCTTCTTCAGTTATCAAGTCAATTTCATGTACTGGCGCTACTTTATGTGGAATTTCGCAGGTCGTCAGAACGACCTACAATCACATGGCGAACTGACCAAGGGTAACTGGATTTCGGGTATTCCGTTCATCGACAATGCTATGCTCGGCGACCAAAGCAAATTGCCTACCGAACTGCGTGAGAATAAAGGACATAATGTATATTATTTCCTACCTCTCATCCTAGGTCTTATCGGTCTATGTTGGCAACTGAGCAAGCGCCAAAACCAAGGTCAGCAGAAAGAGGGTTATCGCTCTTTTGCCATCGTCTTCTTGCTGTTCTTCTTGACTGGTTTGGCTATTGTGGTATATCTCAACCAGACACCTTATCAACCACGCGAGCGCGACTACGCGTACGCGGGATCATTCTATGCTTTCTGTATCTGGATTGGTTTGGGCGTCATGGCACTCATCGATATACTCAATCGCGTAGTGAAGAACGACAAAGCCCGCACTTCCGTGGCTGCCGCAACGGTTATCGTGACCCTGTTGGTGCCAGTACAGATGGCTTCACAAAACTGGGACGATCACAACCGCGCAAACCGCTATGCCGCACGCGACTTCGGTGCTAACTACCTAAAGAGCTGCGACAAGGATGCCATCATCTTCTGCAACGGCGATAACGATACTTTCCCATTGTGGTACAACTTGGAGGTAGAGCAGGAGCGCGACGATGTGCGTGCATGCAACCTCTCGTACCTGCAAACAGACTGGTATATCAGCCAAATGAAACGACCATACTACAACTCGCCTGGCTTGCCAATCTCATGGGAAGAGAAGGACTATATGCCTGGTAAGAATGAGGTCGTATGGGTGGAGAACCGCCTGAATGCACCGCTGGAGGTGAAGAAGGCATTCCAATTCTTGCACTCGACTGACCCACGTACCAAACGTGATGGCGAAGGATATATACCGAGCGACCAATTATTTGTATTCGCACCTGATAGTCAGAAGATTAACATAAAGAAGGCAAAACGCTTCACTCGTTCGGAAATGATGGTGATGGAGATGCTTTCTACCAACGAATGGAAGCGCCCAATGTACTTTGCTGTGACCATTGGCAACGACTATCACTTGGGTCTTGACCCATACTTGGAGCTCACAGGTTTGGCATATCGTATCACACCAGAGCGTAGCAAGGATGGACGTCACCGCGTGAATACAGAAGTGATGTACGACAATATGCTGCATAAGTTCAAGTATGGTAATATGAATGTGCCAGGCATCTATATTGATGAGAACACGATGCGTATGTGCCGTACTCACCGCATGATGTTTATGGAACTGGCCGAAGCACTCTACAACGAGGGCAAATATGATAAGTGTCTTGAGGTATTGGATTACGCCGAGGAGATGTTACCAGGCTATAATATCCCATACGACTACACATCGGCTACGATGGCTATGTACTACTATGAGTTAGACGAGGTAGAGAAGGCTAATGCTATCATGGAGAAAGTGGCAGAGAACAGTGCGGAGTACTTGGAGTGGGGTGCGTCGTTGCCAAAGGAGCATCGTGCTTCAGCGCAATCGACCTTGCAGCATCAGATGGCGATATTGGGTTATGTGTTGCAAAACTTCGAGCGCTACGAGCAGAAGGAGTTGTTCAACGAGTACTATGATGTGTATGTGCAATATGCAAGCAGATAACATACCTGTTTTGCTCTTGACGGGGTACCTCGGTAGTGGCAAAACAACGCTATTAAATAGAATATTGACTAATCGCCGCGGCATACGTTTTGCGGTGATTGTCAATGATATAGGCGAAGTAAATATCGATGCAGAATTGATACAGAAGGGTGGAGTGGTAGCGCAAAAGGACGATAGCCTTGTTGCCCTGCAAAACGGCTGTATCTGTTGCTCACTCAAAATGGACCTCGTGGAGCAGTTGCGTGATTTGTGCAACGCTACACAACCGCTACACAACTCTACACAACCGCTACACAACGCTTTCGACTACATCGTCATTGAGGCATCGGGTATCTGCGAACCAGCACCTATCGCACAGACAATCTGCTCCTATCCGAGCCTCGTCGCCTCATCGCCTAATAGCCCAACGCCTCAACTGGACGCCGTAGTGACCGTGGTGGACGCGCTGCGACTGAGGGATGAGTTCGTGGAGAAATTGTCCGGAAACAGGCTGCCAGAATCCGATATGAAGAAGGAAGATCTGGCATCGTTGGTCATTCAGCAGATAGAGTTTTGCAACCTTATATTATTAAATAAAGTGTCCATGGTGAGCGAAGAGGAGAGGGCGCATGTGCGTGCTATCCTTCGAGCTATTCAACCTAAAGCCAAGATTATTGACTGCGACTATTGCGATGTGCCATTTGGCGAGATACTGGATACCAATCTCTTCGACTTCGAACAAGTAGCCACTTCTGCTACGTGGATTCAGAAGGTGGAGGAAAGCCTACCCCCAACCCCTCCCTGCAGGGAGGGGAGTGACGAAGAATATCATCACGAACATCATCATCATGAACATCATCACGAACACCATCACGAACATCATCATGAGTGTGATGACCCGCATTGTCATTGCCACAATCATGGCGATGAGTATGGGATAAGCACGTTTGTGTATTATAGGCGTGAGCCGATGGACTTGAATCGCTTTGATGAGTTTGTGGCGCGTCATTGGGATAAGGGTATCATCCGCTGCAAGGGTATGTGCTATTTCGAGGAAGAGTATGATATGTGCTATCTCTTTGAGCAGGCCGGTAAGCAGTTCGACCTCAAGCAGGCAGGTGCGTTCTATGCGACGATGCCAGAGGAGGAGTTGATGCAAATGATGGCACGCGACCCGATGTTGCAGCGCGACTGGGACGAGCGATATGGTGACCGCATGCAGAAGTTGGTGTTCATCGGGCAGCACATGGACCGTCATGCCATCGAAGCCGCACTGGATGCCTGCTTGGTATAATTTAGAATATGAAGAAGATTTTTATAATACTGATGGCTGTTGCGATGGGATTGCCACAAGTAATGGCGGCGTCACAAGCCACGGCGACAGCACCAGCGAAAGAGGAAGCACCAGCAATGGCGGCATCGCAGGCGGCGCTAGTGGATACGATAGATGTCGTTTGTCACGACCTGACGCTCAATACCGACTTCATCTCTCTATTCGGTATGGCATACATCTTTGCCAACAACGAGGACTACAACCTCACTGGTGCTATCTTTGCCGACTCCATCCCTCCTGGCACCTACACCAACTGCGTGATGGACCTCAAGCATATTGCTACACAAAAGAAGATTCCTGCTGCTTCTGTCACAATCACACTGGCAGTGGATGCCAACCGCAACTGCGTCATCACTGGTCACATGATTGGCGAGGACAATATCTGCTACAACCTACACCTGTCGTGGACACCGCCTACGGCTACCGATACGGTGCATATTGCTTTTGATAAGTCCTCCAGCGTGGCGTACTATCCCGATCTGGCGCATGACTTCATGCTCACGAATAAGGACGAGAACTACGATATATCCTTGGATATAGTGGGCGTACCTATGGGCGAGAGCTTCACCGAACGCAACCTGAATATCGCCTACTGCATGATTGCTAATCGCCAGACCCATGACACCATTAGCATCGCAGCAGCAGAAGGACAAGTATGGCAGTCGGGTGACACCACCTATCTCTCGGCGAATGTGTTGGGTTTTGATGCAGTGGTGTATGACATCGATTTGTGGTATGCTGTGCCTGAGGTTACAGAGACCCAAGATATCCATATCTACAACGCCACTTTCTACAACGAACTGGCGAAAGATGGCTATTTTGCGTTGGTAGGAACGACAGAGGATAAGTCCATCGAGTTCGCTATCTCGCTGCTGGGTAATACTGAGGAGGACGTGCCAGGTACCTATATCAACGATGGTCTGTTTGGCGGATTCACGGGTGAGAACTACGATTTTATTCACTTTATCGGCGGCAGTTACTCTACATATATCGCCAAGTGGAACGCCGAGCGCAAAGACTATGATATTCTCTCCATTGAGAAAGGACATGCGACTGTGACGATGGACGAGGAGCAAGAAGTGACCCTTGTGGGCGAGTTCGTAGCAGTGGACGGGGTGGAGTATCACATCACCATGACCAGCAAGGTGGACAAACCACGTATTCAAGACGATGCAATGTCGGGTGCGGTGGAGCGCCTGTTTGTGGATGAGAAGCAACTGACGATAGAGAAAGAGGAGGAAGACAAAATCCGATTGGAGATTATGACGGACAGCGACCTGATGGCGCTATGGTTCTATGTGGAGTATATCGATGACGAGATAGTGATTCCAGAGGGCGAATATACGATAGACGACTCTGCGGACTATTGGTCCGTTATCAAGGGTGATGGCAGTCTGGGTAAGTCATTCTATTCGACACACGATGGCGAGTACTTCACTTCGCTGTATTTCTTGGTGGACGGAACGGTAGTGGTGAGCAAGAAAAATGGCAAACTGCATCTGGAGATGCACGCAGTGAACTCCTATGATGTGCCCGTGCATGTGGTGTATGCCCCAGGAGCAACGACAGGCGTGGAGAATATGCAATCGCCAAAACCTAATGCGCAAAAAGTATTCCGTCATGGACAGTTGCTTATCGAGCACGAGGGTAAGATGTACAACGCGCAAGGGGCGCAACAATTCAATAATTAAATAATTCAAAAATTCTAATGCGCAAATTATTTATTCTACTATTATCGCTATTCTGCATGCAGCAGATGTATGCAGCATCGGATACGATTCGTTTGGAGTTCGACCATTTTGCACAAGGTCCTAAGTACTACAACTCAGGCGATTGGTACGTAGTACTGGATAATGAGGACGATTGGGAAGTGTATCTCAATTGGAAAGCCCCCAAAGACGATTACACGGGCAGGTTTATCACCACTAAGTTTCTACACGACTACTCCTATATCTTTACGCCCGAGAATCGCGAGCATGGCGGTATTCACTTTGATAATATCGTTATGAGGGTCTCTAAGAAAGCCATCACTCCTCTCCTAGAGCAGATAGAGTTGAATGCCACCATCACAGGTACAGATGGCAATATCTATATCGTGCACGCTACCCATGAGGTCATCAATGCTCAGAATGAGGTGGATGTAGAAATTTTGGATGCGGAAATGCAGGTAGAAGACAAAGCTTTTACTATTGCAGGCAAGAATGCCGATTGGGATATAGCCCTAACGGTGAATAGCGCAAACGTGATAGGTAGTTACACCTCGAAGGATTACTTCGACCTCAACGCATCGCATTTCCTCTACCAAGGTCGGGCAATTACCCCGTTGCAACTGGAGGCGCAAGTGGGAGTAGGGTATATGGCAGATAGCGTATTGGCGTATATGGCGCAGTGTAATATGCTGGGCTCAGACACAGTGATATACCATATGCTGCTGGCTGTGCCATTCTCTGACCCTGTGGACAGAGTGGATATCACATGCGCGAACATGCGCATAGATGACACCTACGCGCAGGTATATAATATGATGACTATCTCAGCATCTAATGACGATTATGAGGTGCAGATTATGTACAAGGACAATGCCCTGCGCGAACAAACCTACACCGAGGCACAGGCACAAGTCTATGTTACCGACAAGCAGACTGGCACACAGGTGGAGTCGCTGACCTGCAAGATACACCTAGAGAAACAAACGACAGGCGACTATCACGTGCGCGGCGAGGCACGTTGCACCAACAATGTGGTCTATAACCTGCAATTGGCTTGGGTGATACCTGACAGAGCCGATACTGTGGCTCTGCGTTTTGACCAGACCGCCCGTGCATCCTATTACCCACAGATGAATAACGACCTATTGCTCATCAATAGCAATGACCGCTACACATTGAATCTAAACGTAGTGGGTGTAGAGATGGGTAGTACATTTACCATGGAAAATGTGGGCGACTACTATACCTCGCTGTACGACAATGAACTACAAAAGGATTTGGAATTGGCACAGGTAGAAGGTCGTATCTATCAATCTGGTGACACGACATGGATAGAGGCAGAGATGCTTGGTTTTGATGCTACCGTGTACGATGTGCAGATATGGTATGCTGTGCCTACGCCTATAGATACGGTGGAACTCATGTTCGAGGAGGTGCCATTCACGAATCACTTGGAAGAAGGCTACTATCAGTTGATTGCCTATACAGATGATCAGTTGCGCATGGTGTCTTTCACACCAGCCAGCCACGAGGTGGAAGGCAGTTTTGTGAACGACGGACTGTTTGGCGGTTTTGGCAAAGGACGCTACGATTTCTTCAATGACTACACCTATATTCAGGAGTGGAATCCTATTACAAAACAATACGACACCTATACGATTGAGAAAGGCGAATTGGTGGTTAGTATGGCAGCGGACGGCAGCATCACAGCCCAAGCCGATGTGATTTGCGAGAATGCTATCTGCTACCGCATCACGATGTACTCCGAGTACGAACGTCCGCACCTGGATTATGACACCGAAGAAGGAAACGTGGAACGCGTATATGGACCGCAGGATAATATTAAGATAGAAGACTTGACACAGAGCGAGGGATTCATCATCTTCCAAGCTACGGCGCAAGACCAGTCGGATATGATGGTGCTCTACTTCTTTGCCAACGAAGCCGATGGCGAGACAACTATTCCTGCTGGGGTATATCCTATCAATCATTCGCTGATGGCAGGTAGCGTATTGGCAAGTACTGGTGCGAACGAGGATAATACTGTTTCTCCATCTATCTATGCCACATTGACGGATGGCTATCTGGACCAATTATATTTCATGGTAGATGGCGATGTGACTGTGGAGAAGAAAGGCGGTCGCCTATGGATAGAGGTGAATGCGGTCAATTCATACGGCATGCCTGTACATGTGGTATATGATGCTGCGCAAGGTACAGATTTGGACAATGTAGAGGTAGGGGGGAAAACAGCAAAAATAATCAAGAATGGTCAATTGATTATCAAAAAGGGGAGCAAAAACTACAACCTGCAAGGCACAAGAGTGATGTAATATGCAGAAAATGGATATAAAAGAGAGGAAAATTACAAAATTTCTCTCTTTTTTTTGTATATTCCAAAAAAATATTGTATCTTTGTTGCCAGTTTTTGAAGCAAATGGGTATATCTAAAGACCCTTTTTAGTATTAACAATTTAATTATTAGTCTGTATGAAGAAGATTTTTACAGTTCTCATGGCGTTAGGAATAGCGCTATGCACCACGGCTAATCCTACTTTCTCTGTAGCAGAAAGATTGGATTTGTCTAAGGTGAAGACTCCAAAAATGGAGAAGCAATTCACGCCTGTAGAGAAGACCTCTAAGGCAGTGAGAGTGGACAAGCAGGAGGCTCGTCAGGCAATGGTAGAGGCACGCCAAGCCAAAGCTGTTGCTCCTATGGCTATCAATGGTGTTCGCCAAATCGAGGCAATGCCTGTGGCTGAAAAGCAAGCCCTCCCAGTAGTTAACAACAAACAACGAGCAGCTGCGCAAGCTACAGCAGCTACTGACACCGTAGAGATCGTAGCAACTTTCTGGGCATGGGAGTACTATGAGTCAGACAACGATTGGTACACTACCCTCATCGATGCTACCGAGACCTACGAAATCAAGTTGGACTATGTTTCTACCACGCAAGCAGGTACCTTCACCGAGGATAACTGCCTTATGGATTACACAGGTATGTACATCTACGACGAAGAAGGTTATTCTACCATCGTACGCTTTGCAGAGGTGGACATCGTTGTAACCGACGACGAGAACGGTCTCACTCTGCACGCAGAGTTGTTGAGCACCGACAATGTGCTTTACATCGTAGATGCACACATCGCTCCTCTGCCAGAGCCAAAAGCTACTGTAGAGTTGGCTTATGCTAATGCAACATTGGTAGATGGCACTCGCAGCAGCGAGACTTTCCAATTCTGGGGCGATGAGAATGGTGTTTACACCTCAATTCTCTTGGCTTCTGACCAAGTAGAGGGTGAATACGACAAATTCGACATGTATGTAGATTATGCTAACTACATCATGTTCGTGGATGGTACCGACACTACTTTTGTTGATTTCTTGGACCTCAATGCTGTAGTAACCAAAGAGGGCAAGACCTACAACCTCGTAGCTGACGCTTTGGGTAGCGATACTATCATGTATCACATCACCATGTCGTACACCAAACCTGCTCCAACCGACACCATCGACATCGTAGCAACTAACATGACCGTTGAAGAGTTTGAATTCTATGGCATGGTATTGTGCACCGTTTCTGCAAGCAACGACGAATATACCGTTACTCTCGATATGGCAAATGGCTTGCCAATGGGCGAGCTCACCAGCGAGGATTTCAATGTAGCATATAGTTCTGTTTACCGCATTGCAGATGCTCAGGAGATTGTGTTTGATGAGATCGTTAGCGCAACCGTTTCTGAGGTAGAGGGCAAACCTGCTGTCAAAGCACAAGTAGTGGGCGTAGATAATATCCTCTACAATTTGGATCTCAGTTATGTAGTTCCAGAGGCAACTGATACTGTAGAAGTTGTATTTGAAGAATTGGCTCAAGCTAAATACTACTCAAGCTCTGCTGATTATTATATCTACAATTCAAACGAAGACTTCATCGTAATAATGGATATCTTCGAAGAGAAGGGCAACCTCGCAGGTGAATATGCTGTAGAAGATTTCGATTTGTATTACACCGTAATCGGTGTAATTGATGGCGATACCACACAAGTTCCTGTGGCAGATGCTAAGGCTGTGGTAACTCCACTAGAAGAGGGTATTGTACTTATCGAGGCAGAATTGCTTGGTCAAAATGCTGTACTATATAAGGTTAGCACCAAAGCTGATGTTTCAGACCAAGGTTTGGAGTATGACGCTACCGAAGGTTTCCTCATGGACGAGTACACTACAGAGGATCTCTATACCATCAACGACCAATCTGCTAACGGCTATATCATGTTGGATGTAGAGGCAGCAGACGGCTCTGACTTGATGGGCTTGGTATTCTGGGTAGATGGTGCGGATGAGAACACTATCATCCCTACAGGAACCTATCAAATCAATGATACACAAGAATCAGGTTCCGTATTGGCAAGTACTGGTATGGGGTCAACTGGTTTGACCTACTCATTGTATGCAACATTGGACGAAGAAGGTTACATTACTCCTCCATGTTGGTTCATGGTAGGTGGCGAAGTAGTAGTTAGCGAGAATGATGGTATCTTGAGCATTTATGTAGATGCTGTTAACTCGAACAACTTGCCTATCTTCATCACTTGCGAGTATGACCTCAATACCAAACAAGGTTTGCAATATGATATGACTGAGGGTAGCGTAGAGCGTACTTACAGCGATGCTGATATGGTAGAAATCGACACTGACTATGTAGCACAATATGGTCAATTGAATTTTGCTATTACCGCAGCTGATGCTAGCGATATGATTTCTATGGTATTCTTCGTAGAGGAAGCAGATGCTGAAATCGGTATTCCAGCAGGCGTTTACACAATCGACGATTCAGGCGATTATGGTACTGTATATGCAAGCCCTGGTGTAATGGATGGTAGCATTTATCCATCATTCTATGGTGTATTGTCAGCTACTGGCGGTATCGTACCTCCATGCTACTTTATGGTTGGCGGTCAGGTAGTAGTAGAGAACGTAAATGGCGCATTGAAAGTGACTATCGACGCTCTCAACTCTTACGACGTACCAGCACATATCGTATATGAGGCAACACCAACTACTCCTGTAGAGCCAGTAGAGATGGTAGGTGTAGTTAAACGTACTCTCTTCAACGGTTATGATGTAGTTGTTCTGACCCACGAGGAAGACGGTACTGCTCACATCTACAATATTGTAGAAGGTGATGTATTGGAGGTATCTCAAGAAGGCGTTATCGCAGTTGATCCTGAGAATGCAGGTGACCTCCTAGCTATCTCTGACATTGCTCTCACAGAGGACGGTAAGCTTGTAGCTATCAACAAGATCGTTTGCCAAGCTGGCGACGCTCAAGTTGACGAGGGTTACAAACGTGGTGAGACTCGCGTTTACATCTGGAATGACCTCGCAGGTGCTCCATCTATCTGGTTCACATCTAAGATGTCTTCTAACTGGTACCGCTCTGTACAAGGTCACACCATAGCTTACAAGGGTACTTCTACGAACGGTACTCTCGTTACCACTGGTATTACTGCTACTGGTAATAAGTTCCGCTACTCTGTTTACAACGTAATCGATGGCGTTTACACAGATCCTGCTGTAAACGATAGCGAGCACTACCACTTCACCAAGGGTTCTGCTCAAACAACCGAGAATATCGGTGCTAACTACGAGATCAACTTCTCTCTCTTGGCTGAGAATACATGGGTACTCGATGGCGAGTTGATCGATCCATTCGAGATTACCGATCCATTGACATACAACACTGAGGTAACTGCTGGTGCTACTGTTAGCGAGGACCTTGGTAAGAAATACAATGGCGCTTCTTATATCACTGTTGACGGTGCTGTATATATGGTTGCTCCATATGCGACCCCAGACGGTAAGCTGAATAGCGTTATGATTCTTGACGTAACCAACGGTTTGGATGCTGCTCAATATGTAAATCAACTCTTCATCGACGAGGCTGTAGAGGCTACTGCTGCTGCTACTGCTGTTACCGTAGTAGAGAATACATTGGCAATCGCTCTTGTGGTTGACGCTGATTACTATATGCTTGAATGCGAGTTGCCAAGCAATGGTGGTGACTACGAGAAGTACGAGGATGAGATTACTAACCTTGTTATCGATCTTGACAACCTCGTTCTCATCGGTGGTCCAAGTACTGCATTCCAAGTTGATGTATATCTCCCACTGGGTGAGTACAACATGAGCGAGGATTCTTATCAA
>JAFYWK010000041.1 GCA_017558065.1 Paludibacteraceae bacterium
GTGATGTGACCCCAAAAAGTTGGACGGATTATTAAATTTGATATTTAGATCGATATTGCATAGGACTCATACCCAATCGCAATTTTATTCGATCTTTATTGTAATAGATAATATATTTCTTTAGCTGTCTTTTAAATTCATTTATGCTATCAAACTGATTGGTATACAATAACTCTTTCTTCATTAGTCCAAAAAAGTTTTCCATCATGGCATTATCTAAACAATTACCTTTTCGAGACATGCTTTGAGTTATATGATGTCTTTTTAATAAGTCTTGGTATATTCTATGTTGATAATGCCATCCTTGATCAGAATGTAATATAAGTTGTTCTGTATCTGGGTGCTTTTTGCATGCACGCTTTAGCATTGTAGTTACCATTTTTAGGTTTGGGCTATCAGATATGCAGTAGCTTATTATCTCACCATTCCACATGTCTAAAATAGGCGACAGATAGCATTTCTTGCCTTTTATATCCACTTGCGTAACATCTGTACTCCATTTTTGATTTGGTTTTTCTGCAGCAAACTGTCTATCTAATATATTCGGAGCAACCTTCCCTACGCAGCCCTTATAAGAATGATAGTGAACACGGCGTTGTTTGGCCATTAAACCTTCTTCTTGCATTAGACGGGCAACCACTTTTCGATTAATAACTTCTCCGTTGGCACGCAGCGTTAACCACACACGTCGATAACCATATCGCTCTTTATGTTGACTAAAGATGTGGTGTATTTGCTTACGAGTGGTATAGTATTTATCAGGTCGATCCTTGGCGTGATAATAGTATGTGGCACGTTTCATCCCACTAACCTGAAGCAAAGCTTCAAGGCTATACTCAGGCCTTAATGATTGGATGATTAATGCTTGCTCTTTGGAGAAAGAGATGCTTTTTCTGTCATTAAGGCCCTCAATTTTTTTAAGTAGGCATTCTCAGCACGGAGTAACTCGTTCTCACGTTGGAGTTTCTCCAGTTCTGTCATAGGTTCTTTCTTCTTTGGGCGTCCCATAGGAGTATGCTTTATGCCGTGATTTTTACCGTATTTCCTTCCGTACTTAACTTCTTTTAAAGCATCATAACCTTTTCTACGTACTACACTAACCCAACAATGTAAAGTAGAGCGTGATACATGATACCTTGCACTAACAACGTGCAAAGGTACATGATTTTTCTCTATTTCACAAACTATCTGACATTTTTCTTCAAAATTATACTTACAATTGTATGGTAATCGCTGTAATCCAACTATTCCTTCATTCTTAAATAGTTCACACCACACAACTATAACATTTCTTGAAAATCCTAAAATCTTAGCAATTCTAGTGGGGGGTACACCACGATTATACATTTTAATTGCCTTTAATTTTTCTTTTAATGAATGCTCCATAAGCGACACTTAGTTTTGTGTCTAACTTTTGGGGTGCACTTCAAAAGCGGGTCCCTCCTCGAAAGTACAGTCGCATAATGCAGCATATGTTCCAGAACGCTCGCATTGTTTTTGAAAATACGGCTTCGCCTCATGAATATGCCACTCACTCTTTACTCCCATAAGCAAGCTTCTGTCGTGAGAGTGAGCGACATATTCAATAGATAAATCTATTATTTTCAAAAAAATGCTCATTTTTCTTGCACATATGCATTTTTTGTTGTACCTTTGCAGCGGAATCAAATGAAAACGGTTAAGACACTCCACTTTGATGCGATTAACACTATGTATATTAGCGCATAACGCGATTTTGGCGACCCTTACTGGGTTGGAGTGTTTGTGTGTGTGTCTTAGGGCGACAGGTGACAACTGTCGTCTTTTTTTGTTTTGATAACCTGAGGTTAATTGTGCACTTTTATTGTTTAGACGAGCATAGGTACACTATGCCGTCTGTGGGTGTTTTATATATAGGAGCGCGCACATACGCGCGAAGCGATACAATGGCGGCGCAGCCGCAAGAAAGTGATCTTTGACATGTTGGTATATTTGGATTCTCGACGGAAATAGTAGGTGAATATTTTTTTCATACAAAAATACGCTCGCGATGCGAGCTGCAAAAATAATTAAAAATATTCCAATGATTATTGTTTAAGACAATTTTTGTCAAATCATTGTCAATTTTTGTCAATTTCAGGGAGTTTAGTGGTAGTTGAGATATGGGTTCATATCTCTTGTGGCTGCTATCTTGGGCGATTGTGTAAGTAAACTTCCCCATCGACCAATCTATCATCCACTATCGTAGCATGCTGCTACTCACTACCACTATTTTAGTATGTCCTTCGGAACTTTTCACAGTCCTTCGGAACTTTTTACAGTCCTACGGAACTTTCGATGTCCTTTGGAAAGTTGCAAGGAAATAAAAAGTGTAAAATCCAAATATATCAATGCATCAGAGAGTGTTGCGCGGCAAAGTCGCTGGAGGTGAGAGGTGAGAGGTGAGAGGCGAGAGGTGAGAGGCGAGAATATTATCGCTTTGTTGCGATAGACAAGAAACAAGATAAACAACATACCCCCGAAAGGGAGAAAGAAAAACAGTTGTTTCTATTTTGGAAAAAAGTGTAAAGATAAAAATAAAACCAAACGCTATATATATTTAGTTAGAACGACGAGTGGCAAAGGAGGAAAAACTACTTGGTGCAGGCCAAACCCTGCCAAAGAAATAAGCAGGCCTCTCACCACCGCATCAGTTTAGTCCTCGGCGCTACCCCGCCGGGCAACCAAAGAAAGCGAAAAAACGAAGACAACGAAACAATGATAGATAAACTGACATATATTAATTCACAAGATCTGTTTGCAGATGCGAGTGCAATTATTGAAACGGCAAAAAATATTGCATGCCGTTCAATAAATATAACTCTTGTTCAGCGAAATTGGTTGTTGGGCAAGCGTATCGCTGAGGAGCAATTAGGCGACCAAACGCGTGAAGAATTATATGGTCAAAAGATTGTTGAGAACCTTGCCAAAGAGTTGACTGAGCAATATGGTAGTGGCTTTGATTTCAGTAGTCTATACAAGTATATTCGCTTCTATCAGTGTTTCCCAAACATTTTGGACGCGGCGAGTCCAAAATCTTTTTTGCTCACTTGGACACACTACCGAATCCTACTGCAAGTGGATGATGCTGTAGCTCGTCAATGGTATGAAAATGAGGCAGCAAAAGAGGTATGGAGCACCAAAACGCTGCAACGTAATATATCTTCGCAGTACTATTACCGAATGCTTAAGACCCCTGCTCCTGAGAAGGTGAAAGTAGAGATGCAACAGTTGACCCAACCTTTGCAAGACAAGAATGAGTTTATCAAGAATCCTGTTGTAGCTGAGTTTTTAGGTTTGTCAACCAATACTGACTATACGGAAAGCACATTGGAAAAATCCATTTTGACGAATCTGCAAAAGTTTTTGATGGAATTAGGTAAAGGATATGCTTTTGTAGCACGCCAACAACATATTCGTACAGAGAAGGAGGATTATTATATTGACTTGGTATTCTACAACTATCTTCTCAAGTGCTTTGTTCTTATTGATTTGAAAACTACTAAGGTCACTCATCAAGATGTTGGACAGATGGATATGTATGTAAGGATGTATGATGAGTTGAAGAAAGGGACTGATGATAACCCTACAATTGGCATTGTTTTGTGTTCCGATACAGATGAAGATATTGCGAGATATTCCATTTTAAAAGGAAACGAGCAATTGTTTGCGACAAAGTACCAATTGATGTTGCCTTCTAAAGAACAACTTCGAGAAGAGATAGAGCGTCAAAAGATGATATTTAAGTTGCAGCACGAATAACCTTGCCGAGCAACCGAAGAAAACAAAAACAAGAAAAACAAACCCCACCCGAAAGGGAGATGAGGGCATGGGTCATTGGGTTGGCCGTTGCTCACAATATTGGTCAGTTGTTTGCATGCAAATGCACAGACCAGCAAAGTGATCTTTGACATATTGACATATTTGGATTTTACACTTTTTAGGCGCACTTTTTGTAAAATATTACACTTTTTAGGCGGACTTTTTGTAAAATATTACATTTTTCAGGCGCACTTTCTTGCACAATTCAAAAAAAAGCAGTATCTTTGCAGCCAAAATCGATTAATAATCATTGTGATATGAAAAGATACGCTCTTGATCAACTAAAAGCATGGAAAGACCAACCTAATCGCAAGCCCTTAATTTTGCAAGGAGCGAGGCAAGTAGGCAAGACATGGCTCATGAAGCAGTTTGCAAAAGAATGCTTCGAACACGCGGTGTATATCAACTTCGAGAACAATCAGTTGTTAGCACATCTGTTTGAGAAGGATTTTGATATAGATCGCATTCTACTTGAGTTGCAAATCGCCACTCGTGAAACGATTACTCCTAACACATTGTTGCTGTTTGATGAGATACAAGAAGTGAAACGTGGAGTAACTGCTCTCAAGTATTTCTATGAGCTGCGCCCTGAGCTGCCTATTATTGCTGCTGGTTCACTTTTAGGAATAGCCATGCACCGTGATGATAGTTTTCCTGTTGGTAAAGTGGACTTTATGACACTTTATCCTCTCTCGTTTTGCGAATTTGCAGAAGCGATGGGAGAAGAGTTGCTAATCAAACAAGTAAAACAACAGAACTGGAGTCTTATTACTTCACACGCATCTCAATTGGAAGATTTGCTCCGCAAATACTACTATATCGGTGGAATGCCCGAGGTGGTAAATGCTTTTGTTCAGAATACCGATTTTGTACAAGTGCGAACCATTCAGCAAGCTATTCTTGACAGTTACGATCGCGATTTCTCGAAGCATGCGCCTATCAACGAAGTACCACGCATCCGTATGGTGTGGCGAAGTGTTATAGGACAATTAGCTAAAGAGAACAAGAAGTTTATCTATGGCTTCTTGAAGAAAGGCGCACGCGCCAAAGAATTTGAATTGGCACTATCTTGGCTACAAGATGCAGGGTTGGTGTATAAAGTGCATCGCACTAAAACTGCTAAACTGCCATTGTCTGCATACGAAGATTTCTCTGCATTCAAACTCTACCTGTTGGATGTTGGTTTGTTAGGCGCCTTGTCTGGTGTGTCGGAACAAGTACTTTTGCAGAAAAACGAACTGATGTCTGAGTTTAAAGGCGCTTTGACTGAGCAATATGTGATGCAGCAATTGCGGTGCAACCGCCAAAACATCATTTATTATTGGTCCCAAGAGACTTCGCAAGGCGAGATTGACTTTCTCGTGCAACAGGGCGACTGCATTTTACCTGTTGAGGTAAAGGCAGAAGACAATCTGCAGGCCAAGAGTTTGAAGTGGTTCGTTGAGAACAACAAAGGTCTGCATGGTGTGCGTTTCTCCATGTCGGGATATAGGGAACAAGATTGGATAACCAACTATCCTCTATACACAGTCGAGGCAGTTATATAGATCGCCTGCGACCAAATCTCGAACATTCTGTTCAATCCAAATGAAATAGGGCTATATGGCTCTATTTCGTTTTTTCGCTACCAAAATTATAGAATATTATAGAATATTGTCCAAAATTTTATAACGGCGAATGGAACGGATTGAACCAATTATGCAAGAATTAGTAAAATTAGTTGAATTAGCCGTTTTGAACAACAATTTTGATTAATTTTGTATAATAAACTGCAATTTTGGGAAAGAGTCCAAATTATGTCAACATTTCAAAGATAATAACAGAAACTACCTATCTGTTTCGCGACTATTAGGCGACCACGATAGGACATCTATAGGACTGATATAGGACTTATATAAGAAAGACAAAACAACAACATACCCCCGAAAGGGAGATGAGGGCATGGGTCATTGGGTTGGCCGTTGCTCACAAAAGAATGAAATAGAGCAATTAGTAACATAATGCAAAAATATTATTTATACATAGATGAATGTGGTGATCACAACTTGGCGAACTTTGATGAGCAGTTTCCGATATTCACTTTGTGTGGAATTATTGTGCGCGATGATAAACGCATGTGGTTGGAGAATGAGATACATACTTTAAAACAAGATTTTTGGGGTAATCAACATACTATTCTGCATTCACGAGACATTCGGAAATGTCAACGAGGATTTGAGATTTTGTTTGATTTAGATGTAAAAAAGCATTTTTATGAGCGCATTAATGATATATTAGGAACAGAGGGGGTTTATGTGATTGTAGCATGTGCTATCTTAAAGGAACCATACATCCGTAATTACGGAAAGATGAATGATGTATATGCTCAATCTTTATCATTTGTATTAGAGCGAGCAGTATTTTATTTGGATAGCGTAAAAGAGGATGAAGAAGTAGAATTGCATACCGTAGTAGAAATGCGAGGAAAAAAAGAAGATGAAAAACTACGTACATTCTATATGCAGCTCTTGGATAAAGGAACATATTGGGTTGGTTCAGAACGACTAAAGCAATTTGCAAAGTCGTTTACACTACTGCCCAAGAAAGCTAATATTGTAGGATTACAGGTGGCTGATTTAGTAGCATATCCAATCACACGACACATATTAGACCCTAATGAGCCCAATATGGCATACGACATAATAAGGAATAACATTTATACAGAAAACTTGAAACAAATAGGCATAAAAATTATACCGCACGAACAAAAAAAGGACTGCCAGAACTGACAATCCTTCCAACCGGGGACACCCCAGTCCATATTCCATAATTGGAATGTTCGCTGCAAAGGTACTACAAAAAAACGAACTGACCAAATATTTTGGCAAAAAAGTGCAAATTTTATATAAAAAATGATATAATAACAAAACCGAGGGCATGGGTCATTGGGTTGACCGTTGCTCACAATATTGGTCAGTTGTTTGCATGCAAATGCACAGACCAGCAAAGTGATCTTTGACATATTGATATGATGAAATTTACAAAAAAGTAAGTTTTTAACGCTGTGCCGATAGGCTGGTTGTGGTCTCAAAGAAAGGACCGTTTCTGTGGTACATGAGGTGATAAAATTAGAATAAGATGGAGAACTGCCTATTTCAACATCAAAATATTCTGTACTACCAGCACTCACATTACTTAAAGCATAACCTCCAAATTGATTATAGGAAGAACCTGCACGGAAAACTATACCTCGTGCTGTAGATGCTACAGAAGCAATTCTCCAACTGCCATTTGTTCCTTCGCTTATATCCCAGTTATACGCAGTGGTACTTGTTCCTAAATTAGTAGAAGAAGAGTATGTAATATATGAGGTTCCTGTTTTTATGGTGAAACCTGTACTAGTTTTTGCAAAAGTATATTCTGTTGCGTCGGACTCCTCTGTCGTAGATGATATTTTAGAGCCAGTTCCTTTGGCGTAAAATTTCGTACCTTTTACAATTGCGTAGATTTTAAAATTGCCACCAGTAGTACCATCAAAACTTGTCCCACCACTATTCTCTGCAAAAACTGCAAAAACTGCAAAATCAGCACTTGGCATAACATCACTGTTTGTTATCAGTGTAGGTGCAGTATTAGTTTTCTCTGTTATCTCAGTTGTTGTCCAACCTACAAAAGTAGTACTTGTCGCATCACAAGAGGTAGGCGTTCCTAATTCACCTAAAGCATCCAAAAGATTGGCACCTTCTTCGACTTGCAGAGCTCCGTTATTTTCTCCTGCTTGATATGAAAGAGTGTACTCTTGTTTAGGTGTAGCAGATTCATAAGTAATAGTTATTTTTGTCCAACGAGTTTGAGCAGAGGGTACGCACGTTACCGATTGATCTCCATTTGTAGGAGTAACCGTAATGGTTGAACTTGATGCAGTTGCAATAGCATTCGTCCATGTCGCATTTTTTCCAGCTGTTGCATAGTCATTACTGGTAGTAGTTATCATAATTTGTGATATAGTAATACCACTTTCTGGAGTAATTGTTACTTTTGAACCACTATACAATCGCCAATGTTGTTCAGTCGCACTACGCCAACTGCTTGCGTTATTTTTTTCAAATTTCACAGTAAAACACCCACTTGTAGATGTTCCCGTTATAGGCGAAGTTGAACCAGATGTATTCGTACAACTATAGGAATCTTCCGCCCCCCACATAGTCCCTATACCTATCGTAAGGAGCATAGTTAATACCATAGCAAGGCGTTTGCCTAATGCGCTTGCTTGATTGAAAAGTAAATTTTGTTTCATATCAATATGATTTTAATTATTATCGTATATATTGTAAGTCGCTATGCGACAATGGTATAAATGCTATTAAACTTTGTAAGTGTAAACAAATATAAAACTTGTAAACTATTAAACATTAAAGATATGATGAACAATCTACAATCTTCTGCCCAAGTGGCAAAAAATCTTTTAAATGTATTGCAAGGGTATACTAAGGGTATACGATTCCTGCTTGTTATGTTCCTGACCCTAACGGTAAGTACTGCGTGGGGTGCGGATACATGGGAACTTGTTACTGATTACACAAATTTAAGTACGAGCGATGTCTATGTTATAGCAGGCAATATTAAGGGAGGTAGCACTTGGTATGCATTAAAGAACAATCAAGTTACAACTGCCTCTAATTTGCCTTGTGGTAGTACATTAACAATCAGTAACCAAAAGATTACGAGTAGTATCACAGAAAATGATACGTGGGTGGTAGAAGCCACTTCTACTGCTGGAGTATATTATATTAAATCAACAAAAGGGGCATATTATTTGCAAAATGCTGGTGCTACAGGTAGTAAAATCACTTCCAAGAGTTCTACAGACAAACAAAATCAGTGGCGTATACACTATGAACAGACCTCAGGCTCATATACGGTAACTGGACTATATAACGTTGGCGTTTCTCGTGAACTAGGTTGTTATAATGCAACTACGTGGCGTTGTTACACAACTTCAAATTATGCTAATCTAAGTAATGCAGAAGTCTGTTTGTATCGTAAAGTTGCATCCTGCGATAACCAAGTAACCATTACCAATGCATCTGCTACAGGAGGTTCATTCAAAGTGCATCAAGGAACTGCGTCTGGAACAGAAATTAGTTCTGGCGGTAAAATTGACAACTGCGATGCTAATGCGGTAGTAGTTGTGGTTCCTACCGCAAAGGCTAATTATACTTGCACAAGTGTAACAGCGACAAATAGCACCAGCATATCAGGACCTGACGGAAATGGTAATTATACTATCACTTATACCCAAGGTAGCAATATATCATCCGAAATTTCTGTCACCTTTACCGAGAATCAAAAACACACCGTCACTTGGATTGTAAACGGAAATAAATATACCGAAGGGAATCCAACTGCTTCTGCTTATGAAGGAGCAAAATGGAGTTCATTAACTTTACCAACAGCCCCAAATCCTAATGATTATTGTGGACAAGTATTTGCGGGGTGGACAACAACAAATATAGGAAGTACGGGATTAGATAAAGATAATGATGCAACTGCTATTCAAAAGCTCAACTTGATGACGAGTGAAAACAAATCGTCTAAGACAAACACTATCACAGAGCCAACAACCTTCTACGCAGTCTTTGCGGATTATGCAGATTAATAAGCGAAATGAATATTAGTATTAACGATTAAAAATGAGAATGATTATGAAAACTTTATATACTACATATAACAATTTCGCAAAGCGTTTAGTAATGTCACTAATGGTCTTGATGACCGTTGGTGTAGGAACTGTGTTGGGAGCACAAGAAACTTTAAGTGGCTCATTTACATCATCCAATACCACTTCTGGAGGTTTTACTGCGAGTGGGGGTTCCGCTGGTAGTTATTATAAACTTCAAACAGGATACATCATTAGTGACGCATCCTATTCAGTAGATGCTACAAAATCTATATCTGTTTCAATGAAAGTTGGAACATACGGAACTTATAGTGCCAATAAGCAGAGTGTAGATTTTTATGCGGTAGATAAAAATGGTAATATAATCTCTAACAAAGTTACCGCAAGTTTTTCAAATGCCAACAGTAGCGGAACAAACTTTTCTGGAACTATTACATTGAATAGTGGCAATAGTGGGAATGATGTGCGCTTTAAATTTGCTTCAAATAGTAATGCTACATCGAGTGTCTGCGCTCGTTTCTATAATTTCACAATTACATACGAGTCTGCTCCTTCTACTTTCACCGTTACCTACGATGACAATGGTGCAACAAGTGGTACTGTTCCTACAGATGACAATGAATATGAAAGAGGAACAGCGGTAACCGTACTTGATAACACAGGTAATTTAGTGAAAACGGGTTATAGATTTGACGGATGGCAAATCGATAAAGCGGGTATAGTTTATAATGCTGGCGATAAATTCAATATTTCTGCGAACACTACTCTTTACGCCCAATGGACAGCCCGAACTCTCACTAACTACCGTACCTCATGTAGCACAGAAACGGTCGTTTCTTTGGACCCCAATGGGGGTACTTTTGCGACAGATCCTGAAGGATGGACCAAAGACGGAAATAATTATGTCATTACACATACAGGAACGGAAATTACGTTGCCAATTAATATTAGTCAGGAAGGAAAAATCTTTGAAGGTTGGTACGATGACAGCGATAATGAATGGAAATCTATTCCTGCAGATCTGACAGAATCTATTACTTTGACAGCAAAATGGTCTGACAAACAAGATCCTAAAATCGCTTGGAATCCAACAACTTGCACAGTTACCATTGATGCTATTGAAGAACTTCCTGGGTTCCAAAATCCAAACAATCTAACTCCTATTACTTTTGAAAGTTCCAATTCTGAAGTCGCCTCTGTTGATAATAATGGTGTTATCACATTAGGTACTACAGCGACAAAAGCAACTGTGATTATTACCGCTACTTTCGATGGTGATGTCACCTATGCTGCAAAAAATGTAACTTGTACCCTCACTGTCAACCCATCCAACTGCCGCTGGGTGGAAGTGACTGATAATAATACACTTAAAGACGGCGATGAGGTGGTGATTACAATGACAAAGTATGGATCTGATGGTCTTCCATATACATATGCATTACCAAATGCAAAACGTGTAACATCAAATCCTGCCCCAAGTGCAATAGATGTAACTACTAATATAGTCGGTAATGAAATGACCTTCGTTGCAAACAATATTGCAAACAATATAAAATGGACTATAGAAAGAGTTGACGATTATTATGTTTTCTACACTATTAGCAACGAAGGTCGTTATAATCTTTATTGTAATAGCAGTGATAATGGTGTATGTGTAGCAGGGTCTGGAAATGCCCTTACTAATCATAAATTTAGCATTGAAGGAAATTATCTAAAGAGCCAAGCAGAATTGCGCTATTTGGCTATATCATTCAATACAACTCCTTATAGTTGGCGTTCAATATTGGATAACACAAATTCTACCTATTCTGGTCAAACCCTCAAATTCTACAAGCGCGAGTGTTTGGATGCTACGAATTATTGGGTAACATGGGATGCTAATGGTGGTCAATGGACAGACGGTTCAACCAAGAAATTAAAATCATACGAAGTTGGTGCTACTATCACCAAACCAGAAAACCCATCTCGTGAGGGCTATCGTTTTGACGGATGGACTCCAGCACCAACCACCATGCCAGCAGAGAATATCACTTTCACAGCGAAATGGACGGAGGTTTATACAATTACATGGTACGAAAATGGTGTTCCATCTTATACCTATGTTCCTTCTGACAATGCTGTTGTAACTTGGGAAGATAATATTGCAGATTGCGGCAAGAAGAAATTCTATGGTTGGACTGCAGACGACACCTTTGTTTCTGATCCTACCACACCACCAACTTTAATTTCAAAAGGTACTACCATTGCTGGCGATGTTACCTATTATGCGGTTTATGCAGATGCCGTCAAACCTGCAAACCCTGGATATACAAAGGTAACAACTATTTCCGAAGGTACATACTTGATTGCAACTGGCGAAACAAGTAGCAATAAAGCATATACTGGTAAATATTCAGATAAAACTTACGGAGGCACCTGTGATGTGACTGTAAATAATCAAGTTATCAGTACTAAACCTACGAGTGCAGTTGAAGTTGAAGTAACTTTGGGCACTGGTGCTAATTCAGGTAAGTTTGCTATTTGTGATGGTACTTACTATTTAAGTGCGCCAAATGATAATGCTTTAACATTCAATGGTAATATTGTTTACGATTGGAAATTAACAGCAGATGGATATATAAATAGTACTGGACAAAGTACTAGATATATACAACTCAATAGTAGCGCAAATCCTAATCGTTTTGCATGCTATACAGGTACTCAAAAATATGCTTACCTCTACAAGAAACAAACAACAACATACAAGAACTTTGCCGTTTCTTGTGCTACTTATGATATCTTAGTCACAACCTCTACTGGCGGAACGGTAACTACAACTCCTGCAGATGAAGCTGGTGCGGGACAAGAAATTACAATCAATGTAACTCCTGATGATTGTAAGTATCTCACAGGGTTGAAGTATAACTACGATAGTGATCATAGTGATTATAGTATCGATATCTATTCTACTCCATATAAATTCACTATGCCTGCTGCTAATGTAACAGTAACTGCTACATTTGCAGACAAGACAGCAACCGACATAGAGATACTAACATCTGCTCATCGCATGTTGATGCAAGGTTCCGCATTTGTCGGCGAGCAAGTTCGTATTACATACAATAATGGAGATACAGAAACCTTAAATTGGAATGATAGTCGTTTGACTTTCTCTGGTCATAATACCGCCACATTGGGTAGTCAAACAGTAACTGTTACCTATAATGATTGTGGCACTCAAAGTGCTTCATACAACATCGAGGTAATTGATGGTTTAGGCATTACCTTCTGGGATGGAGATTACACCGAGACTATTAAATATGAGCCAGGCGACCTCGTAGATGTAGATAACAAAATCGGACAATCTATATGTGATGGTTGGAAGTTCGTGGGTTGGAGCGAAACCAAAGTAGCCAATGAATCCAACGGATTTAGCCCTGTACACAACTTCAACGCAACTGAACCAAGAACACTATACGCGGTGTATGTGCAAACTTCTATTGATTGGATTTCTGCATATAATATTGAAGAATTGCATCCAGGTGCAAAGTATGTTATTGTTGCACATTATAGTGACTCAAAAGAGTATGCTTTAACAAACACCAATAATACAAGCAATTCCTATCTTGATGGCGCAAACTTAATGACTGATTGCGAGAAGATAAGAGAAGGCGATGCATATCCATACAAAGATCGTTATAAACTCAAAGTAACTCCAGACGAAAATTGGAAATGGCAGTTGGAGCAAGTGGGTACTGGTTGGTACATGCGCAATATTGAAGCTAATAAGTACTTGAAGATAAATAGTGATAAGACCATCTCATTAACAACAGCAACAGAGGATTTATTTACCTTAAGCAATGGAGATAAAGATAGCGAGATAACAGCTCTGTCAAGTTCTAATAATTATTTGTCGTGGTATAACTCCTCTAAATACTGGAATGGTCATACCAGCGGAAAACAATATTATTTGACCAACGAAACTAACTTTACCTCAACTCCTCCATGCTCTCCTCTATCTGCTACTTTCTATGGTAATGGTGGTATAGTAACTGATGGAATAAAGAGTGGGGATTACCTCCCTATCAAGGAGCCTACACGAGATGCAGGTATCATTACTCCTACTGCCTCTTTTGCAGATTGTAACGGCAAGAGTTGGACATTCGTTGGTTGGTCACGCGAAGAAATTGATGTTACCCGTGTACCTGTACTTACTACCGACCTATTGCACGATGGCGGTGGAAATAAGCACTACTACATCCAAGAGGATGGTGAAGAATTTTGGGCGGTATTTACTAATATAGGTAATCCAGAGACTAAGTATGGTACCATTACATTTACTCAAAACGATTGGGGACCAAGTTATACAGATGGAACCAAGACAAAAACAGTTAATAGTATTGATTATACATTCGATTATAAAAGATTAAGTAGTGCCAGTACGCAAGGTATTCAATTTGAAGAAAGTACAGGAACATTCGCTAATGCCACATCTTTAGGTAAAATCAATTCAATTAGTTTTGTAAACTTCAATCGTGGTGATATTAATGACCTGAAAGTCTATGTAGGAAAGACTGCCAATAATGTTACAACCGTTTTGACAGCTGCTGACTTACAAATCGTAGGAAATACTTGTACATACTATCCAAGCGCAGATTACGCATACTTTAAGGTTGTTAGTGTAGGTGATGTATGCTATGTTGAAGAAATTATAATTAATTATGGTCAAGGCACACAAGTTTGGGCTACTACGCCTGATTGTTCAATAATCAGAATATTAACTGATGAAGAAGTTTATGTAACTGCGACAAAAGATCGCGGTGTTATGGCAACTGCTTCATTGACAATTAAGACATGGCAACTTGATCCAAATGCAGATGTGATCATCACATCAACAAGCAACGATGTGTATTTCTCTGCAAGCCGTGAAGCTAACTTTGCAAAAGCGGTTGCAAATCAACCAAAGAATTCTTTAACATTAAATGCAGATGAAGAGGGTAATTTACAGCAAGACATCTATGTACACTACAAACCAAGTGTAGAGGGCGATGGTACACCTGCAAGTGTGGTGGTATCTGCTAATCTTGCAACACCTAACCCATCTATTACAGATGATCAAACAATCTTTGTACGCAACTTACCAGATCAATTTGTTATTGCTACTAAGGTTGGCTCCCACTGGTATGCTTTGCCTGCGGATATGAGCAGCGCAACCAACCCAGAGGGCGTACTAATCGAAGTAGATGAAGCAACCATGACCGCTACCGCAACTAATACTACATCATATACCTTGTTCCCTGTGAAGACAACTAACGGAGAATATGACCGCTATGCAACTAATACTGCACATTATGAGGGCAATGCTTACGGTGACCGAGTACGCTTTGTTGCTGCGTTAGATAATAAGGGCTTGTGGGCAAATAATAATGAGAATGGTAATACAATTCGTAACTATGCAGCGATTAGCAGTATTTCGGACGGTGGAACCACATCCAATACTAACCCTTCATACGAGTGGAAAATTACTACCACCGTTGTAGATGGCAATTGGCAATATACTTTGCAAACAGACCAAGAGAAGAATCAAAAATACTTGCGTTATTGGACTGGTGCAACTGGTTCTCCTAAGTGGGGTACATACGCTGCGGGCAACGACCAACTCTACTTCTTGCCTGTGACTACATATACTGAAATGGATATTGAAGTAATGGAATGGGGAACTAATAGTATGGTATGGCGTATAGAACAGAATGCTCCTAGCAAAGTAAATATTAAATACAATTCTATTACACGCGGAGAATTACCAGTTAATCAAATTGAAAATAGTGATCTGTACATTGTAGAATACAACCTACAAGGAAATGATTGCGGAATAATGACAATTGATGATGGTTTAGGAGCTCGCAAGATTATTCGCACACCAATATTGGTTAGCGGAGAAAAGAAAGGTTCTGATTACACAACTTCTCCTGGACGTGATATTTGTGCAGACTGCGACATTGTTATCCTCAATGGTGGAAAACTTACTGCCGACGAGCTTAAATCTACAGGTTCACATGTTGATTTTGCAAACATTTATGTATATCCAGGCGGTAAGTTAGTTCTCGATGGCAAGAGCCTTGGTGTAAAACAACAAGTATATCTGCGCGGTGGATATTCTTGGCTCAACCAAACTACTTATGCGTTGCCAGAGGTTTATTTGAATGGTGATATAAACTTCAATGGTAGTGGCAATATGATTTATGACTACTATATCCGAAACCACAAGTACTACCAATTTGCTCTGCCATACGATGTTCAACTAGCTAAAGTTACTGATGAGTCAGGCGCAGACAACTTCCCTGTTTGGGTGAAACATTACAACGGTGCCCTCCGTGCTGCCGATGCGAATGCAACCAGCTGGGAATGGTATCCAAGTGAGAGCGGCGATGCCAATGCTTATTTCTATGCAGGCGAAGGATATATCATTGCAGCCAAACCTCGTCAAGTAGGTAATACAGCTAACCGTCCACTTTCAATTATCCGTTTCCCATTGGGTAATACAGCGCTAAGTGGAGCAGAGAGCGATAAGAGCATCGCTACGAAGGCTCATGGTATTGATGGCTACTATGCGGGAACCGTCACAGCCAACAATGTGGGTTGGAACTTTATAGCTAACCCATTCCTCTCTACATGGAAAGGCGACATCGGTCATAAACAACTGACCCAACACCTTGAGGATGGCAAATGGGACGGCACATACGACTGGGTAGATGCAAACACGAAATACATCACTATTATGTCGCCAGAAGATGGCACTGATTATGCTCAATATGTTGCATCTACTACAGAACTCCAACCTTTCTTCCCATTCTATTTGCAAGAAACTGCTAATGGAGGCTCTGGTGAAATCAATTTTGTAGCAGCCAATCGCGTGAAGAAAGCTCCTGCTAAGATTTTGGCAGAAGTAATGCGTGAGGCATTTGTTCAAATTGAGATTGTTGATGGTGACAATATAGACCAAACTGGTTTGTATGTGAGTGATAAGTATTCCGACGATATCGATTTTGACGATTTGGAGAAGATGTTTGGTACTGCTACAGATAAAGCGAAAGCATGGTTCGTACACGATAACAAACGTATGGCTTTTGAAGCTATAACCGAAAATCGCGCAACAGGTTCTGTACCTTTGGGTTATCGTGCACCACAAGAAGGTTCATACACATTCACTATCAATGAAGGAATCAGTAAGATGGATTGCGTTGAAAACATCTATCTGACCGACTATGAGAATAGCGTCATGGACTACGACTTACTACTCAGTGATTATAATTTTGAAAGCCAGAGTGTGTTGTACAACGATACGCGTTTTACAGTCAGAATCATTATGAAGGAGAAAGGTGAAGGTACTGTTACTGGAGTTGATTATATTGGTGTACAAGATGAACTGCCAATCAAGTTCATCTATCAAGATAAGATATTCATTTTGCATAATGAAACAATCTATGATGCAACAGGTAAAAAAGTAACAACTATCAATAAATAATAATGTGAGTTCAAAAATTAATGTTTAACGTTTAAAGAAATGGAAATTATGAAAGCAATGAAATTATTATTGATAGTATTCGGATTAGCGAGCGTACTGAGCCTTAGTGCTCAGACGTTCGCCGAGCAACCAGTAGTACAAATGCACTCTACCTCTGCCATGATGGGTTCTGGTAGCGAACTGCCACAGGCAGCTATTACAGGCGTTTCTACCACATATGGCAATTCTACTAACAACGGTGTTACAGGTCCAAAACGCATTGGTGGTGGAAATAACAATGGAGAAGGCGGTGGTGAAGATATTGAAAATCCAGATGATGTATATGGCACCCCTCTCGGCGACACGCCATGGATGTTGATGGCGTTGCTGGTAGCGGGGTATGCTATCTATATTGCTCGCAGACAGCGAGCGATATAGATAATAGGAGTCATGGGGCTCATGGGACCTATAGGGCTCATAGGGCTCATAGGAAGAATAAGGATAATAGGAATAAAACAATGACTACCAAGAATAATAACGGTGTTTTCCTCAAACCCAAAGGTAATTATCGTAATCTGATAGTATTCCAGAAAACGGAATGCATATACGATATTACCTACTATTTTGCACACAAGTACTTCGCCAAAGGTGACCGCACCATTGACCAGATGGTGCAGGCAGCACGGAGTGGAAAGCAAAATATCGCCGAAGGCGCTGCTGCCTCTGTCACTTCTACCGAAACAGAAATTAAACTAATGAACGTAGCACGTGCCAGCTTGCAAGAACTGTTATTAGACTACGAAGATTATCTGCGAGTAAACAACTTAGAACTATGGGCGTACGACACCCCTAAAGCCTCACAGACACGCGCAGCATGTACTGCACACAATGATTCTGCCTACTACCGCGAAGCAATCCAAGAACGTTCGGCAGAAACCATAGCCAACATAGCCATCACACTGATTCACCAAGCAGATGTCCTATTGGGCCGATTACTCGACCGCCTTCAACGCGACTTTGTGACAGGTGGTGGCATCCGAGAACAAATGACCCGCGCCCGATTAGACTATAGGAAAAACAACTCATAGGGCGCATAGGACCTATAGGACCCATAGGACTCATAGGGCTCATGGGAGTTATAGGGCTCATAGGGCGCATGGGACTCATAGGACCCATAGGGCTCATGGGACTCATAGGGCTCATGGGAGTTATAGGGCTCATAGGGCTCATGGGACCCATAGGACCCATAGGACCCATAGGGCTCATGGGAGTCATAAGTAATTAGAAGAATAAAAAACACAGAATATGAAAAAGATTTTTCTCCTTCTCGCACTGGCGAGTGTATTTACGCTGCGTGCAGAGACATTTGTCAAGGTCACTGATGCTGCCTCTCTGCAAGACGGCGACCAAGTAGTATTAGGATATGCCGACAAGAGCCACGTTAGCGCGGGATTCTCATCGACCAAGAAGTATATCGATATTACCAGCTCTACGTTTGACGGAGACAACCTGACCCTCAGCGAGCCAACTGTTATCACCCTTCAGAAAAGTGGCACCTACTGGAACCTCTATATCGGCACCAAACCTATAGGCAACAAGTCGGGCATTAGCGACTTGGACGTTAACCAAAAGACTGTCACCGACTTCGCCATCTCCATTGAGAACGGCAATGCCAAAATCGTTAGCCAGACACCTGGCAAAAACAACTATGAGGTGTTCTTCGCCTACAACCCCTCCTCGCCACGCTTTGCGCTCTATCACTCAGGCAGCAACATGAAGGCAATCTCCCTCTACCGCCTCGATGAGACCAGCATACCCGATGTGGTAGTCAAAGAGGTGACTATCGATCCAGCCGAGCTCACGCTCCGCGTGGGCGACGAAGCTACCCTCACCGCCACCCTACTCCCTGCTGATGCGGTGGACAAAACCATCGAATGGGGTAGCACCCAGCCCGAGGTGGCAACCGTCAGCAATGGCGTAGTGACCGCCGTAGCCAAGGGTACAGCGCAGATTTGGGTGAAAGCCACTGCAGTGGGATTGGCAGACACCTGCCTTGTGACCGTGTTGGGAGCCATGGACCAGACCTCCGTTACCTACAACGCGGTGAAAGACCCAGCATGTCTGACCGAGGGGGCAAAAGTGTTCTTTGGTACCAGCAAAGAGGGCGAGGATTATATCATGGGCTTCTACAGCGAGGAGATAAGCAAGAATAATATCAAGGGCGTGGCTGCCACCTATGGCGAGAACCGCCATACCGTTACCGCCGAGCAGGCATATGCCTACACCGTTAAGCGCGAAGGCGACTACTATATCTTTGTGGATCAAGACGGTAACTACCTGCGCCCTATCAGCGACAGCAAACTGCGCAGCAGCACCACACTTGACAACCAAGCGAAGTGGACCATCGGCGCCATCAACCAAGATGACGCTACCGTAGAGGTGAAAAACGCGGGATTCAGTTCGCGCTATATATACAACAACTGCCAAGGTACCAATGAGATATTTAATATCTACAGCGGATACGATTCATCGTATCTTGCCAAAACAATACTCTACGCCAGCACCGCGCCCGAATGGGAGGATCGCGTACTGGATTCGTGGATGGCAGTGGACACCACCCTACTCGACTGGGGACAAATAGAACCCGACACCACCTATGCTTCCGACGAGAATTGGAAGGACTGGGGCGATACACGCCGCTTCACATTGACATTTAATGACCTAACAGAGGACATCACACTCACCCTCACAGGCAGTGAGACCTTCTATTGCGGCACCGAGGTTATCCGTACTACTGCTAAACAACCTGTGGAGGTTACCGTGTATTGGGAGACCGACGAGGTGGGCGTTTATACCGGACAACTAACCCTATCCACTGCCACCGAGGGCGTGGAGGATATAGTCATTGACCTGCGCGCAGAAGCGGTACCGATGGGTACACTCCCCGATCCTAACCAACCCGTATTCTCGCTCTCCACGAAAGCGCTGACCTTTAATCTCAATCCTGACAATTACAGCGACTTGCAAATGTTCACCTTCAGCGCCAGCAACCTGCAGAAAACACTATACTGCAAGTGGCAACACAACAGCAGCGTGCTGTTCCGATACGAACATGAGAACGCATGCATGGAGATTCTGGCAGGCGACTACGAAATGGAGCTCAACGGTTCGGTGCCATTTGCTGCGGGCTATGACTATGTGGATGAGGAAGTGTATGTGTCAGTGGACAACTTGTGGTCGGCGGGCAACTATGTTACTCAATTGCATTTCTATAGCTACGCTCATGATAGCAAGGAAGAACTTGCGATTGATGAGTATGTGACTATCCTCGTGAAAGTGTCATCGGTGAGCACCGATGTGGAGGAGATAGGCGATGAGGCGAGAGGCAATGAGGCGAGAAAAATACTCCGCGATGGGCGGTTGATTATCGTGAGAAATGGAGAGGAGTATTCGGTGACGGGGGAGAGATGAAAGGTGAAAGGTGAAAGGCAAGGAAACGCACTTCGGTGCGTTTTTTTGTGCGCGATAATGAAAGACAACGTGGATTATTTTAAATCAACAATAAATAACAATTTAGATTCAACAATAGAAACAATTAGAAACCAACAATAAAAACAATTTAGATTCAACTATGGCACCATTTAAGGAAAATGACAGACCGTGTTTAGCCACCTGCAGGGTGGTAATGAGGTGGTAACGGGGATGGTAACGGGATGGTAACGGAACAGACGAGTAACCACAAATGGGCATTAGACCAGCCCCATTGCAATGTGGGATATAATGTGGGATATAAACACAAAATCCTGCAAAAAAGACAAAAAATTTGCATATATCCAATATTTTGTGTAACTTTGCGGGCTAATTGTGAAGTAACTATAATGGAATATAAATATTTACATACCATCAATTATCCAAGCGACTTGAAGGCATTGCCACTGGAAGCCCTGCCACAAGTGTGCGCGGAAGTACGCGATTTTATTATCCAACAACTGAGCCAAAACCCAGGTCACTTGGGTTCGTCGCTCGGCACAGTGGAACTGACCGTGGCACTGCACTATGTGTTTGACACCCCCAACGACCAACTGGTATGGGACGTGGGACACCAAGCATACGCACACAAAATTCTCACAGGCCGCCGCGAACGCTTTCACACCAACCGTCAGTTCAAAGGCATAGCCCCCTTCCCTACCCCCGCAGAAAGCGAATACGACGCGTTCATAGCTGGACACGCCAGCAATAGTATTTCGGCGGCGTTGGGAATTGCCGTGGGTCAGGAGGCGAAAAGGCAAGAAGGCGAGGAGGCGAAAGGCAAGAGAAGAGTGGTGGCGATTATTGGCGATGGAGCGATGACGGGCGGACTGGCATTTGAGGGACTGAACAACACCTCCATGCTCAAGAATAATCTGCTCATTGTGCTCAATGACAACAACATGGCCATCGACCCCATCAAAGGCGGATTTACACAATATCTATTAGATATAACCACCAGCAAACGCTATAACAAATGGCGCTGGGGGATATACCGATTGGCACGCAAGTTGCACCTGATCAACGACAGCAACAAGGGGCAAGTACAACGCTTTGCGAACAACCTCAAAGCCATGCTGACCAAGCAGCCAAGCAATATCTTCCAAGGACTGAACATCCGCTATTTTGGTCCAGCAGACGGACATGATGTGCAAGATTTGGTGCGTATCTTCCAAGAGATTAAGGACTACGAGGGTCCAAAAGTGCTGCATATCATCACCAAGAAAGGTAAGGGCTACGAACCTGCCGAGAACGACCAAACGACATGGCATGCGCCGGGCGAGTTCTGCGCGGAGACAGGTGAGAGGTTAAAGGCGAAAGGTGAGAGGCAGGAGGTGTTGTGGCAAGAGGTTTTTGGTGAGCAATTGCTGGCACTGGCTAAAAATGACGAGCGCGTGGTGGGTGTCACACCTGCTATGCCCAGCGGATGCAGCATGACCATCATGCAGAAAGAAATCCCCGACCGCGTGTATGACGTAGGTATTGCCGAAGGACACGCAGTGACCTTCTCCGCTGGACTTGCCAAAGCAGGACTGGTGCCATACTGCAATATTTACTCCAGTTTCTTGCAACGCGCATACGACAATATCATACATGATGTGGCATTGCCCAAGCTGCATGTAGTGTTCTGCATTGACCGCGCAGGCATCGTCGGTAATGACGGAGCTACCCATCACGGATTGCTGGACCTGGCCTTCTTGCGCCCTATACCCAATATGGCGATTGGAGCACCAATGACCGCCAATGATTTGCGTCAAATGATGCGAATAGCAAAAGATTATGATGGTCCGATTGCCATTCGTTACCCAAGAGGCAAAAGCGTGAATCGCACCGATTTACCTCCGATTGTTTTGGGGCAAGCAGTATGTGTGAAACCAGGCAAAGAAGTGGCCGTATTGAGCATTGGTGCCATTGGCAACACCGTGGCAGAAGCGATTCAATCCATGAATATCGGCAAACGCAATTTATTTGCACACTACGATATGCGTTGGCTGAAGCCCATCGATGAATATATACTGAAGGAAGTGGTGGAGAATTTTGATACCATCGTGACCGTAGAAGATGGTATGATCCACGGCGGACTGGGTAGCGCGGTGGCGGAGTATGTAGGTAATAGATCGGCTTCGCCTGAAGTTGGAAGATCGGCTTCGCCTGAAGATGGAAGACAGCCGAGAGTTATCCGCCTCGGAGTGAATGACCAGTTTGTGGAGCACGGAAGCACCAAAGAGCTATACGAATTATTGAAATTAGATAAAGAAGGCATATGCGAATCATTATTGCAGGCGCTGGAGCAGTAGGACGCCACTTGGCGAAACTCCTTTCGCGCGAAGATATGGATATTAGTCTGATTGATGACCGTCAGGACCGTCTGGGCGACCTTGACGCCAGTTATGATCTGCTGACTAAAGTGGGTAGCCCCATGTCGATTCATGACCTGAAAAGCATCGGAGTGAAAGATGTGGACCTCTTTATCGCGGTCACGCCATCCGAATCCGATAATATCACCGCCAGTCTGCTCGCCAACCAACTGGGCGCCAAGAAAACACTAGCACGCATTGATAACTACGAATATCTGTTGCCAGAGAACAAACGCCTGTTTGAGCAGATGGGCCTCAACCACCTGATCTACCCCGAACTGTTGGCGGCACAAGAGATTACCTCTTCGCTCAAAACCAACTGGATGCGTTATCACCTCACCCTCTGCGACGGCACGTTGGAGCTCTGCGTGGTGAAAGTGCGCGAAGGTGCAGAAGTGATTGGCAAACAGTTTATGTCGGGATTCTTCAACCACGGGTTCTATCGCATAGTGGCAATCAAACGCGGACAAGAGACCATCATTCCTACGGGTCAAGATGAGATAATGCCCGATGACATGGTTTATGTCGTATGTACGCGCGACAATATGAAAATTCTGCGCGAACAATTGGGCAAGCAGAAACATGAGATTCGCAATATCATCTTCTTTGGCGGATCGAAGATTGCACAAAAAACGGTACAAAACCTGTCGGATGACCTCAATATCAAGATTCTGGAAGCCGACCGTGAGCTATGCTATCACCTGAGCGAAAAAGTAAACAACGCACTCATTATCAACGCCGACGGTAGCGATATGGCGGTGCTGAAAACGGAAGGAATAGAAGATGCGGACGCCTTTGTGGCAGTAACGGACAATAGCGAAGCGAACATCTTTGCCTGCATGGCAGCACAACGATTTGGTGTGAAGAAAACCATTGCCGAGGTAGAGAACATAGACTATATCGCTATGGCAGAAGGACTGGACATCGGTACGGTGCTCAACAAAAAGACAATCGCCGCATCGTATATCTACCAGATGTTGCTGGATGCGAGCGTACTCAACGTGCGCAACCTGACCACCGCCGATGCAGAGATAGTGGAGTTTATGGCAGAAGAGGGAAGCCGCATTACCAAAGGTAAGATTCGTGATATGCATCTGCCTGCGGACGCGAATATCGGTGCCATCGTGCGCGCAGGCGAAGGTATATTGGTGAATGGCGACACAGAGATCCTGCCGAATGACCAAGTGGTGGTATTCTGCAAAAGCCAAGTAATCAGGAAATTGGAAAAATTCTTTAAATGACACGTACATTTAATACTCGCATGGTCTTCCGCACGATGGGCGCATTGTTGCTCATCGAATCGGTGTTTATGGCATTGGCACTGGGTGTCAGTTTGTGGTATGGCGAGGCAGATAGCGGCGTCTTTCTGTTGTCCACCATCATCACGCTGCTGGCAGGTGTGATAGGTTTGTTGGTAGGTAGACGTGCCGAATCGCGCATGGGCGAGAGAGAAGGATACGTGATTGTGGCCATGGTGTGGGTGGTGTTCTCCGCTTTTGGTCTGTTGCCCTACTACCTGAGTGGACAGGTGCCCAACCTGACTGATGCATGGTTTGAGAGTATGTCGGGGTTCACCACCACGGGTGCGACTATTATTCCCGATTTGGAGGTGATTACGCACGGACTATTGTTCTGGCGGTCGCTGACCCAATGGATTGGCGGTATGGGAATCATTGTGCTATCCATAGCGATCCTGCCTATCTTCGGCCTCAACGGCATGCAGCTCTACGCCGCCGAAGTGTCGGGTTTGACCTATGAGAAACTGTCGCCCCGCATTGCTGACACAGCAAAAATGATGTGGAGTATCTATGTATTGCTCACCGCTACTGAGGTGCTGGCGTTATGGCTCTGCGGCATGGATATGTTTGACGCCGTATGCCATTCCTTCTCCACGATTGCGACAGGCGGTTTCTCGACGCACAACAATAGTCTGGAGTTCTATGAATCGGCAGCGATTCACTATACCGTGGCGTTCTATATGTTTATTTCGGGTATTAACTTTGTGATGCTCATCTACTTGCTTCGCGGCAAGGCCCGCACATTCTTCCAAGATGAGGAGGTGCGCTGGTATAGCGTAGCTGTGGTCTTGTTCGCAGTGGCTCTGACCGTGGGTCTGTATATTGCTCGTCCGGGTTGGTCGGGTCTGCATATGGAACGCGCCTTCAGAGATAGTCTGTTCACGGTGGTTAGTGCGATGACCTCGACGGGCTATACCATTTCTGACTATATGTACTGGCCTGTGGTAGCATGGGTGATGATTTTCTTCCTCATGCTGACAGGTGCCTGCGCTGGTAGTACAGCGGGCGGCATCAAGTGGGTGCGATTGGCGATTATTATGAAAAACGGCGTGGCAGAGTTTCAACGCCGTATTCACCCAAATGCGATTATCCCTGTGAAACTCAACGAGAAAGCAGTTCCGCAGCAGACCATCAATAATATCATGGCGTTTTTGATTTTCTATGTGTTTATTATTGTGATTACGGTGGTTATTTTCTGCGCCAGCGGAGTGAATTTTGACGAATCGATTGGTGCTGCCGTTTCGGCGATTGGCAATGTGGGTATTAGTATCGGACAGTTTGGTCCCGCAGGTACGTATGCCGAGTTCCCAATGGTGGCAAAATGGGTTATGAGCTTCGTAATGCTGATTGGTCGTTTGGAGATTTTCACGGTTCTGCTGCTCTTTACAAGGGCTTTGTGGAGGAAGTAGGTGAAAGGCGATGAGGCGAAAGGCGATGAGGCGATGAGACCGAGGCAAATTGCATATATCATTTGGACGGTGATTGCGCTATTGGGCGTGATTAGTTGGGTGGTACCCGATGGCGGATGGCGCATCGGCAAACATACCCTACGTTGGCCCACTCTCGCTGAAGCGTTGGATTTAACGAATGAAGGAGTGAAGGAATTAACGAGTGATTCCTTGTTGGCAGAAATAGATACAATAGGTTTGATACCAGCTGATAGCGTAATCCAACAAGACACGTTAGCAGTCAAAGACAGCGTTGCGCAGAAATCGCAACCCATTATTCCAAAGGTGAATGTAGCAAATACTGACTCTCGCGCCTATATGGCTGCTTTCTACGCGGCTTTGGATAGCGCAAGTAGTCAGTCGGTGCGTGTGGTGCATTACGGCGACTCGCAGATCGAAGAAGACCGTATTACTAACGTATTGCGCGAGCGTTGGCAAAAAGCGTACGGCGGCGGTGGTGTGGGACTCATACCTTTGCACCAGACAATCCCCACACGCACCATTCGCCAATGGATAAGCATGAACGACAAGGTGCAAACGGCGCAAGGTGGTCCTAAGCGTTATCTGGTGTATGGTCCACGCAGCATGCGTTTGGATAATGATGACTATGGCGTGATGGGACAAGTGGCAGTCATGGATAGTGCGCTCATCCATGGTAGCGAAGATATTGTACTGAATATCGAACCGATAGACAAGAAACGCAAATCGCACAACTACTTCAACCGCGTGCGAGTAATAAGCAGTGGAGAGTTGACAGTTGATAGTTTACCATTGGCGGAGTACATACAGTTACCTGATAGCACCACACATTATCAACTCCATCTGCAAGGCAAGGGAAGAGTGTATGGTGTGAGTCTGGAGACACCCACGGGTGTGATTGTGGACAATATCCCCATGCGCGGCTGCTCGGGAAACATCTTTACGAAGATAGACAGCACGCAACTCAGCGACTTCTATAGAGAAAGTAATACAAGACTGATTATCTTGCAGTTTGGTGGCAACATGATTCCACAAACGGAGAATCCGTCCACCATCAGCGGATATGTACGTAGCACTTTGCGCCAGCAAGTGCGCTACCTGCGTGCATGTGCGCCCGAGGCATCGATACTGTTTATCGGTCCAAGCGACATGTCCACGAATATCGACGGGCAGATGACCACCTATCCGCTGGTGCCATACATGGACAAACTGCTCAAGAAAATGGCAGCCGAAGAGCAGATAGCCTACTGGAGCATGTACGATGCTATGGGTGGAAAAGATAGTATGGTGAGATGGGTAGAGAACGGATTGGCAGGTAGCGATTATGTGCATTTCACTCGCGCAGGAGCCAATAACATCGGAAAGAAATTGTATAACTGGATAGAGGCAGGAAAGTAGTGGAAGGCGAAAGGTTAAAGGTGAAAGGTTAAAGGCGAGGGAATGGATTTTTTACAGCATATATTTGGATTTAATAGCGAGAGTCCGCTGCTATTCACCCAGTTCTATTTCTGGGCGTTTTTTGCATTGGTCTATGCGGTGCTGGCGATGATCATGGAAGTGGGTGCGCGTGGCGTAGAGGCGAGAAGGCGAGAAGGCGAGAGGCGAGAGGCAAGATTACACCTGCGCAATATCTTCCTGATGGCGGTGAGCTGGTTCTTCTACTATAAGACTAGCGGATTATTCTTGCTCATATTGGTGTTTGTCGCGCTCAGCGATTGGTTGATTGCGAGGCGGATATATGAGGCGAGAACAGCACCCCAAAAATCAGCAGATTTTTCGGGGACCCCGCTAGGCGAGAAAGTGATGAGTCGAGCGAAATGGTGGCTAGCGCTGAGTGTGGTGATAGATTTGGGACTGCTGTGCTATTTCAAATATGCGTATTTTTTCACGAATGTGGTGAACGACCTGCTCGGCACAGAGTTTGCCGTATTTGATATCTTTGCCTATATCGGAAACGGCTTTAGCGAGAATGGTCGCTTCATGGTGGATAAGATTATCCTGCCTGTGGGTATATCGTTCTATTTGTTTCAGGTCATGTCCTACACAATAGATGTGTATCGCGGACATGTAAAACCTGTGAAGAACATCCTCGATTTTGGTTTCTATGTGAGTTTCTTTCCGGGGTTGGTGGCTGGCCCCATCGTGCGCGCCAATGAGTTTATTCCACAGCTGTACAAGCCCTTTTGTTTGAGCCGCCGTCTGTTTGGATTGGCCGTGTTCTGGATACTGAACGGATTGATTAAGAAGATTGTACTGAGTGACTATCTGGCGGTCAATCTGATTGACCGCGTATTTGATAATCCATTGCTATTCAGCGGATTTGAGAACCTATTTGCACTCTTTGCCTACTCGCTGCAAGTATATGCAGACTTCTCGGGTTATACGGATATTGCCATCGGTATAGCGATGCTCTTGGGGTTCTATCTGCCGCAGAACTTCGATTCGCCCTATAAGTCGCGCAACCCGCAGGAGTTTTGGCGCAGGTGGCATATGTCGCTTAGCCGCTGGCTGAAGAGTTATCTGTATATCCCATTGGGCGGTAACCGAAGTGTATTGGGAAGACCCATGAAAGATAAGATTGCTGCGGGCAATGTCAACTCATTCATCACGATGTTGTTGGGTGGATTGTGGCACGGTGCGAGTTGGAACTTTGTCATCTGGGGCGCTCTGAACGGAGCGGGTATGATCGTATATAAAGTGTGGGCAAAGATGAATTGGAACATCAAAATGCTGCTCATGACCCTACTGATGGGAGGGTTGTGGTTGGCATATAGCCAACTCAATGCCCCTATTTGGAACTTATTCTTCGTATGGGGAATAGCGTTATGGATAGGTACTATGGTGCGCTATATCTATTGGTGGTGGGAACGTATCCTGATGAAACGCGGCAACCTACTCTCGCCGATAGCCAATACCCTATCGCCTATCGCCAATAGTCTCTCTACGGTATGGGCAGTGGCACAGACCTTCGTATTCATCACCTTCACACGATTGTTTTTCCGTTCGGGTAGTAACCTTGACCCAGCGACAGCCAGCCAAGAGGCATGGGAGACGGCTACGAACATGGTGAATCAGATAGGCGGAGCATGGAACAGCAGTATCATCCCCGACTTCTTGTGGGAGTACCGCAGTGTGGTGATGCTATTTGTATTAGGTATGGTGGTACACTGGTTACCCAGCCGCGTGAAACGCTGGTACAGAGTGCGTTTTGCTCAATTGCCAATATGGGCAATCATACTCATTGTGGTGGCAGCGATTGTGGGCGTTTATCAATTTGTGACGGCAGACTTGCAGGCGTTTATCTATTTCCAATTTTAGGCACGACGTTCGGCATTGTCGCTGTAGGCGAGGTAATGTCGCCCAATGGGCGAGGGCAAGCACGCCTTGCGTGAGTGGTGGCTGCTACGCAGCAGTAACCTCGGCGAAACCGACACAACCCGCCAACGGCGCATAACCTCACAAAGTGACATAACCTCGCAAAGCGAAACAACATAATTATGATTATAGGCATTACAGGTGGCATAGGAAGTGGCAAGAGTACAATTGCAAAGCAATTGCGCGAGATGGGGTATGCGGTGTATGACACCGATAGCGAAGCCAAACGTCTGATAGTGGAAGATGCTGGCGTGCGAGAAGAGATAGAGCAACTATTTGGCAAAGAAGTATATAAAGACGGCGTATATCAAACGGCATTGGTAGCACAGAGGGTGTTTGCTGACAGGTCATTGCTCGCCCGGCTCAATGCGATTGTGCACCCTGCGGTGAAGGCGGATATACTCCGTTGGGCAGAAAATATAAACCACCCTACACTATGCTTTGTTGAATGTGCTATTCTCTACCAAGCAGGATTTGATACGCTTTGCGACAAAGTGGTGGTAGTGACTGCTCCTGAGGAAGTGCGCCTACAACGAGCTGTGGCCCGTGATCACTCTACCATAGAAAAAGTGCGCGCACGTATGCGCGCACAAGAGGTGGAAAAAGACATTGAGCGAGCCGATTTGATTGTAAATAATGATGGAAAAACAGAAATTACAGCCATTTGCTTGCAAATACGAGATTTTTTTTGTAACTTTGCAGGCTGAATTGTATTTCATAGATTAGCATATATAAAAATGGTAGATAATCAACTCATATTTCGTAGTTTCGCGAGTGGTAGTAGCGGTAACTGCTATTTCTTGGGCACCTCTAAATGGGGTATCCTGATTGATGCGGGTATCTCTGCGCGCACCATACAGAAGAACCTGCGCGAAATGGGGTTGGACTATGCCAATATTATGGGTGTGCTCATCACGCATGACCACGCCGACCATATTCGCGCCGTAGGCACCTTGGGCGAACGAGTACATCTGCCTATATACTCCACGCGCACGATTCACGATGGTATTGATCGCAATTATGGTGTACGCGAGAAATTGCGCACCTCACAACGATACATAGAGAAAGGTGTGGAATGGGAATTGAACGGTATGAAAATCAACACCTTTGGCATTTCTCACGACTCAAGTGAATGTGTAGGCTATGTGATTGATTTTATGGGGCAACGCTTTTTGATTGCTACCGACTGCGGCCAGCCCAATCTGACGATGGAGTCATATATCAACACTGCCAACCACATCGTAATCGAAGCCAACCACGATGAGTCATTGCTGCTGAATGGTCCCTATCCTACGTATTTGAAAGAGCGTATTCTGTCGCCTAAAGGTCATCAGAGCAATACTACCTGCGGCACAATCTTAGCGCGCAACTGGCATAGTCAGATGCGTAATATCTTCTTATGCCACTTAAGCCACGAAAACAACGATCCGAACGTGGCTTTAGAAACCATAAAAGAGATATTATTGGAAGAAGGCATCATGCCTGGCGAGGATTTATTCATCACGCCGCTCAATCGATTGGAGCCAAGTCCGGTGTACATACTCAACGAAAATATTATTACCACAAAATTATAATCACTTATGGATAAGCTTGTTATCATTCCTACCTATAACGAAAAAGAGAATATCGAAGCCATCATCACAGCCGTTATGAACTTGCCTTTGGGTTTTCACGTGCTGATTATTGATGACGGTTCACCCGATGGCACCGCAGCCATCGTCAAGGAACTGATGCAAGATCGCTTTCAGGGCAGATTGCATCTGTTGGAGCGCGCAGGCAAACTGGGATTAGGAACAGCTTATATCACTGGATTCAAGTGGGCTATTGAGCACAAATATGACTATATATTTGAGATGGACGCCGACTTTTCGCACAATCCAGACGACCTGCTGAAGTTATACGACGCATGTGCTAATCAGGGGGCAGACGTAGCTATCGGAAGCCGCTATGTGACAGGCGTCAACGTGGTGAATTGGCCTATGGGACGCGTGCTGATGTCGTATTTCGCCAGCAAGTATGTGCGCTTTGTGCTGGGCGTAGATATCCATGATACGACAGCGGGATTCAAGTGCTATCGTCGCCAAGTGTTGGAAACCATCGAACTGGACAAGATTCGATTCAAAGGTTATGCCTTCCAAATTGAGATGAAATACACCGCATACAAGTGCGGATTCACCATCAAAGAGGTGCCTATCATCTTCATCAATCGTGTGTTGGGTACCAGCAAGATGTCGGGAGGTATATTCTCGGAGGCACTGTTAGGCGTTATCAAACTGAAGGTTGGATCGTGGACACGCAAGTATCCACAGAAAAACGCTTAGAGGTGAAAGGCGAAAGGTTAGGAGATTTGAAAAAGTATATATATATAATAGGTATATTGGTGGCGATGATGGCATCGTGCACCACGGGGCGAGAGGCAAAAGGCGAAGAGGCAAGAGGCGAGGAGCCGGTTGTTCGCTACGAGTGGGGACTGCCTGTGGATTCGTTTCGCATTGATACGTGTGTAGTAAAAGATGGCGAGACATTGGGTGGCATCATGAACCGACTGGGGGCAACTCGCCAACAAATAACAGGAATCACACTGCTGCCACGCTCAGCGTTTGATGTTCGTAGTATTCGCCCCGGGAAGACATATTACGCACTGTTTCAAGCAGATAGCGTAGGAGCAGAACAATTATGCTACTATGTATATCAACCCAATATCCGCGAGGCAGTAGTGCTGCATTTGACGGACACGATACATGTAGAGCATTTTGAGAAACCTGTAATCCATCGCGAGCGCGCTGCCGAAGTGGTGATAGAGAGCAGTCTGTGGAACGCGATGGCAGGCAATGGACTGCCCACAGAATTAGCATTGGAACTCAGCGACATTTACGCATGGACAATAGACTTTTTCGGATTGCAAAAGGGCGACTCCATTCGCGTGTATTATGATGAACAATATGTGGACAGCGTGCGCATCGGTATAGGCAGAATCTATGCCGCTGATTTCTACCATGGCAAACGTTGGCAAGAAGCCATATGGTTTGAGGACGGAAATATCCACAACTATTTCGATGCGGAAGGCAACAGTCTGCGCAAAGCATTTTTAAAAGCGCCTCTCAACTACAAACGCATTTCTTCGGGTTTCACATATGCCCGCAAACACCCTATCTATAAAGTCGTTCGCCCACACACGGGGGTGGATTATGCAGCGCCAATGGGTACGCCTGTGGTGAGTATTGGCGACGGTGTAGTAACCATGAAAGGGTATAAAGGCGGTGGCGGTCATACAGTGAAGATCAAACATAACTCCACCTACACAACCGCATATTTGCACTTGTCTAAATACGCCAAGGGATTGGCTGTTGGCAAGCATGTGAAGCAAGGCGAAGTGATTGGATATGTAGGCAGTTCTGGCTCCAGCACTGGTCCGCACTTGGACTTCCGCGTATGGAAAAATGGCAGTCCGATTGACCCACTGAAAATGCAATCGCCTCCTGCGGAACCCATCCCTGCGCAATACAAAGACACTTTTGCAACGGTGGTGGAGAATTACCGCAAATTGCTAAAGAACCAGTAACCTATTTCTCTATGCTACGTCTGCGTAAAATAGAGCCCACTGATCTTCCCTATCTCTACCAATGGGAGAATGATGCACGTATGTGGGCAGATTCTGACACGCATAATCCGCTGTCGCAAGCCGATTTGCGCGAATATATCGCTTCATCTACAGGAGACATTTACCGTGACGGACAACTACGATTGATGATTGATGACGAGGGAGAAAGCCTGGGGTGTATAGACCTATTCGATTTTGACCCGCGCAATCGCAAAGCCACTATTGGCATGTATATCGCTCCACACGCCAGAGGAAAAGGCATTGGCAAACAAGCTGTTAGACAGTTGGAAGAATACGCATTTGGTTTTCTGAGACTGAGAATGTTATACGCTATTATTGCTACAAAAAACACAGCGTGCTCTTCCATATACGAAAAAGAGGGCTATCAGCCCTCCTCTATTCTTCGCGCATGGACGCTCGAAGATGATGCCATTCTGTGGCAGAAAATCAATGAATAGTTAATATTCATTTTTAACTGAATAGTCCAAATAGTCCCTTCTTGGGTTTGGGTTCTTCCACGATGTTGCCTGCAGGTGCTGGGCGATGGCAGTTGCCGCTCATCACCATTTGGTAAATAACGCCCCAATCGGGTATGCCACCTAAATTGCGGTCGTCAATAAACAACTCTGCCTCCAATTTGCGGGCACGGACTATATCCGCATTCTCCTCTGGGAAATTGCTATTCACTGAATAGAACTCCAGTCCCTTAGAAGCGCAATAATCAATAGCCTCTTGAAGCAACTCGCCCTCGCGGCAAGTCCAAAGAATGAGTTGATGATGTCCCTCCTGCTGCAATTTCTTGAGCGTCTCGATAGCAAAAGGAATGGGTTTACCGATATTGGGGTACTCATGTGTGACGATTGTTCCGTCAAAATCTACTGCAATAGTCATAATCGTGTTCGGCAATCTCGCGCATTGACTGACACTCTGCGTCATTAGGCGCTCGATGCCTCCACTCTTACCTCGAGCCCACGAGGCTCTCGGTAGGTTGCGGCTTACGCCGCTAAGAGCGAGGCTCCTCTTTACCGCGAGAGGGGTTAAATGTTATTGAATTAGTATTGTTCTTGATTGGGGTCTTGTGGTTGTAGTTCGAGTTGCATTTTGCGCTCGGAGGGTTTGGTGAAATACCAGCCGATGGCAGATACCGCAGCCACCCAAAGCATGGATTGATATGCACCCATCAGGTAGAAAGCTGCAATAGCAAACACCATCGTGTTGCCAACGAGCAGGATACGCAATGTAGCCGCTTGCTTGTATCCCATGAGTTTTTCTTCTTCGTTTTCTAATACGCTGAGCTTGGTGCATTGTTTTTTACACAGATACAAACCCAATGGAATAGTGAGCAGTGCATCAAAAATAATGATATATTGGATCACCTGTCCAAGCGTAGAAAGCGAGTCTATGGGTTGTACATAGTCCTTCATAATGAGAAAATACGCCAACGTACCAGCCAACAAGGTTAGCGCCATCATGCCGTAATAATAGAAATTGAGTGTTCGAATGATTTTTTGTTCCATGTCATTGAGAGTTAAAAAAGTTTTAACAGTTTTAAGAGTTGTAAGGGTATTACACCTTGAAATCGATACGATTGATGATTGAGCGACCGAGCGTTATCTCATCCGTATATTCCAGTTCGTTACCAATAGCTACGCCCCGTGCTATTTGGGAGATTTTGAGTGGAGTAGAATGGTGTAGAGTTGTATTTTGCAAGCGGCGGTAGATATAGAAGTTGGTGGTATCGCCTTCCATAGTGGTTGGCAATGCCAAGATTACCTCCTTAATCTCTTCTGTTTCAATGCGCGTCACCAGCGAATCTATCTCCAAATCAGAAGGCCCCACCCCATCCATAGGAGAGATGACGCCACCCAGCACATGGTACAAACCATGATACTGCCCAGTATTCTCAATTGACATCACATCTTGCACGTTTTCTACCACGCAGACCGTATGCTTGTCACGCTTGTGCGATTGGCATATCGGACATAGCTCTTGATCGGAGATGGTGTGACATATACGGCAATAGTGTGCATCCGACTTGAGCGTTTTGAGGGCATCCGTAAAAGCCTCTACATCCTTGTCAGACTGGCGCAAGAGGTGGAGCACCAATCGCAACGCAGTCTTACGTCCGATGCCTGGCAGCGAAGCAAACTGATCCACTGCATTGCCGAGTAATATGGATGGATATTGATTCATTTTTTCTTTTTTGCCCAGCGGGCTGGTAACATTCGGTAAGGGTACTTTTCGCGCATGTTTTCTGCATTGGGGCAGTCAAAACGGTGAATACGAATCCCTTTGAATATACTAATAAAGCCAAAAATAGGGTCACCCGGTTGCGGATTACAACATTTAGCGAGGTTATAGTCCACACTTTTGACGTCTATATCCACCTCCAATGCCAAAGCCTCTTGTTGCTGAGGCGTGAGCGGTTCGTAGGTGGAACGTGTGCCCTCATAATGGGGTTCGTCCAGCGCCAAGAAGACCTCTTTGATACGCAACAGATCCTCCTTGCCTAAAGCAATGGACTGGTACAAATCGTTGGTTACCTTATACCCCAACTTGAGTGCCAAACGCGAGATATCGCCTTCCACGTAGTCTATCTTCCAGTTCTTGAAACGCCTCTCCAGCATCTCGCGTCCTTCAGCTGCGTTGCGATACTCCACCTCTTTGAGCGCCTGACGAATCTTGTTCTTCGCACGGTGCGACACCACCACATTAAGCCAATCAGCGGAAGGCTTCTGGTTGGGCGAGGTCATGATCTCCACTTGGTCACCGTTTTGCAGTTTCTGGCGAATACTCACATTCTGATTGCGGATACGTCCGCCCATGCAACGGCAGCCCACATCGCTGTGAATAGAAAACGCGAAGTCCAGCACTGTCGCTCCCGCGGGTAGGCGCTTGAGGTCACCTGTAGGTGTAAACACATACACACTCTGATTATCGGTATTGAGGCGATTGCCATCCACGCCTTTATACGCCCAGTGCGCAGCCACACCCTTCTCCGCCACCTCATCCATGCGGCGAGTACGAATCTGTATCTCTACCCACTTATCCTCTGGCCCTAACACGGTAGTGTGAAGACTCTCATAGCCATTCTCCTTTGGCACGCTCAACCAATCGCGCAGGCGTTTGGGGTTGGGCTTGTACATATCCGTGATAATAGAATACACCTGCCAGCAATCCGACTTCTCACGTTCTAAGGGTGAATCCAGAATAATACGAATCGCAAAGAGGTCATAGATACGATCCACATCACATCGCTGAGCCTGCATCTTGTTATAGATGCTATGAATGGATTTTGGTCGCCCCTTGATGGTAAAAACAAAACCTGCCTCTTTCAATTTTTCTTCGAGTGGCAGAATGAATGAGGAGATATAGGCATCACGTTGCGCCTTTTTCTCATTAAGCGCATGCGCAATATACTTGTATGTCTTGTAATCAAGGAACTTTAAGGAGAGGTCTTCCATCTCTGTTTTGATGGCATACAGACCCAAACGGTGCGCCAAAGGAGCATGCAAATCCTTGGTCTCACGCGCCACATGACGACGACGATCGGTATCGCCCTCCTTGTCCATCGCACGAAGCTGATCAAGCCGCTCGGTCAATATATTGTATAAAACTTGATTGCTATTTTCGTTAGACATAACCCCCGTTCTACAAATTCGGGTGCAAAGATACAAAAAAAAATGTACATACACAAGAAAAAAGCGGAAACACACAAAAATATTTGCATATATGAAAAAGAATTAGTAACTTTGCAGCGGATTTGTGAAAAAAAATCTATTAACCTGTAAATTTAAATAAAAATAATATGAACGTTACAAAAATTATCATCCGCACCTTGCTTGTCATTGGTGTTATTTTCATGGCATTTATTTGCGTGAAGAGTGTTGTTACCCCTATTCAATTTGAAGAGGAACGCGTAGCTCGCGAGACTCAAGTTATTGCTAATCTCATCAGTCTGCGTACAGCAGAAGCTCAATTCCGTCTGGATAAGGGCTATTTTACTGCTGACCTGGATTCGCTGATTGACTATTTGAAAACGGCTCCAAAGAAAGAGGTGCTGAAAGAAGGTTCCCTCTCTGAAAAGCAATTGGAAGATGGTATGACCGAGTTCAAAGCCAGCAAAATTCTGGAGCGTGCACGCTTGAAAGCACAACGTAAGATGAAATTCCAAGGTCCTGATAGTCTTACCCAAATATACAATTATGTATGGGCAAATGACCGCGAGGTGAAAATGGAAGGTTTGCAAGGTTTCCGCCGTGATACCATCCTCACCAACATGATTCAATCACTCTATAAAGGTCAATATACCGAAGAGAATATTGGTGAGATTATCTACATTCCTCATACCAATGGTGTGAAATATGAAGTAGAGACCAACAACGGATATACGACTACACAAGGCATCAATGTACCTATCTTCGAGATTCGTGCTCACTACAACACCTACTTGCACGACTTGAACAAACAAGAGTTGGTTAACCTCATTGATAAAGAAGAGAAATTAGACCACTATCCAGGTTTGAAGGTAGGTTCTGTGGATGCTCCTAACAACAACGCTGGTAACTGGGAGTAATAGTTTAGGCTATAGTTTATAGGCTATAGGCGAGAAATATGAGAATTATTTCAGGAACATTTAGGGGGCGTCGATTGATGCCCCCTAAAAATATCACAGCACGTCCTACGACTGACTTTGCGAAGGAGAGTCTGTTCAACCTACTGCAGAATCGCATGGATTTTGAGGGAGTGGATATGCTGGATTTGTTTGCGGGAACAGGCGGAATCGGTCTGGAGTTTGTATCGCGCGGAGCGCGCGAAGTGACAGCTGTGGAGATGGCACATACACAACAGAACTTCATCATCTCATGCTGCAAACAATTAGGAATCAGGAATCTGCATCTCATTCGCGGCGATGTGTTCAAGTTTGTGAAGACATGCCACGTTCAATACGATTTCATCTATGCTGATCCGCCATACAATTTGGATCTATTACCCACTGTACCCGATTTAGTCTTTGAACAAGGGATATTGAAAGAGCATGGCTATTTCGTGTTAGAACATTCCAAGGCACACGATTTCTCACAGCATCCGCATTTTGTGGAGCAACGCAGTTACGGAAGTGTGCATTTCACCTTCTTCCAATAAAAAGAGGTCGCATGGGCGACCTCTTTTTATTGGGGGTTACTCGATGTTTCGGAGTTTCTTCTCCCAGTTCCATGCACTCAGCAGGACTTCTTGGATAGGCGTATCCGCTTTCCAGCCCAAGACATTGTTTGCCTTGTCAGGTTTAGCCCAAACTTGCTCAATATCGCCTTCGCGACGGCCTACAATCTCATAAGGTATATCTACGCCAGTCACTTGGATAAAGGTGCGGAGAATCTCCAAGACACTCAGTCCGCGTCCTGTTCCGAGATTAAACACCTCTACTTGCTCCTCTGCTTTACCCAAAAGCATGCGTTCAACCGCTTTCACATGGGCTTTTGCCAGATCCACCACATAGATATAATCGCGGATACAAGAACCATCTGGGGTATTATAGTCATTGCCATATACCTTGAGTTGCTGACGCAATCCCGCAGCTGTTTGGGTCACAAAAGGCAATAGATTTTGAGGCACTCCATTAGGCAATTCACCTATCATCGCAGATGGGTGAGCTCCAATAGGATTGAAATAGCGCAAGATAGTGGCATGCAGCGCAGCATTGGCATGAGCCTCATCGCGAATAATCTCCTCGTTGATTTGCTTGGTATTGCCATATGGAGACAATGCAGATTGAATAGGAGCGGTCTCATCCACAGGCAAATGTTCTGCAGATGGCTGACCATAGACAGTGCAAGAACTGGAGAATACAATATGGCGTATGTCATGCGCCTTCATTTGCTCCAGCAGCGTAACCAGCGACATTAGGTTATTGCGATAATACTTCAGCGGTTGCTCCACCGACTCGCCTACGGCTTTGCTGGCAGCGAAGTGAATTACTGCCTCAATATCCGTATAACGATTCATCACATCAGCCATAGCTACTGCGTCATTGCAATCCACTTGCTCGAAATCAGGTTGCTTGCCTACAATAGCAGCAATACCGTCCAACATCTCCTTGTTGGAATTACTCAAGTTATCTACAATCACAACATCGTAGCCCTGTTGCATCAGTTCAACCACCGTATGCGAGCCGATATACCCTGTACCTCCTGTTACTAAAATGCGAGCCATTTCAATTTACTATTTGATTATGTACAATTTACGATTTAGAATAATGGACTTGGATAAACACCTGCATCTACCAGGGCTTGAATCTTGCTCACAACCATCTCGCGGTCGTCTGCATAGGTGACACCAAACCATTTAGCAGGCGTATCCAGCACCTCGCAAGTGGCTGTACCTGCATTAATCATATCATTCACCAGCGTTGGGATATAGAACTCCGCCTTCAATTCCTGTGCGTTCTTGGTCAAGAATGCTTTGAATGCCTCCTCAGCATAATCAAAATACTCAGGGGTAAAGCCCCACATATTCATACTAACAGGAGTATCAAATGCTATCTCAACATCCTCGCCGTTCTCACCTTTGTAGCAAATATGTCCGTCTTTATTCTCGATGGAAGTGCGCTCTACTACATCGGTCAAGAAATTATTCGCATCGGTGCTGCACACGCCACGGCTCACACTGCCGTGCTCGCTCAAGGTGTTACCCACGCGATAACCTGCCATGCAGTACTTGCCTTGTTGTCCCTCTACTTCGTTCAAGAATTTTGCCATGACCTCGAATGACTCCTTGCCATAGAAATCATCGGCGTTGATAACCATAAATGGTTCATTGATAATGCCTTTAGCCATCAAAACGGCATGGTTGGTACCCCATGGTTTGGTGCGCTCTGGATTACGTGTAAAGCCCTCCGGCAAATTGTCAATACCTTGGAAGCAAACTTCGCATTGCACGTGATCAGCATACTTGCTGAGTACGATATTACGAAAATCTTCTTCAAAATCTTTGCGAATGACAAAGACCACTTTGCCAAAACCTGCACGCATAGCGTCAAACACGCTATAGTCCATGATTGTTTCGCCGTTTGGTCCGAGACCATCCAATTGTTTCAATCCTCCGTAACGGCTACCCATACCAGCCGCAAGGATAAAAAGAGTAGGTTTATTCATGTTGTAATAATTTATATAAGGTTAATATATTATTCATTGGATATTTCGATTCTGCCATGACGTTTACGGTGTTTGAGCCACAGACCATAAATCTCAGAACAGTTGCTGGCTGTAATAAACGCCTTGATATTATTATCGCGGATATATGCCATGAGCGAAGCAAACTCTTCTTGTGTGAGAAGTGACTGAATCTCTTTGCTTTCTTCACCTGTATAACCACCTTCTACTGTGTAGAGAGAGCAGCCGCGCACCAAATCTTCCACTATATATTTACGTATGCGCGCGTGCTCACGCGAGATGATACATACGCGTTTTCTGCGATCAAGCGAAGCAGTGAAATAGTTGATGACGATACCATTGAGCCATGTACCAATCAAACCAATAACCACCATGCGGAAATCGTTGATAAAGAATGCGGTACAGCAAATCAACGCGCCGCCAATGGACACGGACATGCCAATATCGAAGTGCATAAACTTATTGATAATCTTTGCCAATATATCCAAACCACCCGTAGAGGCATTCACGCGAAACTCAATGGCCTGACTGGCAGAAAGCAGCAATACAAAACAGATGAGGTCAAACCACACATCTCCCATTCCGATGCCAGCGGACATCACAGAATCCTTCACCTGCTCCAGCACCTCTCCGGCTCTACTCAGCAGATATGGGTTGCCATTCACGTCCAGCACCGTTTGTCCTGCTTGCAATTGCGCAAGAACATCGGGATTCTCTATCACACGGTGTGTGAGATTGGTGTATGGATAAATTCGGTCCCAAAGCTGTGTGAGCGGACCAAGAATCATAGCCGTATAAACCGTTTTTGCACCAAACTCATTGCCAATGAGCAAGAAAGCAAGCATCAGCAAAAAGGCATTGATACCCATTACCAAGTAAGAAAATGTGTCAGCATCACCGCCAATGAGGGTATTGATTACGATGCTCAGACCCGAAATCGTACCAATAATCAAATGACTTGGCATCAAGAAATAATACACTGCAGCAGCACCAATCGTGATGCCGATGGTCATGACTACCAATTCCTTCCAGAACTTCCAGGTGCCAAGTGCGTGCCAAAAATCAAGCACCAATGTCTTCCAATACTGCGCAGAAAAATACTGCTGAAGATATGCGTTCATCGTTGTTCATGTGTTATTACCAGTCGGGCGGTACGTCGTGTCGTCTGACTGAGTAAGATGGTTCTATTTTCTTGTTCTTTTTTTAATATTTCGGGCGTTGTACCACGAATCGTGAGCAAACGCAAATTGTCGTTCCATGTGACAAGATATGCATCTTGCAGTTCCTTGATGGCGCGTTCCACAAAACGGTTGTTGTCCACACAAACGGAGATGGTGACTGCGCTGGATTGCACCAGAGACACCGTCAGATGATGGCGATGGATAATCTCGAAGATATGGCTCAAACTCTCCTCCAACACAAATGCAAAATCTTTGGCCCGCATAGTGATCAGAATCTGATTCTCTCGCCAGATATACACAGGCACAGTCACTGGCTGTGCGTTTTCACAAATGATGGACCCTGCCGCCGACGGATTGCCAAAAGGCTTGACATAGAGCGGAATCTTCTTGTTTTCCAGTGGGCGAATAGTCTTGGGGTGAATCACTTGCGCACCGCTATACGCCAGCTCTACGGCATCGTGATAAGAGAGTTGGTCAATCTTGATGGTGTCGGTCTGTTTGCGCGGATCCGCATTGAGGATACCCGGCACATCCTTCCAAATCGTCACCGATTCGGCATCTAAGAAATTACCCAGCAATGCTGCCGTATAATCCGATCCCTCGCGCCCCAAAGTGGTACGTAGTCCCTCTTCTGTTCCGCCTATAAACCCTTGCGTAACAACCACATGCGGACGCTCCGCCCTATTCCACCCTGCGCGAATCACTTGGGCCGAGTGTTGCCAATCCACTTGCGCCTCGCGATAATTGGCATCGGTACGAAGCAGTTTGGGGATATTCCACCATTCGGTGCGAATACCATTTTTGAACAAATATACCGCCACAATCTGCGTGGACAGGATCTCGCCCAGACTGACTATTTGATCGTAGTTCTGGTCATACGTCCACGCTGCGTTGTACGTAGGCATCAGAGGCATACGTACATCCACATTGGGCTGCAAACCCAACTCTTGCATCACATAAACATGGTGGTCAAACACGCCAAGCCATTCCTGTTCCGCCGCTTGCTCGTCGCCTTGCGACAGAGCAGCCACTACACGCTCCAACGCATTGGTTGTCTTGCCCATAGCAGAAACCACAACCAGCAAGTCGTCGCCCGCTTGAGCCACAATCTCTCTCAGGTTGCAAACGCCGTTCGCGTCCTTTACCGAAGCACCACCAAATTTATATACACGCATATATTACAAATTAGCCATTTTGATGGCAGTCACCGCACCTTCTACACCCTTGTTGCCCAAGCGACCGCCTGCGCGGTCCAATGCTTGTTGCTTGTCCAGCGTGGTAAGTACGGAAAAAATCACGGGACAAGAGTTAGGTTGATAATAACCTCCTGCACCGCCTCCCTGTGCATTCAACAAAGTAACACCTTGTGTCACCGATTGGCACACATAGTCAAAGTGAGGTGTATCGCCTTGAATCACACAGCCAATAACGATTACCGCATCTGCCCCCTTCAGCATTCCAAACTTCTTTTTACCGCTTACATACAGGGCAGCACCGTAGGTCAGTTCCACCGTGCCTGGCACGTGCATCACGTCGATATTCTCTTCGCGCACGCCATGTTTGATGAGTGTGTCAATAGCCCCCTTAGCCAGCGCATGGGTGATCTCGCTATTCCAGTCTGCTACTACAATAGCATAGCGCTGACGTGAAAGCACGTCAGCGCTAGGCAATTCGTTCGCGTTATATTGCGACAAATCTGTTGTCATATTATTCTTGCCTATAGTCTATAACCTATAGCCTTATTTTACAATAGCGATATATTTCTCGATGTCTTGTGCCTCTGTAGAGGTTGGATAATCGTTCTTGATGGTCTCAAACGCTTTCTTTGCAGCGGCGTTGTTGCCGAGTTCCATTTGAACGAAGCCCAATTTCTTCAAACTCATAGGAGCGATCAACTCGTTGCCAGACTTAGCCGCAGCAGTAAACGCCTTAGCTGCCTTAGCATAGTCTTCCATTTGCACATACGCATCGCCCAAGAGTTGCAAAGCAGCTGGCTCAATGTTCAAGTCGTTAGCATCAAACTTAGCCAAATACTCAGCGGCAGCAGCATAATCGCCCAATTGATAGTAGCAAACGCCTGCATAGAGAGCAGCCAACTTGCCTGCTTGTGAGCATTTGTTGTCATTAGCAATTGCCTCAAAACCAATGCACTCAGCATCATCGCCATTGAGAGCCAACTCATAGTTGCCTTGTGTGAAATAAACCACAGCTTTTGCAGTTTCGTTGCTTGCTTCAGCAGCTTTTGGCTTAATAACATAGGTATTCAATGCCAATACACCTGTTACCACCAACGCAATAGCGATAATAGTCCATGTCAGTTTGTTTTGGTTCGCTTCAATCCAAGCACTGGTAGTGTTGAGAGCCTCTTGTACGTTCTCCAAGTTTTGCTCTTCTTTCTTAAAATCTTTCTTTGCCATATTGTTTGTTTATTTATTATTTCAAAATTAACGTGCAAAGGTACAACAAAAATTGCATATATGCAAGAAAAATGAGTGAAAATTTATTTTCTAACGATTTTTTCTTGCATATAGGCTGCATTGAGCGACCGTAGCTTCGAGGATTTCAGGCTAGCGAGATCTTCGCAAACCACTCGGTTACCACTAGGACTTTCCTGGCACCCCCATAAAAAAAAATCCGCACAACCGATTTCTATCTCGATTATGCGGATTGCTAAAAGTTGGTAATATAACCTTTGTGCGTAACTTATGAGTCAAAACTCAAACAAAAGCCTCATTTATATCCTCTGCAATTTGCGATTGGAGTTCGGCGAGGGAGTTGAATTTTCTTTCCTTACGCAAGAAAGAGAGAAACGAAATAGTCAGTTGTTTATCGTATAAATCCCCATCGAAATCCAGCAAGTGCACCTCTAACGACAAATAATCATTGCCCACCGTAGGATTCGTGCCGATATTCGCGACACCCCTATAAGGTGTGGATTGGCGTGAAACGCCTTGAAGATCGCTGTACTCGAAAATCGCGTTGCTTGAAGATGGCTGCGCTTGAAGATGCACTTCAACAGCATACACGCCTGACGAGGGGAGTTGTTTGCAGGAATTAAGGCGGATATTCGCAGTAGGGAAACCAAGTTTGGTACCTATAGCATTGCCATGTTCCACCACACCCGATATAGAATACTTATACCCCAACAAACGATTGACCTGCTCAATGCACGTAGCTGCAAGCAGTTTGCGAATACGCGAAGAACTGACAGGCAAACTGTCCACCAAGCACTCATGTGCACGCTCCACATGCAGTCCTACCCTACGCGCCACTTTTTCGTATTCAGAAAAACCTTTCAGTTGATCCGAGCCAAAACAATGGTCATAGCCCATGAGCAACACCTCCACCTGTTCCTGCTCTTGCAAATAGCGCATAAACTGCTCAGCCGTAAGACCTTGCACATCAGCAAAAGGCAACACACGCACCTGAGCATGGTGAGCCAACAAGTGTTGCCGCTCCTCATAGGTCGTAAGCATAGGCGGGCACACACCCGTCAATACCTCTTTCGGATGACGGTCAAAAGTAAAAATCAAAGGTTCCAAATGACGCTCGTGCGCCAGTTCCAAGAGTTGAGCAAACAGGAAACGGTGTCCGCGATGGACACCATCAAAAAATCCTATAGTTGCAATCCTAGGCATTATATCTCCTACTCGCTACGCTCGAGAAATCTAAACTATCTCAACCAAATGCTACAACTTGATGTAAATCTTCTTACGATAGAGGATATAACCAATAGACCACATCAACAGGACAAGACTCAAGGCACATGCCAGCGAACCGCCTTTGTCGCCCAACAGCGGTTGCATGCAACCGCGATACCAGAAGCCCCAAACACTATAAGCGGTATCTTGAACTGTAAAGCGAATCTGACCAATCGTGATCACAAACCATGTACTCAAGCAATAGATAAACAATGGATTAACACCAAAAGTCTCGAAGAACTTGTACCAGTTCTTAGCCACCAAATAGTGTACTTTTTGGCAAGCCGTTACAGGTTTCTCTTCGCTCAATTGTGGCAAACGGATATCCAGTACCCAAGTCAATATGCCCAAAAAGCAACTTGCAAAACCACAAGTTACCAACACATAGCTGGCAGACCACATCGCCTTGTTGATAGGATACGCGTAATCCAGGCAGAAGCCCAGAATCATCATGATGGCACCCGCCAACAAAGCGCGATTGACTTTACCCCATAGGTCTTTCTCCGTCATGATTAACTTACCCATCCAAGCACCAATCAGCACATGCGCCACGCATGGGATAGTCGATAGCAAGCCCTCTGGATCAAAACCAATGCGTTCGCCTGCGGCATTGGTCATGTGATAGATATGATTATCGCCCAGCAGTTTGAGATCCACAATGGATTCCATATTCTGAGCGTTGAGTTCAAAACTATTGGTTATGCTCTGTAAAATACAGTAAATCAGCATCAAAGCGCCCGACACCCACAAGATACGTTTGGGCTTGAACGCCAAGAGCAGTAAGCCACCTAATATGCTGACAATACCCAAACGTGGAAAGACACCCAGATAACGTAGGTGTTCGATAGGATACGTCCACATAGCTGTCACAAAATCAACCCCTTTGACAAACTGGCGAAGCGCCATGCCATACCAACTCAATGCCCAACCGATGAGTACAATCAGCAAACCACGCACCACAATCTTGCGCGCTGTGGCCCAATTGAAATCGAAATTGGACTTGTTGTGGCTGATATACATCGCCACACCCATACAAAAAACAAAGAACGGGAACACCAAGTCCGTAGGTGTACAGCCATTCCATGCGGCATGACGGAGCGGCGCATAGATATGCGACCACGAGCCAGGGTTATTGACCATAATCATTCCTGCCACAGTAATACCGCGCAGAATATCCAACGAAAGAAGACGTTTCTTTTGAGTGGGGAGTGTGAGAGTTGGTGTCATAGTTTTTCAGGGATTAAAAAAGAAAACAGCCCCCCGTTTGCGCGGAGGGCTGTTTGGTCAGTTTTATTACTCTTGGTTGAGGGTTACGCGCTTGAAGTCGATTACGTTTACGTTGTTCTTCTTCAAAACGTCCTTCACGAGCTCTTTGCTCTCGCTCATGATATATTGTTGCTCTACCAATGTGTTCTCTTTGAGGAACTTGCCAAGACGACCTTGAGCAATCATCTCTACTTTCTTCATGTTGAGATTAGCCTCAGCCTCAGCAGGAACAGTAGCACGGATTTGGCGTGCGGTCTCTGCTTGCTCTGGTGTCAACCAACCCTTAGCCATGTTAGACTCGATGTGATCATCGCTATCTACGTGAGCTGGGTTGATACCTGCTTTACGAACAGCTTGCTCTACAGCACGGTTCACCTCGTCTTGCTTGGTTTTCTCGATAGCTACAGAGAGCTCTTTATCCTTCACCTCTTGAGCTACGTGATCAGCATCGAGAGCGATAGGAGACATAGAAGCCACTTGCATAGATACGCCGTGGAGGATCTCAGAATTAGCGTCCTCAGTATCAGCAGCTACGAGCGCGCTGAGCTTGTTGCCAAGGTGGTTGTAAGCATCTACCTTTGGAGCTACGAGGAAAGCGTAGTCGCTGAGTTCCATCTTCTCACCTGTAACACCAGAACGCTCAGTCACAGCATCAGCTACGGTGAAATCACCCAACTTGCATGCCTTGAGAGCCTCAATGTCAGCAGGTTTCTCGGTCATAGCCACCTCGAGGATAGCCTTAACCATATTTACATAGTCCTCGTTCTTTGCCACGAAGTCAGTCTCGCACTTCACAGCTACGATTGCGCCAAAGCCGTTCTCTGCTTTAGCCAATACGCAACCCTCAGAAGCCTCGCGCTCGCTACGTTTTGCAGCGATAGCTTGACCACGTTTGCGGAGCAAGTCTTTAGCCACATCGAAGTCGCCATTAGCCTCCTCGAGAGCCTTCTTAACGTCCATCATACCTGCGCCAGTGATGTCGCGCAGTTTCTTAATATCTGCTAATGTAACAGCCATTGTTGTAATTTTGAATTAAGAATTTTTAATTTTGAATTATTCAGCAGCTGCTTCAGCTACTTTCTCAGCCTCTGCTTTTGGAGCAGCTTTGCGAACGCGTTGACGGCGCTCTTTTGGAGCTGGAGCCTCGCCAGCAGCTTGTGCTGCAGCAGCCTCTTCGTCAGCTTTCTCTACCTTACGCTCCTCAAGACCCTCTTTGATTGCCTCGCAAACTGCGGTGAGGATAACCTCGATAGACTTGGTAGCGTCGTCATTAGCAGGGATAACGAAGTCAATATTGTTAGGGTTAGAGTTGGTATCAACGATACCGAATACAGGGATACCCAAGCGGTTAGCCTCAGCTACTGCGATGTGCTCTTTCATCACGTCCACTACGAATACTGCGCTTGGAAGACGGGTGAGGTCAGAGATTGAACCGAGGTTCTTCTCGAGTTTCTCGCGTTGACGAGTGATTTGGAGTTTCTCGCGCTTAGAGATGTTATCAAAAGTACCGTCAGCCATCATCTTGTCGATAGTACCCATCTTCTTCACTGCCTTACGGATAGTAGGGAAGTTGGTGAGCATACCACCAGCCCAACGCTCTGTGATATAAGGCATTGCGATTTCTTGTGCCTTTTGAGCTACCACCTCTTGACCTTGTTTCTTAGTAGAAACGAAGAGGATCTTGCGACCAGATTTAGCGATAGCTTTGAGTGCCTCAGCTGCCTCGTCAATTTTTACAGCAGTCTTGTTGAGGTCGATGATGTGGATACCATTGCGCTCCATGTAGATGTAAGGAGCCATAGCTGGGTTCCATTTGCGTTTGAGGTGACCGAAGTGGCAGCCAGCCTCGAGAAGTTGATCAAATGTTGTTCTCATTTTGTTTGATTAGTTTTGAATTATTAAATAATTTATCCGTCTGCCTCCGCTACGCAGAGAAGCGCGTAAGGGAGGAATAACAGAGTAATCCGTGGCGAGCAACAAGTTGCCACCACGGAGTCACTGCTATTTGGATATTAACGTTTACTAAATTGGAAGTGTTTGCGAGCTTTTGGTTGACCTGGTTTCTTACGCTCTACCTCACGAGCATCACGTGTCATGAAACCTTCCGCCTTCAAAGCTGGCTTATCTTCAGGGTTGATTTTCACCAAAGCACGAGCGATTGCCAAACGCAATGCCTCTGCTTGACCTTTGTAACCACCACCATCGAGGTTTACTTTGATATCGTATTTCTCTGCAACCTCCAACTTGTTCAATGGTTGTTTAACCACGTATTGAAGAATTGGACTTGGGAAATACACCTCTAAATCACGACCATTGATAGTGATTTTGCCAGTACCTTCTTGTACATAAACGCGAGCAACTGCTGCTTTACGACGACCTAATGCATTAATCATTTCCATATCTTCAATTATTTAAGGGTGTTGATATCAATTTGTACTGGTTGTTGAGCTTGTTTGTCGTGCTCTGCGCCCTCAAACACGTAGAGGTTAGCAATGATTTGACGACCTAGGCGGTTCTTTGGGAGCATACCCTTAACCACTTTCTTAATCAAGCGCTCTGCGCCTTTCTTCTCCAACATTTGTGCAGGAGTAATCTCGCGTTGACCACCTGGGAAGCCAGTGTAGCTAACGTAAACGCGGTCATTCCACTTGTTGCCTGTCAATTGCACTTTCTCAGCGTTGATGATAATTACATTATCACCGCAGTCAACGTTAGGAGTGAAGTTTGGTTTGTACTTGCCACGGAGGATTTTAGCCACCTTTGAGCACATACGGCCAAGTACTTGGCCCTCAGCATCAACAACAACCCATCCTTTTTGAACGGTTGCCTTGTTAGCTGATACAGTCTTGTAACTTAATGTATCCATTTGTTTTTTAATGTTTTAACTATGCCGACAGACCACTTTACGCGCTCACTTTCGAGCCACAACTGCCCAGCATAGCGAATTAATATAAAATTGTTTTAATAGTTTCAAAAGTTTTAAGGGTTTCAATGGTGCAAGACCAAAACACCCGAAAAAGCGTGCAAAGGTACTACTTTTTTTCCAATTGACCAAATATTATGACATTTTTTTCGCAAAATTCTTTTGCTTTCCATTCTTTCCATGGATTTTCGATGCCATATAGGTATTCTTTTTGCACTTCATCTTGTGGTCGTAAGGATGATTTAGTACTTTCTTCCGAGGCAAGTGCTGACTGACCTTTTTCTTGTTTACGCTGTGCTATTCGTTCATCGCGCAACAGTTCTTCATAGTCAAGATCCGCTTGCAAACGTTCAATCACCTTCGGATAAATCTTATTGAAAATCTGCGGATTATCCGTGTACCACACCAAAGAAGAATCAAACTGGGCTTGTGTCACCCCGTGCTTCTCCAATACCGATTGATAATAAGATGCCAACTCCTGATTGTGCCCATAGTTATAACCCACAATTTGCATCGCACCATCTACTCGATGTAAGTCATAGAGCAAATCGCGCATTTCACGGTTCGATAAGACATCGTGCGGACGACACCCTACGAGCGCAAACAATATGCCTAATATAACGAATGACTTTTTCAATTCTTCTTTGGAAAAATCTGATTCAAGCTCTCATCTAAGTCCTTGCGGTAGAAGATAATAATCAAGAATACCGCCACTGTAATGAATGAGTCTGCGATATTGAATACAGGTCGGAAAAATAGGCACTCACCAGCAGCATTTCTGATCAATGGAAAATACAGCATATCCACCACTCGACCGTGGAACCAGCCCGCATATTCCCATATCTTGCCATAAAACACACAGTCAATGATATTACCCATTGCACCTGCCATCACCATAGCTACAGTTGCCAAGAAACCGGTACGCACCGTTTGTTTGTGAATTGCCGTATGAATATACCAGCATATAACGCCCACAGCTACAATGCGGAACAGCGTCAACAGCAATTTGCTAAACCACTCTATACCAAAAGCCATGCCATTGTTCTCTACAAACACAATCCAAAACCACGAGAACACCTCGCGCGCCTCGCCCAACTGAAAATGTGTTTTGATATATACCTTCGACACCTGATCAAGCACCAATGCCAACAGCACGATACCTGCTACAAGCCATGATTGTTTTGTTTTTGTTAACATACTACAGTTTTTTTTTAGAAGACAACTTCAACAACTACTGCGCGCGCCAACATCGCGCTTGCCAAGGAATATAATATCATTGTTGATATTTCCCTCGCCGCTGAGCAGTGTTCTTATCTTACTTCGTTCGAACGATCGCGTGGCGTACGGCGAAGCGGAAGAGTTGTCTATGTTGTCTTAAATACCAAACGCCTTGCGGATTGCCTCCACCTTATCCAGTTTCTCCCAAGTAAAGAGTTCCACTTCGCGCTCAATCACCTGTCCGTTGTCCACAAATTGCTTTGTCACCACCCCGTTGGTTCGACCCATATGTCCATAGCGTGCAGTCTCTTCGTACATTGGTTGTTTCAACTTCAGTGCCTCAATAATGCCTTGCGGACGGAGATCGAACATCTCGCTCACCTTCTTAGCAATCTCGCCGTCGCTCATAGCAACCTTGGCTGTGCCATAGGTATTCACGCATACGCTCACAGGCTGAGCGACACCGATGGCATAGCTGATTTGCACCAACACCTCGCGTGCCACACCAGCTGCCACCATGTTCTTGGCTATCCAACGTGCTGCATATGCGGCAGAACGGTCCACTTTGGATGGGTCTTTTCCAGAGAAAGCACCACCACCGTGTGCGCCACGACCGCCATAAGTATCTACAATAATCTTTCTTCCTGTCAAACCTGTATCGCCATGAGGGCCACCGATAACGAAGTTACCTGTCGGATTCACCAGCAGTTTGAAGTCGCCCTGCAGCAATTCCGCATATCTCGCATCGCGCTTTGCTACGCGAGGCAACAGCACGCGTTGAATATCTGCCTTAATCTGCTCTTGCGTTACATCCTCATCATGTTGGGTACTCACCACTATCGTATCAATACGCAATGGCTCGCCTTCCTCGCTATACTCCATAGTCACCTGGCTCTTGGAGTCTGGACGGAGATACAACATCTCCTCACCTTCTTTACGCACACGCGCGAGCGTATATACTAAGGTGTGTGCCAAATCCAGGGTCAATGGCATGTAGTTTTCTGTTTCATCGCTGGCATAGCCGAACATCATTCCTTGGTCACCTGCACCTTGCTCGCCTACGTTCTCTGTGCCTTGACCATCTACACCACGTGCAATGTCTGCACTCTGCTCGTGCAAAGCGGTCAAGATACCACAGCTCTCTGCCTCAAACTTATACGCTGACTTGGTATAACCGATCTCCGCAATTGTTTTGCGCACAGTGCCTTGGATATCCACATACTTCTCGCTGGAGACTTCGCCAGCCACAATCACTTGCCCTGTGGTAACCATGGTCTCGCAAGCCACGTGTGAGTTAGGGTCTAATGCCAAAAATTGGTCAAGAATGGCATCACTGATTTGATCCGCCACTTTGTCTGGGTGTCCTTCGCTGACACTCTCTGATGTAAATAAATAGTTCATTTTGTAGTTTAGTAAAAAAATAAGCCACAAGCGACTGTTTTGGTCTTGTGGCACAAGGTTTTAGCATTATTTTAGAGAGGTTGCAAGCAGTCCAAATCTATCCTCTTTTCAAAATACGTTGCAAAATTACTACAATTTTCTGAATTGACCAAATAATTAATGCAAAATCTTATAAATAAGTTCTTTCCACAAGTCTGCATCCTTTGCACTCGGATTGTTAATACCCTTCAATCGGGCATCTGTATCGCGGAAATATCCAATAATCGCAAAGGTCTTACCCGCTGAAAATCTGCGCGCAGCAGCAGCATAATCTTTCACAAAAAACGGCGACACACCCAACGCTCCAGCAGCCACACGATCACTCTTATCGGGTAAATAATGGTATATCATCAAGTTAGCAAAGAAGCCATATAGCACGCCCAACTCCTTCACCATGGGATGATCTTTAGAGGATGCGAAATACTGCGTGATACGATTGGCTTTCACCACATCGCCTGCAATCAAGGCGCTTTGCAGCTCGAAGACATTATAGTCTTTCGAGATACCAATATTCCGTTCTACCAACGCCGCATCAATCACCTTCACACCTTCAGGGCGACCATCTATCAACTTCTGCAACGCTCCCACCACTTGTGTCAAATCGGAGCCAATACTATCAGCCAGAATCTTCGTTACCTTATCATCGATTTGGACCTCATCGCCATTCGCTTGCAGTTCTTTGTTGCGTTGTGCCACATAGTCACGAATCCACTTCTCTACCTGATAATCTTTGAGTTGGTCTGACTCCATCAGCACGCCGCCCTTCTTCTCCCAGTTCTTAAAGAGGTTCAATCGCTTATCTGGCGAACCATACTTATAACAGAACACCAAGATAGTGGATGGCTGTGGATTATCCATATACATCGCCAACGCCTCCCATTTCTTGATGTTTTGCGCCTCTTTGACGATGATGACTTTATAACCACCCATCATAGCAAAGCCTCGTGCTGCACCTATCACAGCACTCACATCGCCACTCGCCAAATCTTTGCCATAAATAATCGTTTGGTCAAACTCGCGAGCCATCTCATCCAGCACATTTTGCTCGATATAGTCCGCTACCTTATCTATATAATAAGGTTCTTTTCCACAAAGCATGTATGCTGGTGCATACTTACCTTGCTTGAGACCAATTATCACTTCTTCGTATTTCATCCTACTCCTAAATCTGTATTGTTAATTAATATCTCTATCTTCTTTGACTGTTTCAATGTCGGATACACTTGCTCCACAAACCATTTCGCTAACTCCTCATCGCGTTTGACAGCAGTAGTATTCTCGCAGAATATATTTACACTCGCATACTCAAAATACTGCTCTGCTAATGCAATGTCACTCAATATCCGACTCTTGTTATCGCCTTCTGTACAGCATAGCAAGCATACTCCTTGAAAATACTTCGCCACATCTTCTGCCGTCACACTCGCAGCCATACCTTTCTTCCAACGCTGACGCAGCTTTCCATCAAAGCTCTCCACCCCACAACGAAACTTTACTTCCACTCCATCAAACTGCTCAGCAAACTTAGCCAACTGATTCTTATACATATAGTGCGCTTCAAACCACAATGTATGAATCTTTTTCTCTCGCACCACTTCCTTGAGCATCTCGATAGTCCGCTCATCCAGTTCCATCGCCGAACCAGAGTTAATCACATCTAACACCCCATACACCCCCAGCACTTGTGTCAACACATCCTTGTTTACTGCAAACGGATCTGCACTCACATCTCCATGATAATCACAGAAGATACACCTTTTCCACCTGCACCCCATTCCCTGCAGAAGCACAAACTCACGAGGTAAGACCGTATGTATTAACGCGTAGCGCTCCATTTCTCCTTGCCTTATAGCCTAATAACCTCTTCGCCCAATAGCCTTAATAACCGCATATGCCATTGGCGTACCCAATACAGCCTCAATCAGCAACTTCGACACATATTGGAAAGCTATCATCAACAGCAAATCGTGCGTAGAGACTGTCCCTGCAAAAGCAATCAACACAAAGGGCAGCGAGTCGAACCAATACGCCACAGCCGAACTACCTATCGTTCGCACCCATAATCTTTTGCCATTGGTCCACTTCTTAATCTTGTCCATCAACCAAGCATTACTGAGTTCGCCCAACAAAAATCCAGTCAGCGAAGCAATCACGATGCGAGGCACATAACTAAACATTGTATTATACGCTTGCGCTGTAATATCCAAATAATCAGGCGATGGCAACCACACACCAATCTGTGTGCAAAGCACCATCACGATATTGCATAGCAATGTAGTAAAGATTACTTTGCGAGCCGTCTTGTATCCCCAAATCTCTGTTAGCACGTCGCCGAGCATATATGCAAAAGGGAAAGTGATGGTTCCAGCATCAAAATAAAAAAGATTCCACAACCCAATAACCTTGACGGCCATCACATTGCTCACCACATACAGCGTCACAAACAACGCCGTCACCACAATAAAAGAATCGCGGTTTTTGAAAGGGTTCTCCGCCACCTTATTCTCCATAATTCAAATATTTTATCAATCACTCTGCAAAGGTACAACAAAAAATGCACATACGCAAGTAATAATTAAAAAAAACGGTCGCACTTAAAGTACAACCGCTCTTTAATCTATCTCCTGATACTATGGTCTTCCGCCAGGTCCACCACTGCTATTGCTATAATTGCTCAAGGTTACAGATGAGCCACCACTGACAGTACCACCAATATTAGCCACACCAGCAAAGTACTCCGTGCCACCACTCACTGTTACTCCCGAACTCACCGTTGGAGTTCCTGAGGTATAAACTACTAATGGCTGACTACTGCTTCCACCCCCGCCACCAGGTGGACGATTACCGCCGCCCCCTGAACTGGAAGAAGATTTTTCTGGTGTCTTAAACGCTGCTACCAGTACTCCGTTGTCATATAATGCGTGCCAAGTATCTGCTGTCCAACTACTTGCCTGCTTGCATGTTCCCCCTGTTATACTTGCACCACCTTCCAACTTGCCTACAGCAATAATTGTTCCACCTTGAACATACAGTTTCTTTTGCTCCTCTGTATTTGCATCAATAGCCACCTCTGGGTCTCTAGAACCAATAGCATACACCAATCCGCCCTTGACATACACATTTCCATTGCCGTCAATACCATCGTTATTCATCGCACGCGAATACACATAACCGCCTGAGATAATCAAATCACTACCGTCACCACCCACATTGATACCATCGTCATACGAATTGACCGTCACTTCGCCGTCCGAAATCAAAATCGATGTCTTACTCTCAATACCTTCGGCATTTCTTCCTGCGGTAGCCACACTAATCTTTCCACCAGAAATAATAATCGCACCATCGGCTTTTACACCTTTCGAAGAAGAATAATAATCGCTATTCACATTATCCGTATTGCCCGTATAGTTGGTATTCTCAGTTGTTCCGTTGTGGTAGTACAATGCACCTTTGGTCACGATAGTCACATCGCCACCTGCTAATTCAAATGCCGCATCGCAGTTGATACCCTTACCACCTGCACCAGTGCTGGTCAAAGTCAAAGTACCGCCTGAGATAACCACTTTAGCATCACTTCCCAAGCAAGCAGCAGCTTTAGTCTTCACATCTTCTTCATCCCACTTGCCGTTTCCTGTGGTAGTAATATCAATCACTCCACCCTTCACTATCAAATCGCCTTCCGATTTCACACCTTTGGCAGCAATACCTGCTGTATTGATGGTGATCTGTCCGCCTTCCAAATAGATATTTCCGCTATCCTCATCCTCGTGGTTAGCCGTTTCGCCTGTGGAACCAACATCAGTGTCATCAATATCGCATTGTATGCCGTCATCCTCTACACCACTAATATCTAGCACACCACTCTTCATCAAGAAGTATTGCCCGCAGTTGATACCATCACCTGCAGCAGATTTGACAACGAGAGTAGCATCCTTCACCGTCATATACTCACCTGATTTAATCGCATGCTTCACATTTCCAGTCACAGTCAGTGTACCTTTGCCAGAGAATTCTGGATGTCCTTTCACATACAACGCACCCTTCTGCGAACCATTAGCAGCATCTACGAGCGTATTGCTTGTGCCCTCCAAGACTTTCACCTTGATGCGCTTGCCATTTTGAATATGCACAGCCGCGCCCGAAGTCACAGGCTTGGCATTGGTCAATGTCAAGCCATTCAACTCCACAGTCGCTTTGTATGAACCTGACACATATAACTCTCCATCCTCCGAACTACCAGATAACGTGTACGTTATCTCCTCTGCCACATCTTCACTCTGAGCGATATTCACGTGCGCGCCACTCACACTGATAATCAAATATTTAGCCACATTGCCAGCGACAAACACAGTCGCAGCTCCTCCGTTATACACCACACTCACCGTATTATCCACCACGGAGGTTTCATTCACATACATCTCACCTACCTCTGCCAAAGCAAACACTTTATCCATCACAGTCAACGTGCTGCCGTCAGTATAGTTCATTACACCAGCTTGCTCCGCAGGAAATAGATAAGTCACTTGGCCTACTTCTATATTCAGCGTTTGTGCCTTCATCCATCCACAAACTGCCAAAGCACAAATCATTAATGAGAAAATCTTTTTCATTGTATGGTCCTCCCTTATTTGATTACTACAGTTTGCGTTTGATTACCGCTTGCCATCACATACGTACCAGTACTCAAGCATTTCGCAGCTTCTACCATAGAGTGATAAGTACCCAACAAAGTTCCTGTTACAGTATATACTTGCACAAGAGAATCTGCGTTCAGCACATCCTCCACACCCGTGGCAGCCTTATCTACCGAAAATTGCATACTCGCCAATTCAGTCAATACCAAATCGACTGTCCCATCTGCATTACTCACTTGCAGTTCATTACCATTTACCTTCAATGTAAGATTACATACTTCAAAAGCCGTAGTAGTACCTGCTTGATTAGTAAATACTAAATAATTGTACGCACCAGCATGAGCCATCATAGCAAATCCAAATGCTAGCAATATGAATATTTTTTTCATAGGATTATAAATTAGTGTTTTTATTGTATTAGCAATTTATTTTGCAAAGGTACAATATTTTTTTGGATTATGCAAATTTAGTTATTGGTCTTTTGATAGATATTTCAGTGCAAAGGAGCAAACTGGTATTATCGTATAATCATGTTCCTTAGCCCATTTTACCGCATATTCCATAAGCAGCGTCCCTATCCCTCGTCCACTCTCATAAGCATACGTGTGCAAGATCGTCATTTGGTTATCTAACAACGTAAACTCTATTTTACCCAGTAACTTACTGTCTTCAATAGCCCGAATCTCTGTGTTTGTAACTGTCATTTGAATCATAGCAATAATCTCTAAGCACTTTGCTCATTACCCACAAAAATCGCGCCATAATGATATGTATAAAAAATCATATAAAAAAACGTGGCCTTAAATGCCACGCTCTATATACCATTATTTAACTCTCAGTGTACGTATCATTAGTTGCAAATTATTCAAAAACCGAGCAGCATGCATACCATCCATTTGTGCATGATGGAATTGGAAAGAGATATTCAAATAATACTTAAAGAAATGCTTTGAATATTTTCCCCAGATAATAAATGGATTGTTATATATACCACTATACATACCACCAGCAAATTCCAATTCTGTATCAACGATAGCAGAAGTACCTATCACCATACACTCTTCTGAAAGATCTCGATCCATGCAACTATTGGCAACTTGCTCCGTATATTTCAAATAATCATGATTATACTTCTCCAAGTCTGTCGTAAATTCTATATCGCAAGAACTTGCCTCACCAGTATAATTTTTGACAATGGTATTGATTGCTATTTTATCAAACTGCATGAGTTTATCACCCATAGGCAACAAATAAAACTCTCGCTGATTGATAGCAGCCTTACCAATACAATAATCTAATAGCATATTAAATTTCAAATGCTTCCTTCTACTTATCTTAATCAAGTTTGTCACATCCATCTTCTTGACAAAAACCAGCATCGGATTAGGAGCGTTCTTCCATATTTCAAATTGCTGTGCTCTATTTGTTCTTTGAGGATCTATTGCATTCATATCTATTTTAGAGTTGATAAAATTGAATATATATATATTATAAAATTGCAGATTTTTTCGCAGTATAGTAACAAAGAACCCCGAAGATTTCTCTTCGAGGTTCTGAAAATGGCGGCTACCTACTCTCCCACAAACGCAGTACCATCGGCGTTGCTGAGCTTAACGACCCTGTTCGGAATGGGAAGGGGTGGGACCTCAGCGCTATAACCA
>JAFYWK010000042.1 GCA_017558065.1 Paludibacteraceae bacterium
CAATGGTTTGTCACCATACCAACCCAATTGTACCTTTGCAGCAGACCACACATCATAGTCGGTGCGATATACATTGACTGCGCTATCCAAGTTGAGAACCAACTCATCGGTTGGGTTGAGCAAGATGGTACCATCCTCCTCTGGTTTCTCCTCTGGCAACACGGTCAGAATCAATGTGGCTTGGTAGTTGCAACCGTTAGCGTCTTGGAGAATAGTAGTATATTCGCCTTCAGCCGAATAGGTTTCACCGTTCCACTCGTAGGTCTCACCGAATTTAATAGTCACCTCCTCGGTAGTATCTGGGGTTTGTGGATAAACGGTGAGATTGAGAACAATAACACTATCGCAGCCATTCACATCTTGCAATGTTACGCTATACTCGCCTGACTCTGTATATTCTTGGCCTTGCCATGTATAGGTCTCGCCATAGCAAACAGCGGCAATCTCTTTGGTGACTGGTACTTCTGGAAGAACAGTAAGATCCAATGTCACAATACTATCTGCGCCATTGGCAGCTACGGTAGTATAAGTATATTTACCTGTCTCAGTATAGGTCTTGCCATTCCACTCATAGCTCTCACCGAAGCAAACAGTTACTGTCTCGGTAGTGTAAACAGGGTCAAGAACCTCAGGGGTCTCTACATCTGCCATCACAATCATACTACCCGTAGCGCTATTATTAAAGCGGAAATACATAAAGCCGTCCGCATCAGCATATTGAGCCACAGCGGCCAACTCGTCTTTGGTCAGCGTAAGGGTATCGCGTGAACCATCATTAGCGATAGTAATTTCTTTATAAAGCTTCACGTGTTGATTAGACTTGTTCAATGTAAATCCAGTACAAGTATCACACAAGAAAATCTTCATCGAACTGGTACCTTTCCAATAGAGTTTGACATCTTGCTTCGCCCATTGCTCAATATTAACACGCCATGCTGTAGAAGTAGCATTGCGTTGAAGACGAACACTATCATTAGCAAATAGTTCGTCTGCATTTTCCGCACAAGGACCTGCTGCCCATAAGATTGGGGTTATAGTGGTTGGTACAGAAGAAATAAATTTAACAAACACATTCTCCGTTGCTTCACTACAAATAGCCTTCATCTGTTTTTTCGACAATGACAACTCATTAGCGAACGTATAAGTGTCCACAATGGTAGTAAAATCTATAGAGGTCGAGAATTGTGCAGTAAGCTGTTTTGAAGATGTAGAGGTCCATAAAACGCTGTGATTTTGCCAAGTAGCAGGAAAATAATACACTTGCTCTGTCGCATTAGCAGCTACCTCGCTCGCTTGATCCAACGCCATTGGAATGGCCTTTGCCATCGCTTCGTCCATTGGCTTTTTCTCAATAATCAACTCGCCTTCCTCAGCACATACGGTACGCATGTAATATACACCGCCTTTACCAAAGAGCGAAATGTAATCCAATATCTCCTGTTTTGAGAAATTACGAATATTCTCTTCATTGCCAGCATCTGGATGTAATACAAACATATCTAACGCGCAATTGTCACCAGTAAGCTTCATCTCGAAATTACAATCCTCACCAATCCATACGGTAGCAGGTGCATTTGAACCTGTCCAACGGAAACGAATACTATCATTCTTCCACTCAGCAAATGGCAATACATAACTATCGCTTTCATATTGCAAGCCCGTAACAATAGTGTCTGGCATATTGAGCCAAATAGAGTTCTCTACACACGCCTTAAACGTAGTATCTGGTGCCATGCGAATCTCACCCGCACAAGGTGCAACTAATTGCACAAAAGCCTCTACATTGTAGGTTACATTATATTGAGCCATCAATTCACGATAGCTTTCACCTATAGTCAATGAATAATACTTATTGTAATTCGCATCGTACTCATCAGAAAAAGTCAAAATAAGTGGCAATGAAATACCCCATCCTGTACCTACTTTGAGCATCTCTACAATATTAGGATCATCATATACACCAGGAGTACAAGTGAAATCTACATAGATTTTTGGCGCTTGGTCTATAGTTGTTTCTGGATAGAAATAGCAAGTCATTGGCAAATCGTAAGTAGATGCCGAATAGTAATATGTACCCGCAGCAGGCACAGAACCTACATAAGATGTATCTACTGGAATTGCATTCTCACATGTCAAGCCATCTGGCTCTTGTGCAAAAAGAGTTGTGCTTGCCAACAATAGCATAGCAGCAAAAAGAATAGTGATGTTCTTCATATCAATTGTTGTTTTATATATTTCTTGTTCGTTATTTATTTCTCAACTTCCTCGCATGGAACTGTTTGCGACTTGGTACGGCGATAAACCACCAACGCCCAAATAGCGCACAGCAACAGCAAGAATGGTATCGCATCGGAGATTGGCGCCCAATACCAACCAAACAACTCATTATCCTGTTGACTATTAAACCAAGCCAAGAATGCTTCCCATGCCTCCTCGTTAGAGAAGTCCGTATCACCAGTAGCATCGGCATAAAGTTTTCTAAGTACATCCATGGTTATACCATCATATCCACCTCCATATCCCCATAAATCACTACGTAACCAGCCATAGTAGTTGTCCTCTATACCTACGTTGCGTCTGCCACGTATGCCAGCAGGCGAACCATACGAACTACTGCCATAGTAACCCATCGTGGTATAACCCATACCGCTATAGACAGCATTACCCATTCCAACAGAAGCAGCATTGGTCATAGCCATCACTGGATTCTCGGATGCCATCATTGCCAAGTCATCGCCCGCCACGGAAGACATACCGCCACGGCGTGCAGTGCTATACGCGATAGGAGAGATGCCTACCCCTGCCCCTCCCTGAAGGGAAGGGTTGGATAAACCCGAATTGAATCTGCCATTGGACATTGCACCACCCATAGCTGAACCACCGTTGCCGCCGCCACCAAAAGACTTGATCTCAGCAGTACTGGTCAGGTGCATGCCAGCGCCAGGGGCTGCGCCGTAGGTTAAAGGCGAAAGGTTAGAGGTTAAAGGCGTGGTGGCTGCGCCACTATACGCGCCCGCGTATTTATAAGAAGAACGCGCGCGCATAGAAGATGAGGACCTAGGCAATGCCACACCACCCTCATTAGATGGACCAG
>JAFYWK010000043.1 GCA_017558065.1 Paludibacteraceae bacterium
TCGAAAAGTGTCGTTTTTTAAGAATTGAACCAATGTTGCAAAAGTTGGACAAGGGCAAAAATCGCAAAGAAGATAATGCCCAAAATAAGGTACGCTTTTAACCGTTCAAAAAGTCTCATTTTCTTTGTTCTATCTTCGGCTCATCTTCGGCTCATCTTCTGCTGATTGGCGAGGCAGAAATACGTACCAAATAACCGACCGTTTGTATGTACCGTAGAAATAAGATTATAGAATGGAGAAACAGAGAGATTTACGCAGAATTTTGCGCCCACCTCCGCAATGGCTTGCCTACCATGCAAGCATACGCCACATGCGCTCACAAATATGATTTAACAGAAGTGAGTGTGCGAAAAATCGTATCAAATCAAGCAAAATGCAAATAATTCGCATTATTGATAAAGCTTGAGCAACAAAAAAACGATTTTATTACTACCTTTGCACCGTCTTTCAGAAAACACTGAGAGGCGGTGTAATTGTATAGCGGGGTGACGCAGCGGTAGCGTGGCTGCCTCATCAGCAGAAAGTCGTGGGTTCGATTCCCATCCCCGCAACAATATAGTGCCCGTGTTCAGCCCGTCCTAACACGTGCACTCTAAAAGAAACCATTAAACCTTAAACCCTAACCCTAACGAGATGGCAAAGTACACCCCTATGGACTTAATCAAGTCTATGTCTGGTAAGTTGTGCGGGCACTCCGATGTTTCCTTCGCGAAACGAGGCAACACCCTCTACACGCAGAAGCGCTGCAACCCTCGTACTTCTCCTTTCAGCGAAAGCGAGTTGGCACGTCAGGAGATGTTCAAGCAAGCGCGAGCTGCTGTCAAAGCACTGACCCCAGAACAAAAGGCGGAATATGCTGCGCAGTTCAAGAAAAACCCTGGCAAGTATGCCACCTTGAACGGCTTCATGTTCGCTATGGAGTACCAAAAACTCCAGAACGCCTAACCAGCAGGGAGGGCAAAGCCCTCCCCTACCTTAAACCTTAATTCCTTAAACCCTAAAACCTAACCCTAAACGAGATGGCTGGAATAGTAACCTACAAAGAACCCATCGAAAGTGCCTCTGGCAAAATCTTCGGTCATAAGTCCCAATTCATTGCAGTTCACCGCCCTTGGTCAGAGAAACGCAAGAACGGCACCTGCGCGCAAGGTCAACGCGACCTGAAGAATCACCCTTACACCGAGAAGGAGCTCATGCACCGCGCTAAGTTTGCTGCCGTGGCAGCTGCTACCCGCTCGCGTATGGCTGACCCATCGCAAGCCGCTGCCGACATGATGGCGTTCAAGGCGCAAACCAAGTACAAAACCCTCTATCGCTACGTCTTCCGCCAAGAGTGGAACGCCTACGAGGGCTAAAAACTATTGAGGCAATGAGAAAAACTCAACTCATAGTATCTGTAGCAATGTGCACTTTCGGGTGCGCATTGCTTGCATGCGGCTTTCTTGCTCACCCCATGGGCGAGATACACCACTCCGTGCTCATTGCCTTCGGCGAGATACTCACCTTCAGCGGCTCACTCATCGGCATCGACTACCACTATCGCTACAAAGAATAAGATTTTTTTATTATGTATATCAAACTCATCCGCAACCAACCCCAAGGCACCGCCATCACTGGTCGCCTTGTCATCAACGGACGCTATTTCTGCAACACCCTTGAGCGCGTCGGCTACCAAATCCCCGCTCTGTGTTACCCTGTACGCGTGACGCACTCACCCAAGTTTAAGCGCCTGCTACCTATCGTGCAAAACGTACCGCAGCGTAGCGGCATCCGCTTCCATCGTGGCACCAAACCTCAGCACTCCACTGGCTGTATCTTGCTGCCCGACCTTGAAACCGAAAACAAGTTCACTAACCTTCTATTAGATACCCAAAAACATGAAGAGATTATCCTTGAAGTCATTGACTTTCGTCCTGGCACTGAGTATGGCTATAACACTCCTTGCCCTCCCGAGTTGCAAAAGCCTTGACCCTACCATGCTAAACAATGCAGCACAACACTACACCACACTACACCACGCTACACTTGACTCCCTCGCTACCCGCGATAGCATTTACACCCGCGATAGCATTTTCTACAGTGAGCGGCAAAGGGCGGACACCGTCTATCGTGAGCGCATTGTCTATCGCGACCGAGTAACCTACCGCGATAGATGGCGCGAGAGAATAGTCCACGATACCATTATCCACACCGACAGCATTGTTGAGGTCATTGAGCACCCACCGCGGACGTATATCCCGCCCTTCTACAAACGCTGCACCGCCTTATTCTGGACACTCATGGCACTCCTACTCCTATACGTCATAATCAGAACACGGTGTAGTATAAAGTGATTTTACTATGGGCTATTGAGCTTCCTCTCTCCTCCCCTTTTAGGGGGAGGTTGGGAGGGGGCTTTTTTTGTCGTCGAGATGACGCGGTGGTCTCTTTTTTTACCCTTGCCTTTACACCCTACACTCTACACCAACTCCCACACTACCACACTACCACATAAAAAAATGTGTCGAATAGTTGTACATTTCAAAAAATAGTAGTACTTTTGCAGGCAAAAACTAACTATCATGGACAAACAATTACCAACACAAAGCAAACCAATACCTCCATTGTGGCTGTGCATACTGATAGATATAATAGGTATGCTCTCATACCTTATCCCTGGCATGGGCGAATGGATGGACACCATATGGGCACCCATATCCGCCTGCCTATTCGGCATACTCTTCGGTGGCACCAGAGGTACCATCATTGCCTTTCTGGAGGAAGCACTGCCCTTCACCGACATCATTCCTACCTTCACTATCACATACTTCCTGCGCAAACGCAAAGCAGACAAAACGATACTCCAAAGAACGACAACTTGCGTAGATAGAAAATTATTTGTAACTTTGCCGAAAAATATCCACACACATGAAGACGACCAAATTGATTCACACATTCTGTGTACTATTTTTGGGATTGTTCCTTAGCGGACAAACTATCCAAGCACAAAACACTCGAATGGTGCAAGTAGCCAACGAGATAGTGCGCATCAACCCACAGAAAGCTAACCAAATCGACTACTCCACCAACGGCGGACGCACATGGATTACTCGCTATTCAGGCACCTCCTGCGGCGAGTTCATCGACATGGTGATATACAACGGCGAGCTTATCGCCATCACCAGCAAGGGCGTGTATTACTCCACCAGTAGCGGTCGCACATGGATTAACCGCTACTCGGGCACCTCTTGTGGCAAGTTCCTCTCCCTGATGAACAACGGTAAGGAACTCCTGGCTCAAACCGATAAAGGGCTCTACTACTCGACCAACAGCGGTCGAACATGGATGAGGAGATAAACACTATCAAAAATATCGTATCTTTTGCGCCCCAGAAAGTTTATTGGGGCGCAAGTTATTTATATTGTTTTCTTCAAAATGTAAACTTTTCTTGCACATATACATTTTTTTTCGTACCTTTGCAGCCGAAAATGTAGAGTAATGAGCACTTTCTTGTCCATAATACAAGAATATATCCGTCTGGGGATTCCCGAACAGATTGATTACAAGAAATTTTACTTGTACTCACTCATCACGCACTCTACTGCTATCGAGGGATCTACTGTTACCGAAATAGAAAACCAATTGCTCTTTGACGAGGGCATCACTGCACCAGGGCGCACCCTGCAGGAACAAATGATGAACCTCGATCTCAAGCACGCGTACGAAATTGCCCAAGAACAAGCAACAGCACACACGCCCTATTCGGTAAAAATGTTATGCGACCTCTCTGCTTGCCTCATGGAGCATACGGGTTCTACATACAATACACCCCTGGGCTCATTCTCTTCGGCAGCAGGCGACTTGCGACTGCTCAATGTCACCGCAGGGTTTGGAGGACGCTCATACATGGCGTTTGCTAAAGTGCCACAAGCATTACAAGAGTTCTGCCAATGGCTTAACAACGAACGAAAACAAGTCCAAACGACAGACATATTGTCCGCCTATCGTCTGAGTTTCTTAGCACATTATAGACTGGTAACTATTCATCCATGGGCAGACGGAAACGGCAGAATGGCGCGATTGGTAATGAATATGCTGCAATGGGAGTACAATCTCATTCCCGTTAAGGTAATCAAAGAGCAAAAGGCAGAATATATTCAAGCCCTGATTGATACCCGCGAACAAAATAACGAAGATATATTTGTGGATACCATGTTGCGTATCCATCAACATAATCTATCTGCCGAAATAGCAGCGTTCAATGCTTCGATTGAAGCAAATGATACAAAAGATGATACAAAACAACTAACAGATAGACAGCAAATTATATTGGATTTGATTCGTAAAGATGATACAATAACCATCTCACAAATGATACAAAAGATACAAGTATCAGAGATCACCATCAAACGAGAATTGTCTATTCTCAAAAAAATGGGAATTTTAGAACGAATAGGCGGACGAAAAGAGGGTAAATGGCTCATCAATACCCCTTCTCCATCAACCATTAGCAAAGCGTCCATTAATTCATGACCTACCAATGGAACATACGGCATTTGACGGCTGTGGAGCAAGAGACACAGCAGCAGTTGGAGCGCGAACTGAACATCAGTTCCGCTGCCGCGCGTATGTTGGTCGTGCGTGGCATACAGACCGCCGATGAGGCACGCGCTTTTGTGCGCCCATCGCTGGACAATCTGCACGATCCGTTCCTCATGAAGGACATGGACAAAGCCGTAGAGCGTCTGCACCAAGCCATCACACAAGGCGAGAAAATCCTCATCTACGGCGACTATGATGTGGACGGCACGACTGCGGTGGCGCTGATGTACCGCTTCCTTCAGGACCTTGCCTCTAACCTTTCGCCTCTAACCTTTAACCTTGATTATTACATCCCTGACCGTTACACCGAAGGATATGGTGTATCGCAGCAGGGAATAGACTACGCAGCTGCACAAGGATGTACACTCATCATCACACTCGATTGCGGTATCAAGGCTGTAGAGAAAGTGGCATATGCCAATAGCAAAGGCATTGACGTCATTGTTTGCGATCACCATACCCCAGGCGATGAGTTACCCGATGCAGTGGCAGTACTCAACATGAAGCGCCACGATTGCTCATACCCTTACAAAGATCTCTCTGGTTGTGGTGTGGGCTTCAAACTCGCACAAGCATATACCCAGCAATACGGCTTGCCATTTGACAACCTCGTACCACTATTACAGCTATTGGCCATGTCTATTGCTTCGGACATAGTACCTATCACAGGGGAAAACCGCATATTGGCGCATTTCGGTATTCAGCAACTCAACAAAGCACCTTTCACGGGGTTATCCGCCATCATGCAAGTGTCAGGCATCGAAGCCAAGAAGATTACCATCAACGAACTTGTATATAAAATTGGTCCGCGCATCAACGCTTGTGGACGCATGAAATCTGGTCGCGCAGCAGTAGAACTATTGCTCACCGACGACCCTGTTTTTGCACGCCAACAAGCCGAAGAAGTCAATCAGCACAACGATGACCGCCGCGACTGCGACACAGAAACCACCAAAGAGGCATTGCAGCAATTGCAAGACGAACCCGCCTTTGCGAACCGCCGCTCGACCGTAGTCTATGCCCCTCATTGGCACAAAGGTGTGGTGGGCATTGTGGCATCGCGCCTCACAGAGACCTACTACCGTCCTACGATCGTTCTCACCGCAGGCGAGGATGGTATCATCTCGGGTTCTGCGCGTTCGGTGGGAGGTTTCGATATTTACAGTGCCATCGACTCGTGCAGCGACCTGCTCACCAACTTTGGAGGACACAAATACGCTGCGGGACTCAGTATGCACATAGACGATTTGCCAGAGTTTAGGCAACGCTTTGAAGCGTATGTGGCAGCGCATATACAACCGAATCAGTTGCAACCTACATTGGACATCGAGGCGGAATTGCAATTGGGTGATATTACCAAGCAATTCTACAATGTGTTGCGTCACTTGGAACCCTTCGGTCCAGGTAATCCGCGCCCGCTGTTTGTGTCGCGCCGACTGATCAACCACCGCGATACGCGTGCTGTGGGCAAAGAGCGTGAGCATTTGCGCTTGGACGTCACCGACCGCATGAACGCCATCACAGGCATCGCCTTCGGTCGTGCCGACATGGCAGAGTATATACAAAACGGCAACGCCGTGGACATCTGCTACGAACTTAACGAAAATACATTCAACCACTATACCACCATCCAGATGATGGTACAAGACATCGTTGCCGCGGTAGAGAGTTGATTGCAGCGGGTTAGTAAAATTAAATGGTTGTTAATATAAAAATACCCAAGTTGTTTTTCAATACCAGTAGCTATGTATAATGAATTAGAAACACGAGGCCCTAAGTTCCGTAAGGGCAGTATAGAAGTAGTTTGCGGAAGTATGTTCTCGGGTAAGACCGAAGAACTCATCCGTCGTATGAAACGCGCACAGTTTGCCAAACTCAAAGTGGAAATCTTCAAACCCGCTATCGACGTGCGCTATAGCGAAGCCGAAGTGGTCAGCCACGACCGCAATGCCATCCAGTCTACCCCCGTGGATAGCAGCCAAAACATCCTCCTTATGGCCAGCGATGTGGATGTGGTAGGCATCGACGAAGCACAGTTCTTCGATATGGGTATCGTAGAGGTAGCCAACGAACTCGCGCGCCGCGGCATCCGCGTGATCTGCGCGGGCTTGGACATGGACTTCAAGGGCGTACCTTTCGGACCAATGCCCGCATTGATGGCTATCGCCGATGATGTGTATAAGACCCACGCCATCTGCGTACATTGTGGCGACTTGGCATACGTCAGCCACCGAACCGTCAGCAGCGATAAGCGTGTGCTACTCGGCGAGACCGAGAGCTACGAACCACTCTGCCGCGCATGCTACGAGAAAGCCAAAGCGCAGGAGACAGTGGGGTAGTGGGGATTGGACGGCGTTCCGCCTAATGGATATTGGATAATGGGGATTGATACAGATAAAAAAATGAGTTGGATTCACTCCAACTCATTTTTTGTGTTCGCGCCTTTCGCCTCATCGCCTCTCACCTGAGATTACCACTCGCCTAACATACTGTTAGCAGGAGTGAAAACAGTATCCATCTGTTCGCCTGTCCATGTGAAGCGATAGATGTTATAGATATTCTTTGGCAAAGGGAAGACCAGCGGAGCATCCAGCGCAGCCATGGCGGTATAGTAGGTCTTACCTACCTCAAAGTGGGTCGCCGAAGTACCATCGCCTACGCCATTGTTCTCGTGCGCGTATATACCATATAATATACGTTCGTAGTCCTCATAGTACACCGTTCTGAAGCGGTTGAAGAAGTATTCGCCCGGCACACGCCAACCGCCCTCACGAATAGTCAGACTATCAATCGTCTCGCCTACCCAAGGTATGGTAGAGACAATCTCGCCTGTTGAATCAACAGGGTAGATATAATCCCAATAGCCATCTATACGATATTCAAATTGCACGGGTATGCGGCTGGTGCTATCGGTGGTGATAGTCTCCAAGAACAGTTTACCCGCTGGCTTATTGGTGTTAGGATCCACCACAAAAGCATACACCCAATACTCGGTGCTTGGTTGCAGCAGCGTGAAGAAGTGTTTGATATTACCATATTGCAGCGAGTGGGAGGAGAAATCTGCCACGAAAGGTATGTGCTGCTGCAACTGCTTATTGCGCCAATAGAGGTAGTCCGCATATGCACTGTCCAACGATAATAGCATAAAAGTCTTGGCTATCGCCTGTGGGTCAATACCCTCTTGAGTGGGTTGGATACTAATCAGATAATATGCCTCCTTATTGGTGGAAAAACGCACTTGTGCAAAGCCAGCCGACACTTGCTCTACGTCAATCGTGATCTCCACACCATCAGTATAAGCCACCGCGTCAGGATTACATGCCGCAAAAATAGCGCAGAGCAAAACAGGCAATAGACGACGCATATTAGAAACTAAAGTTGCCATTTTCTTCTTTTTCATCATTTTCAAGTAATGTTTGTACAGTGTAAATAAATCGAACGCAACCTATCTGGTGGTTGCCATAGTGACCAAAACTATATTGGATATTGGCATTTTTCCATTTACTCTTCGCCCGCATCGCATTCTCAAATGGTACCACATCATCGTCTATCGAGTGGAACATATACACGGGTGCCTTAGGTGTCCATGAATAGGTGAGGATGGAGTTCTCGGTCATGGCCTTGTATAACTCCGACACCTCTTTGCTCTGGCGATTCATACCAACAGGAGTCAGCAGGTCGCTGGTCACCTTGGTGCCAATCAGTGCGTTGATTTGATTGGTGGTGTAGAGTTTGCTATTGACCCATAGGTCCAAGTTCTCGTAGATATAGTCTGCCATCATGGTACGCATATCCAGATTGAGTTTGTTGCCCACCACCATACCTTGCATCATGATAGGCACAGCGCATGGATAGGATGCCCAGTTGGTTTCCACAAACTGGTCATAGGTGTATTTGATGTCATACGGACCGCCACCTGCGAAAACGCGGCGAATCTTGATGGGGTGGTCGTGGTGCTCTATCTCGTGTTGTACCGCCATCGTGGTAGCACCTCCCTGCGAATAGCCCATGAGGTAAATATCGTCGTGCTCGGGTGCACACCCTGCTTTTTTCAAGAATGGAACGACGGCATAGTACATATCCAGCACATTGCGCGCCGTGATCTCCATCACCAAGTATGGGTGCACCAGATCTGCCGTGATGCCATATCCTATGTAATCGGGTATGATCAAGGCGTAGCCCAACTTCACGAGTAGTCCTTCCAGCGAGAAGATGTTGCTGGGCGCTTCTCGGTTGCTGGCAATGGTGTAGTGCGATACCAGAATGTATCGTTTGATAGGCCCTTTGGCAGGCAGAATCACCTTGCCTGACAGCAGGATGGGGTTGTTGTCCACATCCACCGATTCATAGACACCGCTCACTTCCACAGCCGTGGCTGCTTTGCTAAAATCCAATAACTCTTGCATGATACCCGCCACGGAGGTCGAGGTAGCACGTTGTGGAGCCGTCACGCCTGCTGCGTTGGCTCCTGCGGTAGTGGCAGTATCAGTCATACCCCACATGGCCAGCATCTCAGGGTCATTGCTCAAGTCTTGCAGGTTGGTCGTCTTTTGTGATGTCACACGAAAAGTGCTATTCTCTGCCATGCTCAAATCGTCGAAGTCCACATATTGCACTTCGCCTTTATAGCAGCCCGCCAATAGCAGACACGACAACTGTAAAATAATAATATTACGCTTCATATCTCTTATCTATTCTCTAAAATCTACAACCTACTGATACGGTAAACATACGTGAGCCAGCCATATACACTTCGCTAATGCTCGTCAGCGAATACAGTCCGCCAAACTCCGCAGCTGCAAACCATCGTTCGTTGCCCACGTTCACGCCCAATACGGTGAGGCTCAGTGCAGGCGCCAATGCGGTCTTGCGATTGCGGTAGTCGATTTCGGAACCTGTGTTGATATTCAATCCAGCGCCCAATCCCGAATACAGCGACACATATTTGGAGTGCATGTATGTGAAACGCGTTGTGACCATGATGGCAATGTTGTGGAAGTTGCAATTCTTGTCGCGGCTTACTTCTTCGCCTTTGCCATTGCGCGTCACCTTATCCCACAGCACGCCACTATAATCCACCATAGCACCCACGTTGAACCAATAACGAACGCGATACTGATATTCCGCAAACCAATGTTGCACATAGCGATATTCTTCGTCATACTGCCCAATATACGACTCGGGGTAAATAGTGGAATGAGGCAGGTTGTACCATACCAGAGACTCAAACAACTGATCTCCCCATCCGATACGCAATTGGTGTGGATATTGGCGAGCCATAGCACGCAGATCGTGGCGCACCGAGTCACGCATGCTGCGCACATTCTGATGCATTACTCCTCGCGCCATACGCATGGTTTGCTTCAGCGAATCTCGCATGTGGCGCACATCTGATCGGTAGTAAATAGAGTGGTCTTCTGCCCCTGTGGTGATATGGTTTTCTACAGGGGGCAAACTGTCTATGGCGAGTGTGTCTATGGCGAGCATGTCGGTGGCGAGTGTATCCACGTTGAGTGTGTCAGCCACAGCCGTCATCGCACAGCATAGCCATAGCAGAAGAACGATTCCTGTTTTGTTCATATTGTATTGTTTAGTTGTTTTATAACGCTTTCAGTGTGGCAAGCAAGAAGTCGTAGAACTTCGCTACCGATGCAATATTCACGCGCTCGTCGGGCGAGTGAGGATACTTGATAGTAGGACCAAACGAAATCATGTCCATGCCTGGATAATTTCTGCCAATGATACCGCACTCCAATCCTGCGTGGATGATAATCACGCGTGGCTCTACGCCATAATTGGTTTGGTAGGTGTGCTTCATTACGTCCAAGATATGGCTCTTGAGGTTAGGCTTCCAGCCTGGATAGGAACCCGAGAACTCCACTTCTGCACCTGCCATAGCAAATACCGAGTGGATAATCTCTTGCAACTCCTCTTTGCGCGATTCGACTGACGAGCGGGTCAAGCACATCACCGTCACACAGTCGTCGGTGGTGGTGAGCATAGCCAGGTTGTTGCTGGTTTCTACCACATCTGGCATCTCTGGTATCACGCGATATACGCCATGAGGGCATGCGGTAACGGCGTGAATCAAGAAGTCTTGCACGTCCTCTGGCAACTCGGTTGCAGGGCATGCTACCTCCTCTGCGGTCAGGCGGATATTATCCTCTACGCCATCGTACTCAGCCACGAAGAGGTCTTCGCACTCAGCCACGAGGTCCATAATATCGTCCACGCCTTCAGCCGGAACGGTGATGATGGCAGAGGCCTCTCGTGGGATAGCGTTGCGCAAACTGCCACCCTCTACGCTTGCCAGACGTGCTTCGTAGTTAGCCACTGCCTCTTTCAAGAAGCGGAACAGCAGTTTGTTGGCATTAGCGCGTTGCAAGTGAATATCGCAACCCGAGTGACCGCCTTTGCAGCCGGTGATGCTCACTTTCACGGCTACATCGCCTTCTTCCACTTCTACTGGTGTGTAAGCAAACTTAGCGGTGGTGTCCACGCCGCCTGCGCAACCTACATACAATTCGCCTTCGGCTTCGGAGTCCAGATTGAGCAAAGTCTTGCCTTGCAGCATGCCACCTTCCAATGCAAAGGCGCCATACATGCCCGTTTCTTCATCTACGGTCACCAACATCTCCAGTGGAGGGTGCACCGCGTTCTTATCCGCCAGAACAGCCATTGCAGCGGCTACGCCGATACCGTTGTCGGCACCGAGTGTAGTGCCTTTGGCTGTCACCCATTCGCCATCTATGTATGCCTCGATAGGATCTTTCTCAAAGTCAAAAACGGTGTCGTTGTTCTTCTGTGGCACCATATCCATATGTCCTTGCAGGATTACACCAGGATGGTTCTCGTAACCAGCGCTGGCTGGTTTGCGGATAATCACATTGCCGATGCTATCTACAATGGTTTCCAAACCGAGTGAACGACCAAATGCTGCCAAAAATGCAGATACTTCTTCTTTCTTTCCCGATGGACGGGGAATCTGTGTCAGACTATGGAAATGATTCCATACTGCTTGTGGTTGTAGATTTTTCATATCATTATATTTTAGTTTCTTTATTAAATGGTCAACTCTCCGCAAAGTGATTTAGCGAGTAGTTTTTTGACCAATTCTATATCGTTAGGATATTCGCCTAAGAGGTGCATCATCTTTGTCAGCAGCGCTTCGGTGGTGATGTCATAGCCCGAAACCACGCCTGCTTTCAGCAGATTCAGACTGACGGCATATTGCCCCATGCTGACCGAACCGGTGTTGCATTGTGTCTTATTCACAATCACTACTCCGCGTTCCACGGCAGCGTGCAAACGCTCATACAGCCAATCATGGGTGGGAGCATTACCCGAGCCAAAAGTCTCCAGTACCACGCCACGCAAGTCGGGTATGTCCAATACCGCTGCCACTACTGCTTCTGTGATGCCAGGAAAGAGCTTCAGTATCGCCACTCGCGTGTCAAATTTGGTCATGACGTTCAGTGGGCGTGATAGATTGCCATAGTGCCCAATCAGTTGGCGGTTGTAGGTGATGTGTACGCCCGCGCGTGCAAGGGCAGGGTAGTTATAGGAGTTGAACGCCGAGAAGTGTTCCGCATTACGCTTCGTAGCACGATTGCCGCGGTACAACTCGCCATCCATATACACGGTCACTTCAGGAACGATAGCTTCGCCATTGGTGTCATATGCGGCAGCAATCTCGATGGCGGTCAGCAGGTTCTCTTTGGCATCCGAACGGAGTACGCCTACGGGCAACTGACTACCTGTGAAGACCACGGGTTTGCACAGATTGTCAAACATGAAACTCAATGCCGATGCCGAATAAGCCATGGTGTCCGTGCCGTGCAGAATCACAAAACCATCGTATGCATCGTAGTTCTGCTCCACCATTTGTGCCATTTCGCGCCAATTATCGGGATTCAAATCCGAGGAATCCAGCAGGGGCTCAAACGGAATCATATCTATATGAATATCGCCTGCAAACAGTTCGGGCACATAGGTCTTGAATGTCTGCATGTCGGCAGGGTGGAGCGCACCTGTTTCGGTGTCGCGTACCATAGATATGGTACCACCCGTGAATATCAATAGGACTTTTCTTGACATAGTAACAATGTATTGACTACCTAATAACGCTGCAAAGTTACACAAAAAAATGCACATTGACAAACAAAATGCATAAAAGTTACTTTTTCTTTGCATTTTTTATCTTTATCCACATTTGGCACAGTATTTGTTAATGGATTTTTTGGATTTTCTATTTTTTCGCAATCATGGCTACAAAGAACCACATATTACTCGTAGAGGATGACCTCAATCTCTCCACTGTATTGGCTGATTACCTACAGAGTAAGGAGTATCAAGTTACCACGGCTGCCAATGGGCAAGAGGCGTGGGAACTTCTGTCGCACAAGCATTTTGATATTCTGCTTACCGATATTTCTATGCCAAAGAAGAACGGCTGGCAATTGATGAAATCGGTACGCGAGAGTGGCATGCTGATTCCTATCATTGTTCTCAGTGCCAAGACCGACCGTGAGGATATTATTCGCGGCTATCAATTGGGTTGCGATGATTACCTCACAAAGCCATTTTCTATGGATATCCTCATCTGCAAAATAGAGGCTATCTTGCGCAGATACCGCATGGCTAGCCAGACCGACGAAATGGAGTTTGACCTCAATGGTCTGCATTTCGATGCTGTACGTCAGACCTTGGGCGATAAACGACTGAGTTCGCGCGAGAACGAACTCTTGCTCATGCTGTGTCAGAATATGGATAAGACGGTAGAGCGCAGCCGTATTCTGATGACGCTTTGGGGAAGCGATACCTATTTTAATTCGCGCTCATTGAGTGTCTATGTGAATCACCTGCGCAATTATATAGGCAAGGATAATGTGGTGAAAATCCTTAGCGTGCACGGGAAAGGGTATAAATTGGTTAAAATGAACGAATAAACGGCCAATATAGATGAGTTTGGCACGGTATTTGTAATTGCATAAGTAAAGCGCAAGTAATTGTGTTATTTTAATAAATAGTGTTTTTCATAATGGAAAAAGAGTTCGATGTGATATCGCGCTCTTTTTTTTCTTGCCCATACCCCATACCTATTATCCCATATCCCATACCCAATATCCAAAAAAAATTTGCACACGTGCAAAATTTTTACTACCTTTGCAGCAGAAATGTCCAATGCCATATTGATTGATATTATTTTGCCGCTGGCAATAGCGGATGTGTACACCTATCGGGTATCGGGTCTCGGAGATCGGAGAGCGGATGCCTCGTTGATTGGGTGTCGTGTGTTGGTGCCTCTGGGCAAGAAGACTATTACGGGTGTGGTTTATCGTCTTCACGAGGGCGAGTTGCCCGCTTCGGTCAAGGTGCGAGATGTGGTGGATATTATTGATGTTCAACCTGTTGTTACGGCAAGTCAGTTGCGGCTATGGCAATGGATGGCGGAGTATTACATGTGTACTATAGGCGAAGTGATGGCTGCGGCGTTGCCTGCTGGCATCATCGATGACAACTATACCACTCGCACTGCTCAGTATATCCATTTGCACCCTTCGCTTGCAGACCCTCGTCAGCAAGAAGTGACATTGGATAGTCTGCGCCGCGCCAAGTCGCAATACAAACTGCTGGAAGCGTTTGTGCGGCTGTCGGGTGTCGGCTGTAGGCAATCGGATAATGGTGTAGAGCGCCGTGTGCTCTTGGAGGAGAGTGGGGTGAGTAGTACGATATTGCGCACGCTAATCGACAAGGGGATATTCTTAGAAGAGGAGCGTCCTGTTTCGCGCTTGCGTCAATATGCAGGTCAGATGCAGGCGTTGCATGCCTTGGATAGTCAGCAGATAAAGGCCATCGACGCGATACGTGCAAGTTGGCTAACGAAGAACGTATGCCTCTTGCATGGTGTGACGTCCAGCGGAAAGACGGAGGTGTATATTCATCTCATAAATGAGATGCTCAAGCAGGGTAAACAGGTGCTTTATCTCGTGCCAGAGATAGCTCTGACTACCCAACTCACCGAACGCTTGCAAGCGGTTTTTGGTAATCAGGTGTTGGTTTATCACTCGCGCTTCAGTAGCGACGAACGTGTGGAGATATATCACGAGCTGTTTAGGCACCCAGATGCCGGTCTCCGGGAATCAAATCATGGAAATCTCATCCTCGGTGCCCGCTCTGCGATATTCTTGCCATTCACCAATTTAGGTTTGGTTATTGTGGATGAGGAGCACGAACCCAGTTATAAGCAGCAGGACCCTGCTCCGCGCTACCATGCACGTTCTGCTGCGATCATGATGGCGCAGTGGTATGGCGCCAAAGTGCTTTTGGGCACAGCCACACCTTCTATAGAATCTTATCATAATGCTCTGTCGGGGAAATATGGTTTGGTGGAGATGACGGAGCGTTTTCGTGGATTGCAGTTGCCCAAGATTACAATGGTGGACTTGCAACGCCAATACCACCGCAAGGAGATGTATGGTCATTTTGCAGACCCTGTAGTATTTCGTATCCGCGAAGAGATTGCCAAAGGCAAGCAGGTTATCTTGTTTCAGAATCGCAGGGGGTATGCGCCCTTCTTGCAGTGTCCTAATTGTGGCGAGGTGTCCAAATGCCCGAACTGCGATGTCAGTATGACCTATCATAAGGGCAATAGCACCCTTGTCTGCCACAGTTGCGGTCATACCCAATCTACAATATCCAATAGCAAAGCGTCCATTAGCCCGCAGGGCGTCCATTATCCAATACCCAACGCCCATTGCCCCAAATGTGGCTCCGAGTGGCGATTACAGGGTTTCGGCACCGAGCGTTTGGAGGAGGAGATGCAGGGGCTTTTCCCTAATGCGCGCGTGGAGCGTATGGACTTGGACACTACGCGTCGGAAGGATGCTTATCAGCAGATTATTGATCGTTTTGCTCGCCACGAAGTGGATATACTCATTGGCACACAAATGGTCACGAAGGGATTGCATTTTGATGATGTCTCTTTGGTGGTCGTTTTGCAGGCCGATACGTTGGTTAATCAGCCCGACTATCGGAGTGCCGAGCATGCTTTTCAGATGTTGGAGCAGGTGAGTGGTCGTGCGGGTCGTAGTGGCAAACAGGGCGAGGTGATGATTCAGACTTTCGACCCTAAGAACCCCTTGTATGCTATGCTGTGTGCGCACGACTTCAAAGGGCTTTACCAGCAGCAGATTGGCGAACGTGAGATGTTTTGTTTCCCGCCATTTCATCGGTTGATGATGATTACGTTGCGCCATCGTGATGAGCGCCGATTGGAGCATAGCAGTAGTGTGCTGATGCGCGCGTTGCAGGAGGTTTTTGGTACTCGTGTCTCTGCTGTGATTACTCCGCAGGTGTCGCGCCGCAATAACCAGTATATTCGCCAATTACGCCTGCGTGTGGAGCAAGGGGCGAATGTGCAACGTGCCAAGCAGTTGTTGCGCGAACAAATTCGTCTGCTTTTGCAACAGACAGATTGCAAGGGTACTATCGTCTTCGTGGATGTCGATCCGTAGAGGGTGGTGGTCACGTCTCTTGGTGGCTGCTCGTCGCTATCATCCTACAACAACAAAAGCACCCAAAAGGTGCTTTTGCTGTCGAGGAGAGGCGACTCGAACGCCCGACCCCCACGTCCCGAACGTGGTGCGCTACCAACTGCGCTACTCCTCGTAATCCACAGCGCTACGGGCTGACTTGCACTTGCCAATATACTGCGCTACCTTCACATGCTCTGGGTGCGTAGCATACGTATCCAAATCTTCCCATGTGCGGAAGGTGCAAGTCAAACAAATATCATGGTCGGTGTTCTTGGCGTTAGGGATATTGATACCCACGGTCTCGTCCACCAATACATCAATCTTATCGCGCAATGCGAGCAATCCATCACGAATAATCTGGGCATTCTCCATTTTCGTTTTGCCCTCTGCCTCGTCTAACAGACGAAAAAATACTACATGCTTTATCATAACTATGAATTTTGAATTCTGATTGTTCTCCTTGCGCTCCGCGCAGAAATCTAAACTATCTAAACCAATTCTCGTTGTTGTTTAGTTGGGATAGTCTAGATCTCTCGCCGCAGGCGTAGGAGGTATATTTTTACCAAATACTTACGCGTTTCTCAGGAGCCAAGTACATAGGCGACTCCTCGGTCACATTCCATGCCTCATACCATGCGCCGATATGTGGCAACGCGCCATTCACACGCCACATGCCCAGTGAGTGAGGGTCAGACTTTGTGCGTTGCAATACCTCCTCTGGACGGATATTACCAGCCCACACATTGGCATACGCCAAGAAGAAGCGTTGCTCTGGTGTCAAGCCATCCTTCTCGCCTAAAGCCTCTTCGCCTTTCGCCTTCTTCGCCTTTTGTGCGTTTTGGAACGCCTGATATGCCACTTGCAAACCACCGTGGTCGGCGATATTCTCACCCAAAGTGAATTTGCCATTAGCATACACGCCAGGTGCTACCTCGATGGCGTTGAAGTACTCTTCCATCACCTTCGTGCGCTCCTCAAAGCGTGCGCGATCTTCCTCTGTCCACCAGTTGATCAGGTTGCCGTCCTTGTCAAACTGACTACCTTGGTCGTCAAAGCCGTGGGTCATCTCATGACCAATCACCACGCCAATCGCACCATAGTTAAACGCATCGTCCGCATTCATATCAAAAAATGGATATTGCAAGATACCTGCTGGGAAGCAAATCTCGTTGGTTGCTGGGTTGTAGTATGCGTTCACCGTTTGTGGGGTCATAAACCATTTATCCTTGTCTACGGGCTTACCCAAGAATGACAACGAATAATCTTGCTCAAACTTCGCAGCGCGTTGAATATTAGCGTAATAGGTTAACTTTGGATCAATCTCCAAAGCAGTATAATCGCGCCATTTATCTGGGTAACCAATCTTCACGGTGAAGGTGTTCAATTTCTCCATGGCCTTTGCTTTCGTCTCGTCGGACATCCACTCCAAGGCTTGAATACGCTCACCAAGAGCCACTTGCAAGTTCTTCACCAAATCCAGCATACGTGCCTTGTTCTCCTCTGGGAAGTATTTCTCTACATACATCACACCCACGGCCTCGCCCAAGGTGCCGTTCACCATCGCTACCGCGCGTTTCCATAGTGGAGTTGGCTCTTGTCTTCCGCTCAAGATGCGACCATAGAACTCAAAGTTCTGCATAAAAATCTCTTCGGTCAAGAAGTCTGAACTGCCGTCAATCACTTGCCATGTGAACAAGGTCTTCATATCCTCCAACGACTCCTCAGCGAGCATCTTTCCTGCCTCTTGCAGGTGACGGATTTGACCTACTGACAAACTGTCTGGAGCAATGTTCAATCCGGCGAAATATACCTTCCAAGCCACCTCAGGAACCAGTTTTTGCAAATCTTCTACCGACATCTTATTATAATTAGCAATAGGATCGCGCAACTCTACATTGCTAAATGCTGCCTTTGCCAGGCGAGTCTCCAATCGCAACACTGTAGCCGCTTTCTCGGCTGCATTGGCCTGACCATACAACTCAAACATCTTTTCCATATGCTTCAGATACTCCGCACGGATATGCTTCGTGTGCTCGTCCTCGTCCACATAGTAATCTTTCTGACTGAGCGCAAAACCAGCTTGGTATTCGTTCAATATATTCATGCTGGAGTTCATCGCGTCGGCATCCACATACATCGCCCACAATCCGTAGTCCATCGCCTTGCCCAATACCTCTGACCATTGTGCCTTATCGGTCACATTCTCAATCTCTTGCAGTACTGGCAATACAGGTGTGATACCCTCCGCATTGCGGCGTGCGGTGTCCATGGATAAGTTATATACATCGCCAATCTTTTGTGGGATAGAGCCCATCTTATGTTGCTTGGCTGCGATGTCGGCAATGAGGCCGTTGACCTGCTCGAGGTTGCTGAGTCCCAATTTGTCAAACGAACCAAAGCGGCTGTACTCGTTTGGCAATGGGTTGTTCTTCATCCATCCGCCACAAGCATATTGGTAGAAATCATTTTGTGCTACTGCGGTTGTGTCGAGGTTCTCCAAATGAATACCTGTGGTCTGTGGCTTGTTGCATGCTGTTAGTGCCATAAGCGAAAGAAAAAATACAATAGATTTGTTCATATTCTAAATAATTTACCAAATAAAGTTGAAATTCGCTGCAAAGGTACAAAAAAAAATGCAGACAAGCAAGAAAACCCGATTTTTCTTGTGTATGTGAGAAAAATTTTGTACCTTTGCGCGCTATTTTATGTTAGTATGATAATTATTGTACAATGAAGACATTAAAACTGATACAATCCGATTCTTATCTCCGTCCTTATGCTTCGGCCATTGAAGGACGTTACAACTATGCCATCGCGCAAGAGAAGAAACTGACAGGCGGTCAGAAACTCAGCGACTGGGCGAATGGCTACATGTTCTTTGGCTTGCATAAAGTGGGCAAGAAATGGGTACTACGTGAGTGGGCTCCTAATGCCACTGCTATCTATCTTGTAGGCGACTGCAATGGCTGGCAAAAGGACGAGGCATATCGTTTGCAGCCCACCGAGAATGGTGTTTGGGAGATCACTCTAACCGAGAAGATGCTCCAGCATGAGCAACTCTACAAACTGCTCGTGGAGTGGCAAGGCGGTAGTGGAGAACGTATCCCCAGTTATGCACGTCGCGTGGTGCAAGATCCGCAAACCAAACTATTCTCTGCACAAGTTTGGGAGCCTATGGAGGTAAAAGCTGAAAAGTTAAAGGTGAAAGGTGCGAAGCGTCGCAAAGCAGGCGATCCATTGTTTATCTATGAATGCCATATCGGCATGTCCAGCGAGGAGGAGAAGGTAAACTCCTACGATGAGTTCCGTCGCGATGTGTTGCCTCGTATCGCTAAACTGGGCTACAACTGCTTGCAGATTATGGCTATCCAAGAACACCCTTACTATGGCAGTTTTGGTTACCACGTGTCGAACTTCTTTGCTGTTTCTTCGCGCCAAGGCACACCCGAGGAACTCAAGCACCTCATCGCCGATGCACACGCTTATGGCATGGATGTGATCATGGACATCGTGCACTCGCACGCCGTGAAGAATGAGTTGGAAGGTTTGGGTATGTTCGACGGTACTCCATACCAATACTTCCACGATGGCGCCAAACGCGAGCACCCAGCATGGGATAGTTTGTGCTTTAACTATGGCAAGGATGAGGTGTTGCACTTCTTGCTCTCCAACTGCAAGTACTGGATGGATGAGTACGACTTCGACGGCTTCCGCTTTGATGGCGTGACCTCTATGATGTACCAAAGCCATGGTTTGGGCGAGGACTTTGTGGACTATTCTTGCTACTACAACGGCAACGAGGATGGCGACGCAATTTGCTACCTCACTCTTGCTAACAAACTCATACACGAGGTGAAGAAGAACGCCATCACCATCGCTGAAGATATGTCGGGTATGCCTGGTTTGGCTTATCCTATCAAGGACGGCGGTATGGGCTTTGACTACCGATTGGCAATGGGTATTCCAGATTTCTGGATTAAGTATATCAAAGAGGTGCGCGACGAGGACTGGAAGGCTGGTCATATTTTCTATGAGATGACCAACCGCCGTCAGGATGAGAAGACCATCTCTTATGCCGAGAGCCACGACCAAGCGCTCGTAGGCGATAAGACTATCATCTTCCGCCTCTGCGATGCGGATATGTATTGGCACTTCGAGAAGGGACACTCTACCTATATGGTGGACCGCGGTATCGCGCTGCACAAGATGATTCGCCTTGTTACTGCTTCGACCATCAATGGCGGTTACCTCACTTTCATGGGTAACGAGTTCGGTCACCCAGAGTGGATTGACTTCCCCCGCCAAGGTAACGGCTGGAGCCACAAATATGCCCGCCGTCAGTGGAGTTTGGTGGATAGCCCACGTTACTTCTTCTCCTGTCTGAATCTCTTTGATGAGAAGATGGTACACCTCTTGCGCGAGCACTTGACACCTGTGAAGGATAGTTATGGCGTGCACTTGCCATGGGAGGATAAACTCTGCGACAACGAGGGCGATCAAGTAGTGGCATACCAACGCGGTGACCTGGTGTTTGTCTTCAACTGGAATGGCGTGAAGTCCTTCGAGGGCTATGGCATACCTGTCCCTGCGGGCAAGTACAAGGTGGTACTCAACACCGATGCCAAGGAGTTTGCTGGCTTTGGCCTGTCGGACGACACGGTGGAGCATTTCACCTGTCCCGACACGGGCTACCTGCCAGCCAACAAGGGATGGCTACAACTCTATCTTCCCGCTCGTAGTGCAGTGGTTCTCCAGAAAATAGATTAAGGCCTCCCGGACACCGGCTCCCAAAAAGAAAAAAGAAATATTAACAACATAAAACATTTTACACCATGAGATTTATCGTTCAACCCAACTATGACCTGCTGTCTGAATGGGCAGCTAACTATGTAGCAAAACGCATCAACGAGTTCGCTCCTAAAGAGGGCACTCCATTCGTTCTCGGTCTGCCAACAGGTTCTTCACCTCTCGGCATGTACCGCAACCTTATTCGCCTCAATCAAGAGGGTAAAGTCAGCTTCCGTAATGTGGTTACCTTCAATATGGATGAGTATGTTGGTATTCCTCAGGATCACCCTGAGAGTTACCATACCTTCATGTGGAAGAACTTCTTTTCACATATTGACATTCGTCCTGAGAATGTGAATATCCTCAATGGTAATGCAGAAGACTTGGTGGCTGAGTGCGCTCGCTACGAAGAGAAAATCAAGAACTACGGCGGTATAATGCTTTTCCTCGGCGGTATTGGTCCAGATGGTCACATCGCTTTCAACGAGCCAGGTAGTTCCCTCTCTTCTCGCACTCGCATGAAAGAACTTACTACCGACACCATCATTGCTAACTCTCGTTTCTTTGATAATGATGTCAACAAGGTGCCTAAGACTGCACTCACCGTTGGTGTAGGTACTATCATGGATGCCAAAGAGGTGCTTATTATGGTGAATGGTCACAACAAGGCGCGTGCTCTCCAACATGCTATTGAGGAGCCAATCTCACACATGTGGACTATCTCTGCGCTGCAAATGCACCAACACGGTATAATCGTGGCAGATGAGGCTGCGTGCGCAGAACTCAAAGTCGGTACTTACAACTACTTCAAAGACATCGAGAAAAACAACCTCGATCCTAAATCCCAGCTCTAATGTTGCAAATTTATAATACGCTCTCGCGTCAAAAAGAATACTTCAAACCCTTGCACGAAGGACACGTAGGCATGTATGTCTGCGGTCCTACCGTGTACGGCGATGCACACTTGGGACATGCTCGCCCTGCTATCACTTTTGACCTCCTCTATCGCTATCTTATGCACCTTGGCTACAAGGTACGCTATGTGCGCAACATCACCGATGTAGGCCACTTGGAGCACGATGCCGATGAGGGCGAAGATAAGATTGCAAAGAAAGCTCGCCTCGAGCAACTCGAACCGATGGAAGTAGTTCAGTATTTCACCAACCGCTACCATCGCGATATGGCACTGCTGAATGTACTACCGCCATCTATCGAACCACATGCCAGCGGTCACATCATCGAGCAGATCGCTTTTGTGCAGAAGATCATGGACAAGGGCTATGCCTACGTGAGCAACGGCAGTGTCTATATGGACGTGGAGAAGTACGCTAAGGATTATCCGTATGGCAAACTCTCTGGTCGTAACCTCGAGGATATCGTTACCGAGACCCGCGAACTCGATGGTCAGCAAGAGAAGAAGCACAGCTTCGACTTTGCCCTCTGGAAGAAAGCGGCACCTGAACATATCATGCACTGGCCTAGTCCATGGAGCGAAGGCTTCCCTGGTTGGCATATGGAGTGCTCTGCGATGGGAACCAAGTACCTAGGTGAGCAGTTCGATATTCACGGCGGTGGTATGGACCTCATGTTCCCTCACCACGAGGCAGAGATTGCACAAAGCTGCGCTGCCTTAGGCAAAGAGAGTGTACGCTACTGGATGCACAACAATATGATTACCATTGCGGGCAAGAAGATGGGTAAGAGCTACAACAATTTCATTACCCTGGAGCAATTCTTTGCGGGCAATCATGAACTCTTGGAGCAACCATTCTCGCCAATGACCATCCGCTTCTTCATTTTGCAAGCACACTATCGTTCTACGGTGGATTTCTCCAACGATGCTCTCGTGGCTGCGGAGAAAGGTCTTGCTCGCTTGACCGAGGCATACCAACGACTGATGAAGATCAAGGCATCGGCTGCTTCTAGTGTGGAGATTGGTAATCTTCGTGAGCGTTGCCAAGAGGCAATGGACGACGATCTAAACTCGCCTATTGTCATCTCCCACCTCTTTGATTCAGCACGCGCTATCAATACTGTGTTTGACGGTAAGGGCACTATCTCAGAGGCAGACTTGAAGGAACTTCGCGAGGTATGGAAGACCTACGCAATGGATATTCTCGGTCTGCAGTTGGACGGTGCGCAAGATGCTGGTGCAGGTATGGATGCATACAAGGGTGCAGTGGATATGCTGCTCAATATGCGCCTCGAAGCGAAGCGCAACAAGGATTGGGGTACCAGCGACAAGATCCGCAATGCCCTCACCGAATTGGGCTTCACTATCAAAGATACCAAGGACGGCTTCGAATGGAGTTTGTGACAATTCTGAACAATGTTGAACTATATTAAACAACTGTTGAACATAAGATTAGCCCTGCTTCTGGTGGGGCTAATCTTTGTATTCTCCGCTTGCGGCACCAAGTCGGATTCTGGACACCAGATTCAGGATACACTCTTCGAGGACACGATGGTATCGTATCCTGGACGTACTTTTAGTTACAAAGACAAATTCCGTGATACGCAAGCCAAGCAAGAGCAAGCTGCCAAAGCCCTTGGGCTATCCACTCCACCGAAGAACCGCCAAGAGGCGGCGCGTATGCGCAGCCAGTTGTCGCTCATCAAGAGCAACGACAACTATATCGTGGACTCGCTCACGCACTCCATCCCTTACCTTGTTCCTGCAGCGGCTGCGGAACTGGAGCGTATAGGCGAAGGTTTTGCTGATATTCTGCAACGTAATGGCTTGCCGCACTATCAGTTCTATGTCACCAGTGTGCTCCGCACCAAAGAGGATATAAAGCAGCTACAAAAAAGTGGTAACATCAATGCTACCACTAATTCATGCCATAATTATGGCACCACTTTCGACTTGGCGTACTTCCGTTTTAATAAGGTAACGCGCACGCGCGAGTACATGCATCAGGATAATCTGAAACTGGTCTTAGGTCAAGTCCTTCTCAACGAACAACGCGCAGGTCGTATCTATGTCAAATACGAATACAAGCAGGCCTGCTTCCATATCACCGTGAGACAATAATCCAATAACCTATATCCAATACCCAATAGCCCAAAGGGCGTCCAATATCCGATACCCTATATCTTACTCCTGATCTCCACTAGTTCGGCACGGACACGCTGAAGAATCTCGGCAGCACGCTGACGGAAGTCGGCTTGGCGTTTGCCTTGTTTGAGTTCTTGGCGAATGGCCTCAATACGCGTGATATGCATCTCATCACGCAAATACTTGATCTGCTTAATCAAATCAATATCTGCCATAGTGTAATAGCGATTACCATGGCCATCCTTTCGGGGATCCAACTGAGCGAAATGTTTCTCCCAATAGCGCAATGTGGTAGAAGGAAGCCCTGTCATCTCTTGGGCTTCGGTCATGGAATAATATATCTTCTCACTCACCATTATACATTCGGTATCTTGAGCGTTTTGCCTGCGCGTATGAAATCTGAGTTTAGACCGTTAAATGCCTTCAGTCGTTTGACACTCACATGGAACTTAGCCGCTATACCGCCCAGCGTGTCGCCCTCCTTAATCTTATAATACGTGATGCCATTCACCGAATAGCCACCATTCAATCCCGTTTTCTGCATGAGGTCAATCTCTGCGCGGCGGTTGTGTATCAGCTCTTTGGCTTGATATGCCAAAATAGTGTCCTGCTGATCGATATACGCTCCTGATAGAGCGATAGGCAAACACAATGCATACTCCTTGCCTCCAGGGATAATATCGCGGGCGTATTGGGGATTCAGTCGGCGTAACTCCTCAATGGTAATATCTAAATTCGCAGCAATTTGCTTCAGGTGCTGACGCTCGCTGGTTACTATCGTATCGGTGATAGGGTAGAGGTAGTCGGTTGATGGACAAATGCCGTGTACGTCAGCATAGTTCATAGCATACGATGCGGCGATAAAGATAGGCAAATAGCCGCGTGTTTCTTTGGGTAAGAAAGGATAAATGCTCCAGAAATCGCGTTTGCCGCCTGCACGATGAATGGCTTTGTTCACGTTGCCTGGACCGCAGTTATAGGCGGCAATCACCAAGTTCCAGTCGTTGAAAATCTTATACAATGCGCTCAGGAACTTACATGCCGCTTCGGTAGAGCGGATAGGGTCCATGCGCTCGTCTATCAGCGAGTTGACTTCCAATCCATATTTCTTGCCTGTAGCAGGCATGAATTGCCACAGACCCACGGCTCCCATATGCGAACGCGCTTGTGGATTGAGTGCCGATTCTATCACGGGCAAATAGCATAATTCAAATGGCAAACCGTGCTTGCCTAAGATGTCCTCAAACATGGGGAAGTAATATTCCGCCTTGCGTTGCAAACTGGCCAATTGGCGTGGACTATGCTTCACATAACGCAAGATATATCGGCGAACCACTTCGTTGTATGGCACTTCTATCACAAAGGGTAATGCCTGCAAACGGGCTTTATACACTGAATCAGGCAATTCGCTAATCAGGGTGTCGGACGTACATTCGGTGGTGTCCAACTTTGCCAACGCTTCGTCAAAGAAGACAGGAGTCTCAAGGCTATCCAGTGATACGACAATCAAGCTATCAGGGGTGGTGTCATGTAGGCACTCAGGAATGGAGTCTTGAGCTATTGTCGGTGCACTCCAGGCGCACAGTAGGAATATGTATAAGAGTTTTTTCATTCGTAATGTTAAAATTGTATGGCTAATTTTACTTCGGCTGTTCGTTGATTATGCATGTCATAATATATCTGCGGACTGACATTCAGCGAGAGGTCGTTGGATATATCAAAATCGAATAACTGCGCATCCACGTATGCATCTACCAGCGAGAGTGCATACACTACTACTGTTACTAAGATTGCCAAATCGCGATTTCTCAGTGAGGCGTTTTGCCACTCTTTCAATCGGTTTTGATAGGTGTTGGCACCGCCCATGCTATTGATGGTATAGCCCTCGGGTAGAATGGCGTTATAGGATTTATTGGGGTCGTTGCTCACCGTGCCATTTTGAATGTCATAGTAGATGTCTCGGTAAGCGGATTTGTAACCCTCGTACTGTCCGTTGGTCCATGTGATGGCGTAGATACAACCCATGAATCCTCCGTACACGATAGGCAGTTTCCAGTAACTGCGGTTGTATATCTGTCCCAATCCAGGCACTACGGCTCCCAGCCATACGGCACGCATAGGGTCGGGTTTCCAGAAGAGTCGGTTGATTTCTTTTTCCGTCAGAGGGGCGTCATACTCATGTACCACGCTCGTATCTTTCGCTTCCATCTGTTGCAACTCTTTGCTGGTCTTCCATTCCGAGAAGTCATGCGATGTGTCGGCCTCCTGTGCGTGCAGCGACAGGGTGCATAATGCGAGTAATATGTATACGACTACCGCTTTCAATGTATTCGTTGGATGATACTATTCAATTCATCTTCATTGCTGAAGGTGATGATGATTTTCTGTCCCGATATTTTGGCTGCTTTGCCCAGTCGGTCGGTGAGGTACTGCTGTTGGGTAGCATACGTGGTCTTCTCTTTTTTCTCTTTCTTATCGGGTTTGATAGCGCTGACCAATTCCTCTACCTTGCGCACCGATAGTCCATTTTGCAGAATACGCTTGTAAATATTGAGTTGTTGTTCGGGAGAGGATGAGCCCAGTATGGCGCGTGCATGTCCCATATCGATTTTTTTCTCTTTGATGCCCAATTGTATTTCTGCTGGCAGTTTGAGCAAGCGAAGGTAGTTTGCCACGGTAGCGCGTTTCTTTCCCACGCGTTCAGACATACGCTCTTGGGTGAGGTTGTACTCATCCATCAGGCGTTGGTATGCCAATGCTATCTCTATGGCATCTAGGTCTTCGCGCTGGATATTCTCAATCAGCGCCCATTCCATTACCTGTTCATCTTTCGCCGTACGTATATATGCTGGTATAGACACCAGTCCTGCCATCTTCGCGGCACGGAATCGACGTTCGCCAGCGATAATCATATACTGTTTGTTGGCATCTTTGCGCAGTGTGATAGGTGAGATCACACCATGTTCTTTAATGGATTGTGCCAATTCGCTCAGTGCTTCTTCATCAAACGTGCGACGAGGTTGATCGGGATTGGGATAAATCTTTTCCAATGCAATCTCGCTGATGGTGGAAGACCCTTCAGTGGCTATGTGTGTAGTGTCAATCAGCGCATCTAATCCGCGTCCTAATCCTAATGATTTCTTCATCATTTATTTCTCCTTATTAGTTCTTTGGCGAGGTTAATATAATTTTTTGCTCCCCTACTATTCTTGTCATATTCCAGCACGGACATTCCATGACTGGGGGCTTCGCTCAGGCGCACATTACGTGCAATGACGGTGTTGAACACCAGATCGCCAAAGTGTCGGCGCACCTCATCATGTACTTGCATGGAGAGACGCAAACGAGCATCGTACATCGTGAGCAAGAAACCTTCGATACGCAATGCGGGGTTCAGGTTCGATTTGATGATCTTGATTGTGTTGAGCAGTTTGGCAATACCCTCCAGTGCAAAGAACTCGCATTGCACAGGGATAATCACGCTGTCGCTAGCGGTGAGTGCATTGATGGTAATCAAACCCAGCGATGGAGAGCAGTCAATCAGGATATAGTCGTATAGAGGGCGTAGCGGTGCCAGCACCTTCTTGAGCAGGTTCTCTCTGTCGTCAATATTCAGCATTTCTATCTCTGCACCTACCAGGTCGATATGCGAAGGTATCAAGTCTAAGTTAGGCAATGAGGTATGTGCGATAGCGTTTTCGGGATTGATACCTACCACCAGACACTCGTAGATGGTGTTTTCCAGTTCGCGTATCTCGATACCTAATCCAGATGAAGTGTTGGCTTGTGGGTCGGCATCGATGAGCAGTACTTTTTTGCCTTCTGCTGCTAATGAAGCCGCCAGGTTGATAGAGGTGGTGGTCTTGCCTACGCCACCTTTTTGATTAGCCAATGAAATAATTTTTCCCATGTTATGTTGTAGTTTAGTCGTTCGGTTGTTTAGATGTTATTATTTGATTTTTATCTCCCACATATATGCCAAGTTCACACTCAGGTTCATTGAGTTGGACTGGCTGAAGTAATCCACTTTGCGGTTGTTGTATATGGTTCCCATGCTGAAGTTGAATCGTGCTTCCAGTTGGAAGATTCCTATGTGGCGTGTGCGGTAGTAGCAGCCCAGTCCGCCTGCCAATCCCCAATCAAATGGTTTGTCAATAGGCTGATATTGTGGCGAAACGATTGTGCTGGGCACCTCTGTGCTCACATCGCGGAAGCAGTATCCTATCTGTGGTCCCAGGTTGAGGAATGCGCGAAAGCGCTCCTTCCCGAAATACAGGTGCATGAGCAGCGGAATCTCTATGTAATCCAGTTGTCGGTAATAATCCATGCTGCTGCCGTCGGCGAGTTGGATGGTCTCGTGCCAGCCGCGTGGCATATAGTTGATTTCTGTTTGTATGGCGCACACTTTATGTCCAGCGTAGCGGAATACGAGGCCTCCGTTGACCTTGAGTGGCGATTGCATGATGTCGATTTTCGCTATATTGGGCACGAACATCATGGTCGAGGCCATCACGCCCGCGTGTGCGCCGACGTATATCTCAGGTCGCCGCAAACGAGGTTGTGCGATGCCCGTGATGGTCACCGTGCACAGCAACAGGGTCAATAGGATATAGCGTGACTTCATCATTGGTGTATGATATGTACGATATGATTCTCATATCCGCCTTTTGGGTCGGTGGGTTGATAGTGTATGTTGGCTTGCGTGCCCGTCCACACATCTTGAAGCATGACGGTGTTGTCTTGGCTGCTTTTTTGCAGTATCAGCATATCCAGTAATTGGTTCGTTAGGTCATAGCCCAAGAGGTCATAGCGCGGTTGGTAGGAACTCAGTTCGTGGTCAAAGTATTGCTCAAAAAGCCATTCATATTCTTCGGACACGGCGGGTTGTGGTGTGAATACTGAGGTGTAGAGTTGTGGCAGGATAATCTTCTCGCTCTGCCATGAGTAGTGCGAGAAGAGGGTGATGCGGTAGTTGCCGCATGCCTTCAGCAGGTGGGGCATCACGGTTTGCAGATTGGCGTAGCGTTCGGTATTGAAGACCACGATGTTCTCTTTCTCGGGTAGAAAAGCTCCCTCTATCGAGTCGGTGAGTATGGCTTTGAGCGACACGCTGGAGGTGGGCACTTGATGCTCTTTGAGGGCTTGATGCAGTGCTTTGATGCCCGAGGGGATTACTTCCCCTGCTTTGGCTTCGACGAGCACGCAGTTCACGCTGTCAGCTCTCTGTGCCAGATAGCGTGCCAGAGTGTCTGCTTCTATTTGTTCTGAAGGGTTGAATTTCAGCACAAAGAGATGGCTCTCGATATTTTTCACGCGTGACAGGAAGGGTATCATCACCCATACGCTATCCTCCTGCAACGAGTCGAGCACCACCTCTACTTGTTGCGCGTAGGCGGGTCCTACCACAGCATGTGCCTGGCGAATCTCTGGATGTTGTTGCAGCACTTCGCTGGTGCGCAATGCGGTCTTGCCTATGTCGTAGGTGAAAATCTCCATGGCTTGTCCGCTCTGCTGTTTCTCGTAGATAGCGATCAGTGCGCCTGCGTAGAAGTCGTAGAAGCGGTCCATATGCTTATCGCGTTTGACGGCATCGGCATGCAGCGGCAATAGGAATGCCACCCGAATAGCCGTGCTATCCGCCATGTGCACTGAGTCTGCCTGCACTGCTGCCACGGTGTCAAGGGTGGCGCTGTCGGTCAGCAGTTCTTTAGCGCGCAGGTCATTATCAAAGAGCACCAAGCGATTTCTGCGATGTGGCTTTGTGCGTTCTTTGGCGTTTGATGCCTCGTTCTGTGCTTGCGCAGGGAGTAAGCACCCCAGCATCAGACAGGCAAGCAGACAATATCTCAACATATTATATCTCATCGTTGGTTAGTGTATCGTTTTTTTCGAATCAGTATCACTGTTGTTCCTACTATGGCCAGTATGCACAGTGGCACAATGATGCTTATCACTTGTGCGCCTATTCGTGCATCTCGTGCGCGTTGGTCATTCAGCAGACGCAGGGTCAGTTGTTTTTGTCTGAGCGACATCCACCCCATGTCGTCGGTGAGGTATAGCACGGCGTTCACCATGAAGTCGCGGTTGCCGAACTGCGTTTGTGTGTATCGGTCGTATCCGAGAGGCAGGGGTTGTCCTTGTTGCCATTCGTTGCGGATACTGCTACCTGCTGCCACCAGCACTTGTTTGGTTTTCTCGCTCTGTTTACGCAGTGGGGCGTGCAGTATCACCTCTTCGGGGGGTAGCAGATGGGCGTATAGCGAGGGGAAAACGCCCTCTATGCTGGCTGCTACGGGTATGAAAGCGTACTGGAAGTCTTCTTCCTCTCCGCTCATCATGCTCAGGTCCACTTCAGCGGGGGTGGTGGTCATCTTGCTGGCGGACGATGTGGCGAGCAGTATGGTCTTGTGCAAGCCATCGTCTCCACCTACGAGGTCGATGCATGATGCCATGGTGGCGCTGACTTGCATCAGGTTACGCGTGATGGGTGATGCTTGCGAGGTGAGTAGCAGTGGTGCATATGTCCAAGGCATGGGTTGCCAGTTGGGCTGCTGCGGGTCGCTGCTCACGTCCACGGGCATGGGCAGACACTGCATGTCTTGCACCAATGCGGGGTTCACGCGCACGCCGTAGCGAAAGAGCATATCGCTCAGATTCAAGTCCAGCGGTATCACGGGTGTGGTGCCACTCTGCGAGAGGGTCTCGTCGGAAAAACGCACACCATTGAGCACCCACAATATGCTGCCGCCTTGCATGAGGTATTGGTCCAAAATGTACTTGTCTGTTTCTGAGAAGGGGCGTTGTGGGTCGGCAATGATGACGGCTTTGTATGCGTCCAATACGCCTGTCTCGTTGCCCAGGGTGCCGCGGTCTATCTGGTAGTAGCGCGACAGGGCTTGACTCAGGTCATACACTTCTCGCTCCGACAACTCGCCATGTCCTTCCAAGAAGGCAATCTTCTCCACTTTCTCGCGTGTGAGCGAATGGATGGCCTCCACGAAAGCAAACTCCAGGTTCTCGATGCTATGGTTGAGGTTCTCTTCCCCGCTCAGTCCGCGGTTGTTGCGTAGTAGTTCCACGACGGCGGTCTTACCTTTGTAGGTCACCAGCGCAAACGGATATACGGTGGTTTGGGCCGTCTGTCCCTTGTGTGTGCGTTCATGAATGACCGTAGGCGGCAGCCCTTGCGGTATATCCTCCGCCGACACCCGATACCCGATACCCGATTTCCGATTCCCGATTTCCGCCTCCAACTCCTCAATGAGTTCCACGGTGGCGCGTTGTAGGCGCTGAAAACCAGCGTTCAGTTCGCCGTCCAGCAGAATCGTTATTTGCAGTGGGGCATCCAGTTGCTGCAGTAGTGCTTGGGTGGTGGGGGCGATGCTATAGCGATGGTCGTTGGTCATGTCCCAACGCACCACAAAGCGGTGCACCAGTAGGTTGATTGCTACCAGTGCGACCACGATTGCTATGTTTTGCCAGATTTTCATTATTTTTTGGGGCTCCCAACTGCTGGATGCCTAATGGGGGCTTTGGATTATAACACGTCCTCGTTTACTACCACAGGATACTTCTCGCGTAGGGTGGCTACCCACAGTTTCTCCAAGTAGTCTTGATAGTCGGTGGTCACTTGACCACGCACGTCGGTGTACTCTTGTGGTGCTTTGATCACTTTGCCCACTGGTACTACGATTGGGAACTCCTCTGTTGGGGTGTAATCTGCCTCTTTGTTCTTAAAGCCATATTTATCCACGGCAGCGTTTTTGCCTTTGGTCCACAGACCTTTCTCGATGCGCACATAGGTCACGCTGTCCACGTTGATGCGTTGGTCGATATAGCTCATCACGGAGTCTGGGTTAGCGGTCTTCACGATTTGTTTCGCTGCTTTAGCAGACACTTCGTCCTTGGCGTATATCATATAGCCCTTGAAGCGTGGTTCGTCCCATGTGTAGTTCTTCTTGTTAGCTTTGAAGAATGCAGCCAATCCTTCGGTATCTTTGTTGGCTTTGTCCCACACTTCGCGCAGCGATACGTCAAAGAGCAGGATACCGTCGTGGTACTCGCGCACAAGGTTGCGCAAGTCGGCATATTTCTCCTCCAAATGTGCGTCGGCGTATGCGCGCACTTCGTCGTCGGTCATTTCGGCAGGCAGGTTGTATTCAGCGCGTGTCTTCTTGATGAAGCTTTTCTCGGCTTCTTGATAGCGTGCATCGCGTTTCACTTGTGCCAGCAGTTGTTGGCGCATGCTGTCCAATGGTTGGATACCGCGTTTGTCGTAGAGCTTAACGAAGTGCCAGCCGAAGCGTGTAGGGAAGGGTTCGCTGATCTCGCCTGGGGTCATATCGAAGGTGATGTTCTCGAATGGTTGTACCATCATGCCTCTGCCAAACCAGCCTAGGTCGCCGCCGCGTGTAGCCGAACCTTTGTCGTCGGAGTTAGCGGTTGCCACTTCGGCGAAGTCGGCACCTGCCAATACCACTTGGTATAGACTATCCACTTGTTTCTTTGCGTCCAAGGCAGTAGTACCTTCGCCGCCGCGAGGCATCATCTTCATGATATGTGCTGCATGCACTTCCTCGAATGGGCGCTCTTCTTCTACCAAGGCGATGTGCAAGCCGTATGGGCTGCGGAACACCTTGGTCACTTCGCCTACAGGGGTAGTATATACGGCATCCTCGAATGGATATACGAAGCGGAATACTTCAATCCAACCCAACTCGCCGCCGTTCTCTTTGCCAGCTTGGTCTTCGGTCATCTCGCGTGCTACGTCGGCGAACGCTTCTGGCTCGCGCACGGTCACCCATTTGCGACCTTTCTTCACTTTCTTCTCCACGCCAGTGGTCACGCGCTCGCGAGCCAGTTGTATTTTGGCTTCAGCAGCGGCGAGGGTAGCGGAATCAGCGTCCATTGGACATTGAATAGCGATGTGAGCAGCGCGGCGAATGTTTGCTTTGCGGTTGTAGCTCAGGGTTACCAAGCTATCGATGGCCTCGTTGTCTTGCATGTATTTAGGGGTGGCTTGTGCGCGATAGCCCTCCAGCTCTTTGGCGAAGGCCTCGGTGGTGTCCACGCCTTGTGCGATGGCTTCGGTCACTTTCAGTTTGAAGTTGATGAAGAGATCCAGGTATTCTTCCATGGATTTCTTTTCCAAACTGCTTTCTTGGTTGTTTTTCTCGTAGATATACAAGAACTCTGACAGCATCACGGGTTCGCCGTTGATGGTCAATAACACTTTGTCTTCTTGCGCGAAACTCATCAGTGAGCCCGCCAATAATACGATGGATAAAAGTACTTTTTTCATTGTTTTGTTATGGTTATTTTTGTTATATACTTCTTTTCCTTGCTTGGGTTTGGATAGTTTAGATCTCTCGCGCTGGCGCGTAGGAGTTTATTTTATGCGAAATAGCGTGCAAAGATACAAAAAAATTTTGATATATGCAAAAAAAGTAGTACTTTTGTAGCGGATTTTTATTTGAAAGGCAATGGCAACACTTACTCCTATTTTTTCTGCTGCGGAACTTCGTACCGCCCAAGAGTTTATCAATCAGTCGAATAACGTAGTTATTCTCACGCATATGTCGCCCGATGGCGATGCGATGGGTTCGTCCTTGGCGATGCGCCATTTCTTGGAGGCGCAGGGCAAACATGTGTCGGTGATTGTGCCGAATGCTTTTCCTGATTTCTTGGCGTGGTTACCCAAGGCCGATGAGGATATTATCTACGAGTCGCGTCGTGCGGAGGCGGACGCGCTTCTGGAGCAGGCGGATTTGGTTATTTGCACCGATTTCAACGAGCCCAAGCGCATTGGTTCGTTGGGCGATAAGCTCCTCTCGCTCACTTGCCGCAAGATGATGATTGACCACCATCTCCACCCATCCGATTTCCCCGATTTGACATTGTCTTATCCTGCTTCGCCCTCCACCTGCGAACTCGTCTATCGCCTCATTACCCGCCTCTCTCCGATAACCGATACCCGATCTTCGATAACCGAAGAAATCGCCACCTGCATCTACACGGGTATGATGACCGATACAGGCAATTTCTCGTTCAATTCCAATTATCCAGAGATGTACCAGATTGTGGGTGAATTGGTGTCGTTGGGCGTGAATAAGGATGAGATTTACAACCGCGTATTCAATGCTTATTCGGCGGACCGTATGCGTCTGATGGGCTATTGTTTGTATCAGAAGATGCGCATTTTCCCTGAGCATCATACGGCACTTATTTATCTGAGCCGCAAGGAGTTGTATCGCTTCAATTTCCAATCGGGTGATGCGGAGGGTATTGTGAACTTGCCGTTGCAGATCAAGGATATTCACTATTCCTGTTTCATGCGTGAGGACAAGGTCAATCCTACCGAAGTGGCACTGGCTGGTGGCAGCAAGACGAAGATTAAGATCTCGCTTCGCAGCCAGGGCAATCGTCCTGTGAATGTGTTTGCTAAGGATATTTTCGGTGGTGGCGGTCACGCCAACGCCTCTGGCGGTGAGTACTACGGTCCCCTCCCCGAGGCGGTACAACGCTTCTTGGACAACTATCAAGACTACTTTGTCTTGTAACCCATTATCCATTACCCATTACCCATTATCCAATAGCCCGCAGGGCGTCCAATACCCCTTAGGCGGAACGCCGTCCAATATGTGTCCACCATACCCACAATCCAAATAGCATCAAGTAAAAGAGATACTTGAATATATAGGTGTGCATCAACTCAAACAATTCGGGGTGATATTCTATGATGATGGTAATGAGTGCGATACGCAGTATGTTAAATAGGTATATTGCCACAAACCCCAATGGGATAAACCATAGTTTTCTGAGCCATTTGCCTCGTGCCACCAGCATAATTATCAGCCAGATGAACGCTTGTTTCAAGGCGGTGCAACTCCATACGATGCGTACGCTGCTACCGCTGTCGAAGTGCAGAATGTTGTTGGGCAGTTGATGTATGGTGTCGCGCACGAGGTGCACCACCCAATAAACAGCATTAGCGATATGCGCAGCCAAAAAGTCAAACGGTGCGGTGATGTCTATTCCGAACCATGTGACTTGTATGCCTCCCTCGTCACCCAGCACGGTGTATTTCCAAAAGAAGTTCGCCGCCAGCAGCGCCACCACGAATAACAATATATCCATGTACGGACGCAATGCTTTTGGAATGACGGATATCGGATATCGGTTATCGGATATTGGAGGTTGGTAGTTGGACATAGTTATTTATTGTTTGACATTTGATTGCTGCGATAATTTTTGAGACCACGAATCATTCTCGCAACATCGGTAATTATTTTATAGATAGAGTTATATTCCTCTTGAGTAATATATTTTAGGTCACATGCGATTTCTAATTGGCAATCTGCTTCCATTAAGGAACCGAATGCTATGTCTAAAAAATGACATTGTTCTTTTAATGGCGTTCTTGAAAGTCCTTCTGCAATATTCGACGGTACAGATATAATCGCACGTCTAACTTGTGATGTCAGTGCAAATCTTTCATCAACAGGAAATGTATTTATTAGTTTATACGTCACTCGAACAAGTTCTTTAGCGCGAATGTAAACGTCTAATTGCTTATATGAATTATCCATAATAGTTTAATATTTCTGTTTAATTTCCAATATTCAATCCCCGCTCCCCGCTCCCCGATATCCGCTCCCCGCTTCCCGATATCCGCTCCCCGCTTCCCGATATCCGATATCCGATATCCGATACCCGCTTCCCGATATCCGATATCCGATATCCGATACCCGCTCACCTATATCCTTGTCTTCGCATACGGTGCGGCATCTACGGGGCAGAACTCCCCTTTCAGGTACTTGTAGTAGCCCGCTTGTGCGACCATGGCGGCGTTGTCTGTGGTGTACGCGAACGGTGGGATATGCACTTTCCAGTGATGCCTTTTGCCGAGGTCGATGAGCGCATCGCGCAGCCCGCTGTTGGCGCTCACGCCACCTGCCACGGCTATCTCTTTCACACCCAGATCCTTGGCGGCTTTCTTGAGCTTATTAATCAGAATATCGATGATGGTCTTCTGCAACGAAGCGCACAAATCCGCCTTATTTTCCTCGATGAAATCGGGGTTTTCTTTCAGTTGGTCACGCAGAAAATAGAGGAACGAGGTCTTCAGGCCCGAGAACGAGTAGTTGTATTCGGGTATATGTGGTTTGCTGAATTGGAAGGCCTCTGCGTTGCCCTCTTTGGCAAGTCGGTCAATCCATGGTCCGCCGGGGTAGGGCAGTCCCATGATTTTCGCGCACTTGTCGAACGCTTCGCCTGCAGCGTCATCTATCGTCTGTCCGATGATCTCCATCGTGTAGTGGTCTTTCACCAGCACAATCTGACTATTTCCCCCACTCACCAATAGACACAAGAACGGAAAACTCGGTGTATCCGCCCCCCGCTCTCCGATACCCGATCCCCGATCTCCGATCCCCGTGCGAATGAAATGAGCAAGTATATGCGCTTGCAGGTGGTTCACTTCCACCAGCGGTATGTCTTGCGATAGTGCGAGTCCTTTGGCAAAACTGGTACCCACCAGCAGGCTACCCAACAGTCCTGGTCCGCGCGTGAAGGCAATGGCGCTCAGTTGGTCTGCCGTCACGCCTGCGCGTTTGAGGGCGGCATCTACTACGGGTACGATGTTCAACTGGTGTGCACGGCTGGCAAGTTCGGGTACTACACCGCCGAACTCCTCGTGTACGCCTTGCGAGGCGGTCACATTGCTCAGCAATAACCCATCGCAAAGCACTGCAGCCGAAGTATCATCGCAACTCGATTCTATCGCTAAAATAATGGTCTCTTTCATATCAATCCCATTTATAATTGTCTATATTGTTGAATCTAATTGTTTTTATTGTTGTTTCATAATTCTCTGTATATCACTTACTTACTTCGGTTGTTTCGGGGGGGGTAATTCCCAATCTTAATAAATTCAGTCGGCGTATATCCTACGATTTTCGTGAAGTGTCGCCATGCCGTAGCGCGTGAGCGATAGCCTGCGTCGTAGAACAGGTCTTGCACATTGGCATTGGGGTTTGCCAGCAGGCATTGGCATATATAGTCAATGCGTCGGCGATGTAGCATGTCGGACAAACTTTCGAAGCCCAACTCTTTGGCTGCCAATTGGATATAGGTTCTGTTGGTTCCTACGCTATGTACAATCTTATCTCCTGTCAGTTCGGGGTCTTGCCATATCTCAGGTTGATCCATCAGTTCTTGCAGTTTTTGTGCCACATGGTTGATGGTTTGTTGCGTGCTTTCGGGCGTTTCGGCGGCTGCGTAATAGTCGCGCACTTTTTCCAGCGGCACATGCAATCGCTCATAGTGCTCGGCATAGATGATAAATACGGAGATCATCAGGTAGAAGACCTCGTGGATGATGTATCCTACGAAGTACTGCATACAGCGACTGGCTATATAGGAACCAACCATCATGATTAGGCATGCGATGAGCAGGTCGATGTATTTTTGTATATCGGGATTCTTGTGCTTATTTCGCATGTGTATCAGTCCAATGCAATAAGGGATGAATAGGGCTACAAATGCGATACGGATATACACATTTGGTTCCGAGATATGTGTTTTCAGTTGCTCAATGCTGTAGATATTGCTAATCTCGCTCATTGCGCTTAGTACAACGATAGCTGTGGCCATTATCAGCGATGGAAGTAGTATCAGTAGGGCTCGTTTTACGGTCAGCCAATGTGGGCGTATCAATTCTGCGATATAGCACCAAATCAAGAAGAAGATATAGAATCCAGGAATGATAATAATGGGTGAAAACAGTTTGTATGATTCCAGTATGTTGGTGTTTTCGAAAGCCATAACCATTTCTATGATGCTTGCAATGGCTGAAATGGCAAAGAAGATGAATATGTAATACCAAGTGCGATTATTAGGTGTGTGGTGTTTGATAAAGATCAATGAGGCAGCAGCCAATTGCATGAACACATGTATGCCCAATATCACGAGGTAGAGTACAGATGTCAGATACGTGAAATTCATGCTTTATATTTGGTTAATTATCTCCCCTATTACTTTGTTATTTTTGTAGGCACATAGTGCCGTATTTTTGTTTCAAAAAAAATGTTTTCCTACTCTTTCTTTCTTCGTCGTTTAGTTTAGATAGTTTAGATTTCTCGCGCTTTGCGCGTAGGATGTTATCTTTCTCCTATGCCCTTTGGTCAAGAAATCTCAACTATCTCAACTATATAGTCTGTTCCTTCTTTTGGTTTGGATAGTTTAGATTTCTCGCGCTTTGCGCGTAGGATGCTTTACTAATTCTTTATCCCTTCTTCGTATACATCAATCTAAACACAAACGTGCGCAGCGAAGCACATGGCTGTTTCTTCTTCTTTCGCGCTTGTGTTATGTGCAGACGGAAAAGCCGCTCGTATTCAGCGCGTTGTGTGGGTTCTGCCAGCAGTGTGTCCACCTCTTTCCATGTGTCACGAAAGCGCGCTTGCGCTTGTTGTTGTGCCTCGGTGGGCTGTTCCACGCGATTGGGGTGATCCATGCCTATGCCGTAGAGTTGTCCTGTATGCTTGTTGGCACGGATATATATGCGATCGGTGCGTTTAAACTTACCCGTAACCGAAGCAAATGGCGAAGAAGGTGTAATTTTTGACATAATTTATTTCTCCTCTTTAGCTTGTGTGTGTAGTGTGTGGAATATATACCCGTATAGTGTGGTGATTACTGGCTTACGGCGCGATGAATAGGGCAAATGTTCATTGGAGGCAACGGGTCGTTTGTACGATGGATTGTGCTTGTTGATGTATGCCGCGAACTCTTTTTCCCACTTTGCGCGTTTTTCCGTATCAGCCATTTCGGCATGCACTTGTTTGGATATTTCTCCGAACAGCGACGAGTTACGTTTTTGTGTTTCCGAAGGTGGTTGCTCGTTGGGGTGTGTTACTACGTATGCATGGGTACGACCATTGCGCATGCGATAAATCACTTGCTGACGTTTGGATAACGCTCCAGCCACCGCCGCTACAGGCGCCTCAAGAAGAATCTTTGCCATAATTGTTTATATTGTTGAATCCAATTGTTTTTATTGTTGTTTTACAATTGTCTATATTGTTGATTCAATTGTTTTTATTGTTGATTATAAATTCCTTTTAATTTTTGTTAATTTTCTATAATTTTCTATAATTTTGGTGTCGCACATTCTTAGATTTTCTATAATTTTGGTGTCGCGACTCGCTTTCGCCTGCAAAGGTACAAAAATCCCTTGATATTACCAAATTTTTCCCTAAAAAAATGCACTTTTTCTTCCTTTTTCGCTCCTTGTCTGTTTCGACATGTAACCGATACATAACCGATACATAACCGACACATAACCGATACATACGTATACCCCATGAATACCCTATGAATATCCCATGAATACCCCAAGCTGCATCTTAGCATGAGAGAAGGCACGCTCTGCGCGTAGGTACTCTCTCGAATGTACCAGTTTTTTCAACTTGCTATGTTCATTATCCCGAATGCTATTCGGGTGTCCATGTCTATGTGGTCTTGTGTCAATCACTCGCGTTTGCCTTTAAATACCCTATTTGTTTCTTAAAAATTGTTGCAAAACCTTAATAAAAGTGATATTTTGCCAAAATGAAACACATATTTGTAGAAATAGAACTTCGTTCTCGTTAAAAAGCAGTACTTTTGCACGATTTTTCGATTTTTGAATCAATGTTCGAGTCAACAGCCACATATAGTCCCATCAGTTCGCCTGCTTTGTCGAGCAGTACAACTGTCACGCCGAGCTACCACTCGTCGTCTTTTGTGGTGAGCACCAGTTTGGGTAACAGCTTCAGTAGTAGTTTTAGCATGAAGCCCCAATCGACTGTTGCTCCTATCTCTGTTCGTACATCGGATAAGACGATTCGTTCTTTCTCTACCAGTGGCGTATATGAGTATTTCATTCCCAAGGGAGAAGGTTCGTTTGTGAGGATGCACAAGGAAGTGAGTGAGGCTGTTTTTCTGCCTTCCACTCCTTATGATCCAAAAGGTCGTACATTTGCAGCCAAGCCAACCGATCCACCTATTGGTGAGACCAACCCAGATTTGCCAGTAGGTGATGCTTTGTTGCCAATGCTGCTGTGTGCTTGCATGTATTGTGTATTGCGTATCTTCCGTAACCGAAAAAAGCTTCAATTAACTAATAAATCTGTAAACAAATAATCACTATGAAAAGATTATTCCATATAGCCCTCTTTTGCGCATGCGCGTTGTTTGGTTTCGTTTCAAATGCAGAGGCACAAGCACAAGCTCCTGATGGCACATACGTCACGATTAGTTATACTTATAATAGGACAACATACTATTTGGCGGTAGATAATGGTGCCGTAGCAACCACCGATACCTATGGCGATAATTGTGTGTGGATTAGAACAAGTACTACTAATACTACTGCGTTTTGGTCTGTTACAGCAGAGAAATATCTGAGTATCACAACAGGTAACTCTCCTGCTTTGACTTTGCAACCCACCGAGAAACCTTTTACATATAATAGTAATCAGTTATATTTTCTAGATGGAAAAAGGTATTATTATATCACTTTCTCTACATCTACAAATAGTAAAAAATTTGGAGGAGCACGTACTAATAACAATGCAAAACCACCTACTAATGGCGCAATAATTATTGACAAATCCTCGTACACTCCTACCTACAAATTCACTTCTGCTACCCCTAATAAAACTTCTGTCACAGCATCGGAGTTAAAAGAAATTCGAGTTTCAACGAATGATGAAATCGGTAGTATTGCGGATGAGAGCAAAATTACTCTCACCAACGCTACTATTGATAATATTAAGGTTGAGAACAACCAACTTGTTATAGCAACCAAAGCACCTTATGCCGATGGTGAATGTACCCTCACTATCCTAGAAGGTGCGGTAGTTGGCACCGATAATGTAGCTTTTGCCGAATTTAAAACTTCATGGAAAATCTCTCCATACACATTCACCTCCGTCACTCCAGAAGAAGGCGATGCAGGTTCCTTCTCCGTGATTACACTTACTGCGGATGTTGCTATTAAGCAAGCACCTACCTCTGGCTTCACTCTTGGCACTAAAACCATCGGCAATGGTTTGACCGTAACACTATCCAATGACAAAAAGCAACTCACGATTACTTCCAACACTATTTTGAATGAAGGAACTCATACGCTTTATATCACCGAAGATGCGGTAGTTGCGGAAGATGGAATCGCTTTTGCTGAAGCCGAATATTCTTGGAAAGTACTACCACCTCAGTTTATTGATGTCACTCCTGCTACTGGTACAACGAACGGATTTAATACTATCATACTGACTGCAAGTGCTGATATAGAAGAAGAACTGCGTTTTGGCTATTATCAACAAGAAAACAATGCAAAAGTACTGTTTAAATTCAATGAAACAGAAACCAGTAAACCTACTCAGGGTCTTACTATAAAGAGATTAGATGCACGCACGTTAGAAATCACCATTCCAGATAACTTGGGCGAAGGCACATATGAACTGACGATTGAACAAGGAGCAATCCAAAGCAAAGATGGAATAGATTTTGCTAAAGCAACCTACACTTGGACTGTCAATGCCCATCAATTCGATGCTGTACAGCCTTCTACACTCGATGTGGGTAAGCGTTTGGAGAAAATCACTATTCCTGCTGCGGATCCTTCGGTTGCCATGAGCATACCCCATGACCCCGACCAAATTGCAGATTGGATCGCGCTAACTAATGCAGGTGGAGCTGTTATCCCTACTACAGTAGCTATAGTTAATAACGAATTAGTCATTACTCCTGTTGCTGCTTTAGGCAATGGTACTTATACACTGGATGTCAAGAAAGGTGCCGTGGTCGGACCACATAGCGTGCCTTTTGTGGCAACCTCCAAGACATGGAATGTAGTAGTCTCTGTTTCCATCACCCATGTCAAAGGTTTCTACTCCGCTTTGGGTGCAGGTGGCTACCAAAACGTACACACCGTAGAACGCACTATCTATTACGACAACACAACTACCTCCATACCCCTCACCCTCGCAGAGACCAACTTCTTTGGTTATATGCGCTGGTATGATCATGCGACAGATGGAGGAGAAGATATTACATGGCTAAATAATACACCACCAAGTGGCAGTGGCGGTAATTTCATAGAAATAACGGGAACAACCAGGCACCTCGGTTGGTTCGGATGGAATCGTTCGAAAACAACGGGTAATCCTGTTGCCGATGGAGGTAAAGGTGGCGTGCTCAGTGATACTGAAAACTCTAATAAAACCCCGACTATCAATATTAGCGGTTGGACAGGCAGTCGCACCATCGCCTGCGATGTGAGCCACTATTTAGATTATACTGTTACGCGCATCGATGAAAATATAGTAGGTGTCACCGAACCTCGTCTATCATACCGCCAACTCTTCCACTTCAAACCTGCATCAGAGATGGCAGATAAGTTCAAGGCTTTGGAGGCAGACGAATATCTTGAGGAATACACCTATACGGCACCAACTGGTACAAATGTCTATCTCTCTACTGAGTTCCGTTATAATGGAGACAATGCCGAAAACTGCTATTTCTATTACGATGGTGGTCAGATAAAGCGTGTAACGACAGCCACTTGGTCAACAGGAGTAACATGGTCTGCTCCTTATGGCGTAGTATCATCTACTACGGAAGGTACAAAGACATACACATTGACCGCCAATAATGGCGAACTACGTATTGCTAAGTTTACAGTTACCTATGTGGATAAGGCTAAATATGGTCCAGTACAAGAAACAGGTACCAACGGCAGTGCAAAGGCATTGATGTCGTATGCAGAGATGAATGCAAAGTTCGATGTCTTAGAATACAACAACTTTAGTTTTGGTCAAAAGCCTAATGGCAGTGCTCAGCAATATCTCACTACAACATTGCCATACGACCAAAGTACCTATGGATTCTCTCATATGGCAGCCGATGCTATAAAACCAAATGATGAGTTTAGCCTCCCATATTATGGCGAGTATGCGATTGTGAATCGAATTGGAGATGATTATTGGGAAGAAAGTGCCAATCACGTAGATGGTGGAGCAACTGTAGATCAGGCTGCTGCGCAAGGATTTGGTATTTATGTGGACGGAACTACCAAACCAGGTGTGGTAGCAAGTATCTCAACAAAGGTAACCATCTGTGCGGAGCGCACCATGTATTGTTCTGTATGGCTTCGTAACCCACGCCCAAGTGGTCAATGTGGAACTAGTGTTTACAAACCAATCTTCCGTTGCAATGTCCAAGGACGAAACCAACTCTCTAATGGCGAATATACCCCTTGGGAAGATGTGGGTGTGTATTTCGTGGGTGAGATACCTTGTGCATCTGGTTGGCAACAAGTGAACTTCCCAATTAAGAGCCAAGAGACATATTCGGAGTGCCGCGTGCAAATCTATAATTTCGGTACGGGCGGTAATGGTAACGACTTCTGGTTGGATGACCTCTGCATCTATGCCGACAAACTGCCAATGTCTTCCTACCAATTGCAAACGGAGATGTGCTGCTCGCCTGATCACGATGGTACTACCTTCACCGCTGCCGTACTCCGTGTGGACTATGGGGCGACTACAATATCAAGTACAGGTTACCAATACTACCAAATCTACAACAAAACAACGGGAAAACCATTCGTTCTGACCAGCACCTCCCTCTCGCCATATTATGATGAGAATAAAAACTTTACAGCCGACGGACTAACCAAAGAGCAATATGGTTCCATTGAGATAATGGCCTATAACTATAATCCTACTGAGAAAGAGATTCGCAATAATCCTAGTGACTTAGTGGGTGAATTATTGAACGCATATCATCTAGACACAAATGACCCTAAAACGGCACCGCTTTGCGGCAAGTGTTTCGTGGCAAAGAGACAAGAGGAAATCACCACCGAAAGTAAAGGAAACTACTACATGTACGTCGTCCACATTATTCCCAATATCCGCAGCAACCGTATCGAGGAGAACTACCTGCAAGAGCATTGCCAATATACCCTCCGTATGACAAGTGAGGCAAGTGACCTGCTAAGCCCAGCTCTCAGTTGTGCCGTAGAGATTGACCTGCCTGCTACCCAAGAATCGCTCTACCGCCTAATGAGCGACCAGATAGAAACCACGGAGTTCTTATGCAATTCTACCAACAACTGCCCTAACGAGCAATACACCATTGAGGCGTTTATTCGCAAAGACTCCGACCCATACTCCGATGCTGGTAAAGCCGAAGGCACTTACCTCGCCGATTGGATGTACGGACACGCCTTTGATGATGTCTATCGCATGGATTATCCACACGATAATGACGCCCAAGAGCATGCGGCTAAAGATGCAGCGGATATAAAATTTGAAGAAGTATATCACTGCTCACGCGCACAAGTCACCGATGCCTTCCTCGACCTCCGTCGCCTAGATGAAGGCAATACTAACTACGGTGCTGAAACCTTTGGTCAGATAGACCCTACGAAGTTTTCTGACTATGACAAAGGAGAAAGTAAGGAATACGCCTCCAAGTCTAAGCACTATGAGACTCTCAAATACTTGCACAAGCAAGGCTGGCTGCAACTCGCTACCTCGTCCGTGTCCTTCTACCTCGGTTCGCAGGATATAGCGCGCTACTGGGTGTTCCCTATCGAGAACTCTGCCAAGGCAACGGATGGCAAGACCCCATTGCACGACTGTCCAGAACCACGATGGGTGCAAGTCAGTACCAAGCACTCCAACCATTATGTTAATCTGGCACCAGGACTAGATATTCACGATGCAGATGACTTATCTGCCGACCCTCGATATGGCAATATCTTCCCTAACGCACGCGTTCTCGCACGCATGGTCAATAACACCATCCAAATCCCTATTCATCAATCGTCCCAAGACGAATATGATGTGCACTTTATGGGTGCAGATGCCTATCTATTCCAAACCAACGATGAAAATATCACCAATCCTACAGCGGTAAAATACATAGCAAGAAAGTCGAACAATACGATTGTCCTCATGCCTGCAACTAGCAACAACACTACACTGGAAATAGGCAAGGAATACACAATGTGTATTCGTATGCGCGATAATAAGGACCAACACCGAGCTGCTGGCGATAATTGCGACGTGGGTAAAGTATATGTCAAACTGCTTATCTTGCCCGACATCGTAACATGGACACCTACCACCCCCGACAAGAGTTGGCACAACGATGCCAACTGGACGGGCTATGGTACAGGCATGGAGAACTACCACTATGCCCCTATCGCTGGCTCCAGCGTGATTATACCTGCTGATCAGCATCCCGAATTGACTGCCATCGCCAGCGACCCACACCCTTATCCTATGGATGCGAACTTTGCCCTCACCCCAACCTGCGGACAGATATACTTCCAGCCGGGCGCAATGATGCTCAATCAGCACCTCCTGCAGCACGACAAAGCACTGGTGGATTTGGTGGTGCCCAACCAAACATGGAACACGGTGGCGGTACCAATCGCCAGCATCGTGAGCGGAGATATGTATATCCCACATACAGGTGATGAAAACGATGGCGCTATTGTGGCAGAAACGGAACCATTCACGGTGGGCAGTTTCCAAGGCGCACGCCATAGCAAGTCTGCCTTCCCATTCTGGATATCTGTATATAATAAGACCGTACAACGAGTGAACGAAAACCCTGATAAGACAGGCACAACTATTTCTACCAATACCCAGGTCTTTGCTTCTACCAATGCTTTGGACGAACCTATGCTCGTGGGTAGCGGCTATCAGTTGTTGGGATATGGTCCAAGGAACTTCGGCGCAGATGATCCATTGACTATCCGACTGCCAAAACCCGATAATATATATTCCTATTATGACGCCGAGGGCGTGTTAGGTCAGAAGGTAGCCATCGATCGTGGCGCTAATCCTAACAAACTAACATACTCGCCCGATGTGCCTGTAACCTTGAAGAACGAAGTCTCAAGCAACTCCTTCATGTTCGGTAACCCAACCATGGCGAAGATTGACCTAACTAAGTGCTTGCCCGCAGGCTCAACAATCTATAAAATGGTGAATGACGGATGGGTGTCAGGAACTCCTGTGTCTTTAGAGAAGGACGAGGAGTATCGCTATCTCGAACCGATGCGTTCTGTACTCGTGACTCTGCCTACCCCAGGTAAAACCGCTGAGATTGACTTGAAGGCAGAGTACCTCACTACTCCAGAGAAAATTGCAGAGGCGAAGGCCAATAATATCGCGCCTCGACGCAATGCGAGCAGCAACACGCTCCAATTGATGACCATCTATGCCGATGTCTATGGCACCAAAGCACGTTGCCTTGTAGGTGCTAAATCCGGCATGGCAGATACATACGCCTTGGGCGAAGATGCCCTCTTCATCTCATCGGGCGTAGAGGCAGAGGTCAATAGTGCTACTGCCACCTCACCCGTGAATATGTACACCGTGTCCGACAATATACCGCTGATGGTGGACATCCGCGAGAATATTGACACCATACCTATGGCGCTACTCATCCAAGACTACTACCGCACCGATAAGTTCACCCTCACTTTCCACCTCACCGAGAACTGGGAGAAAGAGTGCTACTTCTGCGATGCCCTTACAGGCACTAAAACGCTGATTACGGATAGCTTAACACTCGAAGTAGAAATGCCTCTCAACCACGCGACACGCTACTTCATCACAGGACCTGACCAAACCACTAATAGCGGTGTAGTCACCAATACCACCAACCCCGATGTGGCACCACTACAAGTTTGGGCATACTCCGAGCAAGCAGGCGAGATCACAGTCCGCTCCAACGATATTATCCAATCAGTGACCGTATATGACATCGCGGGTCATATCATTGCACGCCAAACATTAGACCTGCTTTATAATCAAGTATCGTTACCAGTAGGTCAAGGTGTACACATCGCCGAAGTCACCCTCCGCGATAACTCCAAGCACTATACCCGTGCCATTGTTCCATAACCCAATATCCAATAACCCTTACCCCTTACCCAATACCCAATATCCAATATCCCTTACCCAATAGCCCTTCAGGGCGTCCCTTATCCAAAAAATGCATATACCTCTTGCGTATGTGCATTTTTTTTTGTACCTTTGCGCGGTATTTTGTATATTACCCTTGTTATGGGGTCAGCAGATAGATGTTTATATACTTTTGGATAGTACGATTAGCCGCTTTCTTTGGGCACCGCAAAGCCAAGAAGCTGGTCAGAGGGCAGCAGCAAGCCATGGCTGCCATGCAGGAGTGGCGACACAGCGTTGCCCATACGCCTGTGCTATGGATTCACGTGGCATCCGTAGGAGAGTTTGAGCAAGTGCGCCCCATCATCGAACGTCTGCGCAGCGAACTGCCATTCAGAAAAATACTACTCACCTTCTTCTCGCCATCGGGTTACGAGATGCGCAAAGATTATCCACAAGTGGACAAGGTACTATACCTGCCTTTTGCCACCAAACGAAACGCCAAGAAATGGCTGCAACAGCTCGCTCCCGAAATGGCAGTGTTCGTCAAGTATGAGTTCTGGCCCGCATACCTCAAACAACTACAGAAAAACAATATCCCCACATACCTCATCTCGGCTATCTTCCGCCCAAGACAACTATTCTTCCTGCCTTGGGGACGTGGTTACCGCAGGTTGCTGCATTGCTTCACGCATATCTACGTGCAAGACCAGCCCTCGCAGGAGCTCCTACAGCGATATGGCATACAGCATGTCAGCGTGGCAGGTGACACACGCTTTGACCGCGTGACCGAAGTCAAGAGGAGCGCCAAAAACCTGCCTATCATCGAGCATTTTGCGCAGAACCATACACGTATTCTGGTGGCAGGCAGCACATGGCCCGAGGAAGAGCAGATGTTGGCACGATACGTGGCAGAAAGAGAAAACACGCGCCTGATATTGGTTCCGCATGAGTTGCATAGCACGCATATGCATCAGTTATATCAGTACTTCGAGGGACGCTACGTGCGCTACACAGAAGCGACGCCCATGAGCGTGGCGATGTGTCCAATACTGTTGGTGGATACGATGGGACTGCTCTCATCTATCTATCGATACGGGCATGTGGCATACATAGGTGGCGGTTTTGGCGTGGGTATTCACAACACACTGGAAGCTGCTGTATATGGCATGCCGGTGGTGTTCGGTCCGCATTGGCAGAAGTTCCGCGAAGCGCGTGGGTTGCAGCAAGCAGGCGCCGCCATCAGCGTGAAGAACTACCGCGAGTTTGCTGCCGCACTCGACCGAGCATTTGACCAGCAACAGCAGATGGGACAAGCAGCAGCTGACTATGTCCAAAGCGAAAGAGGTGCAACCAATATAATTTACAACGCACTGTTCTAACACCCTTAAAACTCTTAAAACTTTTAAAACTCTTTCAACTTTATAATAACATAGCACAGATCCTTAAAACTCTTAAAACTTTTAAAACTCTTTCAACTTTATCATAACATGGCACAGAAACCAAGTATTCCAAAAGGTACGCGCGACTTCTCTCCATTGGAGATGGCACGCAGAAATTATATTTTTGACACCATCAAGTCGGTGTTCTCACTCTATGGCTTCCAGCAGATAGAGACTCCCGCCATGGAGAACCTCTCCACGCTAATGGGTAAGTATGGCGAGGAAGGAGACAAACTGCTCTTCAAGATCCTCAACTCTGGCGACTGGAAAAGCGCCATCTCCCACGAGGCACTCGACCAAGCCACTATCGGCGCCCTGACCTCCAAGGTCAGCGAGAAAGGGTTGCGCTATGACCTCACCGTGCCTTTTGCACGCTTCGTGGTACAGCACCGCGAGGAGATTCAGTTCCCCTTCAAACGCTATCAGATACAACCCGTATGGCGTGCTGACCGTCCACAGAAAGGTCGCTACCGCGAGTTCTACCAATGTGATGTGGATGTGGTGGGCACTAATTCGCTGCTCAGTGAGGTGGAACTTATCCAAATTGTAGAGGAGGTATATCGCCGTTTGGGTATTCGCGTGAGTTTGCATATCAATAACCGCAAGATCCTCGCAGGTATAGCTGAAGTGATAGGACAGCCTGAACGAATCATTGATATCACAGTAGCAATTGACAAACTAGATAAGATAGGCATTGACAATGTAAACAAAGAACTCCTTGATAAGGGGCTCCCACAAGAGGCAGTGGATGCCTTGCAGCCTATCCTCAATCTTAGTGGTACGAATAGCGATAAACTTGACCAGTTGGCTCAAGTGCTTGCCACTTCTGAGACTGGTTTGAAGGGTATAGAGGAACTTCGTACTATCTTTGCTTTGTATGCTGCAAGTACCCAAGATGGTGATTTGGCAACATATGAGCCAAGCAACTTGCAAGTGGAGTTAGACCTCTGCTTGGCACGTGGACTCAACTATTACACAGGTGCTATCTTCGAGGTGAAAGCCCTGGATGTGCAGATGGGTAGTATCACGGGTGGCGGACGCTACGATAACCTCACGGGTATCTTCGGTATGCCTAACGTATCGGGTGTGGGCATATCCTTCGGTGCAGACCGCATATACGATGTGCTCTCCGAGTTGAACCTCTATCCCGAGAACCTGCAATCGACGACGCAACTGCTCTTCGCTACCTTCGGCGAGCAGGAACTGCTCTATGCGTTGCGTTGGGCAAAAGTACTGCGCGAGAAGGGCATGAGCGTGGAGGTATATCCCGAACCAACGAAAATGAAGAAGCAGATGGGCTATGCGGATAGCAAGAAGATTCCGTTTGTGGCAATCGTAGGCGGCGACGAGATGGCCGCTGGCAAAGTGATGCTCAAGGATATGCAATCAGGCGAACAACAACTGGTGACACAGGAGGAGTTGCTGGAGAAACTATAACCTCCTACTCGCTTCGCTCGAGAAATCCAAACTATCCAAACCGATAAGAGGACAGACAATATAGTTTAGATAGTTGAGATTTCTTGCCCAAAGGGCATAGGAGAATATATAACTAAATACGATAAATATAATTAAGAAGTATGAGGAAAATAGTTACATTACTACTCGTGATGGTGAGCGTGGGGCTGATGGCACGCACGCCTGAGCAGGCGGCTGCTATAGCCAGCGAGTTTATCAGTCACTCACAGACGAATCCCGTGCAACGCGTGAAGCGTGCAGCGGCAGCTACCACCACTACACAACCCGTGGAGTGGGTCTATACGCAGTATCAAATCAATGAGACAACCCCTGCCGTGTATGTATTCAATGCCGTAGGCGAGCAGGGCTTCGTGCTGGTGTCTGCCGAAGACAACGCACGTGCCGTGTTGGGCTACAGCGACGAGGGACATATAGACGCCCAAAACATACCCGCTAACATGCGCGCGTGGTTGCAGATGTACGCCGATGAGTTGGCACGCGCAGCGAAAGCGCCTGCGGCGGCTGACGCACAGCGCAGCGTGGAGTATTACCCTGCTGTAGAACCCCTCATAGGCAACGTGGCGTGGAACCAAGATGCTCCCTACAACAACCATTGCCCCATCGACCCCAATTCCAACCAACGCAGCGTGACGGGCTGTATGGCTACAGCTGCGGCTCAAGTGATGTATCACCATAAGTACCCTAAGAAAGGTACAGGCAGCTATTCCTATTGGTGCGGGTGGGAGAACCTGTCGGTGGATTTCTCGAAAGCCACCTACGATTGGGACCATATGTTGCCATCCTACAAGAATGGTTACACACAACAGGAGTCCGATGCCGTAGCACAACTGATGTACCACCTGGGCGTGGCAAGCAATATGTGGTATGGATCTTCTGCCAGCGGCGCAGCCATGGGTACCGCTGCGCAAGCCATGGTGCGTCACTTTGACTACGACGCCGCTATCCGCGTGCTGATGAAAGATTATATGGACGAAGAGGTGGTTATGGACGCTATCGTGGCGGACTTGCAAGGCAGTCGTCCTGTTTTTATAGAAGCACTGACCAAAAAAGATGAGGGACATGCCTTCGTTTGCGACGGCATACAAGCCGATGGGTATATCCACATCAACTGGGGTTGGGGCGGCTATGGCAACGGTTACTTTGCCCTCTCAGCCATGAACCCTACTAACCAAGGTATCGGTGGCGCCAGCGACGACGGCGCCTTCACCGAGCAGGTGACCCTCTACACAGGCATTCAACCTAACCAAGGGGGACAGACGGTGCCATACATAGTAGCTGGCGGCATCGATATGACCAGCGCAGCGGCTATCGCCAAAAGCAGCAAAGTGAAGGTGACGATTTATTCTTTCCAGAATGCGGGATTAGCCGAAGAGGGGGGTAAGATAGCCTTTATGCTCTATCAGAATGGCGAGAAATACCAGACCGTGAGTACGGGCAGGACATGGCAACTCAAGCCGATGCACTACTACCGTAGTGTGGATGCGAGTGCCAGCATGGCGGATATCCCAGCAGGCGAGTACGAACTGCTCGTGGGCATTGACGTGACCAACAAAACGCAATACCCCATCTACACCCACGGCATTGGCGAGAAACGCTATCAGATGACCGTCACCAGTGACTCCGTTTTCCTCAAGGAGATCATCAAGAAAAGTGAGTACTACGGCACCGAATATGCTATGATGCAGGTGACCGACCTCTCTGCCAAGACTGGCGCAAACAACCTGCGTATCGTCCTGCAAACAGAGGACTTTGCTACAACCTCCAAGGGCACCGTAAAGAGCGGTACCGCTATGGCACTCGACCTCTTCCCTGCTGATGTCAATTCTATCATAGGTACCTTCAGCGTGGATGCCGCCAACAAGCAAGCTCACGGCACCATGTCGCCCGTCTATACCAAACTCATGTCCATCGAGGACGGCAAACAGGTCAACGAGGTGATGACCCAAGGCGTGGTGACCATCACGCAGGTTGTAGGCGGACACTATGCCATAGACTATCATCTGAGCAGCAAGACGCGCGAGTTCGTGGGTAAGTGCAAGATTCCTGCCCACGTGGTCAAGTGCTACCGACAAGTGGGTTCGACCAACAAGAACTTCACCCTCACCAACCAGACCCTGACCCCCGCTCCTGCGGGCTTGCTATATGAGTGGATTAGTCTTTTCCAATCGGCCGAAGTGACCAGCCAACTCGTATATGTACAAGGTCTTGTGGCGCAAGTAAACGCTATCGCCACAGAGGCAGGCGACGCCACTTTCCATCTGTCGAACAACGGCTCCATGACCGATGCACTCTATTGCCCACAAGCCAAGTGGCTGGGCGAAGACGACTTCGTGACGGGCAACGAACTGGCCCGCAACGATACCGTAGTGATGTGCGGTCATATGCAACTGACCGACCTCGCTACCCCTACTGTGCTGGGTTATGTGTATGATCATCGTCAGGGTGAGCCAGAGGTGAACACCGATGTGCTATCGCCTGTAGCCCCTTGCCAAATATCCGTGCAAGGCATGCAACTGCTACTCTCTTCCGCGCACGCGTGCGATACCTATATATATGACCTCGCAGGTGACGTGGTGGCTATGGCTCCTGCTGCCTTGCAGCAGACTATCCTATTGCCACACACAGGTTGCTATATCCTGCGCCGCGGTGATACCGTCAAAAAGATTATAATCCAATAATGATATGAAAACTCCCGAGCAATTTGATATTGTGGCAGGCAAATGCCGCCGCATCTACGAACTCAAGATGAAAGACTACGGTCCCAGCTGGCGTATCATGCGTCCGCAGACCGTCAATGACCAACTCTTTATCAAAGCCAAACGCGTGCGCGAGATCGAACAGACAGGCGTGAACATGGTGGGAGAGAGCATCGAAGGCGAGATGATGGCTATTGTCAATTATAGCATCATCGGACTCATCCAACTGCACGAGGGCTTCGCCGACTCCGTGGACATGACCGCCGAGCGCGCCATTGACCGCTACGACCACTATATGGCTGAGGCGAAGGCGTTGATGCTCAAAAAGAATCACGACTACGGCGAGGCATGGCGCGATATGTTCGCCACCAGCTTGACGGATATCATACTCACGAAAATCAATCGTAATAAGTCTATCGCTGCCAACGACAACCAGACACTCATCTCCGAAGGTGCCGATGGCAACTATTTCGATATGCTCAACTATGCGGTGTTTTACCTCATAAAACTCATGGAAAATGAAGAGAAATAATCCTGCCTCTCGCCTCTCGCCTTCTCGCCTTGTCGCCTCAATCTCTCGCACCCTTCTGGGGCTCGTGTTTGTCTTTTCGGGCGCAGTCAAGGCTATCGACCCCCTCGGTACTGTCTATAAAATCGAGGACTACCTCAAGGCCTTTGGCGGCTTCTTCACCGAACTCCTGCCTTTGGCAGAAGTCGCAGCATGGGGGCTAATCATACTCGAACTCCTACTCGGTGTGTGTATGCTCCTGAATATTCGTACACAGTGGACCTCGTGGCTCGCGCTGCTCTTCTATCTCGTGATGACGCCGCTCACCCTCTATATCGCACTCACCAACCCTGTGAGCGACTGCGGCTGCTTTGGCGACGCCGTGGTACTGACCAACTGGCAGACCTTCTGGAAGAATGTGGTGCTCATCCTATTGGCTATCTTATTGGTGGCATGTCGCAAGCATACACGCCAACTATGGAGCAACTGGATGGAACTGGTGCTTGTCGTCCTAACCATCGTGGTGGCGGTAGCGTTCATGACTTGGACCAGACTCCACTTACCAATCAAGGACTTCCGCCCGTATAAGATTGGCAACCACCTGCCTACGCTCATGGAGTATCCCGAAGATGCGGAACCCGATCAATACGACATCTCCTTTGTGTATGCCAAAGATGGAGTGGAGCAGACATTCACCCTGGAGAACTACCCCAAAGGTGATAGCACGTGGACCTTCGTGCGCCAAGACTCACGCCTCATCAAGAAAGGATACGAACCACCCATTCACGATCTGGAGATCCTGAATGCAGACTACGAAGACCTGACATGGGACATCCTCGAGAGCGAAGAACCCGTGACCCTCGTCGTGATGTACGACCTCGCTAAAGCCGATAAATCACAAATAGCGAAGGTAGAAGCCCTTGCAAACAATGTTGAACTATCATTGAACGATTCTGAACTATCGTTGAACCATTTTTATATCCTCACGGGCTCTGGTACCGACGAAATTATCAACTTCAGCTTGGAGTACCCCGCATTGAGCGACTATATTTGCACATGCGACCCCGTCACGCTCAAGACCATCGTTCGCGCCAACCCAGGCGCGATAGTCCTGCAAAATGGTATTGTCATTGACAAATATAATCTCCGCAATCGCGACTAGCCCTGCTAGCCCTGCTAGCCGCACTAGCTGCACTAGCCCAACTAGCCCAACTAGAAAAAAAAACAGTATTAACTAAAAATATTTAACGATTATGAGAACAAAAATGGTTGCAGGTAACTGGAAAATGAACATGACCCTGCAAGAAGGTGTAGCATTGGCTACCGAATTGAAAAATCAAGTTGCTAACCCTGCATGCGCTGTAGTGATCGGCACTCCTTTCATTCACTTGGCTACTGTAGCTGAACTTTTGAAGGATAGCCCAATCGCTGTGGCTGCTGAGAACTGCGCTGACAAGGCACAAGGTGCATACACTGGCGAAGTAAGCGCTGCTATGGTGGCTTCTACAGGTGCTGAGTATTGCATTCTCGGTCACTCTGAGCGTCGTGCATACTATGGTGAGACTTATGAAATCCTCAAAGACAAAGTAGAACTCGCACTTGCTAACAACCTCAAGCCAATCTTCTGCATCGGTGAGGTAAAAGAGGAGCGTGAGGCAGGCCAACAAAACGAAGTGGTGAAAGCACAACTCGAAGGTTCTGTATTCCACCTCAGCGCTGAGGACTTTGGCAAAATCGTATTGGCATACGAGCCAGTATGGGCTATCGGTACAGGTCTGACCGCTACTCCAGAGCAAGCACAAGAGATCCACGCATATATCCGCTCTCTCGTAGCAGAGAAGTACGGCGAGCAAGTAGCAGACGATTGCACTATCCTCTACGGTGGTAGCTGCAATGCTAAGAACGCTGCTGAACTCTTCGCTAACCCTGATGTAGATGGTGGTTTGATTGGTGGCGCAAGTTTGAAAGCCGCTGACTTCTGCGCAATCATCGCAGCACGATAAGCAAACGAAGTTTGCGCAAGTGGCAGCTATGCTGCGGTAGTGTCGCCCTTGGGCGAAGTTAAGCACGCTATGCGTGGGTGATGGCTGCTACGCAGCAATTACCTCACGAAGTGACTCAACCCGCCGAAGGCGCACAACCTCACGAAGTGACACAACTTGCGCGATAGCGAACAAAAATTATGGCTCTGATTGTTCCTGTACGTGGATTCACTCCGCAAATAGGCAAGGACTGCTTTTTGGCAGAGAACGCAACTATTGTCGGTGACACCGTCATCGGCGATGGTTGCTCCATTTGGTTCAACGCCGTATTGCGTGGCGATGTCAATTGGATTAAGATTGGCAATCATGTCAATATCCAAGACGGCTCTGTCTTGCACACGCTCTACGAGAAATCCACGATTACCATTGGCGACTATGTGTCAGTCGGTCACAATGTGACTATCCACGGCGCCGATGTCCACGACTATGCGCTCATTGGCATGGGTTCAACCCTGCTCGATGGCGTAGTGGTAGGCGAAGGCGCTATCGTGGCTGCGGGCTCATTGGTGCTCAAAAATACACAGATTGGCCCCTACGAAGTGTGGGGTGGTGTACCTGCTAAGTTCATCAAGAAAGCCGATCCAGAGCAGACCAACGAGATCAATCGTAAGATTGCACACAACTACGCCATGTACGCCTCTTGGTACAAGCAAGACGAAGAATGATGTCACCCGAGATACAATCGCTCCGCCGAGACATAGAACAACGCATGGGGGTTGCTTTGCAATCCCCTGCTGATTTTGAGCGACTGCTTCAGCAGATTTGGGACAAGCAGCATAGCGTGCTGTCCCTCTCTACTATCAAACGTGTCTGGGGATATGTAGAGAGCAGTAGTATGCCTCGTCTTTCTACACTCAATACCCTTTCGCAGTTCTTGGATTATACCGATTGGAAAGCCTACCTCGTGGCGCTGGAGCAGCGCAAGGAGAGCGAGAGTGGCATGTTCATGGGGGAAGGGGTACGCGTATCCGAACTGCAAGTGGGTGAATGCATCGAAGTGACATGGCAACCCAATCGCCATTGCGTGTTTCGGTATGTAGGTGATAACCAGTTTGTTGTAGAGGAGGCTAAGAATGCCAAACTGCAAGAGGGCAATACCTTCCATGCTGTATGTTTTATGGTAGGTCAGCCCATGTATTTGGATAATCTCCTCCTCGCCGACGGCACTCGCACCTCCTACGTCGCTGGCAAACGCCACGGCCTCACCTCCGTCACCAAAATATGACTACAATAATTTTGGATAATTTTGTATAATATACTATCATTTTGGTAGTGTTAAAATAATAATTTTAGTAGCGTAATGGACATTTCCGATTCTGGCTTCATATCTCCCGAGACGTTTACTGCTGACTGGCAGGATATTACGCTTCTTCAGCAGCGGTCGCACAACTGCCTCTATACTGCTTCGCGCTACGGCAAACGCTATGTGCTGAAGGGGCTATCGGCTGATTGCCAGTTGCTCACGGACTTGCTTTTGCTTCAGCAGAAGGAGTTCTCTTTGGGCATTGCGCTCAGTCATCCTCATATCGCAGAAACTTATTCGCTGGAGAATGTAGAAGGCTGCGGCAGGTGTATCGTGATGGAGTATGTGGACGGAATGACATTGGCGGAGTGGCTGAGTACCAACCCTTCTCATGCGGCACGCCAGCGCGTGATGAGGCAACTGCTGGATGCCTTGGAGTATATCCATTCGCTCCAATTGGTGCACCATGACCTCAAAAGTAGCAATATCCTCATTACCCGCAACGGGCAGAATGTCAAGCTCATTGACTTCGGACTCAGCGAACTGGATACAACCAACCCGCAGAACGATTTGCAACACGATATACAGAAGTTCGGGCAGATATTGCAACTGCTTTTTCCTACTCGCTATAGGCGCCTCCGCTTACAATGCCAAAGGGGACGATTTGCTAATATGGCAGCTGTCCGTCTCTCTATTGAGAAGCGCCAACGCCGCCAAAAACTAATTCCCTATCTCATAGCAATAATCATATTGATTATCAGCGTATTGCTATCTATTCGTACCTATCAACTTTATCAGGAATCGGAGCAGATGGCACAAGTGGCAAACGAGTATGCACAAACGCAGCAGCGCGAGCAAGAGATGGTCATGCAGATACATAGATTGCTGGATGCTGAAACCGAAAAACTGCAACATATAGCCGATAATGCCACATCGTATGTGGCTTTCAATCAACAATTCTTGGACTTTTGGACGGCACATGCTCAGGTGCGCGATTCGTTGGCGAATTGTTATGCCGATGATACGGACTTGAAGTATCAGTGCGTTGAAATCTGGACGCAGGAGTTCGGCACGCGCATGCAGCAAATCGATATCCAAGTCAAACAAACCAAACCTCTTCAGTAACACGGAATACAACCTCCTACTCACTGCGCTCGAGAGATCTAAACTATCTAAACTAAAGACAACGAATTATTTAAATCAACAACTCAAACAACATAAACCAACAACTTGCGCCCAAATCAACTTCCTAGGGCGCTCAAGGAAAAAGGTTTAGATAGTTGAGATTTCTTGCCCGAAGGGCATAGGAGAATATATATTCTTGTTTCCGTGCAGTTCCGTGCAGTTCCGTGGTCAAGATATAACCCTAGAACGCGTTCTCTAAAAAAATCGCACTAAAATGCGATTGTTCTTGCATATCTGCAAAAAAATATGTACCTTTGCGCGTTGAAAGGGGGAGGCTACGCCTCGCCTGCCGCAAGCGTGCAGCAGAACCCTATCATGCCTTTTTTGTGTGCCAAACTGCCAAAGACGGCACGAAAACCATGCCAAAACACCCGTGCTAACGGCATTCAAACGCAAAAGAACCAACAAGAACCAACCGATTTCTTGCCCGCATAGCGAAAAAACACTACCTTTGCAAAGCAAAGAAAATGATATAACAAAACACTAAAATAAAACTATCATGTACAACGAACAAATTGAAGCCCTCATCAGTGCAGCACTGGCTGACGGCATGTTAACCGAAAAAGAAAAACAAGTTCTCTTCAAGAAAGCACAGTCGCAGGGTATTGACCTTGACGAGTTTGAAATGGTTTTGGATGCTCGCCTCGTAGAATTAGAGAAGGCTGAGAAAGCCAAAGCAGCAGCTTCTGCACCAAAGAGCAATAAAGTTGGAGATGTAAAGAAATGTCCTAACTGTGGCGCAATAGTTCAAAGTTATCAAGGAGTATGTGCGGAGTGTGGATATGCTTTTGAGAATATAGAAGTTAACTATGCTTCAAAAGAGTTGTCTAATCTTTTAATGAAGGCAAAGTCTGAAAAGGATATGGCTACTATCATTGATACATTTCCTATCCCAATGGAGAAAGCCTCATTAATCGCATTTGCAACATGGTTAGCTCCTCAAAGTTTAGATGTGCAAAATCCACTTTCAAAATCATATCAAAAAAAATATGACGAGGTGATTAATAAAGCCAAAGTGACATTCGTAAATGACAAGGATATACTTCCCCTTATTACTCAACATGAAAAAAACAAAAAACTTCTTGTTAAGAATCAGTTAGTCGCTTTTATAAAAACAAAAAGTAAGATATTTTTGATTATCGTAGGTGGAATTCTAGCTATTGGATTAATCGTATTTGCTGCTTGTTTTGATGATATTAGAGAAAATAGGAACTCTAATAAAATGGTAGCAGCAGTAAATAAGGGTGATTTAGAGATGGCAAAAAATATTTATCTCAATTATACAGGCGAAAAATATTTTTTGGCAGATGAATTATCTTTAGTATTTTGGGCGTATGTGGAAAAAGAGGATATGATAAATGCAGAGAAAGTTCTGAAGATAGGTGAATGGACATTAGATGGATATCCTATTTGGGATGCAGACAAAAGAGGCAATGAAATGGCGAAGGTCATATACGATTATCATATAAAAAATGGCGAATACGATAAAGCAAGACTAATGATTGAAAATGCTGATAGTGACTATAAATTGTGGGGAACGCATATAATGGATGTGGTGACAAATATGTGTGAAAAAGGAGAAAAAGAGAAAGCCAAAAAATATCTCAATAAATATTCGGGTAATATAGATGATCACTACGATAATCTAGGATTGGATAGCTATCCGTTAAGCGGTGGAGGATCTACAATATTAGGTGATCGTAAGTATGTTATCAAACTGATAAAAGCTGAAATTGCAAATTATTGATTTTAGGGCTTAAAACTAATTTTATAATCAATTGAGATGAGTACAGAGATTATTATTTCACTTGTATTTGCTGTAGCAAGTGTAGTGAGTTCAGTTTGCTTTGGCCTGATTCCTACTATACGAAAAACAAGATTAGAGAAATTAGAAACAAAGGTCCAACGACTTCTATGGAATATGAAGTTATATCATGAAATAGAAGATGAGTTGCTTAACCGTTTGGCTTCAACGGGAGCAAATAAGCAAACCACTCTACGCGAAGTGCGAAATAAGGTTTACAAAGAAAATGATGACCGCGTTTTAAGCGATGAAGCAAAGCCAAGTGTATATAACAAACAAATTAAATAACTATTATGGGACTATTTGGATTTGGAAAAAAGAACGAAGGCGGATTAATGGATGTGATCCGCTGTGACGAAGAGAATTACCTCGTATGGAAATGGAGACCCGCGGGTCAAGATGCTAATACCACAAACAAAGAGAATGCCATACGCTACGGCAGTACGCTTCATGTGAAAGATGGTGAGATGTGTGTCTTTGTTTATAAACAAAACAATGGCACATTGCAAGATTTCATTATGGGACCTTACGAAGATACCATAAAAACTGCAAACTTTCCAGTACTTACAAGTATTGTAGGAGCGGCATTTGGTGGGGCTTCGCCATTTCCTGCTGAAGTGTATTATTTTAATTTACAAGGTAATAACCAAGTAAAATTTGCAGTGCCCTATTTCGATGTAGCAGATCCTCGTTTTTTGGACTTTACTGTACCTGTAGCTGTGCGAGGTACTTTGACATTTAATTTGCAGGGAGTGGATGATGTTAAACGATTTATCAAATTGAATCGATTAGTTGACTTCTCTCTCAACAAATTTAATGATCAAATTAGCGCAATGGTTAAGAAATTTACTAAGAATTTCGTAACTAACTGTCCAATGGAACATGGTATTCCTGTTTTGCAGATTGAGCGTAAAATATTAGAGATAAGCGATTTGATGCAAGCACGTCTTGCTCCTCAATTGGAAGATGACTTTGGAGTACATTTCAAGCGATTGGACATCTCTGCAATAGATATTGATAAAGAGAGTTCTGACTATGCTGAATTTGTGCATGCTACTAAAGAACAACAAAAGATTCAAGCAGAGCAAATTGGTCGTCGCGCGCAAATTGACACTCAACTTTATGCCGAAGGATCACGTCTTGGTATTCAGACGCAACACTTACAAGCTCACGCTATCAACAAACAAGCAGAAGTGCTTACTGCTGCAGCCAATAATCTTGGTCAAATGGGTAATATGAATATCGGTGGTGGCGGAGGTATGAACCCTGTTGGTATGATGATAGGTATGGGAGTTGGTACTGGTATGGGGCAACAAATGGCAGGCATGATGTCTGGTGGTATGAACGCCATGCAACAACCTATGCAACAGCCACAAGCACCACAAATGGCGCCACCTCCAATGCCAGGAGCTGCAAGCTATATGCTTGCTGTTAACGGGCAGCAATATGGTCCATACAATATGCAACAGTTGCAACAAATGGTTACTTCAGGACAATTGACTGTTCAGACACTCGTTTGGTGTCAAGGTATGGCAACATGGGAGCCTGCTGCTAATCGTGCAGATTTAGCATCGCTATTTGCTCCTGCTGCACCACCAATGCCACCAACTCCACCAGTTGTATAACTAAAATACTTTTTATATGAAATGCAATGCTATACCTACCATCATAGCGGTGGCGTTATCGGCTTTGATGGCATATGTACTGTATAATTGGTGCAAAATGACAGATGCAAATCTTTTGGTTTCTATTGTTGGAGGAGTTACATTGTGTTGTACTCTTGTAACCACCTTGGGTATTTCCATCGAAAGAAGTCGCACTTCAGCAAACATTAAAGTTGTTTCTGGAGTGTTTTCCGTGCTCTTTATAGTCAGCAATATCATCTTTTGTTGTGTAACGAGTTTCGCATATCCGTTATACATTATTCTTAATGGATTTTTGCTACTAATATGGATATTAATTGTTTATTCCATCCATAGAGCCCTGTCGAATGATTAAAATAAATGGTTTGACAATGAGGCAGAGGAGTTTGATCGCTCCTCTGCTTACTAAGGAGCAATGCTCCCAAAGGTGTTCTTTGACGTATTGTAGAGAAAAATCTCAAATCGCAATCCTTACATGGACGGTGTGATAAACACTCGCCATGAGCTAAATACCTCATAGTGGATGTTATTTTTTGATAAATGTTTTTATTAAAGTGGCTGCTTGGCTACCATTTTGGCTGCAAAGGTACAACAAAAAATGCTTTCTACGGACTTTACAAAGCAGGACGCAGTTAAGCAAGCGAAAGTCCTTGGAGTGGCATTGAACATAATGGAAAGATGGATTTCGAAATCCGCACAAACCGCTCACATAGAAAGACTTGCAACAGGTTTATACAGAAAGATACCCTCATATATTGCATAGTGAGGGAAGTGAGGGAGTGAGGGAAATAGTCCCCTCACTTCCCTCACTCCCTCACTTCCCTCATTCTATATTTTACAGAAAATAGACACAATAGATATAACTGAATAGTGATAGGATACAGATGTGCTACAGATGGGATAGTGATGTCTTATTATGGACCCGTCAAGAACCCGTTATGAACCCGTAATTGATCGCTGATTGGTGGGGAGGAATCTACCTAAATTATAAACAATTATCACTGCTGTCCACTAAAAACAATGAAACGACTTTTTCTCTACAATACTGCAATAGAACTTGTTAAATTGAATAACTAAAACGCATAAATAATAGAAATATGGCTACTTACAAAGACTTAATCTTGCAACATTGTGCGGAGATTGTAAATCAAGTGCTGGAGGGAATGGAGAAAAATCGCTTCCGTGTTGGTACAAAACCTATCCTTGTGCCTAAAGAGCCAGTTCTCTATCGCTGGTGGTTTCACTCCGAGTCTGTGGTTGTGAAATTGCTGCGCGAGTGGAAAAGCCAGGATAGTAAGGAGCCTATCAACTTGCTTGAAGGGGTATTGACACGCGAGTTTGAAGGTGAGACCTACTATGCGTTGTATTTTGGCAAAAGTAATAAGGGATATCGTCGTTATATACAGCATAGTACGGGCAATGTACACACCTCTACTTTGCGCAGAACGATCCACAGTCTGCTGACGGATGAGGAGTACAATAAGCCCATTCACGAAAAGCAGATTGATGAAATACTGAAAGACTGCTACTTTGAGTGGGTGGTAATTGACAAGGAAGAAGAGAGCTTGGTAGAGTGCATCGAAGCGATATGCATTGTGCACGGCATCTATCCGCTCAATATCGATGGCAATCCCGCTATCAATAGCAAGTGGCGCGAGCATATGATGAATGAACGCGGCAAAGTGAAAGATAAAAAATAATATTAACCCTTAAAAACTAATCATTATGAGTTTGGAGTATTACAAAAAGCAAATGGTGGATTTGCGCGCCAAATTGCAAAAAATAGAGCAAATTATTTCAAACTAGTAAAATATGAAGAAAATATCACTTTTATTACTGCTTAGCTTCGTTGCGCTATGCTTGCAAGCGCAAGATGTAGAAAATGCAGAGCCACAATCTGTGGCTGCGGATCGCCCTGGTATGGCGACTGGCGTAGGTGTATTGCCATTCAAAACTATTCAATGGGAGACGGGCTTCCAATGGGATTACGCAGATCGTCAACATTCGTTCACATTACCCACTACCATGCTGCGCTTTGGTGTAGCACCCTTTGCGGAGTTACGCTTAGAGTATGACGGAACATTGTATTCCGATGCGGAATGGCAATATCAAGTAGAGCCATTGATATTGGGTACCAAGATTCGTGTGTTTGACGGTTGGAAAGCGGTACCTAAAATCAGTTTCTTGGCGAATATCGCTATACCTATCACCAAAGAGGCATATCAGAGCTCGCATGTAGCCCCCAGTCTATATCTGCTCTTTGAGAACGATGTGACCGATTGGCTGAACCTGTGCTATAATCTTGGCGCAGAATGGAATGGTGTAGATGCAGCACCCAGCACCTTCCTCGCACTATGTCTCGGCTTTACCATCAATGACCAATGGGGTGCATTTGTGGAGAGTTACAACTACTTCACTCGCCTCAGTACCCACACCGAAGCCGATTGGAACTTAGATGCCGGCTTTACCTATATGCCTCATCATCGTGTACAACTGGATGTCTATGCCTCTATCAATTGCCAAGACCCTGCTATGTACTCCAACGTGGGACTTGGCGTAGCATGGTTAATTAATCCGTAAGAAACAAATCACTATAAAATATGAACCCAAAAATTCTCAAATTCAAGCAAGAACTTAATCGTGTCTTTGACGACAATCTGCACACCAAACAGTGGCATAACTATGTGGACTATACCATCATCGGTTTTATCGTTCTGTCCACCATCGAAGTTTTCCTTTCTACCTACGACGGTATTGTAGAGCGTTACAGTACATGGCTACATGTTATTGACTATCTCACAACCGCTTTCTTTACTATAGAGGTGAGTTTGCGTATCTGGAATGCCGACCAGTTGGACCCTAAATACAAAGGCTTCTGGGGACGCGTGCGCTACTGCTTCTCTTTCTACGGATTGATTGATATCCTCTCTACCTATCCGTTCTATCTGCACTTCTTTATGCCTATCCCATATATGGCACTCAAAGCATTGCGTATCGCTCGTCTGCTGCGTATCTTCCGCTATATGAAGGCATTCAGCATTTTGTCACGAGCATTTCGCTCGAAGACAAACGAGATGAAGGTATCGCTCCAGTTTTTGGCTATTGTGACGCTCATCTTGTCGTTTGTACTTTTCTTCGTGGAGCACGAGGCGCAACCAGAAGTGTATAATAATGGTTGGACATCAGTCGTTTGGGCATTTGCGCAGTATATCGGCGACCCGGGTAACTTTGCAGACACCCCACCTATCACTTTTACAGGACGCATCATCGCATGTATCATCGGTATATTAGGTATTGCTATCTTCGCCGTGCCTGCTGGATTGATTGGATCCGCCTTCACCGAAGTGATGGAGAAAGATGAGAAGAAGGAGAAGATAGAGAATAACATCAATAGTATTATACAATCATTTAAGTTCCTAAAAGATCAACAACATACCAATCTATTTTATGTTCCACGCTATCTTCCTTTAGATAGAATACTTACGCGTAAGTTCATTACTCATGAGCAAATTATTGAAGCGGTGAAAGCTTCAGATTGTTTACATCTATTTAATCTTCAGGATGTTGTGAACGAGAATGATAATCCTCAAAGTAATATTGTACTGGTTAATTACAAAAAAAACAGACCATATGGTTGTTGTATTGATAGAGGCTCAAGAGTAACTATTGTATTCACATCTGGAACCTCAGAGCCTACGACAGGATGGTTTGCTTATCACATCGCCAAGTTAGGTAATTTCAACTATGTAGCTAAAGAAATAGAAACCAATCCAGATAATCCAACCACATACTATAATATCTTAGATGTAAATGATTGCCCTAATTTATCATTATTCTTGGAAGATATTAATCGTTTAGCTGCACGCGAGAATAGTTGGGTCATACCTATATTAGAAGCCACTGGACTCAAATCTCGTCCAGAACAAATACACTTCTGCTACAATTCCACCAAAGGTGATACTTCTTATAATGACCCCAAAAGTAAAATTACAGATTATCAAACATTTGATAAATTATATCAGACTGCTTCTGAAGAGCTTGAAAATAAATACGGCTACAAATCTGATAAAAACATATGGTACGCAATCGGAAATGCAAATATAGCAAACTTCTTGACGGCAAGCAACATATTTACACTTCGTGTCGAAGCATACGTTTGGGTATTTGATAATCGCTTTTTATCTATAACCAAGAGCATAGCAGAAACATTGCACACAATATTGGAACCAGAAAAGGCATTAGTGATTCCTCCGGAAATGTTACATCGCCCTAAAGGACACGACTTCGGTATGAGGGATTACATTGACTAAATATTTTGCATGCATATTCTACTAACCGCCTTTGAGCCTTTTGGTGGGGCGGAGAGCAATATTAAAGAGAAATTATTGTAGCACGTAGTTCGTGCCCAGCCAGGTCGGGGAAGAATTTAACTATTCAAAGAATAATCAGACATCGCATCTTATGAATATAAGCACGCAGGTGGGCAATTATGTCCACCTGCTGTGTTATAGAACAATGCTCCAAAAATGGTCTTTGACGTATTGTAGAGAAATTTGCAATGGCAATCCTTATATGGACGGTGTAATAAACACTCGCCATGAGCCATCCGCATCTCGCTCTACATAATGTTTATCTAGCAAGGTTTGTAACAACTTTTGCAATGCAGATCGATTTATACCGATTTCTTCTTGTAAGTAAGCCAATGTCGCTTTAGGTTCTCTGCGTAATTCTTGTAAAATTTTCCCATAATTTGGTGTGCGGAAAGCGATTCGCTCACCATCATACCACCATACATCTTGACTTTTTTCCGTTACAAACAGGACATCATTTTCTATCTCGTGGCAAATTAAATTTACCATATACTTATGGAATGGGCGTATATCCTTTAGTGAAGCATGCGCACCATCTGTAGGGGTGGAACCTACAATCAAATCCGCACGATGCAATGCTTCTAAATAATCTTGTTTTAGACGACTGCGTACAACAATCATCGGATGGCCATGGCGCGAAAGAATGTAATTGACCATCAGTCGGGCAATACGACCATTGCCATCCTCAAATGGGTGAATACGAATATATCGATAGTGAAACAATATCGCTAAGTCAATAGGTGATAATTTGCCTTCTTGCTCTGCATGATTGTACCAATCTACTAGATCTGCCATCAATGCAGGTGTTTCTTCAGGAGAAGCATACTCAAATCGATCACCATAGCGAGTGATCACACTATTTGGGCGAGTCTTGTACTGTCCGGCATGAATCACATAGCTCGTTTGTACGCCTCCAGGTAACATACGATAAACCGTATAATCCTCTCGAAGCAATGTGCGATGAAGGGTGCGAATGAAGTTTTGCGTAAGTGGAAGCTGCTTATCGGATGATTCTACCAACATCATTTGCAATCCTACATTGCTTGCTTTCATCTCTTCGCAGTCGCGGAAGTTGGCTTCGCCTACTATTTTCCCAAAGAGCAACAGCAACTCCGTTTGACCATAGGTGAGTGTATTTCCTTCGATATGATTACTATTGTAGTTAAAGTCAATAGTAAATCGACGACTCAATCTATCACGATCAATTTCTGCTAATGGTTGCAGATTTTGCCACTGTGTTAATACCGTTTCTAATTTAGTATTTGCCATAACTTCTTATCATTAATGTGTAAAAAATACCTTATTTGGTGGTACATAAACCACCATTTTGGGTGCAAAGGTACAATATTTATTTCACATACGCAAGCATTTGGGCAAGAAAACGACATTTTTCTCTGCAATACAGCCGAATAATGGGCTAACAACAGCCACAAATAAGGAGGCGGGCTTGACTGCCCACCTGCTTACAGACCCTCCTGACTCCCCCTCAAAGGGGAGGGATAAAATGAGGAAACTATTCTTTGACGTATTGTAGAGGAAATCTACAGCAATCCTGTCATATAAACTGGCAGGCATTGTAAGGCCACAAAGTTGTGAACTTTTAATCCGCTGCAAAGGTGCAACAAAAATATGCTCCCCACGGACTTTGCAAAGCTGGAGGCAGTGAAGCAAGCGGAGTCCTTGGAGTGGCATTGAACACAACGGAAAGATGGATTACGAAATCCGTACAAATAGCTCATATAGAAAGACTTATAATATGTTTGTACAGAAATAAACCCTCATGTTTTGCATAGTGAGGGGAATGAGGGAGTGAGGGAAATAGTCCCCTCACTTCCCTCACTCCCTCACTTCCCTCACTCTATATTTAAATAGAATAGATGCTCTAGATATGATAGGATATAGATGTGCTACGGAAGGGATAGTGATGTCTTCTTATGAACCCGTCAAGAACCCGTCATGAACCCGTAATTGATCGCTAACTGCTGGGGGAGTTTTGACTAAAGACAATATCAATAATGGGGAGACAATTATCAACAATATAGACAATGATAATCAACAATAAAAACAATGCATGGAGTATCCAATGCAAAAATTTTCAATGTCTGAAGGAGGCGCGTAATGTGGCGTGTAGTTCGTGCCAAGCCAGGTCGGGGAAGAACTTAGCCATCTGCCATGCCTCGAAGAGCAAGCGGCAGGCGGTATAGCTTTTCTGCAACAAACGGTTCTTCTTAGGTCGCTCCCATGCGAAGCGTTTCATGAGGCGGCAATCTCCTTTCGCAGGTCGTCCGCCATGTCCGTCGCGCAGGAGTTGACGAAGCAGACGATTGGCGCGCTCTTGATATTCAGTCGTATATAGCGGAAACGCCTCTGTCGGTAAGTGCAATTCCTGGACCAGTATATGCCCGAAGGTCTGCCAAGCGGTTTTCATATGCAGGGCGGCGAGCATCTCATCTATCTCCTGTGTGAGCGTTTGCCATTCTGCGGGCGTCAATTGCTCATGCGCCAATTGGAGGCACAATGCCCAATCGCCCAGTTGGCGGAAGCCCACACCCGTACTCTCGAAATGGTGCCATGCGTGCATAAAGACATACAACGCATTGTACGCCGCCGAAGGCACTGCCACTGCCTTGCCGTAGATGTCCAACGTAGTGGAGTGGTACAAATAGCGGTGGGTAAAGGATTGGTATAGCGCATCGGCTTGTTTGTCATGAAACTCCATGGTCACGCGGTGGAGCTCCACCACGCGGTCCATGTTCTCGTCAATCACCAAGATATAATGTATTCCCCCATGCGTGCCGGAGTGCCAATATGCATCGGGGTAGGCGGCTGTCACAATTTCGGCAGCACGCTCATAATGCTCTTCGCCCACATAGATATCCACATCGCCAAAATCGCGTGTGTCAGGGTCGGGATACAAGCCCGATAGACTATAACCCTTGATGAGTGTAGCGGGGATATGGTGTGCCTCTAATAAGTCAATCACGCTGATAGCCAACTGATTGAGCCGTGCCAATCGTTGCAGCACCATGTACATGGCAGGTGTGAGCTGTTTGTCAAAGGGGGTAGAGACACGATGTGCCTTGAGCCATACGCTGAATGCATGCAGACATTTCTGGCGTGCCGCCAAATTCAGCACACCTCGCCAATCCGCATCAGTAGGCACCTCTGTGGGCGTACCCCACAGCACGGATCGAAGAATGGAGAAAAAAAGTTGTTCTTGATTCATGTCTTGTTTTTGGAAACCGGGTTCCGGGCTCCGGTCTCCCTTTTAACGGATAATCCCGATTTCCTTCCAATCATCAATAGTGGCTTGTGCATCCTGGCGGGCGATGTCTTCGGTGACATCGTATTCATCCAATAGCAATTGGGTGAGGGTATTCACATCAAACTCTTTGCCCTCCACTTTTTGCCAAAGATAGGCAGCCGCCTCATTGAAGGTGATGAGGTTGTTAAAATTCACGAGTTCTACGCTCTCGCCAATCAGTATATAGTCGCCGCCCAATTCGCGTAGGCGAAATCCTTTCTTAGTCTTCATAGAATATGTTTTGCAATTTGATAATCTTACTATACACCTTCAGCACCAACCACTTGATGCAGGTAGGCGTGTGGCGCCACAAGCGTGCTTTGGTGAGGCGTTTGCGTTTGCCGCCGCGTCCTTTCAAACGCACCACGCGACCGATGATATCCTCAAAACGGCAAACTTCTTGCCCCCTCAGATTGCCGTCACCGCGCAGGATAATCTGCTCATCCTTAATTTTGTAGATGCGGTGTAGCACATAGGTGTTGTTGATTTTTGCCAACACAATGATACCTACTTTGGGCTCTTTGCATGTCTTGAGAATCACTTTATCGCGACCTCCTTCTATAAAAGGGCGCATGCTCACGCCGCGTGGCATGAACTCTACCATGTGACCGCCTTGAAGCAGGCGCTCAAATTCAGGGATTAATATATCGTTGCTCTTTTCCATAATTCCAACCTTTATACTTTATACTTTACACCTTGATAACACACTGCCGCTGCATCTGTATTAGGCAGACAATTCAAGTGGCAGCACTTCACGTGTGTAATGATGTGCTTGATGCTATTGTACAGTTCATCAGCCATCTGTCGGTCAATCTTTAGCCCCGAAGCTGATGATAGCATATAGGCATATGCCTGTGGCAAAGTCAATACTTGCAACTCGTTGAACGGTGCTTGACTCAGTTTGATGATGCCTCCTACGCGTGCGTGCGCGTTTTTATAGCAAGGTGTCTTGCCGCTCCATGGCGATCCATATACCCGCACTTCGCCGTCCTCCATGACGCGAAGGATGGGGTTGTCATCATTCAGCAACCACGCATCGGGAAAAGCCGCCAACCACTGACGTGCGTGCGTGGACTTGCCCGTACCACTATGCCCCAAAAACAAATATCCTCTTGCCTCCTCGCCTCCTTTCACCACCACCGCCGCGTGCATCTCCAGCGTCATGAGTGGGGCAGTGCGGAAGGCGAACATAAGCATCAGCGCATTATCCATGCAGAAACGCACATCGCGATAATCTCTTGCAATATGCAGTGTGCCCTTCGTGAAGGTGGCGTCGCAAGCAATCTCGCAGCATATAGGCGAATTGGCTATCTGTGATACACGCATCAACCATCCTCCCTCTTCACCTTTCACCTCTCCGTTTTCACCTTTCACCTCTCTATACACCTCAATGCGCGGCATATCTTCCTCCGAGTTATCGGTGAAGACATGCTGGTAGTCCTGGCGTTGCTCCTCATGGAGTAATCCGTCTTGCTCTATATGTAATATGAAGATGGGGCTATCCTGTGGACTTTGTACCAGAAATGGCTCATAGTTACTGAGCATGCTCATCAATGCCTCGTTGCTACTTTCTATAGCAAATAGATACTCTGCAACGCGATAGTATGTGGTGGATATTGGTTTCATTGAGAAAATTGAAATTGCTCTGCAAAGGTACGAAAAAAAATGTGAATATGCAAAAAAAACTGAAGAAAGTGCCGCTTATTATTGCATATGTGCATTTTTTATTGTAATTTTGCAGCCAAATGTTAAATTTAGAGATTTATGTACAAAAGAATACTCTTGAAACTCTCGGGTGAGAGTCTTATGGGAAGCAAAGGATACGGCATTGACGAACAACGCCTTGCCGATTACGCTCAGCAGATTCGAAACATCGCTGCAACAGGTGTGCAGGTGGCTATTGTTATTGGCGGAGGAAACATCTTTCGTGGGCTCAGCGGTTCGCAAAAGGGCTTCGACCGTGTCAAAGGTGACCAAATGGGCATGCTTGCTACTGTCATCAATTCGCTGGCACTCTGCTCCGCTTTGGAGGCAATCGGGCAGAAAGTGCGCGTGCTCACCAGCGTTCGCATGGAACCAGTAGGGCAACTCTACAGCACCGACAAAGCCCTGCGATTGCTCAATAATGGCAATGTGGTCATCATCGCTGGCGGTACAGGCAATCCTTACTTCACCACCGATACCGCTTCTGTGCTACGTGCTATCGAACTCAGAGCCGATGTGATGATGAAAGGCACACGTGTGGACGGTATCTATACCGCCGACCCAGAGAAAGACCCTACGGCTACCAAATATACCCAAATCACCTATGATGAGATTTTGGAGATGAAACTCAAGGTGATGGACCTCACCGCTATCACCATGTGCTGTGAAAATAATATGCCAATCTACGTGTTTGATATGGACACTATTGGCAACCTCGAGAAAGTAATGAATGGACAACAAATAGGAACACTTGTAAAACCCTGACAACCATGATTGAACCAAAACAAATTCTGAACGATGCAGAGGAATTGATGGAATCTGCTGTTATGTATCTTGATGATGCTTTAGCCCGCATTCGCGCAGGTAAAGCCAGTGCACGTATCTTGGACGTAGTGAAAGTAGAATACTATGGACAAATGTCACCACTCTCCAATGTGGCTACCATCACAACACCTGATGCTCGTACCATACAAATCCAACCTTGGGAGAAGAAGATGATTGCCGAAATCGAACGCGCTATCATCAACTCCAGCGTAGGACTGGCACCAAGCAACAACGGCGAGAGTATCCGTCTCTCTATCCCTCCATTGACTGAGGAACGCCGCAAGGAACTGGCTAAGCAATGTAAGGGCGAAGCAGAGAATGCTAAAGTCAGCATTCGTAACGCACGTCGCGATGCTATTGATACACTCAAAAAGCAAATCAAAGAGGGTCTGCCAGAGGACGCTGAGAAAGATGCGGAGAACGATGCACAAAAACTTCACGACAAATATGTGAAGCAAGTGGACGAAATCTACGCAAAGAAAGAGAAAGAGATTATGACCGTATAAAGGTTGTAATGAAAGGATTGGTCATCAAATCCACCGGCACGAGTTATGGCGTGCATTTTGAGGACGGTACCACGGCGGAATGCCATGTGAAAGGCAACTTCCGTATTCGTGGTATTCGTTCCACTAATCCCGTAGCGATTGGTGACTACGTAGAGGTGACTACGCTGGACGATGGCACCCATTGGATTACGGAGGTGCACGACCGTAAGAATTATATCGTTCGCCGTAGCACCAACCTCAGTTATGCCTCGCATATCTTGGCTGCCAATGTGGATATGGCGGCGCTGATTGTCACTCTCCGCCACCCTGAGACTTCTACCACTTTCATAGACCGATTCTTAGCCACGTGCGAGGCGTACCGCGTGCCCGCGTGCCTTATTTTTAATAAGGTGGACTTGCTCACGGAAGATGAACTTCAGGAGTTGTCTGCCCTGCGTCAATTGTACGAGTCTTTAGACTATCCTACATACGCCATCTCAGCATTAACCCTCGCCTCCTCACCTGATAACCTCCTCACCTCCTCACCTATCGCCTCTATCTTCGAAGGCAAAGTCACTCTCCTGTCGGGCAACTCGGGCGTAGGCAAATCCACGTTGCTGAATGCTATCTTGGGCAAGGATATTGCTCGCACAGGTGCTATATCTTCTGCCCACCACAAGGGTATGCATACTACAACCTTCTCTGAGATGTATCCGCTGAAGCATGGTTCAGAATGGTGTAGCGTAGTTCAGAATGGTTCAGCATTGAATCACGATGTGCAACGTTCTTGGATTATTGACACGCCGGGTATCAAGGGATTTGGTCTATTGGATATAGAGAAGGAGGAAGTAGGGCACTATTTCCGTGAAATATTTGAGGTAGCGCGCGACTGCCGTTACTCCAATTGTATTCACATGAACGAACCCGGTTGTGCAGTCAATCAAGCGGTGATAGATGGACGAATAGCTCTATCGCGCTACGAGAGTTATCTCTCCATCCTTGATGATACCACCGAGGGTAAGTATCGATAAACAAACAAGCACCCCGCGGGGTGCTTGTTCTCTTCTCTCTTATATCCGATACTTACTTTAGTTTCTTAAATGTCTCGCGCATATTGCAAGCCTTAGAGAGGATTGCGTGCAAGTCATCAATAGCAACGCGCTCTTGCGCCATCGTATCGCGGTGGCGGATAGTTACGCAGTTGTCATTCAAAGTGTCGTGATCCACAGTGATACAGAATGGGGTACCTACCGCATCTTGACGGCGATAACGCTTACCGATAGAGTCCTTCTCATCGTAGTTGGTGTGGAAGTCATACTTCAACATATCCACGATCTCACGCGCTTTCTCTGGCAGACCGTCTTTCTTCACGAGTGGCATTACGCATGCTTTCACCGGAGCGAGAACCGCAGGAAGGTTCAGCACTACGCGGGTGTCGCCGCCTTCGAGTACCTCCTCTTTGTAGGCGCCGCACATTACGCTGAGGAACATACGGTCCACACCGATACTGGTCTCAATCACGTATGGAGTGTAGCTCTTGTTGAGTTCTGGATCGAAGTACTCGATCTTCTTACCACTATATTGTGCGTGTTGGCTGAGGTCGAAGTCGGTACGGCTATGGATACCCTCTACCTCCTTGAATCCGAATGGCATTTGGAACTCGATGTCGGTAGCTGCGTTCGCATAGTGAGCCAACTTGTCGTGGTCGTGGTAGCGGTAGTTCTCATCACCCATACCGAGGGCTTTGTGCCATTTGAGGCGGAACTCCTTCCAGTATTCGAACCATTTCATCTCCTCGCCTGGACGAACGAAGAATTGCATCTCCATTTGCTCGAACTCGCGCATACGGAATACGAATTGGCGAGCCACAATCTCGTTGCGGAAGGCCTTACCAATCTGTGCGATACCAAAAGGAATCTTCATGCGACCCGTCTTTTGTACGTTGAGGTAGTTCACGAAGATACCTTGTGCCGTCTCAGGGCGCAAATAAATCTTCATGGCACCATCGGCAGTAGAACCCATCTCGGTAGAGAACATGAGGTTAAACTGACGCACATCGGTCCAGTTGCGTGTACCTGAGATAGGGCAAACGATCTCCTCATCGAGGATGATTTGCTTGAGTTCTTCGAGGTTGCTGTCGTTGAGAGCAGTCGCAAAACGCTCGTGGAGGGCGTTGCGTTTCTCTACGTTTGCTTTCACGCGCTCGTTGGTTTGCTTGAACATCTCCTCATCAAAGCTCTCACCGAAGCGCTTGCGTGCTTTGGCTACTTCTTTCTCAATCTTCTCATCGTATTTTGCGAGTTGGTCTTCGATGAGCACGTCTGCGCGGTAGCGTTTTTTGCTGTCTTTGTTGTCAATGAGTGGGTCATTGAATGCATCCACGTGACCAGATGCTTTCCATGTGGTAGGGTGCATGAAGATGCTTGCATCAATACCTACGATATTCTCGTGGAGCATGGTCATTGCATCCCACCAGTATTTCTTGATGTTGTTCTTGAGTTCTACACCGTTTTGACCGTAATCATACACGGCGCCAAGTCCGTCGTAAATCTCGCTGCTTGGGAAAACGAAGCCGTACTCCTTGCAGTGTGCGACCAGTTTCTTGAAGGTTTCTTCTTGTGTTGCCATATCTATAAAAGTTCTAAAAGTTTCAAAAGTTTTAATGCTCAAAGGTGTGAAAAGACCTTATTACGCAATTTGGGCACAAAGGTACAATAAAAATTGCAGATATGCAAGAAAAGCGAGTTTTTATTTTAAAATCTTCTAAATAACTTGTGTATATTCGTTTTTTTTTGTATCTTTGCAGGCTGAATATGTGTAAAAGTGTAGATACATATTATTTCTTAGGTATTGGCGGCATTGGTATGAGTGCCCTGGCGCGGTATTTTGCTTCTGAAGGTTATCGCGTGATGGGTTACGACCGTACTCCTTCCACCTTAACGCATGCCCTCGAAGATGAGGGAATTGCTATTCAATATGAAGATAACACGGCATGGGTAGAAACGCTGGACAAAGATACTACGCTTGTGGTTCGTACCCCCGCGGTACCTACCAATACTGCTATCTATTGTTATTTGCAAGAACATGGCTATGTTATGCGCAAGCGTGCAGAGGTGCTGGGTATGATTACCCGCCAGAAGAAAGCCCTTTGTGTGGCAGGCACGCATGGCAAAACTACCACCAGCACCATACTGTCGCATATTCTTCATCCTTCGCACGTAGGCGCTAATGCTTTTCTTGGCGGTATTGCCAATAACTATAACACCAATCTCCTGCTTGACCCTAAGAGCGATTACGTGGTGGTGGAGGCCGATGAGTTTGACCGCTCGTTCCATCATCTTACGCCCCATATATCGGTTATTACCAGCATGGATCCTGACCATCTCGATATTTATGGCACCGAAGAAGCCTACCGCGAGAGTTTTGCGCACTATGCTTCTTTGGTACAAGAGGCGTTGGTGGTAAAAAGTAGTGTGAAGTGTAAAGTTGAGAGTTTAAAGGCAAAGGTTTACACCTACGCGGTGAATGAACAAACTGATTTTTATGCCGACAACATACGCGTAGAGGAGGGGCAGATCTTCTTTGATTTCCATACGCCTGATACCCCATACCCAATATCCAACATCCGCTTAGGCGTGCCCGTGTGGGTGAATATCGAAAATAGCTTAGCGGCGATGGCCGTGGCATGGCTGGTGGGGGCAACAGAGGAGGAGTTAAGGCAAGGCGTGAGCACTTTTGCGGGTGTCTATCGCCGATTCAATATACACGTGAATACACCAGAGGTCACCTATATAGACGATTATGCTCATCATCCACAAGAGTTGGCTGCCACCATTGAGTCGGTTAGGCGATTATACCCTGACCGCTATGTGATAGGCGTCTTCCAACCTCACCTATTCTCGCGTACTCGCGATTTCGCTGATGATTTCGCTTGCGTACTGAGTCGGTTAGATGAGGTGGCATTGATGCCCATCTACCCTGCACGCGAAGAACCGATAGCAGGAGTCACCAGCGAATGGCTCATGGAGAAAATAGGTGAAAAGGTGAAAAGGGCATTGGTGTTGCCTGCCATATTGCCTAAATACTTGCGCGAACGCCTTAAGAGTTGCCTTGCCGCGGGCAAACCAGTGGTGGTGATAACCATGGGCGCAGGCGATATAGACCGCCAAGTGAATGAGATAACCCAAAAACTAACATACAAAATACTTTAATTATGAAAATCAAAACTATTATTGCTTCTGTGAGTGCCGTGCTGCTGGTGACTGCGATGTCTGTAGCAGCGCTGTGGGCGTCTCACGTGCCCTCTGACACGGTGTGTCAGCAGGTGGAGATTGTGCTCCGCGATAGCGCAGCGCATCAGTTTGTTACAACTGCGGAATTGTTGCGTACTTTGCAACAAGCAGGATTATCCCCTCGTGGTACGAAGATGGACAAGATCTCCTGTCAAGCCATCGAAGACAGGATGTTGCAGCACGATATGGTGCGAACGGCAGAATGTTACAAGTCGCCTGCAGGAACAGTCTTCGTGGAAATAACGCAACGTGTGCCTATGCTCTATGTGCAGACGGCCGATGGCAACTACTACGTAGATACTGACCGCCGCGTGATGCCTGTGCGCTCCACTATTCATGTGCAAGTGCCAGTTTTCAAAGGGGCTGTGAGCCAGCGAGCCGCTACTGAGGAGTACTACGATTTTGTGCAGTGGCTCAATAGTGACCGCTATTGGCAAGAGCGCATTACGCAGATACATGTGCGTAATCCCAAGCATATTGTACTTACACAGCGTGAGGTGGAAGGTACTATCGTGTTGGGAGAACTGAAGGATTATCAAGAGAAGATGGCACGCCTGCGCAAACTATACGTCAAGGGCTTTGATGAGATTGGCTATACACCCTACAAGGAGTATGATCTGCGATTTGCAGGACAAGTGGTAGGTCGAAAATGAGGAAAATATTATGGCACGAAAAAAAATAGAATCAACCTTGCCCCATCCTTTGGTGGCTACCGAATTAGGTAGTCATAGTGTGCGTTCGATGGCGGCAGAAAACGCTGATAACGGTTTGCTGCGCATATTGGGCGTAGAGCAATCAAGCCGTAATTGTAGTGTGGAGAGAGGTGTGGTGACCAGCACCAGCGATGCCAGCTATGGCATCAATGAGAGTCTGCGCCTATTGGCTAATCGCATCAACCATCCTATGCTGACCAATACGTTTGTTCCGCTGGGTGGCAGAATGATGAAACTGGCAGAGGTGGCTTCGCGTCGTAATCAGGTACACAAACGTGAAATACCTGACGAATTGCTCGATGAGATGGATGCGGAATGTAAGAAGAAAATCGAGTTGCATAATACACACGTAGCCGTATTGGCGGCTATCCCCTATTGCTATGTGCTGGACGGAGTGCCTCAGGCTAATCCTCCCAGCACCGAGCAACGCGCTGCCAAAATAGAGGTCAAATATGTGGTATTTGTTGGACCAAAAGAATTGGAGCAGAAGGTCATGGATAGTTTTATCCGCACGCCCAAGCACATGGAGCGTACCTATGCCCGTCCTGATGCCCTGATGTGCGCATTGGCCAGTGATGATGACTTCCAAGAGGGGTGTGCAATCCTGGATATGGGAGCACAAACCACTACGCTCACCGTTTTCAGCAAAGGCAAGTATGTGCTCAATAGGGTGGTGGATCAAGGTGGATTTGACATCACACGCGATATACAGCAAATGGGTATTGGTGCCAAGCATGCCGAAGTGCTCAAATGCAAATATGGTAGCGCGCTATTGCAACCAGGTACAGAGAACCAATGCTTCCGTCTGCCTAACCCCACGTGCGAATGGGAGTCGGTGGTCATTCGCCGAGGCGACTTGATTGCCACTATCGAAGCACGATTGCAGCAGATCATGGCGCCGCTGTGGAGTGATTTGCGCACCTACGAAAATCAAATACGAACCATCTATCTCACGGGTGGCGCTGCACTGTTAAATGGCATGGTGGAGTATATCCAGCAGTTCACCTCAGTGCCTGTGGCTTTGGGTTCGCATGCGGGCTGGTTGACCGAAGATACACCCGTTGAAATGCGCTCTCCCGCGTATAGCGCCTTGGTAGGAACGCTGATTCTCGGCGCTTTCCATCGAGAAAAACATCCCGATGCAGAGCCGATGCACGACCTGAGAAAGCAATTGGAGAAATTCAAAAAGACAGCACAAACCAGTCTGTTGGATATTTTTACAGAACAACCACAATAAACAAGTCAAACGCTTAAAACCAATAATACTATGTACGATGTAATCAATGATTTAGTTCCTGAGATAACCCAAGACACCATCATTAAGGTAATGGGAGTGGGTGGTGGTGGCTGCAATGCCGTCAATTACATGTATTCACAAGGCGTGAAAGATGTCACTTTCATGGTATGTAATACCGATAAAATGAGTCTCGCAGGTAGCAGTGTTGCTGCCAAATTGCAATTAGGTCCAGGACTGGGTGCAGGTGGCAGACCAGAGGTGGCACAAGAATATGCTGAGCAGAGCTGCGACCGTATTCGTGAGGCACTCAATGATGGTACCAAAATGCTCTTCCTGACCGCAGGTATGGGTGGAGGTACGGGTACTGGTGCTTCGGCTGTGGTGGCAGAGGTAGCTAAGGAGATGGATATTCTCACAGTGGGAATTGTGACCATACCTTTTGCGTTTGAGGGTGCTAAGAAGATTAAAAAAGCCATGATTGGTGTAGCGCGTTTGGCAGAACATGTGGATGCTATCCTTGTTATTAATAACGAGAAATTGCGCCAGATTTACCCTGACTTTAATTTCCTCAATGCTTTCTCCAAATCCGATGATGTGGTGGCAAATGCTGCTCGTTCTATCGCGGAGATTATCACCGTGCCAGGGTATATCAATACCGACTTTGCCGATGTCTATAACACCCTCAAGAATGGCAATGTGGCTATCATGAGTGTAGGTAGTGCCAGTGGTGAGGACCGTATTGAGCAATCCATTCACGAGGCGCTCCATTCGCCATTGGTGAACAGCGATGTAGAGGGCGCGAAACGTATTTTGCTGCAATTGTACTGTTCTACAGAGCATCCTATCATTATGCAGGAGTTGGATCATATCCATGCATTTGTGCAAGATGTGGGTGAAGATGTGGAAGTGCAATGGGGTGTATCGTTGGACGAGACCTTGGGTGAGAAAGTGCGCGTGACACTGATTGCTACTGGCTATGAGGTGTCGGATATACCTGGTTTGGATGATGTGGTCGGCAAGAAAACGGTGGAAGAGGCCATTGAGATTCACTATGGTGACAATGCCGCAGAGACGCCTAAGGAGGAACCTGCTCCAGCGGCTGTGGCGGAACCAGTAGTACCGCAGGATGGTGATATCATCATCGATCTGGATGTAGATGATGACCCTCTGTCGCCCACCATAGAGTTTACCTTTGATACGCCAACGCCAAAGCCGAATGCTAATCTAACTCCTACACCACAAAAGGCAGAGGAGGATAGCAAGCGAACGGGTATATCTGGTCTGGCGGACTGGATGAGAAGACGCTGATACGGATGGCTGCGGTGCTTCGTTTTTTTCGCACGTGCTGGAATGCAGTCATGGAGGTGCTGTATCCTACGTGTTGTGTAGTCTGTCAAACCAAACTGCTGGAGAACGAAGTTATCGTGTGTCCTGATTGCTTGGCTACTATTCCATTAACCGAGCATGCTATCTTAGATCAGAACGGCATTGATTTGCTTTTTCAGGATTTAATACATAAGGAAAGGCGCACCATTCACTATGAGCGTGGTGCGGCTTTCGCTTTTTATAATAGAGAGAGGGGGCAGAATTTCCGACTGATGATTGAACGGGGAAAGTTCGGCTCGCACCCTAATCCGCAGATTTTCTATTTCTTAGGGCGATTGGCGGCGCAAGCGTATATTGATTCGGACTTGTTTGACGATATTGATTGCTTGGTGCCAGTGCCGTTGCACCCTCGTCGTTTGCGCGAACGCGGATTCAATCAAGCGGAGTGGATATGCAAGGGACTGAGCGAGGTGTTGCATATACCTGTTGATACAGAGCATCTTATCCGCACGCGCAATAATGCCCATCAGTCGCGCTCGCAGTTCGAGAAGCGCCAAGACAATGTGAAGGATATTTTTGCGGTTCGCTATCCCGAAGAGTGGAAGAACAAGCATCTTTTGCTGGTGGACGATGTGATTACTTCGGGTTCTACCTTGATGGCATGTATGAAACAAATGACGCCTATCCGAGGTTGTCGAATAAGCGTCTTTGCCTTGGGTTGGGCACATAATTAATCTCACCTAAGCGGGGGTGACGAAGTACGTGGCTTCGTAGGGTGCTCTTAACCTTTCGCCTTTAACCTCTTTATCACCGTTTTTACAACAAAGTACACCACCACTATGCCCAGCAATGCCATGATGGCGATGCTCAGTTCGTGGCTGTAGGCGTGGATAAGGTCCATCTGTCCGTGGGCGATATAGCCCAACAATGCCAACACGATATTCCAGATACTTGCTCCTAAGAAGGTGTAAAATACGAATTGACCGAAGTGCATCTTGCTCAAGCCAGCAGGGATACTGATCAGTTGGCGAATACCTGGTATCAAGCGACCGACAAAGGTGCTCACCTTGCCATGCTCGTTGAAGTAGTCTTCGGCTTTCTTTACTTTCTCCGATGACAGCAGACAGAGGTGCCCCACCTTGCTATCCGCAAATGCATAGATGATAGGGCGACCGAGCCACATCGCCAGCAGGTAGTTGATGATAGCCCCCAGCATAGCACCTATCGTACCGAAAAGCACGATAAGCAGCACATTGACAGGATAACTGTCTGTGGTATGTAGTGTGCTCTCCTCTTTGCCTGCCACATAGGCTGCGGGGGGAATGACAATCTCGCTGGGGAAAGGTATAAAAGATGATTCCACCGTCATGAGCAGCGTGATGCTCAGGTAATTCATGTTGTCGGCATACCAGTTTTCAACTTGCTCGATGAGCGAAGGTTCGGTGCCTTCGGCGGGTAAAATGGTGGTGTCTTGCGCCCAAGTAAGTGTGGTCGCAAGGAGTGCAAGAGATAGAAGAAGGTGTTTCATATTGTTTCTATGGGGGGAGTAGTGTTAGTAGAACTAGTAGTGCTAGTTGAACTAGGCATGCTAGTCGTACTAGTGGCGCTAGGATATTAATTATTATTGATATTCCAGGTTTCCAGGGTCTGGGTCAGTTGGTCGAATGTTTTTACTTTGCTCTTCTCGCGTACTTCGTTAATCTGCTGATTGACGGCCATGTCGTATGCCTCTTCCTCTACATTGCGTATCACGCCGAGAGCGATAGGCAATTGAGGTGATGAGGTTATAAGGCTATTAGGTGATGAGGCAGGGATATCTTGCCCCATCATCGCCAACATTCGATGCAGCGTTGGGTCTTGCAGCGTAGCATCGTGTGTGAGTACGCGTGGGTCGTTGGCTGGTACGACGATGAGTTGAGGTATAAGTCCTTGCGAGTAATCCAATGCCAGACCTTTGTCTTTCTCCTTGCCGAAGATCATCTTCTCGCCATGTCTGAGCACGATACTGCGCTCGGCGCGCATCTCGCGATCGGCTATCCAGTTGTGGGTGCCATTGTTGAAAATCACGCAGTTCACCAGACATTCAATCACGCTGGCGCCTTTGTGTTGATGTCCTTGTACCATACAGTCCACGGTAGTTGGCATATCCACATCCAGTGTGCGGGCGAAGAACGTGCCGCGTGCGCCGAATACGAGTTCGGCAGGGATAAACGGGCGTTCCACTGTGCCAAACGGACTGGATTTGCTGACAAAGCCTTTGGGCGAAGTAGGGGAGTATTGACCTTTGGTCAGACCATATATGCGATTATTGAATAGGCAGATATTGAGATCTACATTGCGGCGCAGTTCGTGGATAAAGTGATTGCCGCCAATAGCGAGGCAGTCGCCATCGCCAGTCATTTGCCATACGCTGAGTTCGGGGTGGCTGGTCTTCACACCCGTGGCGATAGCGCCACCACGTCCGTGGATGGTATTGAAACCATAGGTGTTGAGGTAGTGGGGCATGCGGCTTGAGCATCCGATACCAGAGATGACCACCGTCTGGTGGGTGGGTATGCCTACCTCAGCCATGGCTTTTTGCAATGCCATACAGATGGCATGGTCACCACAACCAGGGCAGAACTTTACATATTGATTGCTCTTGAATTGACTTGCTTCCATTTTTTTTTCTTTGTTGTCTAGTTGTTCTAGTAGTTCTAGTTATGCTAGTTGAGCTAGTTGGACTGGAGGGGTGCTTGATTAATAGCTTTTACGATTCTATCTACCGCGAATGGTTGGGCGGTCATTTCGTTGTATTGTTCTATATGCAGACCCTCCATCTTGCTGCGCAGGTACGCCGCAAACTGTCCGCTGTTGAGCTCGCACGCTACGATGCGCTTGTATTGGCGCAACACCTCTTCGGTGTTTTTAGGTAGCGGGTTAATATAGTTGAAATGTGCCAATGCGCAATCCAACTGCTCGGCTGCTGCCAGCAGGTGACCTTCGGTTGAGCCCCAACCGATAAGTAGCGTGTCGCTCTGCGGGTTGCCTTGTACTTGCAGCAGAGGTATCTGGTTAGCTACTTGCTCAATCTTGGCTTGGCGTGCAAGTACCATGCGTTGGTGGTTATCGGGGTTGGTGGAGATGGTACCTTTCTCAGCATCGCGCTCTAAACCGATATTGCGGTGTTCGTAACCCTCCATGCCTGGGTATGCCCAGTAGCGCACGCCGCGCTCATCGCGCAGGGCAGGGTTGTAGTTGCCTTTTAGTTCTTCGGGTACGCTTTGTGGCTGAATATGAGGCAGTTCGCTCAGTTGTGGTATGCGCCATAGTCCTGTGCCATTCGCCAGATAGGTGTCGGTGAGTAGCACCACAGGGGTCATGTTCTCCAAGGCAATCTTGGCAGCAGCGTAGGCGTAATCAAAACAGTTGGCAGAGGTGGATGCAGCTATCACAACCGCAGGACATTCGCCATTGCGACCATAGAGCGCTTGCATGAGATCGGTCTGTTCGGTTTTGGTAGGGAGTCCAGTGCTGGGACCTCCGCGTTGTACATCAATCACCACGAGTGGCAACTCTGCCATCACTGCCAATCCAATGGCTTCGCCCTTGAGACTGAGACCTGGACCCGAAGTGCTGGTGGCAGCTAAGTCGCCCGCAAAGGCTGCGCCGATAGCGGTGCAGACACCCGCAATCTCATCTTCGGCTTGCACCACCATCACGCCCATGTCTTTGCGGGCTGCCAGTTCGTGCATGATGTCGGTGGCAGGTGTGATGGGGTAGGAACCCAAGAACAGGCGTTTGCCGCATTTTTCTGCTGCGGCTATTAGTCCCCATGCCGTGGCTTTGTTGCCTGCGATGGAGGTATAGGTGCCTTGGGGCAGGTCGTGGGATGTGTCCACATTCATTGTCTGGATATTCAGCGCGAGGTTCTGTCCGTAGTTGAAGCCGTCGGTGAGTACCTTTACATTGGGGGCAATGAGTTGAGGTTTCTTTTGGAACTTGCTCTCAAGGAACGCAACCGCTTTATCCACAGGGCGATTGAAGAGCCAGCAGACCTGTCCGAGGGCAAACATGTTGCGCGATTTGAGAATGGATTTATTGTCCAACCCCATATCCTTGAGTGCCTCTTTGGTGAGTTCTGTAAGGGCTACGGGTATGATTTGTACCGACTCTGGAATGCCCAATTCGGTGAATGGGTTGTCGGTTTGGTAGAGCGCTTTTTCGAGATCTTTTGGGGTGAGTGCATTGGTGTCCACGATGATGACCGCATCGCGGCGGAACATGGATGACTCAGCTTGCCACTGTGCTCCTGTTTTGTTGAAGTCTGACCCGAGGGCACACACTTTGAGTGCGGCAGCGTTCATGGCTACAATCACATCGGCTTGGTCGCCAGGGGTATAGACACCAGTGCCTAATTGTACTTGGAAACCGCTCACGCCACCTAATGTGCCTTGTGGGGCACGAATCTCGGCGGGAAAATCGGGTAGGGTGCTGATTTCGTTACCCAAGATAGCGCTCAGCGAGGCAAACATGGTACCTGTGAGTTGCATACCATCGCCCGAGTCGCCACAGAAGCGAACTACTACATGTTGCTTTTGCATGGAAATTAATAGTTACTAATTAACAATTAATAGTTAATATTTTACAATTTTGTAAAAACGGCGACAAAATTACTATATTTTTTGCATATATGCAAATTTTTTACTAATTTTGCAGCCGATTATAAATTAGGATAAGAGTGGCATAAAAGTTGAAAATGCCATAAAGATTGATAATAAAGATAATATGAAGAATATACGAAATTTTTGCATTATTGCCCACATTGATCATGGCAAGTCCACCTTGGCGGACCGATTGATAGAATACACCGCTACGGTGGACAAGCGCTTGATGGAGAATCAGGTGCTGGACGATATGGATTTGGAGAAAGAGCGTGGTATCACCATCAAGTCACACGCCATCCAGATGCAGTATAAGGGCTATACGCTGAACCTTATTGACACTCCGGGACACGTGGACTTCTCCTACGAGGTGAGCCGCAGTATCGCTGCTTGCGAGGGTGCATTGCTGATTGTAGATGCTTCACAAGGTGTGCAAGCGCAGACCATCTCTAACCTCTATATGGCATTGGAGCACGACTTGGAGATTATCCCTGTGATGAACAAATGCGATATGGATTCGGCTATGCCTGAGAAGGTGGAGGACGAGATTATCGATCTGCTGGGCTGTAAGCGCGAGGAGATACTGCGCTGTTCGGCGAAGACAGGCGACGGTGTGCCTGAGATATTGGACGCTATTATTGAGCGCATAGCTCCTCCAGTAGGCGACCCAGAGGCGCCGCTGCAATGCTTGGTGTTTGACTCGGTGTTTAATCCATTCCGTGGTATCATCGCTTACTTTAAGGTGGTGAATGGTACAATGAAGTCGGGCGACCGTGTGCGCTTCTTCAATACAGGCAAAGAGTACGATGCGGACGAGATTGGCGTGCTGAAATTGAATATGCAGCCAACGAACGAGATTTCGGCTGGTAATGTGGGATATATCATTTCGGGTATCAAGACCTCTACCGAGGTGAAGGTAGGTGATACTATTACCCATGTGGCGCGCCCATGTACGGAAGCGATTGCAGGTTTTGAGGAAGCTAAACCGATGGTGTTTGCGGGTGTGTATCCGATTGAGGCAGAGGATTTTGAGGACTTGCGTGCTTCGCTGGAGAAACTGCAGTTGAACGATGCTGCGTTGACATTCCAACCCGAGTCGTCGGTGGCGTTGGGCTTTGGTTTCCGCTGCGGCTTCTTGGGACTGCTGCATATGGAGATTGTGCAAGAACGTTTGGATCGCGAGTTTGATATGGATGTCATCACCACGGTGCCTAACGTAAGTTATAAGGTGTATACCAAGGACGGCGAGATGCACGAGGTGCATAACCCTGCGGGAATGCCAGATATCACAGTGATTGACCATATTGAAGAGCCATATATCCGCGCCAGTGTGATTACGACGAGCAATTATATTGGTCCAATCATGACCTTGTGCCTTGGCAAACGCGGTGAATTGGTGAAGCAGGAGTATATTTCGGGCGACCGTATGGAGATATTGTACGACATGCCGCTGGGCGAGATTGTGATTGACTTCTATGACAAGTTGAAATCAATCTCGAAGGGTTATGCTTCGTTTGACTGGCACCACAATGGCTTCCGTCCAAGTAACTTGGTGAAGCTGGATATTCTGCTCAATGGCGAGCAAGTGGATGCGCTGAGTACGCTGACCCATAGAGATAATGCCGAGAGTTTTGGTCGTCGTATGTGCGAGAAACTCAAGGAGTTGTTGCCTCGTCAACAGTTTGATATTGCTATTCAGGCGGCTATCGGCGCAAAGATTATCGCTCGTGAGACGGTGAAGCAGGTGCGTAAGGATGTGTTGGCGAAGTGTTATGGTGGTGATGTGAGTCGTAAGCGCAAACTGCTGGAGAAGCAGAAGAAGGGTAAGAAGCGCATGAAGCAAATCGGTAATGTGGAAGTACCACAAAAGGCGTTCTTGGCGGTGCTAAAGTTGGATTAAAAAGCTATAGAATTATAGGACCCATAGGACTCATAGGACTCATAGGACCTATGGGACTTATAGGTAAAACTCAGTAATACAAAAATATTATGGAACAGCTTGTACATAGTGCATGGAGCATGATTCCTTTTGGATTAATGCTATTGGCCATTGCGGTAGCACCATTGCTGGCAGAGCACTGGTGGGAGAGTAACAAACACAAATTGACAGTAGCCCTGTTCTTGGGCGTACCAACTGCTATCTGCCTGATTATGGGTGGTATGTTGCATGAGTTGGAGCACCAACTCTTTGGCGATTACGTACCTTTCATCATCTTGCTGCTGGCATTGTATGTCGTGACGGGTGGTATTCATGTGTCGGGTGATATCAAAGCGACGCCTTGGGTGAACACAAGCTTCTTGGGCTTGGGCTGGTTGTTGGCTAGTATCATGGGTACGACGGGTGCAGCGATGTTGCTGATTCGTCCGCTGATTACTACCAATCAGCAACGTGAACACAAGGTGCACACTATTTTGTTTTTCATCGCCTTGTGTGCTAACTGTGGTGGATTGTTGACTCCGCTGGGTGACCCACCATTGTTTATGCTCTTCTTGCGCGGTGCTGAGTTTACATGGTTTATGTCCATGTGGGCACCATGGTTGTTCACGGGGGCTTTGCTGATGGCAATTTACTATGTGCTGGATACTATATATTATAAGAAGGAACACGCACACGCGTTGCAGGCAGACCATGAGCAACAAGTGCCGCTTGTCTTCAAGGGTAAGCATAATTTCCTCTATTTGGTGGGTATCGTGTTGACGGTGGCTCTCATCAATTCTGGTACTATCCCAGAGATGGCGGATCCTAAAGCTCCAATGTGGTTGCGCTATTTGCGTGAGATCGTGTTGCTGTCACTGACCTTTGGTTCGCTCTATACCACGAAGCGCAATGTGCGCTACGGAATGAATAAATTCTCATGGGCTCCAATCATGGAGGTGGCTGTGTTGTTCTTGGGTATTTTTACCACCATGACCCCAGCATTGGCATACTTGAATGCTAATGCCGCTTCATTGGGATTGGATGCGACATGGCAGTTCTACTATTCGACAGGTCTGCTTTCATCGTTCTTGGATAACACCCCAACCGCAGTGGCTTTCCATAGTGTGGCTACGGGCTTGATACCAGACCAAATGGCTGTCTTTGGCGGAGAGATGATGGCTGGTATTCCAGAGATACTGCTGAAGGCTATATGTATAGGTTCGGTGTTCTTTGGTGCAATGACCTATATTGGCAATGGACCAAACTTCATGGTGAAGGCCATTGCAGAGGAGAATGGTATTAAGATGCCATCGTTCTTTGGGTATATGCTGAAGTTCTCATTGATCGTATTGCTACCAATCTACATTTTAGTGCAAATAATCTTTTTATAATTGAGAATTTTGAATTAAGAATTATGAATTTGTTTGATCAAATTAGCGAGGATATCAAGAAAGCGATGCTCGCAAAGGATAAAGTGGCGTTGGATGCGCTACGTGGTATAAAGAAAGAGTTCTTGGAGGCCAAGACCGCCAAGGGCGGTGATGGTGAGTTGCATGATGACCGTGCATTGCAGATTCTGCAAAAGATGGTGAAGCAACGCAAAGAGGCAGCGGAGATGTTTCGCGCTGCTAATCGTCCTGAATTAGCAGAGGATGAGATGGCACAATGCGCTGTGATTGAGCGTTATCTGCCTGCTATGATGAGCGAAGAGGAACTGAAGACTGTACTTGCAGAGATTATTGCTCAAGTGGGCGCGACAGGTCCACAAGACATGGGTAAGGTGATGGGTCTGGCTACCAAGCAGTTGGCTGGCAAGGCAGAAGGCAAGACCATCAATATGGTCGTGCGCGGGTTGCTGGCGAAGTGATTGTTTGCTAACGACACCATAGACAACCATTCCGCTTCGCCAACATTGCTCAGCGGTGATGTGAAAGCAATATGAAGATTGTGCTTGCTGAGGGGATTTTACCTAAAAATAGCCGATAATTGCGAAAAAGTGCATTATTTTTGCACTTTTTTGCATTTTTATTTGGTCATTTCAAAAAAAAGCAGTACCTTTGCAGTCGCTTTTGAAAAAAGAGCAGGCCCAGATGGCGGAATCGGTAGACGCGCTGGTCTCAAACACCAGTAGGTTCACCCCTGTGCCGGTTCGACCCCGGCTCTGGGTACAAAGACCGCCTAACAAATGTTAGGTGGTCTTTTGTTTGAAAATAGAGTAATAAGTTAAACCCATAAAAAGGTCAAGCGGGAGACTTAAACATCCGCTATCACTCGGAACGGGCTGACTGCCTGGAGAGACAAAGAGAAGGAGGTGTATGCAATGATCATTGTACCAGTTAAGGAAGGCGAGAACATCGAGCGCGCGATTAAGAAATTCAAACGCAAATTTGACAAGACAGGTGTCGTAAAAGAGCTGCGTCGTCGTCAACAATTCTCAAAACCATCAGAGATTAAGCGTGAGAAAATGATGCACGCAATCTATGTGCAATCTTTGCATGCGCATGATGGCGAGTAATTCGTAAGTAAGCGAAGATGGGAAAAAGCATACCGATAGGTGTGCTTTTTTTTGTGTGGTATGGCGGTTGTGTAGGATTGTTTAGAGTGGTGTAGGGTTGTGTGGAGTGGTACGAAAATTGGGAATAATTTGCCGATTCTTAATATTTGGGTGAGAAATCGTGTGAAAATTTGCTTTTGTGAAAGATTATGCTTAACTTTGCAGCAAATTTAAGAATATAGTATAAGGTATGAAAAAGAATTTTACACGTTTTTTCGCACTCGTGGCGAGTGTAGTAATGCCAGCGATGGCAATGGCTGAATTAGCCTATAATGTTCCTTTCACTGAAGCAGATTGGAATGATGAGACAACAATTGTAGCGGATGAAGGCGATAATGAGTGGTCGAGTAAGCATGGTATATGTTTGGGCAATAATGTACTCGGAGGATTTGATTTTGATGATAAATATGTGGTGATAGCATTGGCGAACAATGCTACTCCTACTCGTGTTACTGCCACTACAAAAACGCGCGATACTGCTGGATTTAATTCAGGTGCTTCTAGTGTCTACTTCTCGGTATCTGAGAGTGCGGATAATGAGACTTTTACAGAAGTGTGGACATCAGGGAGCAAGAAGAATGATATAGATGTCACTTTGTCTGCAGATACACGCTATCTGAAAGTATTGTATAGCGGTAATTTTGCTGGTTGTGTGGAAGGACTGACCGTATATGGCGAAGTGGTGGAAACTGGAGTAGAAGACCTAAAAGCACCCCAAAGCACTGCTGTGAAAGTGATGATGAACGGACAGATTTACATTGTAAAAGATAATCAAATGTATGACTGCTTGGGTAGAATGGTAAAGTAATCTCAACTACTGAAATAGAAAGAAATAGGGCGTATCCGTTAAAGATACGCCCTATTTATTTTATGCTTGTTGATCGCTTATCCTCCGTTTCTCTACCCGATAAAGATAAGGGATAAGGAGTAAGAGGATAAAGAGCAGTGCGTCCCAGTCGAGTTGGAGAGGGAGGTCTGGTGTACCTGTACCCCAGCCGTCTTCGTCGTCGTTCCAAGTGGTGTTGGTTTGGTTGCTGCCTGTGGATATGAAGTCTGTATCGTCAGCCAATGTGCCGCCAGTGAGTGTGGAGGCAGATGTCTGTATGCTGCCATTGGCAAAGCGTATAGAGGCAGTGGAGAAAGCAGATGTAGTAGGTGCAGATGAATGACTGCCAACAGAATAACTGCTGGTAGAGCGGAATGGGGTAGTGGTAGGCGCTGAGGCTGATATGGCTGCCATGCCACTGCTTCGGCGGTTGGCACGGAGTGATGCCTCAGCAGTGCTATAGATCTGTGCGGATAGTTGGGCTGGGATAACCCATGCGCACAATAGGAGCAATATGTAATAAATATTCTTAATCAAACAAACTAATTTTTTAATGGTTACTGACTAATACGATCATCTTACTGGTTACTTACACACGAACTTGTACACTTGGTTGTTGAGTCGAAGTATATAGACGCCTTGTGGTAGGTGGGATACGTCAAGTGTAGCAGGCGATTGGGTATTGGCGATTGGAGTGGAGAGGACAAGGTGTCCGCTAACGGTGTATAGGGTAGCCCAACTGTTGGCTGGTGCATTGGCAATGTAAATGGTGGAGCCGATGGACCAAATCTTGGCAAGTGTGTCGCCATTGATGTCGGTGGTAGGGGTGCTGGTATTCGGCGCGAAGCGTGGGTGGGATAGGAGCAGGAAGCGACTATTGTTTACCGTATTAGGTTGAGCGGTAAAGTGGTATTGCTCATCATTGAAGAGAGGGATGATACTGTCGTTCTCCAAGTCTTGCAAGTAGAGCGAGTCGCCTGCGATGGCGCCGAAGGTGAGGGTATAATGGGTGTCGTTGCCTGTACGCAGACCGATATACATGCTGTCGATATCGTTAGCGCAAGATACTTCCATCTTACCGAAAGGTTCGTTGGTGTAGATATTGACCTGTCCTTGGGCGTTGATGTTTTTGCCATCGTAGCCATTGTCGTAGTCGCGGGTAGTGGATGGCTCCTGAATGATGTACATGCGGTCGGCACCGCTATTGTCGCTGCTGACTTGAATGCGTACGCGTTGGAAGTCAGGTGACTGCTTTTGTGGAGCGCGCATAGGTAGGTTACCCGCAGATCCATTCCAAACATGCTTCTCGTAGTTCAGAGTGATAGATACGGGTGCTTCTTCGGTATGTACATACACGCCTTGCATAGGTGGCACGATGGTTTGCGAACCCTCTAAGTATGGTGCACTGAAGAGTGGTACGGCGTAGTAGTGACCAGCTGAAGAGGCATCGTGTGAGTGGTTAGGATTGGTGCCTTGCCAGTCGTTCCACGAACCTGTATTGAAGAAATAGAAGGTTTGGTATCCCCAGTTGCCTGTGATATCCCCAGTTGTGAATTTGGCAATATCAATAGGGGCGGTGAAGCTATTGACAAAGAGGTTGTCGCCCTTCATGCCCAAAGAGGTGTAGGTGAGGTCAATGGCCTTGGTACCTTGGATAGCTTGGGCAGTGATTTGATAGGTCTGGTTGGCTTGTATGCTCTGTGTGAGGGCATAACCTTGCCATATGGGCAGGCTGCCGTTTACGGTGTATGGCGTCCAACCTTTGGTCTCATCCCAATGGTAGATGAGCGTTTGGCTATCCAGATTTTTGAAGGTGGCATTGTTGCCCGGTGCACCCATATATTGCCATGTCTCGTCGCGAGGAACGCCCTCGTTGAAGGCACGGGTGGTGAAGTTCATTGTGAAGTAGGGGTACTTATTGGCTTCAGGTGCAGAAGGCGAAATAAGTAAGAATCCTGCTCCTTGTGGGTTGTTGTCAATGATGATGCTGCTGCCATCGGTGGCGGCGTTGGTTACGCCGGCCTCGTTGATGGTGAGTCCGCCTGTATGGGTGATATGGATAGAGCCGTTGGTGGAGAAGATGACCCCTGCGACAGTCGCGTGTGTGGAGAGTGTGGCGGGGTGTTCCATAGTTACCACTTCGGTAGGGTATGGCAAGCGACACATGGTCCAGTTGTTAGGGTTGTGCCAATCGCTGTCTTCTGTTCCGACGAAGATGGTTTGGATCTGAATATCGAAGGTATATTGAACAGGGGTGAGTGGTTCGTAGTTGGCTGTACCCTCTTGGGTAGCTTCTACGACGATTGTGCCGTTTTTGAAAATTTCGAGCATACCTTGTTCGTTGAAATCAGCGTACTCGTTGCCCTGTATGACTCTCCACTTGATAGGTAGGTTAGCGGTGGTCTTTTCTGGGAATAGAATGGAACCACAGTCTTCGATGATAGTAGGGCGATTGTCCCAAATGATGTTTTGTGTACCTGTGGTAACCTTAGCCCTGAGTGTAACCACTTTCGTCCTGCCCGAATTAGGATCTGTGAAGGTAATGGTGGCAGTTGCGTTATCATCTACCTGTGTTGGGAGCCATGTCACGCTGATGTCTTGTGTGCCAAAACCGCTACACTCGCCAAAGGTGTTTGGTGTGGCAGTAACTTCGGAGGTGGAAGGTACTGGCGAAAGCGAGTGCTTGATGTTGGAGTAGTGGAGAGGGAAAGTGCGGGTCTCGCGACTACCCACGTGTATCTCTCCAAAGTCCACTACGTCTTGTGCCTCAATGTATTGTGCAGGGTGCACATCAATATTGTAGAGGAACTGATAACCCTGTCCGCCATAGTTACGCACGAAGCGGATGTGTGTGGCTTGGCGGTTGAGCGGAATGGTGCTTACATTCTCTTGGTTCTTAACAGGTTGGATGGTCTCAATGGTGTTCCATGTGCTACAGTTATCCAATGATTGCTCTACGCGTATTTCTGCGGCGTAGTACTGAATAGCCAGATTCCAAGACTGACCATAGTGCGAAACGACTACGTAGCCTGCCTCACCCTTGTTGCGGTCGAGGGCGATTGGCTCTTTGATTATTTCATCCAAGTTATATTGGAAGAACTGGATAGGGTCGCCTTCGTGGTGATAGAGCAGATTATCATCGCAACCAGGGGTGGCGGAGCGCACGATGACAGTTTTGGTCATGGAGGCGGTAGCATAATCGTTGTTTCCTTCCACAGTGGCGGTTAATGTGGTATTGCCCACATTGTTGATAGTGAGTGTATTGCCGCTGACAGAGACGATATTGCTGTTACCGCTTTGATATGTCAGTTGGTTTGTTTGCTCTTGGCTGAAGACTACGGTGCCGTCTTCTTGTTGGAGATAAACTTGCGCTGTGAGTGGGAGTGTTTGGGGGGTGATGTCCTCTTTGATGATATTGGTGAGATCATCATTCCAAATGATGTATTGCAGCAGTTTTTCGGTGACAATGAATGTTTTGGTGATAGGGTCAGCAGGTAGCCATGTCTCATTACCCAATTGGTAGGCAGTGATTTCTGCCTCGCCTTCTGCAACAGGAATGAGCGTTTTGCCGTCAGATGATATTTTGATGACAGCCTCGTTGTTTGAGGCGAAGGTGACAGGCAGACTGCTGGTAGCCCAAGCAGCATTGGTGATTTCTCCATTTTTGAGGCGGATGATAGGTTGAGGTATGGCTTCAAAATCATTGCGCCAATGGAGTACCTGTTCTGCTTTGTATGACGAAGCTGATAGGTAGACTGTATCGCTGTGTTCTTCTCCTAATTCGTCCTTGATAATAATCATGGCGTTGCTGCTGGTAGCGTATGGCTCTGACGAAGTGTAGGTCACATTGATGGTGCGTGTGCCATGATACTCGCCACCGATGTCGCCAATATAGGATGGGTCAACGGTGAAGTGTGGGTCTGTGGACTCAACTGTGATTTTGTAACCAGGGTTAGCATAGCGCAACTTGAATGGCAGGGTTTTGTCGGTGAATACCTGATTAGCACCGAAGTCCAGATGGGTGACATCCTGTGTATCATTGTTCTGATCGACGGCACGGAACTCATTGAGTTCGGTGACGGTGATGTTTTTGAATAGACCCCATAAGTTACCGGTGTAACTGAATTTCAGATAGCGTGAGTCAGGATTGAGTTTTCTTATAATTTTGTTATTCTCTGAGTTGTTGCTATTGCTCCATACCTCAGTTAGATTGTCAGGAGTTTTGCCTTCTGAAACTGATAATTTGATGGTTCCTGTCGCAGAACCAGAACGGCTTGCATCAAAATAAATACTGTCAGGAATGCCCGTAAATTGTATGATAAAATATTTCTCATCCCAATTCCAACCTTCAGCACCTTCAAATGCGCCCTCTCCACCAAAATAGATACCTCCGCTTTGCCAATCAGGTCCTTTTGATTGGTCATTTGCTGCGGGATCAACAAATGAATGTTTGAATGCGGAGATATAATTTTCTTGTGTCAATGTGAATGTCACGTGGTTATTAGGATCAATAGGGGTGATAGTGTGTTGTTCGGAGTAGCCATTCCACTTGTAGTTCTCTTCTTGGGAAACGGTGACGGTGGTAGATGCCTCCTTGTTGAAGGTAATCAAGTCCAAAGAGTTGTTGGATGTAGGGTTGAACTCGGTGGTGAGTTTGGCTACATCGGTATCTGTTTGAGATTCAATGATAGGGGAGATGGTGTTGGTGGTTGTGAAGTAGTTGTAAATGGTGTCATTGAAATATACGGGGTCTTTCCATTGGAGTTCTACATCGTGTTTAGAGACGGTGAGGGTACAAGTGAATTGTTGCGACGCGAAATGCTCAGGGGTCTCATCGTGTTTGATAGTTAGAATGGCTGTACCTGCGTTATGAGCGGTGATTACTCCGTTGTTATAGGAAATAACTTCATTAGGGTGCTCTGGTTTTCTAACGGCTGGGTCTGCGTCCACAAAAGTATGTTCAATAGCATAGTGGAACGCTCCATCTGTTGTTGGATATTGTGACGCTCTCTGTATAGGGAAATAGAAATCGGTTTCCCATGTCTTATCTACTTTCATGGAGTAAGTGGCAGAACCTCTGATGGAGTCAGTGAGCCATTTGGTATAGACTTCACATGTGATAGGGAAAGTCTCCATCTGTTCTTGGTTATAAATAGTTACATCGCCAATAAATGTGCCTACTTCTGAAGTGTTGCAACTGACGGTGATGTCAATACTGCCATCACGTGTGGTAATGTCGGTTGTGTTTATTGTGAACTTAGGATTGTCGCATGTGATTTTTATATCCGTACAAGCACTCCACTCAAGGTGGAATTGTTTGCTGCTAGGTTGACCAACAGCAACGGTAGGCAATACCAGCGCGTTCGTGCTATTTAATGTACGTCCACCTTCTGTAGGACGGATATCTTGTGCACGAGTGACGGTGATGTTGGAAATTTCAAATTTCTTATCTCCCCAACCGTTGTCTGTTCGCTTGAAACGGATTCGCTTTGTGCCTTTGGGAAGTGTGAGCGAATGGAATAATAACTTTGTATCTTTCTCTCCAACTTGTGATCCTGCAATATCTTGAAAATCTTCTCCGTTTTCAGATAATGAGTATTGTGTAGTTAAGTAGTGACTCACATTGGCAGTACTATTTAATTTGTAGTTGAATGACAAAAGGTCTCCTGCACCGTTTAAGGTAACTGTTCCAGATGTGGAATTATCCCCAGTTCCTGTTTCCGTTGAATAAGCAGATAATGTCAAATTACATCCCCAGTTTGCATTTACCGTTAGAGTAAGTGTTTGGTTGAGGGCGTTGTATTTGTAATCCGCGGGGCGGGTGATGAGGAAATTGACATCACCGTTGGTGTAGTAGGTTTGGATGTTATAATTAGCGTTGTTTAATTTGGCGATATGTTCGTTGTTTTGTTGAGTAACCGTGAAATTATCTATTTTAGTGACTTGTCCAGATGCAGGATGTGTAGAAGTAGCTGAGAATGGATTACTTACCAACTCATTCCAATAGGCGGTGTTAGGGTTGATGGTAGCAACAATGTCGTGTTTGAGGACGGTAATCTCTTTCGTTTGGGTAAATGCAACCCATTTGCGATCAGTGGCTTGTGATATGGTAATTGCTGCTTTTCCAGCATTCAATGCTACTAATTGGTTGCCTTCTACTTTGACAATATTAGGGTCGCTGGAAGTGATTGTAGTAGGAAGACTATTGTTGGTTTTGCTGAAAATAGATGTAATTACATCATCTACATAGTATGTATCTTTCAAGAGCCAAGTGAAGTCTGTTGGGTATTTTTTAACTATTACATCCTTTGTAAGGGATTTACCCGTCCATTTGTAGTTTTCAGCTTGGAGGACAGTAATAGTGGTTGTTTCTGCATTCGCATTGAGTGTCGCACCATTAGCTTTGAGAATGCCATTGTTGTAGGTAAATAATGCGCGGTTATCAGACGTCTTGTCTGATACTTGAATAGCTACTTCACCATTGGTTGAGTTAGTAAAGAACGTGTTTTTGTTGATTTCGTCATCTACAAAGTATTCGTTTGCAAAGTTGAGTGCAAAATCGGTGGTGCGCTTTGAAACTGTTATGGTACAACGCAGGGTGTCTGTGTAGTGTGTGCTTGTTTCTTTTTGAACAAAGGTAATGGTAGCAGTTCCCGAATTAAGACCTGTAACTTTTTTGTTTATGGGGTCATAAGAAATAACTAAATTAGGATTTGCACTACCTGCTTTGGTCGTATTATCGGGATTATGTTTAATGGAGAAATAGAAATCTTTACTATCATCTTCAACAGGGGCGTTAGATGTGTTGATAAAAGTAAAGATTAAGTCATCTATGTTCCCTACTTTGGTCGCGCCAGTAGCAGGTCCTGATAGCTGTGGTTGTTGTTTCCCCATAAATACTGCATATCGCTTTATGGTAGAAGGGGCGTCAAAATCGTTACTTGTAGATGTGAAATCAAACGAATACTCTTCATCGTATGAGAGATAAGTGGTTGCATTAGCAGATTCTTTCCATCCAACAAACGTATATCCAGGTTTTGCAACTGCCTTAAAATAAACCTTCTTAGTCATTCCTTCTGAAGGGAGATACTTATTAGCAGAATATGATGTGCTGTTTGAAGTAGATGAAGTTGCATTAGCAAATGATTCCCATGAAGAATATGCTGCACCATACTCACTATTGCTTGTTTGCGCCTCTGCTTTGTATTGAAATACAGGCATACGCTGCTTGAGTGTGTATGTGTATCGAATATTATGAAGAGTGAAGGAGGTCTTGATGCCAAATAAGCCTCCGCTAAAACTTTGACGGTTAAAAGTGACAGGAGAGGATAAACCATTAGAGTTTTCTATAGTAACAGTTTGACTTCCATTAGTTCCTAGGCTATTGGTTCCACATTCGACTTTGGAATTGCTATTAAACCATGCCCATGCATCACCGCCAGATGTGTTGTATCCCCTAACTTGGACTTGTATCTTTGTTACTGTAATAGAGTAGGGATTGTTAGCATTTTCCTCAACCGACCAAGAAAATTTAGAATCACTATTGGTCGTGTTTTTACTCATGTCACTATACTTGAGTATTTTATTGTCACTAACACTGTTGATTCCTGATATATAGAAATTAACGTGATCATAATATGCGGTGGAATTATTTAATAAACTTATATTTGGTGTTCCATCTGCATAAGTCATTGTGTTGTTAAATCGAGTTTCCCAATAATATTGTGGGTTTGCTGCCCATGCGGGGGTGGTTGTCAGTAAAACGACAACGAGGGTGAGGATATATCGTAGAAATTGTTTCACGTCAATTAATATTTGATAGTTAATAATTAATAGTTAGTATCTTTTTTGTGTCAATTATTAATAAAAAATGCGTTTTATTAAGATTGTTCGAATATTTTGCGTTTGCAAAATGCCGAAAATCGGTGCAAAATTAATAAAAAGATGTTGAATATGCAAATTTTCGCGCGCATATACGCGCGAATAATAAGGTGTGATACTTTTTTCTAAAGATTTGATACTTTTTTTGGGGAAATGCATAGTTGGAGGAAAACAGAAGAAGGTGCAGGAATAATTGCCCTTACTACCATAGTTCTCTCATGTTAGGATGAGGTATGGGGTATTCATGGGATATTCACAGGGTATTCATGGGGTATTCATATGTATCGGTTATGTATCGGTTATGTATCGGTTATGTGTCGGTTATGTGTCGGTAACGTGACGGAGGAAAAAAGTAGCGAGGGGGGTGAATAAAGAAGACAATGAGAGTAATAAACATCCTTGCACTGGTGCGCAGAAATAGTCGTTCGACCGAAGGGAGATAAGAAATCTCTATCTAAACCACAAGCGGGGATATTTATCAACAATGAAAACAATTTAGATTCAACAATGAAAACAATTTAGATTCAACAATGGAGACAATTGAGATTCAACAATGGAGACAATTAGACTCAACAATGGAAACAATGAGAGATAATAAAACAACAGCCACCGCGAGGTGGCTGTTGTGAGTGAGTGCCTTGGCTGTTGTGAATGCCTTGGCGGGGCTGTGAATGAATGTATTAGGCTATATTAGCGGGACATGTACTTGCCGCCTCTGCCAATGCGCTTGGTATTGACATTGTAGAAAATATACACAAATGGTTCGCCTGTGCGAGATACATAGTCCGCACCAATCGCATCGTTAGGCACTGAACCTTCCTTGATGATCTGCTCGCCGTTCTCTTTGTGCTCTACCTCTACGGAATTTACATCCAATACAGGTACATCCATCAAAGTGAGCAGCTGACCACTCAGCGTATAGATAGCACACTTCACACCCAAGGAGATAGTCACCGCACGGAACGTGTTAGACGAACCCTTCACAGGGAAGAAGAGGCAGTCACCTTGCACGGATTCCGAAGTAGGCGACCAGTCGGCAAATGTGAAATATACCGAATAAGTCAAAATCGTACCGTCTTGCGCAATACCATCAATCTCAATGAGTTTGGTGCCATCGTCGAGGGTCTGCTCCATACCCAACTCTACCTCTGCATACAAGGTGTCCATAGGTGTAGCCGTCACTATAGGCAGGATAGCACCTTGTGGGAGCTTGACTGTATATTCGTAGATATCAGGATTGAAGCCCTCAATAGCCACTGAATCGAGGTAAATCATCGAGAGGCGAGCCTCGTTGGAGAGCTCAATAATCTGCTCAATACTATATGCGCGGATAGCGCCATTGGCTGCGGTGACAATAATCACCAGCGTAGTGCCTTGCTCTTGTACAGCGACTGTAGCAGATGCGTCCTCTGGCGTAGCCACAACCTCGGCTGCCGTGATGAGTTCGGAAGGAGCCGTACCTACTGGGTAGGTGAGGGTGTATGCCAAACTGTCGCGGTGGAAAGTAGCCAATGGCTCGCCGCGGAGTGCGATAGAAAGCAGGTAGTTGTTCTCGGAGAGTTCGTTGGTGAAGACGATGGTATATTCGCTTACGTTGGTCTTGTCGCCAGCGGTCACAGTGAGGCGGATGGTCTGTCCTTCCCATGCAGCCTCTACCACTTGCTCAGCGTCAGCCACCAGCCATGTCACCTCTGGGAGCGGTGCTCCGTGAGGCAGAGTGATAGCGTACTCGTAGTCGGTTGGGCTGAAGCTCTCCAATGGATTGCCGTCGATGAAGATATTGAGCAGGTTGCTATTGGTAGAAGGCAGTTGGACGAAAGTCACGGTGTAGGTGAGCGTGGTCTGTCCGTCTTCGGCCACCACAAGGATAGTGTAGTGCATAGCATCTATCACACGAATAGTGACTTGTGCGTTAGGATCAGTAGCGGTAGCCGTGAGCCCAGGGAGTGGCGCGCCAAATGGGATATTCAGTGTGTAGTCGAAAGTCAACTCATCGAAATTCTCCAGCAGTTCGCCGTCGGCGAAGATACCCGACAGGGTAGCGTCGGTGTTCTTGGCTATAGTGAAGTAGATGGTGTATGTCTTGTGAGCATTGTTCTCCGCAGTGACGGTGATGGTGACAATCTTGCGTGCTTCGTCCACAACGATTTGATGGGTCGCAGCAGGGTCGGTGGTGGTGGCTGTCACCTCTGGCAATTGGGTAGTGCCGCTTGGCAACTCTATATCGTATTCGATGGTTTGTGGATCAAAGCCCTCGAGTGGGAGTCCATCGAGATAGATAGCGTCGAGGGTGCAGATAGAAGACTCTTGTCGGCTGACTACGACATAATAGGTGTTATCCTGTGTACCGTCCTCAGAGAGCACCTCGTAGGTGATGGTGGTGAGGCGACCTTGCTCGCTGGTAGTGGCAGTAGCCGTAGCTCCGTCGGCAGTGATAGCCTTGAAGGTAGGCATGGCAGTATTCGCAGGCAACTGGATACCATAGGTGAGGAGGGTAGGCGAGAAGCCTGGGATACTTACATTATTAGCGCGGATATCGCTCAGGTAAGCTGTAGAGCGCAGTACGTGGATATTGATGGCCACGGTATAGCCCTGCTTGGTATGACCATCGGGGGCAGTGACCTGAATGAAGTACACATAGTGGTTGTCGTCCTGACGGAGCAAGGCGGTCTGAACCAGTGCGTTAGGTTCGGCTGCAGTAGCCGTCAGCTCTGGTAACTCAGGCGCGGTGAGCTGGTAGGTGAAGGTGGATTCGTAGAAATCCGCCAGCGGTGCGTCGTTGATGTAGATAGCAGACAAGAGGGCGTTGTTGGACGCTTGTCGGCTGACACAATAGTGGTTGCTGCCCGCTGCGCCAAAGACATCGAGGTGGTAAGCCGTATCGGTAACTTCTACGAAGACTGTATCCAATGGCGAAGTGGTCTCGTAGAGGAGGATGCCGTTCTCCACCATGACTCCTTCGAGCGTAGCAGAAGAAGGTGCGTATGGGAAGGCCTCTGCCTCGGTGGTCTCGCAATATGGGTCAGCATCAACAGAAAGGGTAGGAACTTCTGCGTAGTAGGTAGCGGAAGTGCCGTCTTCTGCGGTGACCGTGATAGCGTAGCGTGTTGCTTCGCGCAGGATAGCGATGGTCTGGTAAGGAGAAGTTTGGGTGACTATCAAATCGGCATTCTCGATGGTGTAGTTGCAAGTCTTGATGGTTGAAACAGGACGCGTAACGGTGAGCGTATAGACGGTAGATGAACCATCTTCGGCGTAGTTGGTGATAGTGGCAGTGCGGGTAGCGGTAGTGCCAGCGACAGTCCAGTGGCTAGCCCAAGAAACAACCTGCTGTTGGTCAGGCACTTCGCCTGTGAAAGCGAGCGTAGGCGTTTGTACTTCTGATTCAGATAGATCTACTGAGAAGTTGTTGCCATTAAGGGTAGCTGGAATACCATCCACAGTGAGCGCAGTGAGCGTGCTGTTATATACAAAGGCAATGCGGTCGATATAAATAACATCGCTGTATGGGCAATAGTCCTGCGTCCAGCAACCCGCATCAGTACCTGCCAACTTACCGTTGGAAGCATCGATGTTGATGTTGAGCATCTGTGTCAGTTTGCCCGCAGTAGCCAATGGTTGGCGGTGGGTGGTGAAATTAGAGGTGCTCTCTGTAGCAATATAATCCACCGTTTCGGTATTACCCTGTGCATCGGTGATGACAACAGAGAACTTAGAGTCGAGTTCGTCTGTGACTAACTGGTATGTGAAGTCCACCGCATCAGGGGTGTTGTGGAAAGGAATACCACCAGAGAACGATGCCTTAGAACCGCCATTGACAGCGAACTTGAAGCCGTCGGTATTGCCCAAGGTCAATACGAGTGGCGCAGAACTCTTGAGCGCAGCCCAATAGCCCCAACTGATGCCTAAGACACCATCGGTTAGCTTGAAAATCTCTCTGCCAGGATTGTCCACTTTCCATAGTACGGCGTCTTTATATTCGCTATATTGATCGGCAAAACCGTACCAACCCACAGGCATTTGGGTATGCTTGGTATTCTTCATACCAGTGCGATACTCATTGAAATCGCCGTTAGGAATCACTTCGTTTTGGTAATAATAGTAGAAGGTGTAATAGCGGGTATTGACTTGATCGGTCACCTCCACTTGGGTGTACTTCGTGTTGTCTGCTAATTCGCTAGCTATCACGGTAGCTGCATGCATGTACTCCAATGTGGGTTTTTGGCTAACAGGGATGATATAGGTAAACACATTTGGATCGAAGTTCTCCATCTCCACGCCATCTATCTTCACACCTGTGAGCGAATACTCGGGATAGGTCATTAGGTTTGGAGTGATAGTATATACGATGTCCTCTTTAGCAGGGTCGTCCGCCTTCACGGTGATGGTGGTAGGCGAAGACACGCCGCCATTGAGGATAACTACCTGCTGCTCAGGATACTGCTTGACAACAGAGAATTGCAGTTCGGTTGTGCCGTATGGCAAAGTGACAGTATGGTCGGTGCCAGCACTGAGGTCAAGTGCGCCGATGTTCTCCACCACAATCGACAGCAGGGTGTTGTCGTATGGAGCATATGCCACTTGGAATGTGAAGGTATATTTAGCCACGGTGCCGTCCTCTGCGGTTACATAGAGGGTGGCAGGTGCAGCGAGTCCTGCGGTGCATAACTCGACTGTTTGCTCTGCTTCTGCCTTGGTGAAGGTGATAGCAGGCAGCTCTTTTGTCTGGTAAGGCAAATGGATTGCATATTCGCGTACGGCAGGGTCGTAGTCGAAGGTAATACCATCGATGTCAATGAGTTCGAGCTGGGTGTTGCTGCTTTTAGCAACAGGGAAAGCGATGGCGTAGTCGGCTGTGGTGATACCATCTTCTGCTACGACGTGGATAGTGGTCGTCTGATTGAGACCTGGGCTGCTCATCGTGATGGTTTGTCCCAACGAATTGGCTACCGGCACCACCGATGGCACTTGTGCAGTACGCCATTGGAGCTCGTAGGTGTAGGTCTGAGGAGCAGGGTTCTCTAGATAGAGCTCGCCATTGACATAGATAGCCGCCAATGACACATCATTTGACAATGGGAAAGAGTCTGCGGCGAACTCAGGGATAGCAGGTTCGGAAGCCGAAGTGAAGATGATGGTATATTCAATAGGCGTACCAACCTCAGGTTGAACCATGATACGCGCTGTACCGAAACTGTTTGGTTGGGTGATGTTTACTTTCTGGTCGGGACTCTGGTCCACGGTGATGTCTGGAATCAGGTCTTGCTCCAGCGAGACGATATAGTTGAGTTGCTCAGGGGTGAAGTCAGCCAGACTGTCGCCGTCGAGGTAGATCATCTTCAGCAGCGCATTGGCCGATTTCTCTATTTCGAAGGTCAGTGTATAGATGCGTGACGAACCATCGCCTGCCTTGACCACAATACGCACGGTGCGTGTGGCAGTGCTGGTATTGAGCGTAACGGTCTGATACTCATCGCCTGGTGTGTAAGTCACGACAGGCAAGGTGGTGGTGCCAGCAGGCAGGGTGAGGGTGTAGTTGAGCGTGTCAGGGTGGAAGCCGTCGAGCGGAGTGCCATCCAGCGCAATGCCCAAGAGGGCGTTGTTGGATGACTTCTCAGTGGAGAAAGTCAAACGATAAGTGACGGTATTGCCAGCCGCCGCTGTGACCACGATACGGGTGGTACCATCCACGCCACCTTCGGTGATAGATACCGTCTGGTAAGGGTCGCCCTGTGTCCAAGTGATAACAGGTAGGGTGGTGGTGCCGATAGGCAAGGTGATAGCGTAGTTGGTTTGCTCAGGGGTGAAGCCGTCGATAGGCAGACCGTCGAGACTGATACCTGCCAAGTATGCGTAGGAGGAAGCCTCGATCTTGTAGGTCAGTTTGTAGGTACGAGTGGACGGTGCCGCCGGAGCGGATACGGTGATTTGTGCTCCCTCGTCCAGCGTGTTCTTGGTGAGCGTGATGGTCTGTGCACCGTCAGCATAGGCCGATTGCCAGGTGATGGTAGGCGTTGTAGTGGTGCCCAGAGGGAGGGAGATGGTGTAGTTGTTCTTGGTAGGCGTGAAGCCAGGCACGAGTTCGCCGTCGATGTAGATAGCCAGAAGTGTGTTATCGGAGAGCTCGGCTACAGAGAAATTTAGGGTGTAGGTGTTGGTGGTAGTGCCATCAGCCGCAGCTACGTGGATAGTGGCAGTGCCTGTGGTGCTGGTGGCTTGTGTGATAGTGACAGTAGCACCCGCATCTTGCGCAGAGGCGGTGACAACAGGAATGTCGGTGGTGCCGTATGGCAGTTGCACATTGTAGGTATTGAGGTAGGCATTGAAACCAGCAATGGTGGTTCCGTTGACTTGAATATCCGCCAAGCGTGCGTTGTCAGACGCTGCGGAAACAAACTTAATCTTATAGGTGGTGGTACTGCTACCGTCAGTAGCTTTCACTTGAATAATCATAGGATCGCCATCAATGGTACCCTGTTGCACGATTTGAAACTCATCGTTGGTGAGTCGGCGTCCAGAGAAAGAGACGGTGGTTCCACGTGCGTTGGTGATTGAACCTACGCCACGCACACCGAAAACAGCAGGAATATCGGTTGCCTTACCTACTGAATATACTTGCTCCTCTGTACTGTTTGGATCAAAGGCTTTCCACTCTCTGTCACGGATATAGAGTTTGTCGATCTTGGATGAATAGATGAGCTCTACATCGTCCACATAGAGTGCGTTGCCATTGTACAGACCGTCCTTCGCGCGGAAGTTGGGGTAGTTGGAGGCAGAGAAGATGATGTTCATCATCTCTGGTACATCATCGTTGAAATAGTAGATAGGAACGCGGATATTGGTCCAATCGCCATACTGCTTCTTTTCGCGCCACATACCCTCGGCAATCTGCTTAGCAAATTGAGTGGTACCACATTCGTTGGCATCCAAAGCTTGACGGATATCGCTTTCTTCGTTGGTTTGACTAACGCTGGTACAACCTCCATTTTTGTTCTTGTATTTATCTGACTTTGCTGTTCCTGACCATGCGTAGTAGAGTAGATAAAAGTCTTCTTTATCTACATTAGAGCCTACACGTTTGATCCAAACAGACATGGTGTCTGGGCGGTGTGCCCAGTTGATACCTCCTGATGTACCAGCAGTAGCAGTGCCTGTACTCAAACCTTCAAGATAACTCCATGGTTTTCCCAAAGAAAAGTATCCAGGTGATAATTCGGTAATACCCAAAGCACCTACCTCGGTGTCTTTGACCATAATCGAATGATTGCCAGTATGACCTTTTTCTTGATTGGTTAAGTTAAAATTGATACCAGCTTGACTGATATTGCTGCCATACCAATCTTTAGGTTGGATTTGTCCATCAAATTTTTCGCCAGACCAGTCTTCGAAACTTGGGTTGGGTACTTGTTGTGCTGTTACATTGCTTGCGATACAAAAGAGTATCGACAAAAGTACTACAGAGTAGAGTTTTTTCATAAATTATGTTATTTATTAATATTTTCGTACAAAAATTCATATTTTAAGATTTGCATGATAAAAATAGCGCATACAAATCCAAAATACGCTGCAAAATTAATATAAGTATTTGGAATATGCAAATTTATCGCGTGTGTATGCACGCGATTATTAAAGAAAGATACTTTTTTCCAAAGAAATGGAATGTTTTTTTGGATATTGGGTATTGGATATTGGAAATGGGTTATAGGGTGTTGAACTGCCCGTTGGATACTTGAAAGACGGAAGCCAGATGTGGCATCATATCTAACATATGGGTCAGGTGCTGGCGGTCGGTGTCGGTGATGAAGATCTGTCCGAACTGTTCGCTGCTCACCAATCGAACAATGCGCTCCACACGTTCGGCGTCCAGTTTGTCGAAGATATCGTCCAATAATAAGATGGGTTTGCCGAGAAAAATGGCTTGTCCCAGTTTCATTGCCAGAAGGAAGGACTTCTGTTGTCCTTGGCTGCCGACACGCTTGAGGGGATAGTCGCCGAGACGCATCTCCAGTTCATCTTTGTGAATGCCCTGCGTGGTCCAGCCGACTATGAGGTCGCGTTGGCGCGTGCGTGCGAAGGCTTCCATCAAGTCGCGCTCTTGCAACTGCGATGTATATAGCAGTGACACTTGCTCGCTGTCGCCCGAAATAGCAGCGTACATCTCTTGAAACGCAGGCACGAAGCGTTGGATAAAATCTGTGCGCTGCTCGTAGATATAGATGGCATGCTCCACCATCTGCATCTCAATCACTTCGAAGAGTTCGGTGGGGGCTTGCTGAGGATGGTCCTCGTATTGTTTGAGTAGGGCGTTGCGCTGTTTGAGCAGCGCGTTGTATTGCATGAGGTGCTCCAGATATGCTTTGTCGTACTGCGAAATGACGCCATCCATGAATCGCCTGCGTTCATCGCTACCCTCGCTGATGAGTTCGCTGTCTTGCGGGCTGACCATGACCAGCGGAATGAGTCCGATATGTTCGATGAGGCGTTTGTAGTCTTTCTTGCCGCGGCGGAATTGCTTCTTCACTCCGCGTTTGATACCGCATGAGATGACTTCTTCTTCCGCAGCGTGGTCAAAGATATAGCGCCCTTGAATCATGGCCATGTCCTCGTCGTGCGTAATGTTCTGACTGTCAATCGTGTTGTAGGCGGATTTGGTGAAGCTGAGGTAGTAGATGGCATCCAGCAGGTTGGTTTTGCCTTGACCATTGAGCCCTACAAAACAGTTGAGTTTATCCGAGAAACGAAGTGTCGCTTCTCGGATATTCTTGTAGTTGATTATGCTGATTTCGTTTAATATCATGGTAGATATTTAAACATACAAATTCACATCTTCTGCCGTGATCGTGTCGCCCGATAAAATAATCAACCGCTCTACAACATTGCGCAGTTCGCGGATGTTACCAGGCCAATGATGTTGTTGCAGCGATTGGATGGCTTCCTCCGTGATGGATTTGGTTTTCCAGCCTTGTTCGGCGCATATGAGTTGAATGAAGTGGTTGACCAGCAGCGGGATATCTTCTTTTCGGTCTTTCAGATCAGGCACTTGAATCGGGATGACGTTGAGGCGGTGGAAGAGGTCTTCGCGGAAGTTGCCTTTCTCAATCTCTTGTTTGAGATTCTTGTTGGTGGCGGCAAGCACGCGCACGTTGACCTTGATATTTTTGTCGCTACCTACACGTGTGATCTCGTTCTCTTGCAATGCGCGTAGCACTTTGGTTTGGGCGGAGAGGCTCATGTCGCCAATCTCGTCGAGGAAGAGTGTTCCTCCATCGGCTTGCTCGAACTTACCTGCACGGTCCTTGACTGCACCAGTAAAACTGCCTTTCATATGGCCAAACAATTCGCTTTCAATGAGTTCGCTGGGGATAGCGGCACAATTGACCTCTACCATTGCAGCATTGGCGCGCTGGCTGTTCTCGTGAATGAGGTGGGCTACGACTTCTTTGCCCGTGCCATTGGAACCAGTGATCAGTACGCGTGCTTCGGTGGGGGCAACCTTGTCTATTATTGCGCGCACGCGAGCAATGGCTGCGCTCTCACCTATCATCTGATTGCGTTTGCCCACCTTCTTGCGTAGTACTTTGGTCTCTTGGACGAGAGATTTGTGATCTATAGCGTGCTTGGTTGTTACTAATAAGCGATTGAGATCCAGTGGCTTCTGTATGAAATCGAAGGCGCCACCTTTCAGCGATTCTACGGCTGTGTCCACAGAACCGTGACCCGTAATCACCACTACAGGAGCTTCCTCGGAGTTCTGTTGAGCCATGCCTTCGCGATAGGCTTGCAGAAACTCCATTCCGTCCATCTCGGGCATCTTGATGTCGGTGAAAATGAGGTCAAAAGCATTGCTCAATGCACGCTCTAACCCGATACGACCATTCTCGGCTACCTCTACCGTGTAGCCCTCAAATTCCAAAATCTCCTTGAGCGTGTTGCGTATGGCACGCTCATCGTCTATTACAAGAATTTTAGCCATATATTTGCATAATTTTGCGCAAAGGTACTGCTTTTTTACAGAAAAAACAAATTTTTTTTGTATATATCACAGAAAAGTAGTAACTTTGCGAGGTAATTTGAAAAATATTAACAATTAACTAATAAAAATTCGAAGCGTATGAAAAAAATTACTCTTTTCTTGAGTGCAATGCTCTTCTCTGTGATGAGTTTTGCATCAACTGCAACAATTTCGTTTGCAGACAAAGCGCAACGTACATCATTGTCTGATACCCAACAAGTGTGGGAGCAAAATGGTTTGGTTGTGACTAATGACAAAGCAAGTTCTACTAACAATGTGGCTGATTATGCTAATCCTGCTCGTTTCTACAAAGGTTCTTCTTTGACTATTGAATGTACATTGGGTAACATTACTAAAATCGAAGTGACATGTAATACGGCAGCTTATGCTACTGCGTTGCAGACTTCGGTTGGTGCAGAAGCGACTGTAGCAGAGAAACTTGTGACTATCGTACCTTCTGCAGAAAGTGCAACTTATGTTGTAGCTGCATTAACAGCGCAAGTTCGTGTAAATGAATTGACTGTTACTTACGGCGAAGGTGGTGAGACTCCAGAAAATCCAGATCCAGAAGATCCAGAAGATCCTGAGGAGCCAGAGCAACCAGAAAACCCAGAACCAGAGAATCCAACTGGTACAGTAACCTTTGATGCTGATGTGGATAAAGGTAATGCAACTGAAACTCAAGCGGAATATGAGGTAATTAAAGATGGTGTAACAATGACAGTATCTTCAGGTCGTCTTGGAACCTACAATAATGAAGTGCACTATCGTATTTATAAGAACCAAACTCTTACTCTTACTTCTACCGCAGGTAATATCGTTAAGGTCGAGTTTACTTGTACTGGAAACGATGATGCTCAATATGGTCCTGGTTGCTTTACTGCATCAGCTGGCGATTACAACTACTCTGGTCCTGTAGGAACTTGGACTGGTTCTGATTCTGAAGTAGTGTTTACTGCTACGACCAACCAAGTGCGTGCTACACAAGTCGTTGTGACCCTTGGTGAGGGCGGTGGCGATAACCCTGGTGGCAATGATGATCCTGTGACTCCTGAAGTGAGCACTACTATTACCGGCTTGAAAGAGGCAGATGCTGTGTTTGTTGCGGATGCAGAATATGGTGATTATTGGGCATTTGACTTGTTTGCAGGTGTTGATGAGGAGATGTTAGATTATGTATATCCAGAACTATATGTGATGGTAAATGAATCATATGGCAAAACTACTATCAATGGTACATACAATGTTTTATATTCAGAGTATTTCCCAACTGCGGATTCAGAAGGAATATACACGGATGAAGAGGCAGAAGATTTTGTAGGTACTTTGACCATTAAGAATGTGGATAACAATGGAAATTACTCTTTCAAGGGCTCATTCACAGCAACTGATGGCAAGACTTACACTTATGATCAAGTGGTGAAAGTGACTGCATATGAGTTTATGGGTGAAGACGAAGAAGGTTATGGAATTTATGAGGACCTTACCCTCTCTGAGAGTGGTGATACCCCAGATAATCCAGATACCCCTGTTACTCCAGCAGGCATGATCACTTGTGCTGAGGCAGCAAGTATTGCTGCTGCTGAAAACTATAAGGGTACCGAGAATGTGACCGTTTATGGTTATGTAGTAGAATTAGGTAGCCAAAAGGTTGACGATAAGACTGGTCGCAACAAACAAACATTCTGGCTCTCTGACGTGAACGGTGGCGAGAAACAATTCCAGGCATTTTGGGCATTTGTGCCAGACTACTTCGAGGTAGGCGATAAGGTGGCTATTACTGGTATCTTGCAAAACTACAAAGGTACTATTGAGATTTCTGACGGTGAAGCTGTATTGCTGAACGAAACAGGTGTGGAAGATGTATTGGTAGAGAACACTCCTGTGAAGGTTCTCAAGAATGGTCAAATGTATATCATGCAAGGCAATAAGGTATATACCATCATGGGTACACAAGTGAAGTAATCTTCATCTAACAGAATTATAATAGGCTACCAATTGCTGGTAGCCTATTTTTTTTGTTTAGTGGACGCTGCACTACAGTTTAGAGGGCATTGACCTCTTTGAAGCGAACTTGATCGCGGCTAAAACGGAACTCTACAGGGCAATAGCGAAATCCTCTCTCGTTCGTGATAGGTGCGCCCCAGAAAAGATATGCATGTTCGCCGCGGCGAACAAAGGCGCCTTGCTCCTTCCATTCGTCATAGGTGTGAAATTCTGCATCTACCAGATTATAACATTCGCGCAATAGCTGATTACAAGTGTACTTGGTACGCCCTGCCGCTTTGGCCATTTCGATTAAGCCATCGGTAATGCTGCGGAGATGCATGCGATAGTTTTGCATACGGCTGGGTTGAATCTCGGTGATGTGGTTCGTTGGGGTGGTGAGTGAATTCACCTTGTTGTTGGTTGTCATAATTGTAATAATTAAAAAGTGAATAGTAGTTGTGATTTATCTATATCGGTTATCCGATGTCTCTTATAGGGGTTACACGTGTTGTGAGAGGATTTGCATCCAAATCAGAATACTGTACATATTGCTAAAAAATTCTTTCGCGTTGGTTTGCAGGTCTTTTTGATTGAAGTTAAATTCCAGTTGCATAGTCGTTGATATTTAGTAGTTAATAATTAATATTTAGTGGTTCATTTCTGAAATCTGGTGCAAAGGTACTGCCGCAAACTGACAAAACCTGTCATAAGCTGTGAAAAAAAACAAAAAAAGTGCAAAAAATGCACTTTTTTTTGTTGTGGCAGCTTCCCTGCGGTTATGCACCTTCGGTGGGTGTGTTACAGGCAATACATCTGGTATGCTTTCTCTGCTTCTTGGCGAAAGAATTGGACCAGTTCTTCGGGTTCTCTCACGCGAATGTCGGTGCCGTGCGTACGTAGTTCTTGGATAAAGTCAAAGGTGGGCGCTACAAAATACTCAAAGAAAGTGTTACCCTGAAATTGGCTAAGCTCTTTTTGGGAGGTATGCAGAGGGAGTAGTCGTAGGAACTTAGCCGACTTTTGTGTGGCTTCGATGATGATTTTAGTGGGCTTTTGGTCACGGAAGACACCATAATATGGAGAGAAAAACGCTTTGGCATTAAAATCGTTGGGATACTCAAATACTATATCCGTTGGGCGCATCTCCTTCACGCGATCCAGCGCATAGATACGTGTTTCGGTGGGGTGAGTAGAGGGGCAACCTGCTACGTACCAACGTTGTTTGAACACTTTCAGACAGTAAGGAGCCAGGGTGAGTTCGTATTGCTCTTGGCTATTAAAACTATGGTAAGTGAAGCGCAGCTGATGGCGTTGTTTGATGGCATCTACAATCAAACTCAGGTATTGCGTGCCCTCGGGAATATCTTCATATAGAATACAATCGTTCAGCTCTTGCGCCTGGTCCATCATAGAATGGACTGCCATTGCGTTGAGCAACCATTTGCGGGTGAATCCACCTGAAATATCATCTTTGTTGTTAATGTAGTAATAGTTTTGACTTCTATTGCAACAAATCTCTACATCAAATATCTCCTGAATCTCCTCTTTGTAACGATGAAATTTGCGCTCAGGGAACTCTTCTTCTTGATTATCGTTGTAGCGACAGTTAGCCCAGCGGCGATTGATGTCCTCGCGGGTAAGACGCCCCGAAGCAATAGTGTCAATCAACCAAAAATACACGTTTACTTGATGTGCTGCCATAATATTGTGTTGCTCATTGCTCGCAAGCGAGCAGTTTGGAATTGTTTAGTATTGTTCAGGATTGTTTGTATATACGCATTTCACAGTTTTTGCAGTCGAACTCCAAGGAGAGGATAGTGCCATTCTGCAAACGAAGATAGCGTGGTTCGTTTGCCATGGGGCTAATCTTTCTGCAATGCCCTAACTCGTAGAGTATGCAATACTTACAAGTCATCAGCGGTTTACTATTTGATGATTTACTATTTATCATTGATTGTTTCTCTTCTCCATTGATTGAGTTGACTGATGGGTATGAAATAAGGGAACTCGTGGTTACACTTCTTCCCGTTAGCCATAATAGTTATGCTGTTGGCGATGAAATCCGTGTCGCCAAGTTTGCTCAGTTGTTGATGTATGGTTTGTAACGCACGCTCAGGGTTGCTGGCTACTTGGTGCTCAGCCTCAAAGATGGCGCTCTTGTCGCCTATCACGAGGCGATAGCCCGCCTCAATAGCTTCAAAGCGAATATCTATGGGCATACGACGCTCCGCCTTCAGTGTATGTACAAATGCAGTGTCTGAATTGCGATATAGAATCGTGTTTCGCTGAATGTCCACCAATTGGTTGGTATATATCCAATCGCCCTCTATCTTGTTGATTGCGAAACCCTTGTCGGCGTAGCACAAACCATCACCGTTGTGCAAAACAATGCGGGGTAATAATTGCACCCGTATCGCTTTACCACGCACTTCAACGACTTTGCCAATATGCTCTCCAGTAGATTTAGGTGTTTCCCAGTTCGCCATGTTCGGTGTGCGCCCATGCCAGAAATAGTCCGTCTGTCCGCGGTGGAAGGTCTTGGCTGGGTTAGGCGTAAAATCGTATTGATAGACAGACTGGGTAGAGGCATGTTGCAGTGCAGAATTGCTATCTATCAGTTGGTCAAGTAGTTGGCGGTAGTAAGCAACGATATTGGTCACATAGTCACGATCCTTGAGGCGCCCTTCAATTTTAAAAGTCGTCACGCCTGCTTCTATCATTTCGGCAAGATGAAGGCTACGATCCATATCTTGCAATGATAGCAAATAGCGTTGGTGGATAGGTTTGCCATTATTGTCGAGAATCTCGTTGCCATCTTTGTCCAGTAGGTCGTAGCGTTGGCGGCAAGGTTGTGCGCAGCAACCGCGATTAGCACTGCGATCCATTAGCACTTCGGATAGGTAGCAACGTCCGCTATAGCTCACGCATAAGGCACCATGTACGAAGGCTTCGAGTTCTATGCATGGAGTAGAATGGTGTAGAGTAGTGTGGCGTAGTGTTGTTTGGTGTATTTCAGTGATTTGGTCCAGTGAGAGTTCGCGGGCAAGCACGACACGGCGGAATCCCAACTCTTGCAAACGGATGACATGTTCTGCTGTACGATTGTCGCATTGCGTGGAGGCGTGCATGCGGATAAGAGGCAGATCGTAGTCTAATAACTTCAGGTCTTGAATAATCAGCGCATCTACGCCTATATTATATAGTTCGTGCGCGAGCGCACACGCGCGAGGATATTCATGCTCGTGGAGTAGGGTGTTGAGTGTGACTAACACTTGCACGCCGAACCGATGCGCATACTCCACGAGAGCCGCAATGTCCTCCAATGAATTACCTGCCGCTTGGCGTGCTCCGAACTCGGGCGCACCAATATACACGGCATCGGCACCCGCTTGAATGGCAGCTTTTCCTACTTCTAAATCGCGAGCAGGAGCCAATAATGATATTTTACACTCTCCCGTTTTCACCTTAGCATATTGCTGAGCTCGTACATGACAATGCCAGCAGTGACACTCACATTCAGCGAGTGCTTGGTGCCATATTGTGGAATCTCGATACAGCCGTCGGCGGCATCTACCACCTCCTGCTGCACACCAAACACTTCGTGTCCCATGATGATGGCGGTCTTGTGCCCCTTGGGTAATTGCAGATCACCGAGCATGGCGGCTCCATGCGCTTGCTCAATAGCGTAAACGGTGTATCCGTCTGCTTGTAATGCCTTCACAGCATCGATTGTTTGCTCAAAATAGCACCAATCCACTGTCTGCTCGGCACCGAGAGCCGTTTTGTGTATCTCGTTGTTAGGGGGGCAGCAGCATATACCGCATAGCCATACACCTTGCAGACAAAACGCGTCTGCGGTGCGAAAGACGGCGCCGATATTGTGTTGGCTGCGGACATTATCCAGCACCACGATGAGTGGCACTTTCTTTGCATTGTGGAATGCCTCTGGAGTGAGGCGGTTCATTTCTTGTATAGTGGTCTTCAGCATGATTTATTCTTTGGTAAAAAGGAATGGCAGACAAATGGTAATAAGTTGTTTGTCGGGTTCTATATTGACAATAAAATCTTCGTGCAAGGGAATCAGTTGCTTGCTGTTGAGGGTGATGAGGGTGTTGATGGTTGTTTCGTCCACATCTGTGATTGTACCGAGTTCGCCTTGATCGCTGTCTAAGACACGATACCCCAACAGACTTTGCCAAGTGGGCATCAGTTCCTCGTCTTCGTTCATGTCTGTGAGAAGCATATAGGCTTGGCAGCCAATGAGTTGTTGGGCTGTTTGTTCATCGGTGATATGGTCCAGTTGGAAGATGAGCGAGTCGCTGCCTTTGCCTCGCCAATCGAGTACGCGAAACGGAACGAGGATATTGTTGATGCTGAGGATGAGGAATGTGGCATCGGCGTTGTCCCAATACTCATTGCTGGTCAGGCATTGTATCTCACCGCGTTTGCCGTGCGTGCGGGTAATGCGTCCGATGGATACGACTTGTTCGTTGGTTATCATTGTTGATGTCAGATTATTGTATTTGTTCTATTTTTTGTTGCGCGACATATACGAGATAGGCTTCTACTGCATAACCCATTTGCTGGAGCAGGAGGGTGTAGTTACGCAATTGTTCTTGATAGAGGGTAGGGTGTTCGTGTCCGAACTTATAGTCAATGACGGTGGCAGTTTTTCCATCAATCATCACGCGGTCAGGACGTTGTGTTTTTCCTGTCGTGGTGAGAATATCCATTTCATTACGTACCATGTGTGGTTGGGTGAACCAATGCTCTTTCCCCTCTCGTTGCAGTAGCTGTTGTAGAGCCAGCAATTGCTGCTGCATGATGGTTTGTTGTGCAGGAGTGATGCGTCCTTCTGCTATCATATGGTCTATAGCAGGTTGAGCATCTTGCCATGTGTTGATTTGTGCTAACCATTCGTGCATCAGAATACCCAAATCTATGGTTTCCAATGGGGTGTCGTTAGCAAAGTCATCTTCTGCTCTACTGCGCAAAATCAGGCGGTTGCCGATAGGCGAGGATATGTATTGTGCTTCTCGTGTGTTATTTTTGTCTGGGGCGGATGGTTCAACTGTTTGTTCGGCATCGGCTTTGGTGTAGGTATAAATATTCTCCTCGTTGCTGAGCAATGAGTCTTCTGCTATCACTTGGTCGTAGAGATAGGAGAGCAGATGGCTAATCTTGCTAATCTGTGGTTTGTTATCTTTGGTAGTGGTGTACATCTGTCCGTAGGCGTACAGGCGCATCTTAGGACGAGTGAATGCTACATATGTTAGGTTGAGATTGTCGATATATTGCGATATAATTTCGTTGATATATTCTTTTTTGAAATGCGTTTTGAGTAGTTTGGAGGAGAGAGGGACAGCCACGAGCGGCATCTGGTTGAATGGTTCGGTTTGTGGTTGACACCAGAACACCTCGCCCATATGTGTACGCTGAATATCCCAATTCAGGAATGGCAACATGACAATATCAAATTCCAGTCCCTTGGAACTATGAATAGTTAGGATACGTATCGCATTGACGACGGGTGAGGATGGGATGGTGGCTTTGGGGGCTTTCTTCTCCCAGTACTCAAGGAAGGCACCTATATCGGATACGCGCTTCTGGGTGAACTGATACACTTGGTCCTGGAAGGCGGTCAGATAGGGTAGTGCACCTGCTTGTTGGGGTAATTGCAGCAGGGTGATGAGTTGTTGTACAGCTTCGTAGAGTGGCAGGGTGAATGCCTGATGAATAGCGGCTGCTTGTTCCTCGGTGAATGGTGCATGCAGGGTGTGTATGGCGTACTGAACGACCTCATTGTGGGGCTGCATATGCTGTTGCATAAGCGTCACGAGCAGTTGCACTGCGGGGTGCGACTGGATACGCATACCTTCTGCGGATTCTACAGGATAACCTTTCTCAATGAGGTAGCGCGCCAGCAGTTCTGCATCATTACCTCGGCGTACCAGCATGGCGATATTGTTCCACTCCCAACCTTCTTGCTTGAGGGCTTGCAACTGCTGGTCCACTGCTTGCAATGTTTGTTGGATGAGGTCTTCGTTTTTAGCATCGATGAACTGCAATTGAAATACTCCAGGATAGTCTTTCTGTGCCTCTTGGTGAATGGCGTCGGTGTGGTAAATGGACATCGCCATTTGAGCCAATGGCGACTCATCGTTCCAGCCTTCGTTCGTAAAATATGTGGCCACCCACTTGGCATACTCGCCAATGAGTTGTTCGTTCTCTTGTATCAGCAGTTTGGCGCTACGCCAGTTGTCTATCATCGGCGGCTGCTGCACATTGGCAAATTCGCTATGTACGCCATTGAGCAGTTTCCAGTCTGAATTACGCCAGCGATAGATACTCTGCTTGACATCTCCCACAATCAGGTTGTCGCAACCCTTGCTTTCTGCTTCGTTGATGAGGGGGTAGAAGTTCTGCCATTGCAGCGAACTGGTGTCTTGAAACTCATCAATCATAAAGTGGTGCAGGTATTGCCCCATTCGTTCGTATATGAAGGGTGTCTCTTGTCCGTCAATCACATCATGAATGAGCATATTGACATCAGAGATAGGTACGCGCCCTATTTGTCGGTTGGTTGTGCTTACCTGGTCTGCGACATCTTGCAGCAGTCCGATAGTATAGAGGTGTTGTGAGATGGCAGTGGCGGTGTAATAATCAATAATCTCTTTGTCGAAGATATTCGCCATCTCGTGGTAGAGTGGACTGAGGTGCGTTTCGTATAGTGAGAGGATTGCAGATTGTTGTGCCTTGGTGGTCTTGCTTTTTAGGCATAGAGATTCGGGTTGCTCCAGTACCTTGAGGAAGGTCTTGTTGAGTCCTTTTTCCAGAATCTCCTGAGCTGGTTTGCGGAACGCAGAGACAGCATCGGCTTTGATACCCTTGTATGAGTCTATTAGGGGAAGAGCTTTGCGTTGGATACCAACGATTTTCTTCTCCGTATTGGTGATTATATTTGAGAGCAGGGTTTGATACTGCTTGATGTTTTCTTTGTTTTTGAAGAACTCTTGTAGCTGCCCGATATGTCGTTTGACTTCTTCCTTATTGAGTTGCTTAGAGAAATCGCTAATGCTGCGGTGCAGATTGCCGTTGGCATTGTCGTCCATATTGTGCTTCGCAAAATCGGTAATCCACGAAATGATATTGGCGTTGCCTTCTTGCTGCTGGCGAATACGACGGAAGATGTCGTCCACGGCTTGTTGTACCACTTCATCGCCGTCCAATGCAATGTCATATGTGGTGGAGAGCCCCAAGTCTAACGCGAAAGTGCGTATCACCTGCTGGAAGAATCCATCAATGGTGGATACGGAGAAGTGGTTATAGTCTTTGAGTATAGCAATGAGCAGTTGCCGCGCTTGGGCTTGCAGGGTGGGGGCATCAAGGTGAAAATGCTGCAGTAAATCCTTGTAGAAAGGTGAGTCTTCTGGTGTCGTGGAAAGGGTGTATAATGCTTTCAGTATGCGCTCTTTCATCTCGGCAGTAGCTTTCTTGGTAAAAGTGACTGCTAAGATGCGGCTGTGTGGCATCCATTGATCGCGACGTTTTTGATAGTCGCGAAACAGCATCACGAGATATTCCCGTGTGAGCGTATGTGTTTTTCCGCTTCCTGCCGATGCCTTGTAAATACTGAGCATAATAGTTGTGCCAGGGTTGTTGGTTAGTTGAAAATATACAATTGTGCTCCTGTTGCCATATTGCGGTAGGAGGTGTTGTAGCGTTTCAGTGGTTCGTTGGTTACACCTGTAGTAGGATTGCCTATACCATAACTAATATCATACTGTTCGCCACATAGTTCACATACGGCAAAGATTCCATCCACCTTTAAGGGCTTGTTTCGCTTCACGCAATAGGGGCAACAGAGGTCGGCTGCGTGGTAATTCTCATCCATGCCCACCCAAATCAATAGTCCTGCGTAGCCGATGTAGTTCTCGAGTAGCGTTTTTTGTGTCACGGTCATCGCTTGAAAACCATTGGCAATAACGAAGTGTGGATATTCGCGAGTGATATATACCGTGTAATTGACAGGTACATTAGGCACTGAACTCTGGCGATTGACGTCCTCGCATGCCGATAGGAGAACAACCAGACCGATGAGGAATACGCCGTGTTTCATCAATATACTTGATGTAGATATACTCGGAATTTGAGTGTGGAATAAGGTGGAATGAAGCTTTCAGAGCCCTCTGTACCTGTGCCTTCTTTTCCATAACCCAAGTAGTATGGGATATAAAACTCATATTCGCCAAACAGATTCATTTGTTTCAGTCCTTCAGCAAATCCAGCAACAAAAGCACTGACATAGAATGGCTCTGCTTCGTCGATGGAATCTACTTTGTATTTATCGAACTCATAGCCATTGATCAACCATCCTGTATAATCAATCACTACAATCTTGGCATCATCTGGTCGTGTTCCTGTTCCAGGTTCTATTCCAGGGTAGATGCATTTGTATTGTAATCCTGTAGGTGTTGTTTTTACACCTGGCTGTTGGGCATTATTGATTAGCCATAACTCGTTTTGTAGTTTCCAGTCCAACCAATTTTCTTGTTTGCAGCCGCATACGAGTGTTGCAATCAATAGCAGGCAGAATAATTTTGTTGTTTTCTTCATATATTTTTTACCTTTCACTTTTCAGTTTTTACTTTTCATTGCGCCAACCACAATCCGGGATTGATAATGGAGCGGTCTTTATAAATTTGGAAATAGAGTTCAGTTTTGTTGTCTTCGCTCGTGTCTGTGACTATTTCTCCGATGGCTTGTTTGGCTTTCACTTTGTCGCCTTGTTTCACATATATTTTTTTCAATGGAGAATATACTGTTCGGTAATTACCATGCTGCACGATGACTGCGTAGTTTCCATTGATTTGTGCGCAACTGCTGACTTCACCTTCGTAGATTGCTCTTGCATTTGCACCAGCCACTGTTTGCAGGTAGATGCCTTTGTTGTTTATGGTCACATGCTCATGTACGGGGTGCTGGTGCTTGCCAAAGTAGCCACTGATAAAACCCTTTTCTACGGGCCAAGGTAATCGTCCTTGGTTGGCCTCAAAGCCGCCAGCGATGAGTTGTTGTTCTTTGGTCAGGGTGGTTGTGGTGCGTACTTGTTTAGCAATCATTTCTTCGATTTGTTTGTTGAGCGCATCCACTTTTTTCTGTTGTTCTTGCTGTTTGGCTATAAGATTCTTCTCCTTCTTTTTCAGCGATTGCAGCATGTCTTTTTGCTTGCGTTCATCGCGTGTGAGTTTGTCTTGTTCTCGTTTTTGTGATTGTAGAGCGGTAGAACGATTCTGTTTGCGCTCTTCCAATAATGTATTCTGTATATCAATATCTGATTGCAGTGATTCTATTTTTTTCACTTGTTCTTTTCTATATGCTGCAAATTGCTGCATGTATTGTACACGGCGAATCAGTTGCTGAAAGTTCTCGGCAGAAAGCAGGAATAGCAGTGGCGACTGTTGCATGTCGGCATAATGTGTTTCGCGAACTAATCGTGCGTAATCTTCCTTGCACGCCTCTAATTCTTTCTGCAAGGTAAATCGTTTCTGTCGCAACGTACCCATTTCGCCATTGAGAGCGTTTATCTCGCCCTGTATATTGCGGATGAGCTTTTTGCGCGTTTTGATGTCGTTGTTTAGCAAATTGAGCTTGTTCTCCGTAGCTGTCTCATTCTGCTTGGTTTGCTTGAGCATCTGGGCTGTTTCTTCCAATTGCTGCTGCAATTCGCGTTGTTGCTTTTGCAACTCTTTTACATTTTGCGCGGCTACAGGCAGCGTCAATAGGCATAATATGTATAGGATGATTCTCAGTTTCATATGGGTAGGATTTCTCGAAGGGTAACTCGTTTATATTTATTGGTTTTGGTGCGTGTGGGTGACTGTAGGGTGTTGTGTTCTCTGTTGGAGAAAGTGCAGGATAACTTCAGTTGATGTTTGCCAGAGGAGAACTGCAATTGTATGGGTTCTTTGTTTTTGGTAGTTTGATGTGTTAGGAAATCCTGAATGGTCTTGTAGGATATACGGGTGTTGAGTGTTTGTTGTATGTCAGAGTAGGATAGCGCTACATATTTGCGATTCATCTTATCGAACAGCCAGACACTATCGGGGGTTGCTTCCATGCGTACCATTTCGATTCCCAACATAGGTTGTACTGCAATGACTGCTAATTCGTTGCGCCATATGCGGACTTGACTACTCATATTATACTGGTGTTGATCCAATGTGAGGGTCACTTGGGCACGTTCGGTAAGGGTCTGATAGCGTGATGGGGTGCGTTTGCTGATTGAACATGAAGAAACTATCATCATGGTGATAATCAGCAAAATGAATATGTATTGCTTGTTTATTTGCATCGCTTGCTGGCTTCTTTGTAGTGTGTGAGTATTTCTTTGTCTATTTTTTCTCCGCTATGTTCTATGGCGCGTTTGAGGTAGAAGAGTGCCGATTCGCAGTGTCCTAACCGATACATGATCCACCCATATGTGTCCAGGTATATGGGATTGGTGGGCTCGCGCATGATGGTAATGCGTGACAGTTCTTCGGCGCGCATCAGATCTTTGCCGATGAGGCATAGGCTCCATGCCAAGTTGTTCATTACTAATATGTTTCTTGGGTCCATTCGTAGGATGGCCTCATAGGCGGGTATCATTTTTTCGGGTGGCTGATGCGTCTGCTCATAGAGCTGCATACGAAATACTTGAAACTGATAATCATCGGGATCTATTTCCAAGTATCGTTCTATCTCTTTGATAGCTTGCTTGTTGTTTTTGAGCATTGCATTCAGTCGATACCGCTGCATAGCACTCATTGCATTGTAACCATTGATGGAATCCAGGTTGTCTTGCACAATTAATGCCTGGCGATATTGTTTGAGTACGATATACGCCTTTTGCAACATGGTATGTAGCTCTTCATTCTTGAGATCTGTTTTGGCTAATTGCTCCAGCTGCTTGATGGCTTGTTGTTGTTTCTTTTTATCGTTACTCTTTAGCAATAATACATGGTGGTTGTACCAATACTCCTTGGGTGCCAACTCATATGCACGACGCAGGTATTCTGCTGCGGCATCAGCGTCTTGTTCTGTTTGTGCGTAGAGCCCCATATAATTGTTGATGGTGGCATCGTTAGGATTGAGTTCGTAACAAAATTCCACAATCGGTTTGGCTTTTTCGATCTCTTCGCACTGTATCAGCCGTTGCGCCTCGTAGAAGTAGTAGAGGAATTGTTGTTGCTTTTCGATGCTGAATGTATCTGTTGCTGTAGGATTAGCGTACAACCCATGCTGCATTACTCCTCCAAGCAATACGCACAATACTACCAATATGTACTTCTTTCCACTTATCACCTTACAGCTTACACCTTACTTCACTCCGCTATGTCCAAAACCACCAGCACCGCGTTCTGTTTCGCCGAGTACTTCCACTTCTGCCAGTTCGGGTTGTTCGTGTTTGGCTATGACCATCTGGCAGATGCGCTCGCCGGGTTCTATTGTTTGTGGCTCACCACTCAGGTTGATGAGTATCACGCCAATCTCGCCGCGGTAGTCAGCATCAATAGTGCCGGGTGTGTTCAATACGGTCAGTCCGCGTTTGAGTGCCAATCCGCTGCGAGGACGGATCTGTGCCTCATAGCCTACGGGCAATTCTATGTACAGACCTGTGGGCAGCAATCGGCGCTCCAATGGTTGTAGGGTTACTGCCTCTGCCAAGTGGCAACGGATGTCCATGCCTGCTGCCTGTGCGCTCTCGTAGCGTGGCAACTGATTATTGCTTTTGTTGATAATTTTTATTGTCATAATTTTCTTTTTAGCCTATTGCTTCAAACTCTTTCTTCGCTTGCTCACACGATTTGAACACGATACCCTTAATTCCTAATGCCTCCGCTGCATCTACATTTTCTTGTCTATCATCGATAAACACGCATTCATTGGCATTCAGTTCGTATCTATCCAATAGTATTTGGTAAAGTCGTAAGTCTGGTTTGGCTATTTTCTCCACGCCTGAAATGACGATGCCGTTCAATAGCCCAAATACGGGGTAGCGATCTTGGGCTATAGGGAATGTCTCTGCCGACCAGTTGGTTAGTCCATATACGCCATATCCTGCCTGTTTTAGTTCGCGTACCCATTCTTCCATACCCTCTACTGCCGTGCCGAGCATTTTATCCCATTCGTCCCAATACATGCGTATTTCTTTTTCCCATTCTGGATGTTCAGCGATTTTCTCTTCTACCACTTGTGCGATGGGCACACCCATATCTGTTTGGTTGTTCCATGGCACGGTGCAAATGTTTTGGATAAACCAATCGGTCTTTTCGCTACTTCCAAAATATGCGTCGTAAAGGTTGTGCTGGTTCCAATATACTAATACGCAACCAAAATCAAAAATCACATTCTTTATCTTTTCCATGACTCGTCCTAATCAAAATCTCTTTTTTACTAGCACTTTCAGTCCGTCTTCCACCACGCTAATATGCAGATCGCCGTCTATTTGTGTGGGTGTTCCATCAATGTGTATCAGACTTGTTGTATTATTGCGTTTTAGATGCACTTCCTTCGCACGAATGGTGTTCACATGCAAGTTCTCGTCTAATGTTTTGGTAAATAGTTGCCATAGGAACTCTGGTGCTTTCACTAATGGCATCTCATTTACGATGGCTATGTCCATCATTCCGTCCTGTATGCTGGCTTTTGGTGCGATATACGCATCATTGCCCCATTGGCTAGCATTAGCGAAGTTGATAAGGAAGGCGGTTGTTTCTACGTCAATATCTTTGCCTATAAGATGATAATCTTCGACTTTGTATTGGAATATGTCCTTTGTGATGCTTTGCAGATAACCTTTCAGTCCACGTTCGCTGCCGGCTTCAAAGTCGTGTGCAACTTGTGCATCAAAACCAATTCCGCAGGTGGTAAAGAATGGGATGTTGTTCACGGTGCAGTAATCCACTTTGATGATTTCGCTGTTATTCAGCATTTCCATAGCGCGGTTCATGCGGGTGGAGATGTCTATGTGTCGAGCAAAACCATTCCCGCTACCATTAGGGATAATGCCCAGAGCAGTTTGTGTGCCTACTAATCCACTTGCCACTTCGTTCACGGTGCCATCACCGCCCACTGCTATTACGGCGTAGTAGTCTTGCATAGCAAACTGCTGAGCCAGTAGTGTACCATGTCCAGGATACTCTGTGGTGATTACGGTAGGTGAGAACTGTTGTAGGTCGAGCAACTCGCGTATCAGTTTCGACACGCGATTTTTTGTCTTTGTTCCTCCTGCTCCCGAAATAGGATTAACTATAAATGCGATATTCTTCATATTTTTTTGCCGTTCAATAGTTCGTTGTATATGCCAGACGCATAATACCGCGCAAAGGTACAAAAAAAAAATGAAACTTCCAAATATATTTGACTATTATAGTCAAAATAGGTGGTAATATTAAAAAAAATCTATGAATAGTATGGTTAACTCGAAAATTTTGATTACCTTTGTACGCTGGTTACTGTGCAAAAATGAAACTTATTTTATATTGATTTTTATATTGATAATACTATGTTTACACCATCTGATTTGGCGCAACTTGAGGCGCGAGGCATCTCCCAAGAGAAAGCCGAAAAACAACTCCAGTCTTTTGCTACTGGTTTCCCTGAACTTGATATCGTTTCTGCTGCTTCGGTAGGAAATGGAGTACTCAACCCCACAGAAGAAGAGATTGATGCTTACGTTAAAGCGTGGCAAGACTATCTTGATGAGGGACATACTGTGCTAAAGTTTGTTCCTGCTAGTGGTGCTGCCAGTCGTATGTTTAAGGATCTTTTTGAGTATCTTGAGACGGGCGAAAAGACGAAGTTTATTGAGAAGTTCCTCGCTGAAAAGGAGCATTTTGCTTTTGCTCCACAATTATCTGGTAAGGACGAGCAAGCTGCTGTTAGTCACTTGCTTAAGGATATGAATTATGGCAATTTGCCAAAGGGTTTGCTCCTCTTTCATTCCTATGAAGATGGTGCTCGTACTCCTGCGCTCGAGCATCTTGTAGAGGGTGCGATGTATGCGGCATCGAAGGGCGAGGTGAACATCCATTTCACAGTGAGCCACGAGCATTTGCCACTCTTCCAAGCGCATTTGGCAGCAAATAAAGAGGCTTACGAGGAGAAGTTGGGTGTGAAGTTCCATATCTCCTATTCAGAGCAAAAACCTTCTACCGATACGCTTGCTGCTAACCCTGATGGCACACCATTCCGCACAGCAGATGGCAAGTTGCTTTTCCGTCCAGGTGGACATGGTGCGCTCATTGAGAATCTGAATGAGCAATCGGCAGATGTGATTTTCATTAAGAATATCGACAATGTGGTACCAGATCGCCTCAAAGGTGATACCGTTCGTTATAAGCAACTCCTTGCAGGTGTGTTGGTAACGGAGCAAAAGAAAGTCTTTGAGAAACTCCAAGATCCTAACCTCACTGCAGAAGAGAAGGCCAAATTGCAACGCCCATTGCGCGTATGTGGTGTGGTGAAGAATACGGGCGAACCAGGTGGTGGTCCATTCCTTGTGCACGAGGAGGATGGCAGTCTATCGTGCCAAATTCTTGAGTCAAGTCAAATCTCTGATCCTGCTCTCATGCAACAAGCTACTCACTTCAATCCAGTAGATTTGGTGTGTGCCACGCGTGATGCAGCAGGCAAAGCATATCATTTGCCAGATTTTGTAGATGAGAAGACGGGCTTTATTTCGCATAAGTCGAAAGATGGTAAGGAACTGTTAGCGTTGGAGTTACCAGGATTGTGGAATGGCGCTATGAGCCGCTGGAATACTATTTTCGTAGAGGTACCTGTTAGCACTTTCAATCCAGTGAAAACGGTCAACGATCTCCTTCGCCCTGAACACCAATGAATTCATAATTCACAATTGATGAGGGCCTATTTCTTTGATATGGATGGGGTGTTGTTTGACTCAATGCCCCGCCATGCGATTGCATGGGAAGAAGTGATGAAACGCCACGGATTGCCTTTTACGGCACGCGATTGCTATATCAATGAGGGGCGCACAGGCGAGTCAGTTATTCGTGAAGCATTTCAGAATGTATTGGGTAGGGATGCTACGCCTGAAGAGGTGAAAACGATTTACGCAGAGAAGTCTGCCTATTATCATAAATTACTTAAGACCACCACACCCACCATACTTGGAGTGGCAGAGGTACTGCAGTTCGTCAAAGAATGTGGGTACCAAGTTTGGGTAGTTACGGGATCGGGTATGAGAACTTTGCTTGATAGCCTCAATAATGTGTTTCCTACTATTTTTCAGCAAGATAGGATGATTACTGCTTTTGATGTGGTGAAGGGCAAGCCCGACCCAGAACCCTATCTGAAAGCATGGGAACGTTCTGGACTAAGGAAAGAGCAATGCTTTGTCATTGAGAACGCGCCTTTGGGCGTTCGTTCGGGCAAGGCAGCAGGACTGACCGTTTATGCGGTGAATACGGGCATTCTTACCCGTGAGGACTTGCTGCAAGCAGGTGCCGACCAAGTCTTTGACTCCATGACCGAACTACTCGACTTTTTGAGGCAATAAGGCGATAAGGTAATAAGGCGATTTGTTCAATACCATAAAAATAGAAAATGCCGAAGAATTCTTCGGCATTTTCATATCCCTTACCTTTACACCTTACACCAATCAATCCTTAAAGAATTTCCCTACACGATTTCCTACTTGCACGATGTACATGCCTGCGGGTAGTCCTTGCACGGGTAGGGTGGTGACAGCGCCATCCACTGCGTGTGTCATCACGATCTTGCCGTGCGTGTCATATACCAGAATACGCTCGGATTCATCGGCATTATTCATAAACACATTCAGATACGCCTCCGCAGGGTTAGGGTAGAGCATCAGCGCCAAGCGTTCCTCTGAAGGCACATTCTCCACATTTACGCTATTCTTGTCTTTGAAACTGATAGGTTGCGTGCATGTCTCACCAAACACATTGGTGATGAACGCGCGCACATACGAACCTTGATAACCTGCATATGAGAATGTATTGCCAATACCCACCACGGTGCTGCGGGCAGATGATGCCGCGCTGGAGGTCTTGTCGGTAGCATAAATCCAATGCACCAGTCCGTTGGCTTCGATTGTGATAGTCTGCTGGGTCTCGTCCACAGTGATACCGCTGATGCGTGGCGCTTTGCCCTCGCCTGTGCCTGCAGGTTCGTAGCAGAAATAACTCTCACCCTTGCGCATGGCGTCTTTCAGTTCGTCGGTGGTGAGGTCTTCCATGAGCATATAGTTGTAGTTGCGGAAGAGTTGGTCGTTGTTGTGTGCATCATCGCATGAGTAGCCATATACAGGGCGCTGAGGCATAGTGCGCTGCAAGATTTGATCCCACAAGATACGGTCATTCGGACGGCGGTTGCCTTGGTTATACACCTCCAATCCAATCAGCGATGGGAAGGTCTGGAAGTTCTTGGCATGCCAACCAGGACCGTCTTTCTGTGTCTCGCTGTAGGTGTTGTCAATGCTCCAGTATTGTCCGGGGTGGTTGATGATTTGCATACCGCCGAGGGCATAAGTGTAGGCGTAGGATTCTTGCAACGAAGCAAACTCCTGTCCTTGACGACCCGTGAAGAAATCGTTGTGGTGGTTGAATTGTCCCCCTGTACGCTCGCTCCAACTGTTGGTATTGTCCTTGCTGAGCTCGTTGCCAGGCACAGCCAACATACCCAATGCAGCAGGGTCGCGCGCAGGCACGGTCGTCATATATTGTGGGAACAACTCCCATGGGTAAGGGTTGTAGTCGTGGTCAGTCAGAGAGAGGATCTTATACCCCGCTGCATGGTATTTGTCCACGACATAGGCAGTCGTAAAGCCATCGCTGGCATCGTTGGACTGGGTGGTATGGGTATGGAAATTGCTCTTGTATTGGTTCACTGTCGCCCAATCAATCTCGGCGTATGGGTTGTTGGATATAGCAGGGATGATGGTCTGTCCGTCCACCACCTTGACATATACCGCACGGTGCGCCTTGGTGGTTGTGCCGTTGAGTTCGATGTCCAAATAGAAACCGTAGATACCACTTTCGGGCGATGAAATCGTGTAAAACTCTTCGCCGTTGCTGCCCTTGCTGAGGGTGATAGCAGCGGATGGTTGGTTGTTATGATTCATGCGGAAAGAGATATTGTAGCCGTTCTTGTTGGCAATCTTTACGGACATCTTCACAGGAGTGCCTGGGTGAACAACTGCAGGTTCTACCTTGAAGTATTCCAAGTCAATATCCGAACTGCCCCATGCGGTCTCCTCCACCGTGAGTTGGTTGGTCAGATAGGAGTAACGGACGGTGGCTTTGAGGCAGTTGGCTGATACGCTTGTGCTAACCAATTCGCCCATGTCGCTACCCGAGTTCACGCTGCCGTAGTGAACGGAAACGGTCTTATCATCGGTGAGTGAGATAGTCGCCGAGAGCTCGTAGTTGCTGCCTTTGGTCATGGTGGTGCCATTGACCTTGAAGTGGTCAGCCGATGCAGCCGATTGCTCATAACTGCCGTCTGCAAAGACAGCCACGCGTTGCCAAGAGCTAGTCTTGCGCGAGTCTTTGAAACCAATATCTTTGGGCGAAGTCATCAGCAATTCGCCATCGCAGTTGCTTCCGCTATTGAGGTTCCAGTAGTAGGAGTATTTCTTTTTGTCCACAGGAATCTCCTTGACCAATATCTGTGCTGGGGTGGCTGTCTTGCCGTCTTTATAGAAATTGCCCTTTTGCGTAGGTGTGCCGTCGCATGTGAGCGAGGTAGTGCCTTCGCCTTTCATAAAGTACCAAGTGTTGGCGGTGTAATCGGTAATAGATTGCTTATTACTAATTGCTGCTTTTGTAGTAGGTAACTCAATAGGTATATCAAATAGTGTCGTAGCAAACATGGTTCCCCAAGTGCGGTCGTCGTGTTCGCCTTCTATCTTGTACACATGCGCAAAGGATACATTGTTGTTAATCCAATTCTCGTAATATGCTATCTCATCGGTTATCCAATTGCTATCCGCAGAAGTTTCTACGAAGAGGAAGTATGTGCTGGTGTATGTAGGAGTCAGTTGTCCGATGAAATCGCGTAATTCTTTTTTATTATACCAAAATGCGGGCGAGAACATTACACACCTTCCAAACAAGTTGGGGTGCTGCATGGTGGCATAGAAAGCAAAGAGTCCTGCTACATCGGCACCCATGATGTTGCAGGCGGAATTGTTCGATGAAATCGCGTATTTTTGTTCAAAAGCGGGCTTGAAGTCCTCTACAAAGCTTTTGAGGAAGGCGTCCGCTTTGCCTGTTCCTGCGAACTCCTCGTTAGCCCAAGGAGTGAACTCGGGCAGTTGAGCATAGATGACTGCGATAACACCTACCTCTGTGCCATTCTTCTCCAATTCTTCCACCGTTTCGGCTACGCCCCATGAGTCGGAGTAGAGGATACGGTCGCCCATCTCGGTGTCAGAACCTGCATCGCGATAGCGTTGGTGACGACCGAACATATAGGTGACGGGGTATTGCTTGGTCTTGTCGTAATGGGTGGGCAAGAGGATTTCTACAGGGTAATTTTTGCCTGCTATCGTCCAGTTTTCTACGATTCCAACGGGTGCATAGGTGTTTCGCCATCGTGCTACAATGTCAGGATTGCCAACGGTCTTGCGGTTGGCTACTTCGCCATCGGAGGCAGTGACTTCCACATATTTCCAATCGGGTCCGCAGATGTATTTGTATCCCTCGGACGCGCTAATATCGGCGGTGGTGATACCTGGGATAGTTACGGTGAATTGGTCTTTTCCTGCCACTTTGTTCATGCTGACAGCCGCACCAGCCGCCCAACTACTGAGTTCGGGCAGTGCGCCTACGACATAGCAATATTTGGTGCCACTGGGCACATTCACGGTGAAAGTAACATCGGCTAAGAGCATTGATATGCTACTGACAAGCCCGAAGACGATAGCGAAAATCTTTTTCATATGACAGTGTGTTTGTGTTTTACGCTGCAAAGGTACTGAAAATCTTTGATATATGAAAATATTTTTGCGATAAATCGTGCATTAGGCGCAATTTTAATCCGCCGTTTGGCTATTGCTGTTTTGAATAAGCGCAATACATAGAATAGAAAACAAGGACATCTCTATGAATGCCTCACCAATCAGCGAGCAATTACGGGTTCATGACGGGTTCATGACGGGTTGATACTGGCACATCGTAGGCACATCTGTAGCACATCTATGTAATAATGTTTTCCTGACTTAACCGCTAATTATCTATTTCCTTCCCTGTCGCTCACCAATGTTGGGTGAACGAAATGTTGTTTATGTTGTCTTTATATAGAATTAGAATCCTTAGAATCTTTAGAAAATTTAGGAAACTTAGAAATTCTAAATTTTCTAAATTTTCTAAATCTTCTAACATATATATTGATTGCTATTAACAAAACAACAATCCGCATAACCGATTCTTTTTCTTTCGATTATGCGAATATTCCTTATTACCTGATAGCTTGTCACCTTACTCCCACGGACTTTCCACGGACGTTCTTCTATGGTTTATGATCTCCTCTAATCGTACAGCTTTTAGGAGTACGCGCTTTTGCGTGTCTAAAAGGTATAATGTGGGCAGGGCTTGGATGTTGTATAGGTCTTGTTGCTCTATCTCGGGCGCATATACGCTGAGCCATGCAGAGGGATAGGATGCGCTTTTCCACGCTTCTATCTCATCGTCAATATACACCGCCACCACTTGCACCCCTTTTTGCGCAAAATGGGCGTGTTGGCTCTCCAGTTGTTGTTTTACCCACTGACACTCCTCGCAATTTGGATCGTGGAAAAAGAGTAGAATATATGGGCTTTGTACGCCATATAAATGCCCTTCCTCGCCTGCTTGGGTTGTGAAAGGGAAATCAGCAGCAGGTGTACCCACACGATTCTTCTGCACCATCGTGTAATGCTTTTGGTAGCGAGGATTGGTGGTGTAAGTCGCTAACTGATGTGTGGCAGCATATTGCAAGAATAGCAGATACTGTTCATCGTTGCGATAGGGCGAGTTAGGGTCGTAGAGGTACTTCTCTGCCTATGTGAGAAAGCGCGCGGTAGCGTTGTGTTGTTCGGCTTTGGCAAGCAACGCACCAATCTGCTCTGCCTGTTGGGTAGGAGTTTGATGCTCCAAACCCAACAAGAACCGCGCTAACCGCTCCTCCGCTTCGCGGGATTCTACTGCTTGTTGGTTACTAAACGCAAATCCTTCCCACACGGAATACTGTGGCAGCAATACCTGTGCTGTGATAGGACTATTGATTAGCAATAATCCACAGATAAATAAAGTTATATGTAAAAAATGTCTTCAAATCGCTACAAAGTACTGAAAATCTTTTAATTATGCAAGGTTTTGAGCTGTTTTTTTATGATTCCCGCAACATTTTTTCCGCAATTCTCTATGATTCCCGCAATGCTTTTTACGCAATTCTCTATGATTCCCGTAAGATTAGGTGGCTTAATAGCAGAAATTAGGTCAATTAAGTAATTGCTCGCAACTCACAAAATGTAGATTGTTCGTTATAAAGAAATGGGCTGCCAAAATTCTACATTCAAGACAGCATAATTAGTTTAATACGAACCAATTATGTGGATTGGGATTCCACCCTAGCTCCTATATATCCTTTATCAAACGCACACCACAGCCTGTTGGCGTATTATATGGTATTATATCTATAGAATTTGAAGTAAAATAAAGACAATAAGTAAGATAGGTTAAAATCATAGTTCCAGTAGGTCTGCCATGAACATAATCAAATCCAGTACTTACATATTGAGAAAATACTTTGCCTGAAGACGACATGTATCCTCCTACTTTCTGTATATTACTAACCTCGCACCCCTCACGAGTACCTGATGCTGGCAGAAAAATAGCACCAGATTGCTCTAATTTTAACCATTGGTTATTCGTGAAAGATTGATGTTGAGCGAATGTTTCTAAACAAAATTCATCACTAATATCAGCCTTAAATGTAACATCATTTGGACATCTCCAATTATCGGGTAACAATACCAATCCATTTACTCCTTGCACTTGAGCAATTCCTCTAAGATTTGGGGCATTATTTCGATAATTTAATATATACTCCCATTCTTCTCGGCTCGGTGTACGCCATGTATCAGGTACGTCATCGCCTATTTTATTTGTACCCCAATCGATAAACTCTCCAATATAGTCTGTAATGTTAGTACTAATACTTGCCCCAAATGATAAACTACTCCAACAAAACAAATCTATCCAATCGTCATAAGTGTTTGATATATTACTATTAGCATCTCCTATATAATCAGTTTGCTTTGGAGCAAAACGCCATTTATTACTACTTGCTTGATATTGCAAATTTCCTGAAGAGAATATAACTCTATTGGTTGCACTACTTGAGAAATAATATTTGTTATATCCGTCTTTTGCAACGAAACTAATATCTTCACCATATGCTATACCAAGCGTATTAATTGCATAAGCACGAACATAATAAGTCATACCTTCCGTTAAATTATTAATAGTAGCAGAATAGGTTTTATCATAAGAAGCCATGGATACTATTTTCTTGATACAACAATCAATTGTAGGTAGGGGTAAATCAGAATAGACAAATCCTCGCTCTGTGTATTTAGGATTACCATCTATAATTATTTGACCATTGAGAACCGCACTTGCAGCAGTAATATTTGTTGCTTCTAAAGTATTCAATGTAACTAATATTAAATTACTTGTGGCTATAATAATTAATTCTTTAGTACCAGCATTAGACGTGATATGTAAAGTTGTTTTATTTTCTCCGCTCTTTAGTTTTGTTCTATCAATGGTTACAATCAAGGATTGTGTGACACCTGCAGAAAGTATGCCTTCAATCTTACTTACAGACTTAATCCAATCCGCAGTAACGGTAATCTGCCACTCCAACGAGTCTGTACCATCATTGAACAAACTAAACGAACGAGCTACATCATCTATGGCACTACCAAAATCTAATGTATCTATTTCTTTGCGGTTGTCATCCACTACTTTCAACGCGGGCGGTAACTTCTCAAGTTGTATATCTATCTGTGGAGTTTCTCCTGATTCCACAGTGATTATACGTGTAGTATCTTGATACCCCGTTTTTGTAATTACAACAGCATATTCGCCATGCGTTAAATCGGTAAATTCAAAATGTCCGTCACTTCCTGTCACTGTGGTAGATCCTTTAGGGTTAAGAGTTACACCTGCAGACTTAATCGGTTCACCTGTGGCTTTGTCCACCACCGTGCCATAAATACTGCCAGGTAAATCTTCTGGCGCACATGCTTGGTATATGCCACATACGAGTAGCAGACCAAAAACAAAATAGAACGATTTTTTCATTATTGTAAGTTTTATTATATAATTATTCTAAACGATACTCTATGGACAAACAGGACGAACGGAGCGACCTGCTGCTTTATAGTCATTTTTGCGATCCTTCCATGTGGAGTAAAAATACAAGTACAAAGCAGTAGTTGAATAATTGGGACCATAAGCACTTGAGGACCAATAATATCCATAGTCACCAGCACCATACAAACTACCTAAATCACGATAGCCTGCTGCTGGTAAAAAGATATAATTACCGTTGCTATTACTTGTTACCTTGTAACCATTGACACCATTTTGAGTTGTCCATTTCCATGTACAATTATTACGCAGTTCTTCAAATTCATCTATAGTAGGCATACGCCATTGACCTCCCCAATTGGCACGAGCAGCATCAGCAGACAACGGTAATGTAGTGGGGTTGTCATAGTATGAATAAGATGAACTATTATAATAACTTTTGGAACGAGTCTCTCCCCAAGCAAAATAATCGCCATAACCCTCTGGCTTTGTTGTGCCCACATTGCATGTAGCCCATTTCACCGATAAACCTAAATCAACATACTGGTGTCCGTTTTCGGTATTAGAAGTTGATGAAGACTGTTCGGTTGTAAAGCTAATTGTTGAGCCATAACTGGTACCTATTTCATTAATGGCGTAAGCGCGCACATAATATTTGGTTCCCGCTGATAGGTTCGATAGATTCACAGTGAAATTGCCCAATCCGCTTCCTGACGATTTTTTGCTGTTAGAGGTGGTTGGATTAGAACTGGATGTGGAATAACAAACGCCGCGCTCTGTAACGGTGGTACCTCCGTCTGATGTGACATTACCGCCAATTGTGGCAGAAGAAGTAGTAACATTAGTGGCAGAAGAGGTAGTAACCGTTGGCTTGCTATAAGAAGGTTCTTCCTCGGTTGTAAAACTAATCGTTGATCCATAACTAGTACCTACCTCGTTAATTGCGTATGCGCGAACATAATATTTGGTTCCCGCTGATAGATTCGATAGATTCACAGTGAAATTGCCCAATCCACTACCTGCTGTTTTTTTGCTATTAGAGGTGGTTGGGGTAGAACTGGATGTGGAATAACAAACGCCGCGCTCTGTAACGGTAGTACCTCCATCCGATGTTACATTACCACCAATCGTAGCAGAAGATGTGGTGACATAGGTCGCAGAAGAGGTAGTAACCGTTGGCTTACTATATGTAGGTTCTTCAGTTGTAAAACTAATCGTTAGTCCGTAACTGGTACCTATCTCATTAATAGCGTAAGCGCGCACATAATATTTGGTTCCCGCTGATAGGTTCGATAGATTCACAGTGAAATTGCCCAATCCGCTTCCAGACGATTTTTTGCTGTTAGAGGTGGTTGGATTAGAACTGGATGTGGAATAACAAACGCCGCGCTCTGTAACGGTAGCACCTCCATCTGATGTGACATTACCGCCAATCGTAGCAGAAGATGTGGTGATATTGGTCGCAGAAGAAGTCGTCACCGTTGGTGCGTTGATGGTGTACTTTTCTGCTACAAAAGACACCTCATTGGTACTATACGCAGTCTTACCACCATTGACGGCATACGCTCTAACATAGTAAGTGCTTCCTTCAACCAACCCACTTACATTTTCTTCATACGAATCATAATCGGTTACTGGACTTGTTATTTTCTTGATTGTAGTGTTAATGGTTGGCATGGATGACTTGGAATATACAAACCCACGCTCTGTATATTTGGGTGTGCCTATTTCTATAATTTCGCCATGGAATGTTGCGGAAGAATTACTGATGTTAGTAATAGCGAAAGTATTAAGAGTTACTGGAGAAAAACTATTTGTAGCCACAACAATCAATTGCTTATTACCGCTATTGGATGTAATATGTACGGTTGTCTTATTTTCCCCGCTATTCAAGAGTGTTCTGTCTATGGTAATCAGTAGCGACTGTGTTGCTCCAGCAGACAAAGTGCCTTCTGTTTTGCTAACAGATGTAATCCATTTGGCATTGGCAGTGATTTGCCATTCTATTTTTTCAGAACCATCGTTGAACAAACTGAACGAACGAGACACATCGTCTATAGAACTACCGAAATCCAAAGTGCTGATTTCTTTGCGGTTGCCATCTACCACTTTCAAAGCAGGTGGCATCCTTTCTATTTGCAAATCGCCCTTGGCTTGTTGCCCCGGTTTTACTTCTATCGTGTGACTAACTCCAGCCATATATCCTGTTTTAGTAACAAGCAAAGTGTATTTGCCAGGGTCAAGTTCGGTAAACTCAAACTGACCCTCGCTGCCTGTCACAGTCTTTAGTCCAACGGGGCTAAGCTCTACGCCTGCCGATTTGATGGGCTCACCAGTAGCTTTATCCACTACTGTACCATAAATACTGCCAGGCAATTCCTCTGGCGCACATGCTTGGTAAATGCCACAAACAAGTAGCAGACCAAGAAGAAGATAGAGCGATTTTTTCATTGTATATGGTTGTTAGAAATATCAATAGATAGGCAAATTGCTGATTTTAATCCAATCACTATTAGCAATATAATTACCATTACTCCACACACTTACATTCAATTTGATATGCAGGAGTTCTGCATTATTGGGTACGTCAGGGATTGTTACGCTAGCTTTAACTGGCACATATTCCAATAACGGAGATTTTACGTATCCATTGGTGTAAGAAGAATTAGATTGAGTTCCTAAAGTAAGCACACTGCCAGAGTATAGATTGCCTAAATTATCAGCAATAATGGTGGAGGTACTATTACCCTGATTGCCAAATATGGTAACTTCTACATCTCCCATACCGACACTGGTTAATTGGAAATTGAACTCTACCTTTGATCCTATACGTCTACAACTTACGATATCGGCCTTCATTCGGTTGTCAAAACTTTCAACAATTACAGAAGAATAATCCTCAACGACCGTTCTTGTCATTTTGATGGTGATATTTGCTCCAGCAGCAGTTAATTCAATCTCTCCCTCTACATCTGCATAGAAATCTGCTGATGCAGTAATGGTATATTTTCCCACTCCCAAATTCTCAAACTCATAGTATCCATCCTTATTTGAATAAGTGGATAAATTGCCTGGGTTTACAACCACTTTAGCACCAGCAATCTTTTCGCCAGTTTCGCTATCTACGACACTTCCTGTAAGGTTGGCAGTAGTAGCTATTTTTTCTAAATAAATAAAGATCATGGTATCTTTGCCCGCTTCTACAGCCACGAAACCCTCTATAGGATGATAACCGGTAGCCGATGCAGAAACTAAGTATCGTCCCGCCTCTAAATCGTGTAAATAGTAAAAACCTTCTTCATCAGAAGTGGTAGATTTATTGATGGAATTGATAGATACCGTAGCACCAGCTATTTCATCTAAGGTCTCACTGTCGCATACAAGTCCGTAGATACTACCTAATGTGTTTTTGTTGTCTGGAGTATCAGGAGTATTAAATAATTCTCCACAAGACGCAAATAAGACAACGACTAAGAAAAAAAGAACAGATTTAATTGTTTTCATTGTTTATAGTATTTTGTTATTTTACCAGAATTCCTTTATAGAAATATTCATTAATAGATAGGCAGATTGCTGATTTTAATCCAATCACTATTGGCGATATAATTACCATTGCTCCATACACTTACATTAAATTTGATATGCAAGGATGTTGCACCGCTTGGAACGCCGGGGATTGTGGCACTACCATTAATAGGTACGTATTCCAGCAGCGGAGATCTTACATAGCCATTGGTGTAAGAAGAATTAGATTGAGTTCCCAAAGTAAGCACGCTACCTGCGTACTGAGTACCTAAATTATCAGCAATAATAGTAGAGTTACTATTGCCTTGATTGCCAAATATGGTAACTTCTACATCTCCCAGACCTATACTGGTTAGCTTAAATTTGAACTCTACTTTTGAGCCATTGCGTTTGCAGCTTATGATATCACACTTAAATCTATTATCGAAACTCTCAACAATCGCAGAAGAATAATCCTCTACATACACATACGTAGCTTTGATAGTAATAGATTGCGTATTGGTGCCATCCGACACTTTGACAACTGCGTTCAAATTAGCAGCCATAGCTGCACGATTTAATGTGATTGTTACAGTTTGTTTGCCACCTGGGACTACAGAACCCGAATAATCGGAGAAAGTCAAGCATGGATTGGATGCATCCAGCAAGGACCAATCTAAGTTGGCTGTTCCTGAGTTGCTGATAGTAAAGGTTTTAGAGGTGCTGCTATCGCCAAAATCCAATACCGTTGGGCTAACATTCATGATTGGGCGCAACACTTTCTTAGTGGCAGACACTTGAATCTCTTGCTCCGTAGAGCCGTCTGAGACGATAAACGAAGTAGATAAATCATCAGTTAATAAGTTTCTGTTTAGCGACACTCTAATCACTTTGCTCGCACCAGAGGTGAGTGTACCATTGTTTTCGGATAACGACAAGCAAGATGCAGATAGTCCCTGCGTGTACCAATTGAGGTTGGCATTGCCTAAGTTCTTGATTGTAAAACTCATTTCGTTGGTATCTTCGCCAAAACTCAATACGGTTGGGCTAACATTCATAACACCTTTATTTTGTACAATAGCGCAAGACACATTGATTGGATATGAATTGCCAAAAGCAGACAAGGTGACAACTGCTGTCTCATCTTTTTGCAACAATGAGCGATCTACTGAAAAGATGATGGCTTGTGTTTTACCTGCACCTATCCGTCCAGAAACGGGGTTAGCGGACAGCCATTGGCAGCTGCCCAAATCCAGCGACCAAGCAGTCTCTTCTGCTCCTTTATTTGTGATAGTGATTGACAATTGATTTTGGGTGGTGCCAAAATTAAGAGAAGAAGGTGTGATATCCACCACCTGATCAATAATGACCTTCTCCAAATGGAAATCACAAGTGGTGTTTTCTCCAGAAACGACCGTAACTGTCTTGCTGTTGTATTCATATCCAGCAGCTTCAATACCAACAGTGTATTGACCTGCATCAAGGTTAATAAACTCAAACGTGCCATTGCTACCGACAATGGTTGTTTTGCTACCTGGAGATAATCTAACTTCAGCATTACGTATGGGTTCACCTGTGATTTTATCAAGTGCTGTGCCATAAATGCCACCAGGCAATACAACTTCAGGTTGGCATGCTTGAACCAATAGCATGCAAAGTAATAGATAAGATAATCTTTTCATGTTGAACAATTGAAAAAGAAAAATCCCACTATAAACCATATTATATACAATGTACATAATATGGTTTATAGGTCGAGATATTTTTGCTTTTTTTGATTGATAGTTCCAATAAAATAACATTATTATCCAATGCAATCAACTAATTAGAGCTTTCTTAACCTCGCGTTATACTCGTTGACGCCAGGTTGAATGGTTAATTCACATGACTCCCACTGGTCTATACCTAGACGAATAGGCAATCCACCATGAGTGTAATACCCTATTGCTTCAATGCTAATGCTAAATCTTTCGGCAGGAACATCATCTTTATCCAATGCGTATTCTGATAAATTTGCTAATTTTACACTAGTAAATTCATACCTACCTGATGCATCCGTAAAAGCGGTAGATGAATACCCCCATGCATACATAGTACTCACATCCCATCGTTTGGAAGCATCTCTTGCTATCATACTTTTTATGGATACTAATGCTCCTGATATAGGCGCTCCATTCTGACTATCAACAACCATTCCACGTAACAAGGTCTTAAGTAGCATCATATCTACACGAGATTGGCGCCCTGATTCCACTGTAACATAATATTCAGTAGAACTGTCATCATAGTCATTTGCAATAACCTTAATTAAGTATTCATCAGACTTTAAATCTGTAAACTCAAAGTGCCCGTCTGATGAAGTGACTGTTTTTAATAATAGAGAGTTATGCTTATATTCAACCTTATACAACTCAACACTCAAGCCAGACAATGGTTCGTTTGTATTTGCTTCTACAACTATACCATAAATACTACCAGAGTTACTTTGCTCAAAGCTTGCGAGAGAACAAGATGTGAGTCCAAAAAATGTTAAGAGGGTGATTAGTAAAAAATAAATCCTTCTCATATTAATTGCTCATTAAATCATTCTGCTTTTTGTAAGGTAATATTTACCCTTTCTGTAGCACCTGCAACAATGCTGACTGTTTTGCGGTTGGTGCTATATCCTGTGGCTTGTACTGTCAAGGTGTATTGTTGTGCATCCAAGTTTTGGAACTCAAAGAAGCCGTCCGCACCAGTATATGTGTTTTTACCGCTGGGAGCCAAAGTTACCAAAGCACCCGCAATCACATCACCCGTTGCCATTTCTACTACTGTACCAGACAAGGTGCCGAAGGTGTCGTAAGTCACAGGTTCGCAAGAAGAAAAACATGCCAATGCTCCACAGAGCAATGCAAAAAATAATGTTCTTTTCATAAACTGAATTATTTAAATATATTATACTTTAAAATGTGAAATTAACTGCTAAACCGGCGTCTTCGGTTGTGGCGTAAGGCATAAAACTCAATGTTTTACCATCAATTGATACGTGTGGCTTACCTTTGGCAACAATACCATCAATGACGTTCCATACATATACTGCCGCTACACCACCTATACAGATATTGCGTGTGATTTGGCAGATATTTGCGTTTTGCGCATAGCGACTCTTTAAGGAGGCGTTATTTGTCATACTAATCTTCTTTGCATAGTTAAGACGCATACATTCGGTAGCAACTACACCACCAATCAAAGCCACTTCACTGGCAATAAATCCCACACCCTTACCAACGCTACCTTTGTAGATTTGTGCCATACCAGGAACGAAAGACATACCCACAATCTTGCCATAGGTGGCTTTTTGTTCGCGAGTCATGTCTGCGACTTGCTTGTCGTAAATGGTATGTGCAGCACATGTACTATTGGCGTGTGTATAGTCGAACTCAGTAGTGATATTTCCCGTTTTGGCTACTTGGCAGAGTACATATACAGTCCAGCGATTATTCTTCTCATCTTGAATGGCGAAATCACATACTTTGTGTACGGGTACTTTCATCTTTTGTCCTATCACATCATAGTTAGTACCAGATTGTACTGCGGTATGAATCTCATTGGTGGAGACAAACTGTCCAATACGGTTGGCTGTACTCTGAAAAACGCGTGCAATAGCTTGGTTGAGCGCATCACGCTCTGTATTCCCCTCACCATGTTCTACTACGTATAAATACGTCGAATTAGTGGGATTAGGAATTTGATACATCCAGTCGGGACGATACTCTGGTCTTTGAGATTGTTGTGCAGATGCGCACAATGCGACAACGGCTAATAGTACGCAAAATAGTATTCTTCTCATTTGTAATTATGTTTTGGCTTATAATTGGTTCTTCACGATTCAAGTACTATTCACAATTCAAGTACTCTTCAAATTCAACATCCACATTACCATATTGTGCTACTTGCCAAAGGATATAAAGCACTACACCATTGGAAATAGTGGGGCTTGCTTTCTCGTATTCGCATACCTTATTAATAGGCAAGTTCATACCAGAGTTTCGCAAATTCAAATCAGAAGTGATAGTTTCTTCTATCGTTTGTATATTATCCGATTTGTTTACTTTTACGCCAATCTTCCATTGGCTTTCTAATATAGCCATTGAGAAAGCCTTCGTATATGCCTCTTCGTATGTTTTCCCCTCGGCTTTGGTAACTCGATAATAGTAAGTATCGTTGTTTGGCTTTGGCACATGTTTGACCCACGAGGGCTCTCCTAACGCCCACGCGAACGCAGGCGATAGGAGTGCTATCATGGTAATAATAACAAAACGAATTTTCATTATTCACTAAGTAGTTGACGTAAATCTTGCAATTCTTTTTGTTCTGCTTCTTTTGCAGCAGCTTGCTTGTTCAACTCTGCTTCCATCCAATTGCGGAATTGTTGACGGTCGTAGTCAGTTTGAAGAACACCTAACTCATCAATGGTCTCATTGAGAACATCTTTCAATGGAACGTGTACAGCTACATAGCATGTGTATGTGCCCATGTCATCTTGCTCAAATTTGGTGCAAACAACCTCTGCGTATTTATTGATAGCCTTTTCGCCGATAGCTTGTGCTTCGCCTTCTAATTCGTTCTCTTTAACCTTAGCGCCAGAGCGAGTGTTTACATTTTTGGCATATTGTGAAACACCATTTCTGATTATACCAATATAGCGTGATGCAATATTAGCAACTGCATAACGGTTGGCGTTGATTTGAGCTGGTCCGCGCTCTAATTCTCCTTCTGCGATACCCAACGCTGCCATGTACTCACCTGTCTTGTCATAACTCTCATCAATACAAGGGGTATAGAGATCTTGTCCTACACGCTTAGAAGTAGCGCGTTTTGCATTGTCTGCTTTCAGTTTTGCAATTTCAAGATCTGCTTGCATTTGTGCTTCTTCTGCTTGCATTTGCAATTCAATACGACGAATCTCTTGAGCGCGACGGAGGCTGTCTAATTTCGCTTGTTGAGGATCAACTTGTTGTTGAGCTGGTTGCGAAACGCGTACAGGTTTCTTTGCAGCGCAAGATGCGCAAAGTGCTACACATAGCACCATCATAATGATTTTTTTCATTGTTTTGTTGTTTTAATTAGTTAAACATATATGTTTTTCACTCACTTGTGAGTTTTCTAAACCAATTAGACACAACAAAAAAGCGTGAAACTTGCTCTTGCCAGTTCCACGACTTGAGGCTCTCGCATTGCCTTGATATCGAAACCGACAACGCGAAGCCCACGCCGAATATAAAATATACTCTCGTGCTATATAGTTAAGGTACGCGCGTGCGCATACGTATATACGCAAAAGACGTACCAAAATAGGCACAAGAGGGATAATCTTATATCCCGTAGGGCATCCATCGTTGCAATGCTCCTGATATCAATTGTTGAAATTTGCGAGATTTCAAGTCATCAGAACATAGCGCCAATAAACGCCTTTTTAATATGTCTTGAAAGCCACGACTGGGGTGTTTGGTCAAATAATTGGCTTTCCGAGAGGGGACATTTCCCACCCTCTAAACCCCGGCGTTGAGCTTTCGACTGCAAAATTACAACTTTTCTTTGAATAATGCAAGAAAAATAATAAAAAAATCAAAGCAACTTCATAAAATGGTATTTATCAATTCGATTTTTACCTAAACAACCTCTCTGCAAAGGGTTAGGAAAGTATTGGATAGTAATGGAATGCAAACAGAATGCTAACGGGAAAAACTGTAGGAAGATGAAGCTAATATTTAGAAAAGGGGCGACAACGGGGCTACCGCGAACATCAGAGTGGTAATCGAGTGGTTTCGGAAGATATGAGACGGGAAAGATAAAAAAAGTCTCAGTACATTGACCGAGACTACAATTTTTTTACAACGACTATAGGAAGATCTCCTCGGGGTAGTCAATGTGCGTCAAGAACAAGCCTTCGGCGGGGGCCGAGTCGCCTGCGGCGGAGCGGTTGTGCTTCGTTATGACCTCCGCGAACTGCTCCTTAGTCATCTTGCCACGACCAACCTCAAACAGTGTCCCCACCACCGCACGCACCATATTACGCAGAAAACGGTCGGCAGCAATTGTAAACACCGCATGCCCATTGCCCAGTTCGCGCCACTCCGCATGCGTGAGGTCACAAATAGTCGTCTTGACATCCGTATTCGTGCGGCAGAATGAAGCAAAATCCTGTTTGCCAATCAACAACTGAGCCGCTTCGTTCATGGCAGCGAAGTCCAGTCCTGGGCGTACACGCGTGGCTTGCTGGCAAAGGAATGGGTCTTTGTGATCCACCACATGATATTCATATGTGCGGCGCACAGCAGAGAACCGCGCATGCGCATCGTCCGTCACGGGATAAAGGTCAAAAATAGCGATGGAATCGGGCAAAATGCCGTTGAGGCGAAATACGAGCCTCTCGCCTTCTCGCCTCATTGCCTCTTCACCTATGTCAAAATGCGCATACATCTCGCGGGCATGGACACCTGCATCGGTGCGACCAGCGAAAGTGAGCGGAACCTCCTCGCGGAAAATCATAGCCAACGCCTGCTCCATCGTCTCCTGAACAGTAATGCCATTGGGCTGGCGTTGCGAACCGTGAAAAGCGGTGCCATCGTATGCAAAACGAATGAAATAACGCATAATTCTTGCCTTTAACCTTTAACCTTTAACCTTTCGCCTAACGAACGCAATTGCTGGTTGATTTCGGGGGAGAGGTTCTTTGCCCATGCCACGGCACAACCGCTACCCATCAGCACAACGGTGCGAAGAAGACTACTAATCCATATATTATTGATAGGCACATATTTGAGCCAAAGGAAATTCAAATTCAGAATCACCACAATCAGCAACAGAATCTTCAGATGCTGGCGCGTGAAAGTGGGAGTTTTGAGTGTCAATTGCACCGTCAGCACAATCAACACAAAATAGATAGCATACGATATGAGGTTGCTGATTGCCGCACCCTCCATGCCAAAATGAGGGATAAGGTGATTATTCAGCAAGATAGATGTGATGGTTAGGATAAACGAAAACAGCAAAGAGAAAGCATAGAATCGGGAATAATTGAGTGCCGAAGAGGTAAACGAACAAACGGCAATAATGAGTTGGCTGGTGCCTAACATTAGCACCACTTGGCGAGCCGCAGCATAGGTTCCGCCGTTAGGAAGGATATGGAAAATAAGGTCGATATTGAGCCAAATAGCACACAGAATCATGCCACCAACGAGCAACAAGGTACTGCTGACCTGTTGCATAAGATGGGCAGTCTCGCGCTGGTTGTTCTCCTTGATAGCCGTTGCCAACTGAGGCGAAGCAATAGCCACCACCGAACGATACGGGATACTGACCATCACCGCGATATAAGTAGCAATGGCGAAGATACCCGTGTAATTTAGTCCCATTTCAGCGGTGATGAAGAACGAGGAGAGGGTAGGTGCAAGCACGCTGGCAACTGCGGAAACGAGCAGAAAACCAGTATAAAGGATATACTGACGAACCAGCGAACGATTCTCACGCAGGAACTGCATATCAGGGCGCAACGACACCTCTCCCAATGAGAATAGATAGCCCATATTGCAGAGCATTGCCACCGCATATACGGCGCAAAGCGCTATCACGAAACCGTTGATATTCAGGCACTCAAAGGCATAGAGCAGATAGACCATGAGCAACCCGATACGGGTAATGAGTTCGCGCACCGCGCGGGGCACAACGATATGCATACGCACATTGGCGTTGGTCTCAAAAATGGTCTGGTAGAGCATGAAGAACGCCATGGGTAGCACCATATAGTAGTACTCCACAAAGAGAGGCGACTTCTCGCCAAACCAACGGCTCAGCGGTTCGTGGCATGCACAATAAATAGCGGTGAATAGGGCAAAACCTACGAGTGGCACAATCAGCGTCCAGAAGAAAAATCCGTGGTCAGAGAGTTGTGTAGAGTTGTTTAGCGTTGTGTTTTCTGCGGAAGACAATTCTAAACTATTCTGCACCATTCTACACGATTCTACACTATGCTTAAAGTGCGGATAAAAGCGGATAATAGAGGACGATGTACCCAATTGGGCAAGTCCGATAAAGAGGGTAGCAGCATCGACCAACACGCGTGCCAAACCAATCTCCTCTGCCGAGAGAAAGCGTGTCAGCACGAAGAAGGTAGTAACAAAGCCCACCGCCACCCCAAGATAGGTGACGATGGTGCCTTGAATACTCTGTTTGGCGATGATGCCCATGATTTTACTTCTCGATACCGAGCAATTCTACCTCGAAAATGAGAGTAGAGTATGGAGGAATAGAACCAGCTTGTTGCTCGCCATAGCCCAACTCTTGTGGGATATAGAAGCGGAACTTACTGCCGATAGGCATGAGTTGTACGCCTTCCGTCCAACCCTTGATGACTTGGTTCAAGCCGAATACGATAGGTTCGCCACGCTCTACGCTGCTGTCAAACACAGTACCATCGATGAGCGTACCGTGATAGTGTACCTTAACGCGGTCGGTAGCAGCAGGTTTCTTGCCGCGACCCATCTTGATGACTTCGTATTGAAGACCGCTCTCGGTCACTTTCACGCCCTCTTTGAGTGCGTTCTCAGCCAAGAATTTCTCGCCGTCTTCTTTCACATTGCCGTACTTGATGGTGTTCATGGTGTTTTGGATATACTCGCCAGCTTGTTCGCCAGTCATGGTGGTGTCGCCGAGCAAACCATTGATGAAACCTTGCTTGATAAGCACGAAATCAGTAGCCAACGATGGCTCGCCAATGAGACCTTGAGCCTCTTGGTCCTTGATGTTCTTACCGATTTGCTCACCCATGTTCACGATTTGTGGGTTCTTGACGGTGCTCTTCAGACCTTTGTTGATGTTGGTAATGAGGTCCTTGGTCATTTGACCTGTAGAGTCCATGAGCAATACATAGCGAGCAATCTCGTCACCGTTGAGGTAGCCGAAAGCATAGTTGATACTGTCGTTTTGGGTGTTGAGCGCGATGGTTTGTACCTTATACACGCACTTGCCTTTTACCACTTTGCCTGGCTCAATGCTGTCGTTGAGAACAGAGGCGTTTTGGTATTGTGTTTGGAAGTAATTGCGTGCGTCGTCTGCCTTCATGACGGTGGTGTCATGACGCAAACCGTTTACCAAACCTTGGAAGAAAATCTTTTGGTTGATAGCCCATGCTGGGTTGTCTGCCAAACCTGTTTTCTCTGCATTCTTGATAGCTTGACCGATGTTGCGACCGATGTTGCCAGCCTCGCTCAGTTCCTCAATAGCGCCGTCGTAACCGCGTTGGAGAGCATCGATGAACTCGGTGATAGTCTCCATAGAAGAGTCGTTGCGGAGTTGATACATCTTCATTTGTGCACCATTCACCACACCCAAGGCGTAGTTCATACTGTCGTTTTGGTTGGTGAGGGCTACCTTTTGTACTTGATAGGTGTTGCCACACGAAATCATTGCCATTGCAGCAATGAGGATAATAGCTACTTTTTTCATTGTTAATTGTTTATTTAGTTGATTGTTATTCGATTCCGAGCAACTCTACGGTGAAGATCAATGCTGCGTATGGTGGGATATTTGCACCTGCACCGCGCTCGCCGTATGCCAATTGGTATGGCAAGTAGAGTTTGTATTTGCTGCCGATAGACATGAGTTGCAGACCCTCTGTCCAACCTTTGATGACTTGGTTGAGACCAAAAGTGATGCTCTCGCCGCGTTTGTAGCTGCTGTCGAAGACGGTGCCGTCGATGAGGGTACCCTCGTAGTGTACGCGCACTTTGTCGGTGGCTTTAGGTTTTTGTCCGATAGTTGCCTCAAGCACCTCGTATTGCAAGCCACTTTCTGTGACTTTCACGCCTTCGCGCTTAGCGTTCTCTGCGAGGAATGCCTCGCCTGCTGCTTTGGCTTGGCCTGCAATCTTTTGCTCCAACTCGCTGAAGAACTTACCCAACACTTGTTGTGCCTCTTGGTAAGAGATCTGTGGTTGGTTCTTCTCCAGTACATCCTTGATACCTGCTGCCAAATCGGCATATTCGAGGGAAGTAACACCACTTCCCATTAAGTTTTGACCCATGCTCAGGCCAATTGCATAACTGATTTTGTCCATGTTTGTATTGTTTAGCAGTTGTTTAGAATTGTTTAGTTTGTTAGTTGATTCATACGGGTGATGTATTTGCCGATGATATCGAACTCGAGGTTGACTTGCGTACCCACTTCGATATACTGGAAATTGGTATTATCGTGGGTGTAAGGAATGATGCATACGCTGACATACCCTTTGCCGTCCACCACATCGGGTTCGCATACGGTCAGGCTCACGCCGTTGATGCTCACCGAGCCTTTGTCCACGCAGAAATAGCCGCGCATAGCCATTTCGCGGGTGCTCTCGTACTCAAAGCGGTAGTACCAGCTGCCCTCTGTCTCTCGGACCTCTATGCAGCGGGCGGTCTGATCTACATGCCCTTGCACGATATGTCCGTCCAAGCGTTCGCCGAGCAGCATACTGCGCTCCAGATTCACCCAGTCGCCTTCTTTCGCTTCGCCGAGATTGGTGCGGTTGAGGGTCTCTTGCATAGCAGTCACGGTATAGAGGTCGCCTTCCATCTTCACCACAGTGAGGCACACGCCATTGTGCGCGATAGACTGGTCAATCTTCAGCGGCTCACCGTATGGGTTGCGCAGGGTGAAGTGCTTATTGGTTTGTTCTTGCTCAATCTTCACGATTTGAGCCATTGTTTCTACTATTCCTGAAAACATATGTTATTTTTTCTTTATGAGTGTCCGTCCGTCCAAACGATAGAACAGTGCGCAATATATAATAAGGAGTATAGTGCCTATACCCATTTTTGTCCATTCGTTGATTGGCAAGAAGTGTGCCAAAGCATAATATCCTGCCAAAATGGCGACAACAATGCCTGTATATATGCCAATTCGGCGCAAATCGTAGGGTATCTCTAAGTGTTTGCGCCCTACGAAATAAGAGAGCACCATCAGCACAAAGAAACATACGGTACTACTTGCCGCGGACGCCATATAGCCAATGCGTGGCACGAAGATGGCTTGCAGGGCAAAGGTAATCACTACGCCAATCAGCGAGAAGTATGCACCCCATTGCGTTTTGTCGGTCAGTTTGTACCAGAAACTGAGATTGAAATACACGCCTTGGAAAATGTATGTCCAAAGCACCACAGGTACAATCTTCAGTCCCTCCCAGTAGGAAGGAGCGATGATGAACTTCAGCAGGTCAAGGTAGATAATCATCCCCAGCAGAATCATGTAGGAGAAGATGATGTAGTATTTCATCGCGTCGGCGTATGCCTCTACGGATTTTTTGTCTTTGTGTTTGGCAAAAACGAACGGCTCGTAGGCATAGCGGAACGCTTGCGTAAACATCATCATTACCATCGCCACCTTGAAGCACGCACCATAGATACCCAACTGTGCTTGTGCATCGGCTCCGTCGTAGAAGAAGGGGAACAGGATTCTATCCAATGTCTGGTTCATGATACCGCATACACCCAAGACCAGCAATGGCAACGAGTAGCGCAACATCTGTTTGAGAAGATGCCATGAAAACCATTTTGAACCACTCTGAACAGGCACCGTAGGTGTCGCTAAACCTTCCTGAGCCACACGAAACCCTTCCACCACCGCTGGCAAGAGGCAGAGCGTTTGTATGCCAGTCGCCAAGATGTTCGCCACAAATACATAGCCTACGCCGTAGTCAGGGTTATACCACGATGATATGATTGCCCAGTCTTGAATCTTGGGACAAAGCACCAAGAAGAATAGGTTGAGTACAATATTCAGGAATACAAACAGCAGTTTCAGTGCCGCGAACTGCAAAGGGCGTTTCTTGTAGCGCAAGTATGCAAACGGAATACTGGCAAACGCGTCCATTGCTACCACGATGCCTAATAACGCAATGAACTCACTATGAGATGGATAGCCCAATGCGTTGGCTATTGGCACTTGCCAAACCACACAGGCTGCTGCAAAGAGCAATGAGGTGGTGAATAGCATAATGAGTGTCGTTGTATAGACCGTTTGGGCGTTCTCTCCCTCTTTGTTGGCAAAGCGGAAGAAACCCGTTTCCATACCGTAGGTGAGTATCACCAAGAGTAGGGCAGTCCACGCATAGAGGTTGGTTACGATACCGTAATCGGACTGCTGTTGCAGCACATAGGTGTATAGAGGCACGAGCAGCCAGTTGAGGAACTTACCTACGATAGAGGACACACCATAAATGGCGGTCTCTTTTGCTAATATTTTCATTTGTAAGTTGCTACTCATATTATTTCAGTTCGCATATGGACACAATTCGCTGCAAAGGTAGTGATTTTTTCGCAAATATGCAAATTTTTCGGTTGAAAGTTTGTAGTTTGTGGGTTAAAGGTTATAGGCGAAAGGTGAGACGTGAGAAAATAATAAGAGGTGTGCTGGGCATACCTCATTATTATTTTAGTCGATAACCGATATCCGATTACCGTTTCTCGAATATCTTATTTACTTGGCTTCTGCCTCGTATGCAGCAAAGGGGAATATCAAGCATGCTGTTCCGTCCATTGTGGGTTCGTTGGTGGAGTAGTCATTTGTGGAGTCATGATAGACCATCACATCGGGCTGATAGCGCATATAATTGATACCACCTTCCATATTCACCCCACGCAGACTGTTAAAAATGCCTATATACACAGGACCATCTACCAAACCGCCTGTTGTATTGCCGATCTTCTCGCTGATGATAAACGAGTGAGGCTGAGTAGGATAGCGTTTAGCTCCAGGCAACTCTACGATCATACATACACCCCATGGATTGCAACCTAGCAACCAATCACGCAAAGATGATTCCATGTCGATATACGTCGAGTCGTTAGTCAATTGACGATACAAGATACATTGGGTCAGCATAGCTGTTGTGAGGTTATTCGAGCACCAAATAGACGGAATACCGTACAAGAAGGCTTGTTGCACGGGCTTGCCGTTGATGGCACGCTGATAGACCGTATCAATACCCCTTTTCAAATAGGCAACAAACTCCTCACGCGAACGGTTCTTTGCCTCGCTAGCCAAACGATAGTGACCGATATTCATAAATGGATACCATTGGTAATGGCGAGCGGTATCGCTTCCCATCCAAGGCGTAGTAGGTTCTTGGCGACCATAGGATACTGCAGCTTTGAGATAAGACTTATCATTCGTTTGGCGGTATAGCTCATAGGCACCTAGCTCCATGTCATCCACCCAGTTAGTCTCTTCATAGATATAGGGCGAGCGAACAGAAGCCGTCTGACTGAAACCAGGCTTTCGAACGCCCAACTCGTAGGCATCTTCGGCTTTCTCGCCGATACGCGCTGCCAGTTCAGGATAGTATGGCGCCAAAATCTGGCTACCCAACGCAAAACAAGATGCATACTTACCCACGATAGACGAAGTACCCGTCGAGATGTTCATCCCTTTACCTTGCACCTGTGGTTCGCCCGTCACAAAATATACGGGACGACCATTGTTCACACCCCAACCATAATCCGCTTGGTCGTCTTTTGGAAAACGCATACCGATATGATCGCGGTCGTCGGCCAGTTGATTGTAAAACTCGCCAGGTTCAGGGTTCATGCGGTTTAACCAATCCAATCCCCAGCGAATCTCATCAATAATATCAGGAATACCATTCGCACCTTGTGTACCATCGGTTTGATATAGATCGCCAAATAGTTCGGGGTATTGCTCCCATGCTAGCATCATCTGGTAGATGGCATTGGCCGTTGTTGTAGCGTATTGCAAGCAGTCACTAGCATCGTGCCAACCGCCTCTTACATCAATGTGTTGTCCCGTTTTGGTTGGGTGGTAAATGATATATCCATCTTTTTGGTGGCAACTATCGCCAGTAAAAGGATTCCAACCGCAACGCTGTTGGCGCATATAGTTCAGCGGAAAATCTGCCAAACCATCATATACATGCTTGCTAATGAGGAAACTATCGGAAACGGCTTCGCCTATCTTCAATTGATGCCAACCCTCCTCTTTGAGGTCCGAGAAGTCGTAACGAGTATATTCCCAACGACCACTATCACCCGTCATGATAATCGCGAATTTCTTCGCTTCGGGCAGATAACCGATCTGTGATACACGAATAATTTGTTCAGCCATTGCCAAACAGCTGATGCATAGCATGCAGAGGAATAATTTTATACGCATAGTGTTTAATGGATAGATTTGTAAAAATAAAGCAGCACTAGGTGAGTTCGAGAAAAGGTTATTCGTGTAGAACGTTTATCAAAAATTGTATATCTAAGTGACCTTAATTATTCTAATAAAACATAAATACTTTAAATAATAGTTATTAGTATGGATTGTCCAAATGAATTAGTCTAAATATTTGTGATCTCGTTTTCTAAAAGCAGGCATGGCTCCCTCTAGAACATCAACAATATGTTTGTTAATTTTGGGATTCTCTATACTACCAGACTCTATAGACACTTTACAGTTGTCTTTCTTGTCTATGCTAACATAGATTACCTGTTCTGCATCCGCAACAACTGCTAAATTAGGATTATGTGTGACCATGATAATCTGTCTTTTTTGCTTTGCTTGTTTTATAAAATCAACAAGTATATTAGCAACACTATCATTATCCAAGTTATCTTCTGGCTGGTCTAAAATAAGAGGTGAATTATCCATATCAAGTAACAGATAAAATACTAATAGTAAAGCGCCCTTTTCTCCAGGAGATAATATTGAAAGATTTTTACTCCCTTGCATTATATGATAGTTATATGTAAGGTAGTCCAGTGAAAACAATTTTTCATAGAAATCTATCCTTTCAGTTACTTGGTCTCCTATAAAGCGCCTCTCTTCTCCATCTAGTTTTAATTTTTCTATAATTTCTGTAAATAGTTTAACAGCCTCATCTTCTATCATTAGATCTTTAGATTTGATGATGTTTCTTAATACAATTTCTCCATCGTTTTTCCCTTTAAATGAGCCCTTAACATTTTGTTTGATAAAATGTAAGATACTGCTTATGATATCTGATTGTAAACCAAAAGAAGCTTCTATCTTTAAATCATATTCTCCTAATAATTGTTTATTTTCTTTTATCTTGGAATCAATCTGTTGCTTAACAAAAAGATAAATGCTAATTACTTCTTTTTTCTTTTGATATATCTCTCGTGCCTTTGCAGTACGTTCTTTGTATTTTTCTTGAATATCCTCATGAAGATTTATATCAATATAAGACAATTCATTTTTATACCATAATAATGTTTCTGGTGTATCTTTGTCTCCTTCAATTATCTTTTTCTTTTCGTTATATTTAGCCAACGCTTTTAAATATTCTTGATATCTTTTGCTAGGGGCATCAAGACCATTTTTAAGTGTTCTAATATTTTCATTAATGCTTTTCTTTTGGCAGTATAAATTATTTTCATCTGTGGAGTCAAGATTAATTAGAGATTTTATCTCGTCATATCTTGATTGCTTCTCTTTTAGACTTTTATCTATAGGTTCAAGAACTAAGGAGATGCTTAAAATATTGTCTATGTCAATACCTAATGATTGGACGAATCCTTTATTTTGCGCTTTATAATCTTCTATTATTTTCGCTTTGTTTTTGGTGTTCTCGATGAAGATTTTAATTTGTTCAATGCTTTCTGCTAATCGTTTTTGTTCTGTAGACAAATTACTGATTTGTTCATCAAGTTTATTATTTCGCTCATTCAAAGTATCAATTTCCTCCACAACTTTTTTTACTTGTTCATCATCTACTTGAGGTTTTACTACTTCTTCTGGTATTATTAAAGCTTTTATTTCTTCTTCTTTTTGTGCAATTTTTGCTTGAATTTCTGCACGATATGCAGGATTTTCCTTGTCTTCAAGAGAAATAATAGTACTATTAATCAAAGACAATTCTTTTTTTAATTCTAAAATGGCTGTTTCAACAGCTTCAGATTTTATGCGTATCAATTCTTTAAATGATGATGCACCTAATCTTTCCGAAGGTTCAATATATTGGAAAACAATGTTTTCTATTTCTTCTCTTAGTTTTTCCTCTTTATTTAAGTCATTGCATATCGTTTCAAAATACCCTTGAGGCATATATTTAATTACAGGTAAATCACCACTTGTCAAAGAATCTCCTAAACCTTTTGTTTTCTTAGATCCATCAGCAAATGTAACTGTCGCTTCAAAATTATTTGCTAATTGGCCGGACCTAAATTTGTTGGAATTGAGAAATGAAAAATATTCCTGATGTGGGTAATTACTACAATGTGCAATAATATCAGTTAAAGCACTTTTTCCATTTCCTTTATTGCCTATAACAGCAACCAACTCTTTATTTATTTCAATCTCTATATTATCAAACCAACTTCCGTGGTTTCCCGAATATGATTCAATCGGGTGAATTTCTATTTTGTCAATATATTTTGTTCTAGCAGATTCTACACTATCAAAAATAGCAGGTTTCGCTCCTATGTATATGCGTCCTGACGGCTCGTTTAGCACTTGTTTTAATCCTTCAAATGTCGGATCAGCTTTAATCCATAATGGATGTATGGGCAAATATTCGTTAATATTATGATTGTCAGAACACATTATAATTGGTAATGTAAATTTGATGCTAGGAAAGACAATTTTTTCGTAACTCTCTTTGTCAGAGATCTGTCCAATTTCTAACAGAGGATGGAAAGTCGAGAGCAATTCTTGTTTTAATTCCTGTTTAACTAATAAGTTGTTTTTTATCCCCTCAACTGAATTTGATTTTTTTCCGGCATGGATAGTCACAAGTCCCCCTAGTTTTTTAATCAAGTTACATGTTTTTTTAAATTCGCAGCATATAAGTTCTTCTCCTTTCGTTTTTCGTTCTCCAGGTGTTATGTTGCATTCTGCTTGTATTTTAGTCCAAATTGTATCAAGGTCAGCATCTTCTGCGAAAATTCCTATAAAGTGTATCGCTTCTGAACCTCCAAGTTCAGAGCAAAATTCTATACCTGGTAAAATAGTTATATTTTTCTCTTTCCCTAGTTGTTGAAGTTCACAGATACGACTTTTGTCAATTAAATGATGATCAGTAATAGCCACTACTGATATCTTATTTTCACATAAAGTTTCAATAATTTCAACATTAGAAACACTTCTATCTTTGTAATCATAGGAAGACGGGGTATGAAAATGCAAGTCCCATTTGCGCCATTCTGAACCTCTATTGTACATTGTAGTAGATTTTTGATAGTTCTAAGATAATTAATGGATACTAATACAATAACTGTTTATTAGTACGTTGTGTATTATTGTTTATTTGTTTTGGTCGTCTTTATTGTGCGCCACTGTATCATTAATTGTTTACCGCTTTCTGTTAAATTCCAAAATAAAGCCATATCTCCTTTTGTTGTCTTCTCGTATGAAACATTTACCAATCCAAGGGCCATAAATTGAATTTTTATTGTTTGAAAATCTTGGCTATTGATTACCAAATTATCATCTGTATTAATACCTGTATAACTGAATGCAATGGTGGTTATGTATTTTTCAACTATGTTATCATTAGGAAACTCCATTAAATATGGAGCGATACTCACGAACAATTGCTTCCATGTTATGTCGCATTGCCATTTCTCTGAAATTTTCTCTCCACGCCATAAATGATATTTTTCGCCACGAATGTGTATCTTCTCATCAATTTCTGCAATATCCTTATATTTCTTTGCTTCTTTATATTGTCTTTGCTTTTCTCGTAGTTCTATCACTTCTTTGCGTAATTGGCTTAGTTCAACGAGATTTTCACTAGATAGTACTTGATTGGCACGCACCCATCCGATAGCGGGATGTTCACTAACTTCTTTGTTTAAACTTATAATAACCGAATATACTAAATCCTGTTTATTATTCCATGGGCGTGCGACTCTTCCTGTTTGTACTTTTGTTTTAAATTGAGCTAATCTTTGACTTTGCGCAGGATCTGTATCCTTGTTTTTTTCTTCTATTTCATGTTCATTACGAACAAAGGCGAGTACCCTTATCCCTTTGCTAACAGCATAATCATATTCTTTTTCAGTATAACTAATTCCATCAGGTGCTAATGATCCATATCGACCAGCTATAATAACAACATAATAATCGCAATTGTCAATGATGCGTTTAATAAAGTTAAATTGTTCCTCATCCGTTGCAGGGAACATTTCCATACCAGAAGGGATATATTCAGCCTCCTGTACTGCTTTTAATACTGCTTGACGTTCTTCCTTTAAGTCAATAAATGTAGAACTCACAAATATTTGATATTTTTTATCCATATTCCATTATTTGAACGAATATTATAGGTTTGAGATTATATCCTTTGCTGCCGAATAATAATATGCAGTACTTTATTCCGATTCGGAAATCTCTTTCATCTTTTGTTGCAGTAGTTTTTTATCTGGCAAGCACAATTGATATTCTGCAACCATTGTTGGACTAAGCGAACGACTAAGAGCATACTCTACTACCTCATTATCCTTATCTTTGCAAAGTAGTACTCCTATGCTTGGGTTTTCTTTCGCTTTCTTAACATCGCGATCCAATGCCTCTAGATAGAAATTCAGTTGTCCTAAATGCTCGGGTTTGAATTTACCCATTTTCAACTCAAAGGCAACAAGACATTGTAATTCGCGATGGTAGAACAGCAAGTCTATGCGAAAATCACTGCAACCTACTTGCAAGCGATATTCCTGATCTACAAAAATAAAGTCTTTACCCAACTCAAGGATAAACTCTTTCATTTGTTGAACAAGAGCCGTCTTTAATGAAGTTTCAGTTTTGAAGCTTTTACCCCCGATAAACTCCATTACATATTGATCGCGGAATACTTGTTGCGCCGTAGGAGCAATTTCTCTTAATACTGGTGATAGTTTTGGTTGTTCTAACATCGCACGCTCGAATAATGCGCTATCAATCTGACGATTAAGTTCGCGATGAGACAATTTTTCTCTCGCACAAAGTTGTAAATAGAAAACTCGCTCTTCATCCGATTTTGTACGACTTAAAATAGCCATGTTGTTTGACCAAGTAATTTCTCTCAACAGTGTCGAGAGTTTTTCATCAAGCCCTTGGTAGGTCTCATAGAATTGTTTCATACGCCAAAGATTTTTGTCCGAAAAACCCTTTATATCAGGATAGTTGGTCGCAATATATGATGCAAGTTGCTTAACCACTCCATTGCCCCATTCTGCATTTGCGGTCTTAATAGCAATATGTGCACCAACATTCCAATAGAGATCAATCAAGGCTGTATTAGCCACTTGAAGCATTTTACTGCGCGTCTGCTGAATTAGGGAAATAATATCCGCGAATTGTTGATCCGGATTTAAGGTAACAAGTGTAGGTGTTTTCATATCGAATTATTTGCAATTTAGTGTGCAAAGGTAGTGTTTTTTGTCGACATTAGCAAGGAAATGGTTATATTTTATCATTTTTCTATTATCATAATCCAAAATTCTTAGTTTTAATTAACTTACAAGAGTTTATAAACCACTATTTCTAATCTTAAATGTCACCCATCTTATAATAATTTTGGCATTGCCGCTTGTTTGGTATTGTTGGTCTTGTGCCTCTATATACTATAGTGCTGAATCTTCGGCATCATGGTGGTTTTGTGCCGAAGAAATAACTTATCTTTTGTATACCCTTAGTATACCTTTGGTATAGGAAAAGCGACCTAAAAGTTTCGTGACCTGAAGGAGTCGACGGAACGCACTCCGAGCGCAGCGCCCGAAAAGTCCCCACTTTGAGGAATCAGCGCAAGCATAGAACTAATTAGGCGACCACTGTAGGACATCTCTAGGACTTCTCTGGGCTTTCGGTGGCTTTCTATAAACGCATCTCTATAATAATGCTGCAAAAATCTTCGGCACAGAAAGGGCTTTGTGCCGAAGATTTGTAAATATTGCTATAAAAAGGTGCTTAAAGCAAGCGGAAGGTGTTGATTACCAACGCCTCCCGCTTGGGTGATTTTTTTTCGTAATTTTTTCTTCGTGCCGAAGAATGGCTATGTTAGGATGCTGTGCCTTAATTAATGATGTAGATATATTCAGTTTGTTGGGCTGAAAGAATATAATTCAGATACATATAATCTTTGCCAATACACCAACCACATACATGACGATATTCGCTGATATCATAATAATCAACATCTCCGTATATGCGTTCGTTGGCAAAACGGATTGCCTGATAATTAGATAAAGGCATTTTAATAGTGTAAGTGAACTCATGAATATATCCTTTATTTAATAGAATATCCATATTGATGGTATCAATAGCAAAGGTGTCCTCATCTAAATCAACAATCGTTTTATTATATGCGTAAATCTTCTTATGTTCATCAGATATGCTAACAATCGAGTCAATATGTATTGTATTTGGGAATTTACGATAACCTTTTGAATTATTTATCTCTGCCATAAATTCTTCAAAAGTGCCGTCAATATAAAGACCAAACACCTGTGGTTTTGACTGTTGGCAAGATGCGAACATTAATATTGTTAGCAGAAGTAAAAAGATCTTTTGCATTACTTTTTGTATTATTTATAGTTATCCAACACTATCAGTACTTATTGTGATCACATTATCAGTACTTTGTTCGTTGTCAAATGCGCATATTCCAATATCATCAAGGTTTTTGGGTATAATGATAGATGTTAATTTTGGACACTCAGAAAATGCAAAATCACCAATACTTTTAAGGTTTTTAGAAAAAGTGACAGAACTAAGATTGCAACAATTGTAAAAAGCGTTATTGCCAATTTTTATAATTGTATCTGGCATATTTATAGACACAAGATTTATACAATCATTAAAAGTGGCATAATCAATTTCATTAACAGTAAATTTTATACCATTATATATGACACATTCTGGTATTTTAATGTTTGAAAGTGTTTTATATGCACTATCTAAAAAACCATATATATTAGGAATCACTTTAACAACATAATCTCCAGTTATTTTATAATGTATTTCATCGACTATAAAATTGATATCATGCATCTGAAAATTACTAAACATTTTTTGCCAACGTTTATGATTGTCCCTTGTATAATAAGTGCCATCACACCAATCATCGTATCTTGAAGTTGTATATAAATTAATGGCTTCATCATTTTCGGAAAAAAATGCATTTTTATTAAGGAATGGATATCCATCTATTTTAGGAGGATCTACGGATAAAAAGATAATATTAGTTAAATTATCACAATCCGAAAAAGCTTTATCTTCAATCTTGTTTACTGTTTGTGGTATAAATATAGTTCTTAATTGTTTACACTTTTCAAATGCAGCATATCCGATTGTGCAAACTCCACTCGGAATAACTGTGTTTTGACAGCCGAGAATTAACATGTTAGTATGTGATTTTATTATAGCATTGCTATTTGCTCTGCTATCGTACATCTTGTTTTCTTGATCTACAATGATAGAAGTCACACCTGAACAGCCTGCAAAAGCTCTTGCTGCAATATTTTCCACGCTTTTAGGAATAAAAATCGACTGCATAGAATCTGCACAATGTTCAAATGCGTAACTGCTGATATTGACTATACTATTGGGAATAATAGTATTTGAGCATCCAAATAATAAAGTGTTACTAGCTGTTTCTATAATTGCGTTACACTTATCACGGCTATCATATTTTGGATTATTGACATCTACTATAATCAGTGCTACATTACAACACCCACAAAACGCACTCGTACTAATGTCAATTACATCTTTAGGAATGATAATAGATGTTACGGTTTTGCATATATCTTTGTCATTGAAAGCGCATGGACTAATGGAAACGATATCGTCTTGTATAATTAGTGAAGTATCTATTAACTCTTTGTTTTTCCATTTGTATAGTACCTTATTGATATATACACCTCCGTCTGGTTGATTGTGATACCAAAGTGTATTGTTAAAAGCATTATAGCCAATACTCACCACACTATCAGGAATATCAATAGATGATAATTTAGAGCAGTTCTCAAACGTATATTCTTCAATTTTTGTTACACCATTTGGAATATTAATGGAAACTAGCCCAGAGCAATATTGGAAAGCACAACTACCAATATGTTTTATTGAATTCGGGATTATTATTGAGCGCAATTCTTCTTGGTCTACAAATGCATAATCTGCGATTGCAATTGTCCCTTCTTTAATCTTTACATTTGTTTCATTAGTGATTTTACCAATGTGAGTATACAAAACTTTCCCTACGTATAATAGACCGAATGGTTGGTCATCAAGCCAAGGAGTTCCAGTAAATACATCGTAGCCCACAAATGTGATATTCGTAGAAAGTTTTATTTTTGTTAATCCATTACAATTTAAAAAAGCCTTATTACCAATTCTGGAAATGCTATTAGACATTGTAAGTGATTGGATATAAGAATCTCGAAATGCGCCGTTCGCAATTGCTACTACAGAATATACTATCCCATTTTGAGATATGTGGGATGGTATAGTAATATCTCCCTCATAATCTCCATCAGAAGATATATAACCATCTTCATCACGATACCACGGACTAATAACTACCGCTTCAAATTGCAGTTCATCTAAGCTATAGTGCAAACCATCTATATATGCTCTCATATCATAATTTTATTTACAAGGTTATGTAATATTCTATTTCACTTATTGTTTGTCCTGTTGAATAAACAACATTTTCTCCTATCTCAAGATTAGAGATTCGAATTCCGTCCAAATTAAACGCTTCGTAAATGGCGGAATATATTTCATTTTCAAGTTTTGGGAATGGCATTATCTTTAATTTGTTCGTAAGTACAATGCGTAATTTTTCATTTCGTACAAATTCAACATTATCATTACAAATAATGTCATACTGAGTTTTCTCTGAATTTAGAGCTACCTTAATTTTCATAATTTTAAGTTTTATTAATGTTAATAATTGGTTTATTTTTCTGCCACAATTGCACTATAAGTAGTTGATGAGTATAGTAATATCACTTCAACATTGTAGCAATATGATGTTAAAAGTGTGGCAAGCATTAAAACTAACATCTATTTTCTACGTTTAAACTCAGTATTCATCACTAGAAGATTTCTAATGGGTTATAGTACCACTAGCAGTATAAATTTTATCTATGTCACAAAGAGCTAAAACAAATTTCTCAGCACGTAAAAGTTTGTGCAAAGATAGTCTGATTTTTTGATATATGCAAATGTTTTGAGGAATATTTTTGTTTTTTTGGGAACAAAGCTAATAATAGCTTCATGATAATTATTCTCTTGGTAGGATGGATATTATTCAGTATTTTTTAGGCGGATATTTTTGCGGCAATCCGCATTTTTGCCCCATATGCATCTTTTTAGGAAAGCACTCAACTTTTTCAGGAAATGAGTCAACTTTTTTAGGATGGGAGACAACTATTTTAGAAAAGCGATATTAAGAAATAGCACTTTTTGTGACAGGAAGTTGATGCGCTCTTCTCTCGGTCATCTCTCGGTGTTCGCTCGGTGTTTTGAGGCAAGGTATAAGAAAGGGAAAAGAAAGAGCAATCTTAACAAACAGCACTTTTTGGTGAAAATACACCAAACATTACACTATAGGCGGTCGTTCCTACCCTGTACGGCACTACCCTATAGCCATTCGGCTGCGTGACCGCGAGGGTCGCGCCATTCTATGTATTGCGTCTATTCCTCAGAGTGGGGACTCTTCGGGCGCAATACTCGGAGTGCGTTCCGTCGCACTCCTTCACCTTGGTCTTTGACACGGAGTATATATACAAGGTACAAGGGAAGGAAATCTTAATTTTAGGCATAAACTATGAGTGATAAGTGATGAGTAGAAAGTGTAGAGTGTAAGGTGTAGGGCGTAGAGGCTGGGATAAAACAAGAGGCGTGCCGAAGCACACCTCTTATTATATATAGCGATAACCGATATCCGATTACCGTTTCCCGAAGGGGATTAGTCTTTGAGTTTAGCGCAGAGGAACTCGCGGTTGAGGCGAGCGATGTTAGCCAAAGATACCTCTTTAGGGCACTCAGCA
>JAFYWK010000044.1 GCA_017558065.1 Paludibacteraceae bacterium
GCGACAGTACATTTACCAATATCCCTACCTCTAAAGGGATTAGCAGTTCCAACCAATTTCAAAGAGCGGCTAGTCAGTATGCTCGGGAGAGACCAATCACAACAAAGGCTCTGTAGCCACACATACTGACTAGCAATTTGTGAGGGAAACTTCCTCTGCGCTGGCCTCGGCAGAGGGAAGCCCCTCAAAAGGGGACGCGGCGAATATCCCTAAAAGGGACGGCTGAAAACTCGCCGCGCAAATATTGACCTCCTACAACACCGCGTAAAGTGGGAGAAACGCGCTACCTCGGTCAGTCAAAGATAGTGGCTCTTATTACAGAAAGAGCTTGAGAAACTGCAAACCAAGAGAAGCGGTTATCATACTTGGTTTCTCGTCCCCTGTATAGGAGGGAATTGGAGCCCCCGATAGGAATTGAACCTATTTTAGCAAATAATCAACAGCGTAATTAATAAATGCCTGTTGGTTATGCTTTGGCGGGGTCATTCTCAATGTCTTGGCGGTCGTCCCACAGTCTTCTACAGGAACAACATAACAGTTACCATCAAAGTACGTTGCGAATACGTCTATATCCGCCTTTGTGTATGGCGTACGGATAGTTGCTTTTGTATTTATACGTGTCGAACGAACACCAAATTTAAAACCTGAACCATCCTCTAAAGGTGTAGCCGTTTTACACTGGACTCTTTGTAAGACCCCATTTTTATCGGCTATAAAATCATATCGAGCGGCATCCCCATAAGGAATACTCACAGTATAACCTTGCTGTATGAACGCTGTCATACATTGCAATTCTGTTATACTCCCTTTACGTTTTAATTCAGGCATCACACTAACCGTTGGAGCCACCTAAGAGACTTGAACTCTTAACCTTCGCATTACAAGTGCGATGCTCTACCAATTGAGCTAAGATGGCGTTTTTAAGTTATGGTGGCAAATATGGGGACTGTTTTAGAGGTTCGCTTGTCTCTCCCGGGTAGTCCATACCCACCATTCTCTTTCCACTAACAAGCTAGGGGCAACTAGGAGAATGGGACATAGTTTCCTATGTCATAGGCAACATACAGGTTTACCGAATCCATGAATCGTATCTACTGTTGTTGCAAATATGCCCGGTGTTTGCGGCACACCGGAAAGCCGCCCTGTAGGAGGCGAGGTGGTCATTCTGTAGGTTCACTGCTCAACGCGTCCACTGTTTCGAGTGCGGTGGCGATTCTTGCGCCCTCACGTGTCGTGCGTTCCCTAGAAGGGTTCACACGCACAAACTTACAGAATTTATCGAGGTCTTCCGGAGTCTCGAAGTAAACCTTAACATACCTGTCGAGGGGGCTATCGTATGTAGGTTCACCCACAGGAGACTTAGGAAGAACTTCGGGTTTCAGAAGTTGCATTTCGAGTTCCCGCTTTTCCGCTTCACTCAGGTTAGCACTAAGTTCTTCGTACTGGGGCTGGGTAGCCTTTCTTGCAAACTGAAAACGTGACATTGAACTTACGCCTTTTGTTTGGAAGTGTCAAGAGCTTTTTGACCGAATATTTCTTTCATGTCTAGCCCTTGTTCAATCAGCAATTTGTATGTCTCTTCGGCGTGTGCCTCGGACAAGTTGAATTGCTTCATAACCAGTACCATATGCCGCTTTTGTGTCTCTGTCAAGTCACTTTTTTGTTTTTTTATGTATCCCCACCGTCGAACATTTTTCTTAGGTGTGAGTACATGACACAACATACGAGTAGCCCACTTAGGACATCCGTTGGCAATATCATTTGCCTTGGTCGCGGCATAGAAACCAGAGGGGTGCATGGAGAGCGAACGAATAAGCATATAGTTTACGCTATTGTTGCTCTCCGATGTCACCTTCTCCGCTTTCGTAAAGCAGTTCATGCTTTGGTCGAAAGGGTTATCACTCTGCATAGGCTACTTCCCGAAGTCAGGAGCTACATTCAGAATCATAGACCATTCTGCACAAGTGGTAACGAAGTTAATCTCCCTGTCAGGCACAGTCGGGTCATAGAACAAATGCTGGCAGAGCTGAGATGCGGCCATTCCCTGCTGGTCTCCCATCGGAATAAGGTGTTCGATATTATCAAACATTGCCTTATACAGATAGGTGAAGTCAGACATACCGACTACAAGCTGGCGGAGAGATTTCATCTTGCCTGTCTTGATGCAGTCGAATACCTGTTCAGGTGAAACGGTCATTGATTCCACCTTGTTCATGGAGAACGTACCGCCAATAGAACACCGCTGGAGAGTGTTCATAAGGTGGCGAATGTCGGGGTAGCACCGCTCAACGACTGTGGCGACTTCGGTATTCTGGTAGGCTATGCCTTCATTACGCAGAATACTTTCGCACATCTGCCTTGCCTGTGCCTTGTCAAACGTAGTAAACGCCCATTCTGTGCAACGAGAGCGCAGAGGGTCGATAATGCGGTTAACATGGTTAGCAGTCAGAATGAAGCGGCAAGTGTCGCTATACGTCTCCATCGTGTTCTTCAAAGACTCCTGTGCCTGCGGTGTAATACCATCAGCTTCGTCAAGGAAGACAATCTTGAGACGTACACCCTTAGGGGGCATAGCCCGACAGAAGGCGGTAACTTCCGTTCTCATGGTTTCAATGCTTCTGTCTTTACCAGAAGCATTGAGAACCAGAGTGGAGCACGGAATAGAGTCCATCAGAATCTTTGCTATGGTAGTCTTGCCAGAACCAGCAGAACCATAGAAAAGGAGATGGGGAATGTTTTGGTCGGCTACATAACTTTCCAGTGCTTGCCTCACAGTGGGGTTCAGCACCATGTTATTGAGAGAACGCGGACGGTATTTCTCTGCCCACAAGAACTTATCAAGCGCGTTTTCTTTTGCCATTTTAGATATCCTGCGTATGGTTGAGAACCCAATAGTCAGTTTCCTGCACGATAGCTACCACGCCTTCCTCAAGCCGAAGCTGGGCAGGCTTGTCCACAGACAGCACAGCAAGGATGTTGGTGAAGAAGTCACCCATCACACGAACGGAAACACTATCTTCCACAGGTTCGACAACATCACCAAGAACGATGTCAAACTTGTTAGAAGTTTCCGTGCCGCCTTCGAGGATAACACGACCCTTGCGATTCATGGTAAGGGTGACGAACTGAGGCTTAACAATCTTAGCCATGTCCGTATACTGAGTCTTAGCTTTGTCATCAATGACGAAGCTGTACTTGATGCCCATGATTTCAGAAAGGCCGTCTTCGGTATAGGATTCGGGAACAGTGCCAATAGTTTCCGGCTTACCGAGGAGATACTTGAACGTGGTGTTGCCGTTGGTGAACACAAGGCGATTGTCCATCACTACGGCATCCACCGTTTCATTGGCAGAGTTGTTCAGGTACTTAGTCAGGGTCTCGATGTCGGCAATGCCGAGAGTGGTATCAACGCCAAAGGTGATGGGGGAGTTAATATGCACCATCATGGCACTGGTCATATCCACAGCTTCACAGGTGGAGCCGTGGGGTGAAGTGATAATAGCACACTCTTTGTTGACACCGCCAACAGCAATACGCTTGAGCATGGTAGCAAATTCTTTGCTCTTGATTTCCATAAATTTCCCCTTATGGTTTGCGGGGGCTAAATGCCCCCGCAGTTTGATTATTCAGCAGTCACAGTAGGACGAGGAGTGCGCTTGTCTTCCACCACATTGACAGTGGGTTCAACGAGAGGATCCTTGCACCAAGTCTTGTCGGAAGTCTTGTAGAAGTCAGGAGCATTGTCACGCTTGGTGATAGTCACCACAATGCCGCGCTTCTTGGGAAGATAGTTGATGTGGTCACGAACCTTGACACGAGCCTTATCCTCGTTGGTGTCAGGGTTGTTTTCGAGAATGGTACGCACAAGGCTCTCATGGTCGATGCCTTTGAAGAGGCAATCGTCAATCAGAGCGGCGGTAGTGCCGAGGCGATGACCGTAGCGGCTCAGGTCGCGCTTCTGGTAAGTTTCCTTGCGAAGCTGGAGACGATAAGCGGCCTTTTCCTCATCGGTCATAGCGGCCTTCTTTTCCTTTTCAGCGGCCTTCTCAGCGGCCTTCTTGGCCTTAGCTTCTTCGCGCTTGGCGGCGCGGTCGGCGGCCTTCTTAGCCTTCACATCAGCCACATAGGTCTGGCACTGAACAAATTCCTCATTGTGTTCAGCTTCGCAGACCTGACAGCGTTTGGCAGAGGTATTGAGCTGACCAAACAGAGTACACTTGCCATCCATGCCACGGGACAGGCTGGAACTAGCCAGCTTGGCGGGACGGCCCTTGGATTCAGCCTTGCGGCGTTCCTTCTTTTCGACAACAGGGATGTTATTTCCGTTTTCTTCCCATTCAGCGGGAATCTTAGACCACGCCTCGCTGGCGGATTCGGGAACATTCTCGTCTTCGGTAGTCTGGCAATACTCAATGAACTTCTTGGCGAGTTCGGTATCGCTGAGATTCATGTCGAAGTGTTCTTCCTGCTTCACGTTGTTGATGTCACCACAAGCCTTGCGGATCATCTTGAACATAGCTTTCGCTTCCATTCCTTGCTCCTGATTAGAAATTTCTGGTTAGTGAAAAAACGTGTTTCCACCGTAGCTTTTCAAAGTCTTGGTGTCAACAACTTTTGCCATCACAGCCTAATTTATTCCTCATCGCCCTCTTGTTTCTGCTGAACAGTCGGAACCCATCCGATTTTAGAGTCCAGCACAACAACACCATGAGAAAGGTTTTGCAGAATGGTACATTCGTCATCACGATGCCATTCCATATGTCGGTCAGCGGCTTTACCGATACGCATGATACCATCGTGACTTTCTCGCTCACTCTGGTTCAGGGTCAGCACCTTGTCACAGTGGTTGATAATACGAATGTCTTCGGCAGTATCTTCCATTGCGACACGATGCTTCTTGATAGAGCCTCTATTGCCCTGAAACGCACTGATTACCAGCAAATTTCTGTCCTGTGCGATACGCTTGAGGTGCTTTGCTTCAAAGTCGTAAACATCACGACCTTGTAGACGCTTATCACCGGGGGCGTGTGCGCCGATGTAGTCATCAATAATTACATCGGGATAGAAATTTTCTGCATATGCCAGTCTATCAAGGTCACGTTCCATATCGAGAACCGAAGCCGAATAGGCAGGATAGGCAATAAGGCGAATGTTGTCTTCAAACCACCGCTTGATAGCCAATGCCTGTCGGCTAATAGTTTCTGGTGTACGCGCTTTGATGTGGCGAAGCTGGCGGCTAATACACGGCTCATATTCATTTCTGCCGATGCAGATAGAGCAGGGCATATACCGAGAGTTGTACTGCTCACCATCAATGTAAGGCCCGATACCTCTGCGCTGTTGCATCCGGCAAGAATTTGTAGCGTTCTTGAAACAGTCAAAGACAGGGTAAGGGTATTCGCCCTCCTGCGGCGCACCAGCGGCGAAGGAGTTCATAAATCTTTCAATCCAGTCTTCTTCTGACATTTCATGGCTGAACACCACGATACGCAGACGGCGGGGGAGACAGTTCAAGACAGTCTCAATAAGTGCGTTGGACTTGCCTCGCTTGGGAGGCCCCATCCAGAATACCAACCAACCACGCTGGAGCGGCCCAATGAACCTACCGAGGTCGCCGCCGAACTCAAGCAAAGGTTCTTCCTTACGTTCCAGAGCCTTGGCAAGAATGTTGAGGAAGTCAGAAGGCTTTGCCCACTTGGATAGACCCTCTGTGACTTGCCGGAACTGTTCGATTTCCTTTTCAGCGGCGGCAATGTTATTGTTGCTGATTGCGAGTGACAACGTATCAGCAAGACAGATAACAGAACGGCGTTTGAAGTAGTCCTGAGCACGTTGAATGTGGAAATCAATGTTACCTTGGAACTTGTCGGCACTGTCAGACAGATTCTCAAGGAAGGCGGCGATGATATTCGCATCTTCTTCCTTCATGTCTGAAAAGTGGTTCTCATAGATAGAGCGAATATCCGAATCAGGGGCTTTGCCATAAATCTGGAAGTAGTCGCTCACCCAACTGTAAACAGTCCTAGACCACTCGTTCTCAAAGTACGGGGCTTTGGTGGAAGGTAGGACTTGTTTACAGTAATCCGTGGACGTTATAAGCAGAGTCACGATGGACTTTTCTACATCCATCGTGACTGTCAATCTATCAAAAGCCATGCACTTCCTCTATCTGGGGAGCAATATTGTAATCCTTACCGCAATGGTATCCTTCCATGTACGCCGCGCTATCCTTAGCGGAAGTGTTACGCCGAGGCTTATTACTGCGGAGACGGTTGGCATACTGCTCCTGTAGGTATTCGTTTATCTTGTCGCGCTGAACAAGAACGAGACTCCGTTCTTCTGCCATAGTAGCGGCCTTCTGTTCTTTCATCTTGTTATAGAGGCCAGAGATGAAGCCCTTCTGCCATGAGGTCTTGCGGTCAGCGACATAGAGGCCAGGATGCTCAACAAGGGACATTTCGTCAAGAGCTTTATAGAGCGTGATGAACGTATTCAGGCAGATGGTGTTATTCGGCTCAACGCCGATGAAGTACACAGTGACACGTTCACCCTTTTGAGAAGATACCAGTGCCTGAGTGTCGTAAATGAACATACACAAGGACATGAGAGAACTGACCCACTGAGGCAGAGTCTTGGTACGGATGCGACAGCCACGCTCAGAACACTCGGCCTTTTCCTTGTAGGCATCAAGGTCTTTGATGGACAGGTTGTACTTACTCAACATCCTCTGTGCCATAGCCACCGCAGTTTCAGCTTCCTCCTTAGAGTTAGTACCCTCACTAAGAGTCAGCATCTTCTTGACCTTCTCAATAATTCTAAGCTGTTCGTCAGTCATCCCTTTACCCCTTTTAGTAATATCGTTCTCCAGTCCTCGGTCTTACTCTCGGTTTTGACAGGTGAGAGTTCACCTCTCTGGTATTTCCGCAGGACTTGCCGTAACGTGAAATTACTAAAACACGCCAACTTTGCAGAGTCAACAGAATTGTTTTGTATTGAGACATTTTGTTGCATCCCGTACAAAATAAAATTCTGCAACATATCCCCGCCAAGTTCACTAAGAACAGCCGTGGGAGATAGTGTAGTTACTTCGATAGGTGTTTCTTCCACAGGAGCGACAAGCATCTCTATATAGGTCGCCTTCTGCTCTAGGGAGTTTATTACTTGCTTGATAAGGGTTTCAGACGTGAAAGCATAGATGGATACAGGAAAATTCCATTTATCAACAACCTCGCCCACAGCGTTTGCTATTATATCAGGCGTCCTATCATTGGGGTGTAGTTTCTTCCTGTTATCCTTGTACCATGCCCACAGTGTTTCCACCATGTCAACAAGTCTATTATGTTCCCTATTCGACAGCGTAGAAACGCCGTACAGGCTACTTTTTGCAACATATAGGGAAAGCATCGAGTCAAACAATAAACGCCTCTTATTTTCCTTCTTAGGGATGGCATCATCGTTCAGTCTAGCTTTATTCTCATGCCAGTACAGGAAAGGCGCATGGGTGTAGGGTTGAGGCTCTCCCTTTATGCCGCCATTCCATATAAAGGCTTCCAGACTCATACGCTGGAGACCTTTCTTCCTTGAAGGGTCAGCAGGATGGTACTTAGAATCAAAGGCCGCTAGAGCCAACTGGTCTATAGCGTCTTTGATTTCCGTAGTCTTCCATACCTTATCACCATAGGCGGCGTAGAGCGGATACTCTGCCATACCACCAGACAGCATCTTATCCAAAAGTTTTATGCCTCTAACTAGCGCAAGGGGATAGCCGCAAGTACCTTTGTTCTTATCAGATTGTTTCCATTCCCATAGACCCTTATCAACCCAATGGGACAGAATACAAATGATGGCGGTCTTGTGCTTTACCTGAATCTTGCCCATACGAATCAAACCAGACACCGATACTCGTGTCTGGTCTTTATCATCTATTGCTATACGTCTAGTGAACTTGATCATAAAGCTGTCCTATAATGGAAGTGCCTCTCCTGCGAGGGGCGGCACAGGAGAGGCAAGGCGAGGAGGGGCGCAGTCGGAATGGAACAGCGATACCTATGTATTGCCGTATCTATTCAATCACGTCAACAGGATGATACTCGATTATTTTACCCGCTGGCTTTTGCCAGTTTCTTATAACCTTTCTCAGAAATCTATGAATAGGCTTTTCGTAACGTGTAGGACAAGCAATCATAGACTGGTAGCGAATAAGCTCTTGGAGGTTGGGTCTGGCAAATCTTTTCTCGTAAAAGCCCTCATCGAGAATGACAGTAATACCATAACCCGTCACCAACTTGATACCCCATGCAGAAGTGGAAGAGTGGATAACGGTCTTGTTTCTGTCCTGATGAAACCATACACGCCCACCATCAAACTCTGTGACGTAGGAAGACGGAATATACACAAGGGACACCAATCCGGGGTACAGGTACATCCAGACATATTCCAGTCCGTCAAGCTCGTCGAAATTAATCCAGCGTTCGGGGTCGTCTTCTTCAAGCGTGACCATAGGGAACATATTCTCAATGTTCTGCATATTGTTGGTGGTCAAATCACGAAGCCAGTACATACTATACAACTCCACATTCTTTTCTAAGGTCTGCGGCATCAGAATCGGACATACTGCCCGGATCCATACCTTCTGGCAATCTTATGACATCTGCATGGACACCTATCATGTCGAGGCACTTTGCCAGTCTGATTGCGCGTTTCACAGCTTTCTCTTCGCCGTCAAAGACGATGGATACACGCTCTACGCCTCTTTCCTTTATGCGATAGACTTGAGCATTGGTGAACTCAAGGCCGATGACTGCGGCACACGCAGAGCCTATACGCAGTACATCAGTCGGGCCTTCCACTAGAATGGAATTTCTCGCTAGTGCGTCTATATTATACAAAGTTGCGCGAACGTCCATTAGAGATTGCTTGTTTGAGATATTTTTATATCGAGGGTCAACATCCTTGAAGATGGTACGACCTGTCCAAGCAACTAATTTCCAATCAAAGTAGAAAGGGAAGATAACGCGAAACTTCCAAAATGGGTCAGTAATATCAGCGCATTGGAGATTATACCTTTGAGCAACTGATACATCGTACCCGCGACTAATAAGGTAATCCAAGCAGACACCTTCGAGCGGTCGGAATGTGGAAGGGAACTCCAGAACTTTTCCGGCAGGAGGAGATATTCGTTTCTGGCCTTTATAGGCATCACCATAAAGCGTAAAAAATTGCCGACCGAAATCCTTAACTTCCTGCTCTGTGAGACCAAGCTCTGCACGAAGGTACTCATATATCCAAGCCTTCTTGCCGCATACCCAGCAAGAGAACGCGGCAGAGTTCAGATTGATAGCGGCATGGTATCTATTGTCGCCACAGAAAGGACAGTGCTGTACGCCTATCCAGCCATCGCCAATGTTGTTGCCTGATTCTTTATAACTGATGTTAGCAGAAATCAGGCAATTTCTGACATCTATTCTCATCGCCAGACCACGCCTTCTTTGACAGGAAGGTTTTTGATTTGCTGTCCGTACTCATCCTTATCGTGTAGCCACTTGGCGTACAAAGAGCCGGATTCACACTTGTGCATACCCTCAAGAGGACACGCCCAGCAATGCTGGCTGGAGAAATCGGTGTAGTGTATGCCGAGAGCGTTTACTACATAATCACACGCCCAGCAACAATTTACAGCAGTCTCATCCTCGCCAAATATGAGATGAAAAACTTCGCACTTGTCATACTTAGCATAGCGAGGATTAGACAGTGCTTCCCACAGCATTTGATGCTTAGTATACTCAAAGACCACGCTCATCTTTTCTTCTCCAGCTTCACCATCTTAGGCGGGTTCATCCAGAACAGAATAATGTCTCGCTGTTGGTAAACAGGACAACTCTTATTACACTCACGAGACCGATTGTTCTTTTTCTCGACACGCCTGATGCAAGAGCCTATGTGCTGAAACTTATGCGTGATAGGACACACAAATGTCCCGCCTATGACTTTGTTCTCACACGCTTTGCTGTTCGCAGTCACATCCTCATGGCAAAGGTTCGGATTTTTCAAACCTTTGCCAGAGGTTGCGCGAGTGGAGAACTTTTCACAGAACATACAGGTTATGTTCATAGATACTCCAATGGTGGGGCAAGTGATTGCCCCACCATGTCCTAGCTAAGATTACTAATGAGCTTGTTGGAATGGAAGAGCTTGTCGATGGAAGTGGAGATGGTGTCCTGTCGCATGGGGGAACTGATGCGGTGCGTAGCGAACTCGGTCATCAGATTCCAGAGGTCATACTTGGTGGTCTCATCTTCCGGCGTCCAGACGGTCTTCTCACCATCAGCGGTTTCGATTACCTTAGCATCAAGGCGAAGTCCAGTAGAGCGTTCCTTGAGGTACAGCAAGGACTGCTGTTCACCATCGTTCAGCTTGAGGGAATCGAGATTGATGTGCGTCTTACGTCCAATCTTCTCCTTGGCCCATTCCGTCATACGCTTTTCGATGAGCGGAATACGGTCAACAATGTTAGACGTGACGAACTTTACATAGTCCCCATCAAGCTGGGCAGTGTGCTTCTTCTTGGAGGAAGTCATCTCGCCAACGTATGCACCATTGGAACAGATGAGGCGGAACACACCACCGTTGAGAGCGGCGGCCCATCCGAGGTCGTAGCTGTTCTTCAAGATGAGCGAGGGGTAGGCAATGTCACCATTGCGAAGGGTGATAGGGTTGTCCTCAAGGGTGTAGACAGCCAGCATCTTGTCACCGCCATTGATAAGGCGGGTGCTACGCTGAACATCCTTGCCATAGACCTTCTTCAAGGCTTCATCAGCCGTGGTCAGGAAGTCTTCGTGATGAAGAATGGAGTAGGCATCGGTCACAACAGTGATGACACGACCGTCATCATTATTGACCACAGCACAATGGGAGGCGAAGTCGTTCTTCTCAGCACCCCAAGCCAGAGGCTCAAGAGTGACGTTGGGGAAAGGAATCTCATCACCATAGCCATAGGTCTTGTAGGACTGCCCACGGCGGCGGGAGCCGGTAGCGGTGTTCAGCATGGAGGACAGCAGGGTGTTGACGGTGGGATCAATAGACATACGATGCTCCTGAAAGTGTTAGAGGTTGACCAGCGACTTGCTGTAAGTATGTTATGCAACAGTTTTGTATGTGATACAAGAACTTTTTGCATCAATTTGTATTGACCGAAGCGTCAATTATCTCCTGCTTGGCTACTATCTTGTTCATCATAAAAGCGTCGATTGAGCCTTCGACGACAAGATGATAGACGAACACGGTGTTCTCCTGACCGATACGATGAGCGCGGTCTTCTGCCTGAGATACATCTGACGGATTCCATGCTTCTTCACAGAATACAACAGTATCGGAGACAGTCAGGGTAAGACCCACACCAGCGGCGACGATGGAGGCGACGAAGACTTTGATTTTGGGGTTGTGGAGGAAGGCTTGAACAGCGGCATCCTTTTCGCCTGTACTCATGCCACCATAGAGTGTAACAGACTGTCCTTTGAACGCTCCTGCTACCTGCTCGATAACATCACGATGGTGCGCGAATACAATAACCTTGTCACGGTTCTCCAGAACGTCTGTGACGAACTCAATAACCTTGGGGACTTTGGCAAGTGCGGTCTGATGACGAATACGAGCAATCTCGCCCATATCACCGAGTTTGCCTGTTCTAAGTTTTTGCGTCTCACGCTTGAACTCTTCCTCAGTCATCTTGTTGAGACGGCGAGTGGCTTCCAGTTCGGACATCTGTGCCTCATAGCGTTTCACAGTGTCCAGATACTTGGATTCTTCATTCAGGACTCGCTCAAAGCCCTTCTTAGAAATCTCCACAATCTGTCTTACCTTGGGAGGAAGTTCAGTGAGCACATCCTCTTTCATACGGCGTACCATATAGGTGGAACGCAACATCTCTTGGAGTTCACCAAGATTGGTTGCACCATCACACTGAATACCGCCACAGAACTGATTAGCAAAAACCGTACGACTCTTGAACATATCCCAGTCGATAACATTCAACTGATGCCAAAGGTCAATAGGCTTGTTAGTGATGGGCGTACCAGTCAGCAGAATAACAAAGTCGCTGAGCTTGCTGAAAATGTTACAGGCTCTTGAGCGTTTAGCTTTGTCATTCTTCATGTAATGTGCTTCATCATAAATAATGACATCCCAGTCAATAGGAATGATGGTCTTTTCATACTTGGTGAGTATGTCATAGTTGATGATGCAGATATTGTGGTGCTGAATAGCCTGAGCCGGAATACCAGACTCGACCACAATCATGGAAGTGGGAGTGACAAGCCACTTCCGCGCTTCTCTGAGCCAGTTCATCTTGATAGAAGCAGGACAGACAATGAGAACCTTCGGCGCACGTCCAAGGTCAGGTCTGATTTTGTTCAGAAACCCTAGTGCTTGGATAGTCTTACCCAGACCCATATCGTCACCAATGAGAACACCATGCTTCTTTGCCTTCCACAAGTCATAGGCAAAGGAGATACCGCCATACTGGTAGTTCTTGTAATCCATACCCGAAGGCTTGGGTATCTCAATGTCAGCCTTGATAATAGAAGACTTCTTGATGGTCTCTTGCTTTTCCTGAATGTAATCACGAGCTTCTTGGAAGCGCGGTGATGTCCGTAGCCTATCGGCTACATTAGGGAAGAAAGGCTTGATAATATCAGCGACTTCATACAAGCGCATTACAGGTATCCACCACGTCTGTGTGGTAGGACAATAGCGAACGCCGGAAATCTGCTGGAGAAGAAAGAAACATCTCGCATTGTACTGTAGCTTGATGCCAAAACTGCCGTAGTGTATGATGCTCATTTCGGTACATCCATAAAAAATGTTTCAGGTTGAGCCTTCATGGCTTTTGCTCTTGCCTTCTGCTTACGAGCTTGTTCCATCTCCGCTTTAGTTCGCCGCTTCCGTTTAGGTTTAGGCGCAACGGAAGGGGGAAGCACCCCCTTCTCATAGCGTTCTATATCCATTCCTGCCTTAGTTAGCAATTCCTCAAGAGTGGCTTCGCCTTCCAGCATCCGCTTCTTAGCATCACGCTCGGCTTTTGCTTCGGCTCTCTTGGCCCTCAGAGCGGCCTTCTTAGCCTTCTCCTTCTCTTTCTTGGCTTGCTGTCGCTTCTTGGTGTTATCCTTTTTCAAGGCACGGGCTTCATCCCTATAGCGTACCATGTCCTCATACAGCCAAGGTGCGCCAATACCTTTCGCCAAAATGAGACAAAAGGTATCTCTCATGCTCATCTTCTTGCCCGTTATCTTCTGCATACGTATCATGAACGCTTTTAGAGTCGGGCGAAAGAACAGCGGAACATGAACGAGGAACTCTCCCGTTGTTGAATAGGACATGGCTCACCTACTTAGCGGCAGAGAAGCTGATAGACAGGACAGGGCTGGGGTCTTTGATAGTACATTCCTCAAGCGTGTCCTTATCGAGATAGCGGAGAGCCTTGGTACGCTGGACAGTAACACAATCCCAAACCTTGTCGGGCTGTCCACATTCTGCCATCACGTGTGCAAAATCAGCAGGGTCAATGATGGTCTTGGTCTTAGAGGTCACAGTAGCGCAGGCTTCGCCATCAGCAGACATGAACAGCTTACAGCCGGTATCAACAAATTCCTGCTTCAAGGTGTCTTTGATATTGTCCAGTTCCTTCTGCATTTCCTTTATCTGGAAATCAAGTTCCACACCGCGCTTCACAAGGGAGCTAAACTTGTTGTTCATTAGAGCCTCCAAAAGTTAGAATTATCGGCGTATTGCCTTGTAAAAGTGACATTACCAATATATGCACCGCATGGCAAGGAAATTTCTGCTCAGAATAAAATAGCTAAAAATTTCTTGTTGACATCCTAGGGGGTCGTGTGAAAAGTTGACGGCAATGCAATAGGCCGGAAGGCGATTTAGCATGATAGTAGCAAATAAAACTCACCTACCTTGTGTAACAGGGGTAGCTGGTCAGGGTGAGCGAGAGGGGTTTAGGCCGAGAACTCGTCCAGCGGCGTGATCACACGTTCTATTACTCGGTAGTCTATGGCTGTGATAAGTGTCCATAGAGGCTGAAAGCGAAGCGGGCCTCAGTGAAGTATCTGAGTTTTCTTCGTAGAAAGTCATTCTCTCCGTAAGAGACCACCACAGGAGAAGAGAAGAAAGACGTTTAGTCTTTATTTCTTTTATCAGTGGGGGGTAGGGGGGCTTTGGCTTTCTGCTCTCGGGATTCCTAGTGAAGCATATGTTATGAATAGTCATCCATAGATAATATGGAACTGAAAATATAATAAAATTTATCATTTTTATTTCTCTCACGCGTGCGCGTATGCGCGTGTGAGATTTTTTATAACTTCACTCTCCGTTGAAAACAATTTTCAATTCTAATAAGCCTATTCGGATAGTCCAACTATCGCAAGGATATATTGCGTGAAATTTTCTAGTTGAGTCGATTTCAGGCTCGTTTTTTGTCTGGTGCGGGTCAATAGTCGGAAAAACTAAAAAAGCCGCCCAGAACGAACGCTAGGCGGCTCAAATTAGGTGCTGTGGGGTTGGTTAGAAGTGGTGCAAGGCGTGTTCAAACTTTTCTAGGAAGTCAGTAGGAAGGATAGCAGAAGGGAAAGCAATACAGCAATTCTTTCTGTGAGTCTCTTGTAGTTCTCGAATGTGAGCCCCAATAGCGTTGTGGAGAATATTGTGGGCATAGCCAACAGAAATTCCGTCATCACTATTAGGGAGTTTCACTTTGAATTTGATTTCTCCCGTGTTGGTGCTTGCATCGAAGCATAGTTGATACTTATCATTTCCGACAAAGTTGGCGTTTTGTGATACCCCGCCAAATAAATAGTATCCGCCGCTGTATGTGATTTTACCGTAAAGCATAAATTTCTCCTAAGGCTTGTCGATAAAGATGAGAGGCTTTTCCTCAAGCTGTTCGTACTGTTTGCACAGAGCATTGTACTTCTCCATGACATGGTACGCCTTCTTGCGAAGATGGTCATCAATATGTTCCTTGAGTTCGCGCAGGGCTTCTTCACAAGTCATCAGCTTGTAAGGCTCATCGGCATCGTCTTGTCTGCTGTGGTAGAAGCTAATCCATGCTTCCAAGTCTTCGGGTCTGCGCTCATCGACAATTTCTACATCGAAGCTACTGGATTTCCAACGAGCTTCGATGTACTCATACTCGTCGTTGTCGAAGGTGAATACGAATTTCCACGCTTCATCACGCTTGTCGAAGTAGTAATGGATATTTCCGAATCTCATGGTTAGTCCTCCACTTTTATTGCCGCCAGCTCACAGACAAATTCACAGGTGTGGCATCTAGTACATTCATCAAAACTGTCAGGAACGACTTTGCCGTCAATAATGCTCCATACGTCAACGGGGCAAGCTCTCACGCAGTCGCCACAGCCATCGCAAGCATTGATGTCAAAACTAATCATCGTAGTCCTCGAACTCAATAGCGTCTTCGGGACAGGCCTCACTGCACTGGTTACATCCGACACACTTGTAGCTATTGTGGTAGGCCATGAGTCCATCGTAGTCGAAGAAGAATATATTCTCAGGGCAGACGGGAATACATTCTCCGCAATGCGTACACTTATTCCAGTTGATAGAAGGGAACATAATGCCTCCTGTTAGATGGTATAAAGTTAGAGGGGTCTAACA
>JAFYWK010000045.1 GCA_017558065.1 Paludibacteraceae bacterium
ACAGAGGGTCACAAGCCATTTAGGAAGTCTGGTGTGCCGGGGCATATCCGGGTGCGTGTGCTTTGCTTTTTGAAACTTACCCAGCTTTTTTGCGTTGTAAAGCCAGCATAGAAGCGCCACGGCGGGAGCGATGACAAATACCAAAAGGCCCAGATCGTGGTCTGTGTAATTGGGGTTGATATGGGGAAGATGCATGATCCCGCTCCTTTCTCGATAGGTGATACGCTTGATTTTCATCCATCATATCATATGGTTTCTTCAGATACAACAGAAAAGCCGCGGCTTCAGCCGCGGCTTGCAGCCTGTCGAAAAAGTCTGCTAAATGCAGACTTTTTCGTATTTATGGAGTAAAATGGAATAGGGTGATGAAAATGCTGGAACGCGGAAAGATGGATCGAGACGCGATAGAAATCGTAGGAATAGATAGTCTGGTTCCAAAAGAGCATCTGCTGCGAAAAATCGATGATGCAGTAGATTTCAACCGGTTGTACGAAATGGTAGAGCCGTTGTACAGCGAAGATATCGGGCGTCCGAGTGTAGATCCGGTAGTGCTATTCAAAATGATTCTTATCCAGCATTTGTACGGACTCCCCTCTTTACGAAGAACAGCAGAAGAAGTACGGGGAAGCATCTATTATAGATGGTTTTTGGGATATACCTTACAGGAAGAAACGCCCCATTTTTCCACCGTGAGTTATAATTTCCGACACCGGTTTACGGCAGAAACGGTAGATCAGGTTTTCACATGGATTCTGAATGAGATAGCAGAAGCAGGATATTTGTCACCGAAAGCAGTGTTCATTGACGGCACTCACATAAAAGCAAGCGCTAATACAAAGAAGGCGGTGAAGGCCCAAATTCCCGCTGCATCCAAGCATTATGCCAAGGAACTGATGGAAGAAGTGAATATAGACCGGGAAGCTCACGGAAAAAAGCCGTTTGATGACAACGACGAGAATGATCCTCCCACAGCACCTAAGAAACACAAGGACAACACATCCAAAAAGAAACAGGCGCGCCGCAAGAAAGAAAAGAAGCGCACAGTAACCAAGAGTGTGACAGACCCTGACTGCGGACTCTTTGTAAAAGGCAGCCACAAATGCCAGTTTGCATATGAAGCTCACACTGCCTGCGACAAGCATGGATTTGTGTTGGAAACGGTTGTGACGCCGGGCAATGTCCATGACAGCATTGCCTTTGACGAGGTATATGACCAAGTGACAGAGCGTTTTCCCGAAGTAGAGACCGTAGTTGCAGACAGTGCCTACAAGACACCTCATATCTGCAAGAAGGTATTTCGAGACCAGCGAGTACTTTCCACAGCCTACAAACGGCCTCAGGCCATGAAGGGGGGCCATGAATGGTGGAAATACGTCTATGACGAATTTTATGACTGTGTGATCTGCCCGGAATACCAGATCCTGAACTACAGCACAACAAACAGAGATGGCTACCGCGAATACAAAAGCGACCCCAAAATCTGCGCCAATTGTCCAATGCGGAAATTATGCACACATTCCAAAGACTGCGTGAAAACGGTACAACGGCATATTTGGAAAGATTACGAAGAACTGGCAGATGATGCGCGTTATACACCGAAGTACAGCGATCTATACAAGCAACGCAAAGAAACGATTGAGCGTGTCTTTGCGGATGCAAAAGAAAAACACGCCATG
>JAFYWK010000046.1 GCA_017558065.1 Paludibacteraceae bacterium
GTGAACGGTCACACACAAGAGCCGGGTTACAAGTGGTATCGCATAGGTGCAGATACGCTATGGAACTATGAGTATCCAGAGATGACACTCACCCTCACCAACCTGTCAGAGGACAGCGTGTCGCTGACAATGGATGTCACCATGCCCGAAGTGGATGGCATACCCACGAAGTATTATTCGATGGCTGCGGGCGAAAGCAAGCAGTGGATAATCACTTCGAGTCAGTTCTGGCAGTTGGCACCCGAAGTGCTGTTCATTACCTTGACGACCAATCAGCGTATATCCATCACGGCGAGCGTGCGAGAGGAGACCGAGACAGGCGTGATGTCGCCTGCCGTAACGCCAGATAACAAAAGACCTATGCGCTTCGGCGCCGATGGCGTGCCCTATATCGAGCACAACGGCATGCGCTATAGCCTGACCGGCAGCCGATTGTAAGACCGCCGCCCAATGCCCTCTCGAGGTTAGAGGCGAAAGGCGAGAAGAATGAAAAAGACGAGGTGACTCGTCTTTTTCCGTGTGAGATATACCCACCACGGACAAGCACAGATTTACACGGAAACACGATACATATATCCTTGGTTCCGTGTGGTTCTGTGTCCTTCAGTGGTCAGTACATACCCGCGGGATATTAACCTCCTACTCGCTTCGCTCGAGAAATCTAAACTATCCCAACTAAATTTATGAGGATATTTCTAACCTCCTACTTGCTTCGCTCGAGAGATCTAAACTATCCCAACTAAATTTAGGAGGATATTTCTAACCTCCTACTCGCTTCGCTCGAGAAATAGTTCGTTCGAGCCGTCAGGCGAGATAAGAAATCTAAACTATCCCAACTAAAGACAAGGGACTATTTATTAACAAACCTCCACCAGCAATAACAAGGAAAGAGCGCAATAAAAACAACTGAATAAGGAGAAGGAAAATGGTGTGGGTTAGTGTGTGTTTATAACTGCCTGATAGCGTGTTGGTTATTACCCCCCCCCTATGTGTTTTGAGGCGGTGAGAAGGAGGGAGTATAATAATATTTTTGGAATAAGATGTGTTTTTTTAAGAAAAAATGGCATTTTTTTTGTGTATGTAAAAAAAAAGTAGTAACTTTGCGCCCAAATTTATTGTGCGGTGTTGTACCCGATTGGTAAAATAGGCACGACAAAAAATAACTAACTAAATATTATTAACTAACAACAAATCAAAGTGATGAAGAAAATTCTACTTTCAACCATTGCACTAATGATGTCCGTAGCCATGATGGCTATTGGCTTGGGTGATGGTTCCTCTAAAGCCAACGCTTTAGACTTTGATTGGACTACAGACAATGTACATGATGCCACCGAGGCATTGTGGTACAATGTGAGCTTGGCTCCTGTAAACGCAGCCAATGAGCCAGCTGTGGTTCTCTATTTAACCAACCTCACTGATGAGGAAGCAACTGTAGATGTGACAGTTTCGATCGCCAGCGCGCAACGTACTGTGACATATACAATTGCTGCAAGAGATTATTATCGTTTGGATATTCCCGTGGATCAATACCGCGAGTTTATCACATTGGATGAGATTTCTCTGATGATTAAATCAAATGTCAAACTCTCTTTGGGCGCAAAGGTATATGAGTTTGATGAGTACGTGAAAGAGGCAATTGCCAATAGTGAGCCAATTGATTGGAACTCAGGCGTTCAACAAGATGCCCTCTCTACCAAATGGTATGACGTGGACATTACTTCGCTGAAGACCAACAAGGAGCACTTGCAAGTGACCTTCAAGAACAAGGCAGAGAACCAAGCATTGGTATCAGCTACATTCGTGTTTGAAGGCAAACACGTATCGTTGCCATTGTCAATCCCAGCTGGTTTCACGACAACCAAAGTGATTGACTATCAATTGCTGTCTAAGTTGCCTGCTCGCGTAAGCCGTATCCACGTAGGTGTAACTACTGACTCTCCATTGGAGGTGGCTACATCCACTTTCTCGGCTATCGCAAGTGACCCAACCCCATGTCTGAATGCTATCAATCCTGTACACGGACAACCATACACCCACGAAGCTGGTGCTACCAAGTGGTACAAGATTTCGATGGATCTGCTCAAGAGCCAAGGTGCTACTTCAAGCGTATATCTGGCAAACAAGAGCAATAAGAAAGCACACGTAACTATCGGTCTTGTGCCTGATTGCCAATACACTACAGGTACAAAAGTGACTCTCCCATTGCCTGCTGGCTTTGAGTTGGGTGCTTTGGCTCCAAACTTGTTGGGCCGTATGGTAGAGGAGTTGCAACGCTTTGAGACTACCTACAACGAGTGGGATGCAAAGGATGTATATCTGGAGGTGCACAGCGACCAAACATTGGAGTTCGGTTTGGACGTAAACAACGCTATCACCAACCCATGCTTGCGCGAGGAGTTACAAGCGTTTGACTGGAACAATGGTGTGCAAGTGGAGGCAGACAAGGCTGCATGGTATGATGTGGATATTACCACCATCAAGAATGCAGGCAAGCATGTGAAGTTGACCTTCACTAACCCAACACAATCTATCGTTTGGGTGGCAACCGTAGTGTCAGTAAACTGCCCAGCAGAATTGACCGTGCCAATGATTGTGCCAGTGCCAGCAGGCATGAGCGTAGATCATGTGATAGATTATAGCATTTTCGCTGCAGCTGATGTAGATCACCTGTATGTAGGTGTGAAAGCTGAGGATGCTCTGAAATTGACTGCCAAGACCATTGATGCTGATGCTTCTGTATCTAACCAAGCTAACTGCAACGCAGCTACATTGGTAGAGTCTGGCAAGACATATACACACAAGGCAGGTGCTCACTGGTATCACTTCCAAATGAGCTTGCTCGACAATATGGGCGATGCTGCTCGTGTGACATTCAAGAACAAGGGTGCGAAGACCGCAAAACTGTCTGCAGGTGTGACTGTAGATTGCCAATACGGTATCGTGAACCGCGTTCCTGTGAAAGTACCTCACGGCGTAGATATGTCGTTGAGCGTTCCCGCGCGCGTAATAAATAAGGTACGCGAGTGGATTGATGCTGACGTGACTGACTTCTATTTGCACTTGGATAGCGACCAAGATCTCACCTTCGGTGTGGATATGGATGCTGTGAGCGTGACTGCATGTTCGTCAGCTGTGAACTTCGACTGGCAAGCTTGGGAGGCCAACGGACTCCAAATACAAGCAAACCAAGACGTATGGTACAAGGTGAACTTGGATTATCCATTGGAGAAGCTGGAGAAGGGTGAGGACATCGTAGTTTCTCTCTCTAACTTGGCTAACGACATGGACGTAGAGGTAGAGATCGCAGTATCTCCAACCTGCCCAGCACTGTTGAGCCTGGAGAAATCTGTGACTATCCCTGCAAATGAGAAATTTACCAAAGAGTTCTCTCACAAAGAGGTGATGGCATTGCTCGACCAATACAACAAGTATGTATATGACAGCGAGTCAGAGAAACTGCTCGGCCACTATGATACCTATGTATTCTTCAACAAGTTGGAGAAACTCTTGGGCCGTTATGGCAAATATGTACCATTTGGTCAAGTAGATATGTTGCTCAAGCGCTATGGCGCTCATCTCACCGTATCAGGAATCATTGATATGATTGAGAACTATGAGCAATACATCACTGTCGCAAGCTTGAAAAAGCAATTGGCAGCACATAAGGAGTATGTATCTTATGAGCAATTGATGGGCTTGCTCGACCAATATGGCGAGTATATCCCAAATGCAAAAGCACAACAATTGCTAGAGCAATATGGTGAGTATATCCCTTACTTGGGCGGTGGCGCAGTGATGCTGCTCGACCAATGCGAGAAATACTTCACTACTGATGATTTGCAGAAAGTGGTTAACAAACTGAAACAACACTTGCCAATCGACGAGTTGAAACAGTTGTTTAAACGCTTCAAGAAATACTTGCCAGAGGATAACACTTGCTACGTGAACGTGAAGAGCAAGGGTGACTTGGTAGTAGAGGAAGATACTATTCCTGAGACTCCAGAAGGTTGCTGGGCTGCTGTAGAATTGGATTACACCAAGACCTATAACCTCAGCGAGTTGCCAACTGGTTGGTACAAAGTAGGTTTGGACGGTATTCACGCTGCTCACAAAGACTTGGAGCTGAAGCTCAACAATGATTTGGGTGCAGACACCGTAGTTACTATTAGCGCATACAAGAGCTGCGAGGACGGCAAGCCATTGGCTACCCGTGCACGCAAGATGAAAGTGGGTATGAATACAGAGTCTATCCCATATGCATTGATTCAACAATATGCATCTGGCATCGACACACTGTATCTCTACTTGATCAACGACGTACAATTGTGCGGTCAGTTGAGCTGCGAGACTGCAGTAGCATTCCCATGGAATACCACTGTAGTAGTAGATAAAGAGGCATGGTACACCATCAATGTGGATGACCTGTTGGCTCTTGACACCTTGATTGCTACTGTACGCAACACAACAGACTTGACCGTAAGCGCGAATATTGAGGTTTCTGTAGTTTGCCCAGTGGACGAGGATGTAGTAGCTGTGGTGAAAGACTTCGTTGCAGGCTACGAGAAGAAAGAAGTTTTGACTGTAGCTGATATTCAAGACAACTTGGATCAATACGGTGCTTATCCAGGCGACGTGATTTACATGCACATTTGCCCAGTAGGCGCATTGGAGTTGACATTGAATGCTGTTAAGTCAGTGCCTGAGACTCCATGTGATGAAACCATTAAGACCGTAGATGCAATTTGCGTGGGTGAGACCTTTACATGGACAGTAGACGGTGTTGACTACACTTATGAAGGCGTTCAAGTAGGAGAAATCACTGATCGCAAAGAAGTTACTTTGGCCTGTGGTGTTAAGACTTATTTGCTTGCTTTGACAGTGATGGATGAGTCAACCGAGATTGTTGTAAAGGATGAGATTTGCTTGGGCGATAATTATGTATGGGAAGTAGCTGGTAAGACCTACCAACCAACATCTGTTGGTGTAGTTGAGGATACCTTTACTAAAGCCCTTTCTTGCGGTGTAGCAACTTACATATTGAAGTTGACCGTTAAAGACTGCCCAGAACCTCCAACGCCATGCGATGAGACCATTAAGACCGTAGATGCAATTTGCGTGGGTGAGACCTTTACATGGACGGTAGACGGTGTTGACTACACTTATGAAGGCGTTCAAGTAGGAGAAATCACTGATCGCAAAGAAGTTACTTTGGCCTGTGGTGTTAAGACTTATTTGCTTGCTTTGACAGTGATGGATGAGTCAAC
>JAFYWK010000047.1 GCA_017558065.1 Paludibacteraceae bacterium
ATGGTCAACTCGTAATCATCCGTGACGGTAAAGCTTACAACGCACAAGGTGCGCAAGTGAAGTAAGATTAGGACGGCTTCGCCTATAGGTTGTAGGCAAGAAAATAAAAGAGTCGCTGAAAAGGCGACTCTTTTATTTTGGTGTATGGTGTAGAGTGTAAAGGCGAGGCAGCAATGTCGCAGAAACTTCTGAACTCCAGAACAAAAATTTGCTTATGTCGTAAATTTTTACTACCTTTGCGCCCTGAATGAACCAAATAATTGATGTATGAAAAAGATTTTTACACTTTTTTTAGTAGTTTTTATGGCGATGGGGCTTGTGGCTGCGCCTGCTACGGAACTTAAGAAATTGGCGGATGCTCCTGCGCATACTGCTAATCAGCAACGCGCATTGCGCATGATTAACCAAGATTTGACCAAGCGTGCTAATCCTTTTATGGTCAAGAAATCAATGAACAAGAAGCATGCTCTTGCTGCGAAAAAAGCTGCGGCTGCGGATATTGTGCTCAATGGCGATGGTTTCTTGGTAGGACCAGAGTATGAGGCTGCTACAGGCGAGTGGTATATCGCATTAGAGGCACAGGGATATACTTTCCGCTTGTGCTGGTATGGCGATAAGGATAACTATTGCGGTAGTTATAGCTTTGATGACATCAGCATGGAATACTCATGGGGGTGGTATCAATCAGCGGATATGTTCTATGAGATTTATTTTCAGGATGTTACGATGACTATTTCCGAGAAAGTGGAGGGCAGTTTGAATCAAATCACTTTAGACGCAACCATCGTTGATACCAATGATAAGGTCTATCAAGTACATGCAGTACACAGCACTTATAGCCCTAAAACTACTGTGGAGAGCGTGTTGGACAACAGTACCGTGACCATGGATTGGGGATATTATGTATTGAACGGAAGTAATGACAATATGTCTGTGAACTTGGCTGTGATCTCTGATATGATTGAGGGCGAATATACCAAAGCAAGCTTCGATATGAACCAAACCAAGATTGTTTATAATGGAGTGGAGCAGAAGATGTTGCAAGCCAATATGATGATCGGTTTGAGCGAGTTGGAGAACGGCGCGTTGGGATATCAGGCAGCATTGCATTTCTACAACCAAGACACCGTATTGCACAAGGTGCAGATGACTGTGCCATTGCCTGCTGCCAAAGATACGATTGAAGTAGTATGTCACAACTTGTATGTAGATGAGTCCTTTGCCGATTATGGTTTTATGATGGTAGGTGGTTCGAACAAGGAATACGATGTTTTTGCCATGTATGAGGGCTACTACGCAGAGGAAGGTGAGTATGAAGTGGCATTGACCGTGACCGACAAGACAACTTGGTTAGACTGCTCTTCTATCCGTGGTACACTAACTTTGAAAGAAACTGCAGAAGGCTGGGAAGCAAACATCGAGGCATATTGCGACGACTATAATTGGTACTCTATCAATATGAACTTTGAGGTGCCAGTACCAACTAAAACCGTGAAAGTAGAGTTTGAAAACAGTGCTTTGGCTAGTTTCCGCGCTGATCAATTGAATATGATTCAACTCATTCAGTATGCAGATGATTATGAGGCGTCTATCACTATCTATAATACGGATTTGGGTGAGTCGTTTGATATGGAGAAAGTGTTGATGGATTATACTGAGTTCTATGATTGGACTATGGAGTCAAGTGTAGAGATTGCAGATATCAAAGGCGTGCTGAATCAACGCGGCGATACCACAGTCATCAATGCCAGCTATATTGGATTCAATGCTGTACAATACGATGTGGAGTTTTGGTATGTGGTACCTACTCCTATTGATACGGTAGAGATTGAGATGCCCGTGAAATTCACTAACGTATTGCAAGATAACTACTATATCCTCTCGTCTTATACTCCAGATAACTCGATCTTTATTTCCCTCAGTCCAATGACCTACGGAGAAGTGGCTGGTACCTACATCAATGATGGTATGTTTGGTAAGTTTGGTGCAGACGGTGGCCGTTATGACTTCTACAGTGGAAATACCTTTATCTATGTAGAGTCAGAATGGCAAAACTACACCATCGAGAAGGGTGAACTGGTGGTTGAGCATGCTAAAGATGGCACCATTACTGCAGAGGCTAAGTTTATTGCTCGCAATGGGGTGTATTACCATGTCAAGATGACCTCTGAGTACAATGTACACCTGGATTTTGATGAGCCAGAAGAGATTATTGACCGCACCTATACGACGGAAGATAATGTGACCATTGAGGACCAAACAGCCGATAATGGCTATATCTACCTTGCATTGACGGCAGCCGATGCTACGGATATGGCAGCATTCTTCTTCTATGTAGAGGAGGCGGATGAAGATATTATTGTACCTGCAGGCGTTTATCCAATAGATTCTTCTGAGGAGTATGGTACCGTGCTGGCTAACCCAGGTGTGCAAGGCAATGGCGTATGGCCATCGTTCTACGCACGTATGATGGAAGACGGTTCGCTGGTCACCCCATTGTGGCTGCTCGTGGACGGTACGGTAGAGGTGAGCAAGGATGAGGAAGGCAATGCGCATCTGGAGGTGAATGCTGTGAACTCCTACGGCGTAGAGGTGCATATCGTGTATGACGGTACGCCTCTTTACACCAATGTGGAGAATACCCATAATCCATCGCAAGCCAATATCCAAAAACGCATGCACGATGGTCAGTTATTGATTAAGCGCGGGGGAGAGACCTTTACAATTTTAGGCACTCGCACCGCACAATAACCACACAATAACCACACAATAACCGCACTATTCGGGGACTGCACTGGTCCCCGAATTTGCATTTATATACCTTCGTTTTCTTACATACTACCTTATATATTATACGCGTATACGCGCGAAAAAATACATTTTCTTGCAAAAATATTTGGTATTATCAAAATTATTTCGTACCTTTGCGCCCTAATACTATGTTAGAAAGAAAAAAATGTTTTATAACATATTTTTATACAATTAACTTTATTATTAACTCAAATCATTAATTCTTATGAAAAAGATTTATGCTTTATTCATGACGTTGTGCTTAGTGATTAGCGCAACTGCTGCGCCGCTTGCTGGTGTAGCCAAGAAGAGCTATCCTCTGTATCAACCAGAGGTGGTGAAAGCAGAATTGGCATTGGATGCTTCTATGAAGAAAGCTCCAGCTGCGACCCAAGGTATGCAGTACGATGCTGAGGCAGGCGAGTTGATTCGTTACTACAACGAGACAGATGCTGTAGAAATCACTACAGATTACGTGGCTGATGGTCAGTTGTACATCGACATCATGGCTTCTGACTACAGCGATTACCTCTCATTGTTGCTCTTTGTGGAGAACACTGTAGAGGGTGCTATCATTCCTGAAGGCACTTATCCTATCACCAGCGAACCTGCTTATGGTACCGCTTATGCATCTACAGGTTATGATGCAAGCAATGGTGTTATGCCTTGCGCGTACTATCCATTGGTACAGCAAAATGGTCAACTCTACATCACCACCCCTATGTACTTCATGGTAAGTGGTACTATCACCGTAGAGCACGTAGATGGCAATGCTAAATTGACCATCAACGCAGTTAACTCTAACGATGTACCTATGACCATCGTTTACGAAGTAGGTGGCAAGAGCGAGAAGGTAGAGGTGAAAGCTCCTCTCAAATACGACGCTACTGAGGAAGATGGTGCACTCGACTACACTTTTGCTGAGGGTGCTGTTGCAACCGCTACAGACAACAGCTTCTATGGCACATATGTTGTTGAAGCTGCAGATGCTTCTTGCGAGTTGGCTCTCTTGTTTATTTATCCAGAAGGTACAGCTGATGCTGAGACAGTTATCCCTGCGGGTACTTACACCATCAGCGACAGCCAAGCTCCTGGTACTGTAATGGCAAGCTCTGGTGTGAGCAGCACAGGTGGCGTAAGCTATTCATTCTTCGCCAATATGGACGCTGAGGGTTATCTCGAAATTCCTCTCTACTTCCTCGTAGAGGGTACAGTTGAGGTGACCAAGGTGGAAGGCGGACTCAAAGTTGAGGTGAACGGTTTGAACTCTAACGATGTTCCTGTTCACGTGGTTTACGATGCTACTCCTGCTCCAACAACTGAGACTGTTTACTTTGTAAACGCTCAAAACTGGGCTACAGTTAATGCTTATGCATGGGATCCTGTTCAAAACGCAGATTGGCCAGGTGTTGCTGCTACCAAAGAGGCAGAGCAAATCGGTGGTTATGATGTATATTCATTCACCGCTAACGCAGGTCAATATGCTAACGTAATCTTCAACAACGGTTCAGGTGCTCAAACTGCTGACCTCGTTTGGACCGCAGGTAAGTACTACGTAAAAGACGGTTGGTACACCAAAGAAGAGGCTGAGGCTCAATTGGGTAAACCAGTAGAGTATGAGTCTGTTTACTTCGTTAACAACCAAGGTTGGGAAATTGTGAACATCTACACATGGTCCCCAGAAGTAGGCGGATGGCCAGGTGTAGCAATGACCAAAGAGGCTGAGCAATTGGCTGGCTTCGATGTGTATTCTTACACAGTAGAGAAGGGTACCTCTTTCGGTGGTATGCTCTTCAACAACACAGCTGGCGCACAAACCGCTGACCTTAAGTGGACTGCTGGTCAGTACTTCGTAAAAGACAAATGGTACACCAAAGAGGAAGCTGAGGCATTGCTCTCTGGTCCTGTTACTCCAGCTGTTATCACCTACGCATTGATGGGTGTGGGTGGCGACTGGACTACTGGTATCGCTATGACTGTTAACCCAGACAACGAGAACGAGTATGTGCTCCTCGGTCAAGAAATTGCTGAGGGCGATGCTGTGAAGGTGGTTACTCTCACCGATGGCGTAGCTACTGCATGGTGCGGCAACGTGGATGAGTATTCTGTAGAATACACCACTGACGATATGGGCAACATCGTTCTTGCTCCTGGTAAATATGATTTCTATTACAAGGTGGCTGAAGACCTTATCTACATCGGTGCTGTTGCAGAGCCAGAGATCGAGTGGATTGAAATGGATCTCTCTATCGCTAACCTCACCACTGAGGTATTGGAGGTAGAAGGCGCTAAGTACTTGCAACTCATGGGTCGCGACGATATGAACGACGCTGACGTAACAATCTTCCTCAATAACTATACAGGTGAGGACAAAGAGTATGAGGTAAATGCTGAGAGTTCATATATGACCTTCGGCGGTATTGAGTTGACCGTTCTTGACGGTAAGATGACTCAAACCGAAGAAACCTATACTGGTATTGTTCATACATACGCAGCTGAAGAGGATATGTATGTGGAGTTCGCACTCACCATGTATGCTGCTCCTGCTACTGTGATTGAGCTTACCGACGCTATCGTAGCAATCAACGAGGATCTCGGTACCCTCACCTTCAATGTTCCTACTGAGGAAGGTGGCTACTACGCTGAACTCGCTGGCTATACCGCTCCTGGTGTACACGAGGGTCCACAAATCTGCTTGTTCGAGACTCCAGAGGTTGTAGCATATGCTAACTACGCTGAGACTTCTGTTGCTGACGGCGTTATCACCTTGAAGGGTGAGTTCACCAGCTTCATGGGTGCTAAGTTCGACGTGACTATCTCTGGTAAATTGCCAGTTGAAGAGCCAGTTGAGAAACCAGAGCCTACTTACACTGAGAACGTTCTCAATACCTACGCATTTGGTCTTGAGTCTGAACTCACAGAGGATGCTTCTGTTTTGAATGTAACCTATCGTTTGAACAACTCTAACGCTACTTCTGTTAACGTGCTCGTTTACGAGGGCGAGGAAGTGGTAGCTACTATTGCAGGTGGTACTTCTATCGGTAAGAACGTAGTAGAAGTAGCTACAGCAGAACTCCCACAAGGTGTTGAATTGACATGGGCTGTTGAGGTAAATGGTACTTCAGTAGCAGAACCTACGCAAGAGGCTAAGATCTATAGCTTCTACCACCCATCAGGTTTGGATATTGACAACAACCCAGAGAACCCAACCTTTGGTATGCTGCTTATCAACGAGGGTATGCAATCAGTTGCTTCTAAGACAGAGGGTTATGTATCTGCTCAATTCGGTGCGGGTATCTTCGCATTTACTCCATCTCTCGACTTGATTCCTAATGGTGACAAGCCAGGTTACAACGGTGGTATTGAGTTCACTACTACTCGTGCTGATGGTACAGGTACTGCATATTCTCCACGTCGTATCCGTATCTCTGAGGACGGTCGTATCTTCGTTACCTCTTTGAACACCGATGGTAACTACCTCTGGGAGGTTAACCCTGATAACTTGGATGAGTGGACAAGCGTCTTCCAAGGTACTTTGAATGACAACAAAGAGTTGATCGACGCTGATAGCAACTTCGTAGCTGCTCCTAACAACGGTTTCGACGTTAAGGGTGCTGGTGAGAACTTGCAATTGGCTATGTACTCTGTGAACCTCCCAGGTATCACAGCTGCAGCTATGAGCGGCTTCCGTCTCCACGAGTATAACCTTGGTACAGCTACCGAGTGGGCTACTGCTCCTTCTAAAGCAATTGTTGAGGGCAAATATGCTATCAACTATACTGGTACTCAAGTAGAGTACGACAACGAGGGTGGTCTCTGGATCGCTTCTTACCGTGGTACTGCTTCTGATGCTAACCCAGGTTTGGTTCACATCAACGCTGACGGTGTTGAGGATGCTAAGCTCATCTGGAACAACGTTCGTCAAGCAGGTATCCGCTTCAACAACGACTTCACCAAGCTCGTTGTAGCAGGTAACAATGGTGCTGCTAAGAAAGCTACTATCTACACCATTTCTAAGGACGAGAACGGTGCTCCTGTATTGACAGAGGAGACAGTTATCAATATGGCTACTGTAGGTAACAACCTCAACGACTTCGCTTGGGATTATGCAGGTAACTTGTATGCTTGCGGTAACTCAGCAGAGAAGCTCGTAGGTTGGGCAATGCCTTACTCAGGTCAAGTAGTAACTCCTGCTGCTTCTCAATATGCATTCCAAGTAGGTGAGCCTGTAGTGCCAGTAGAGATGGTAGGTGTAGTTAAACGTACTCTCTTCAACGGTTATGATGTAGTTGTTCTGACCCACGAGGAAGACGGTACTGCTCACATCTATAATATTGTAGAAGGTGAAGTATTGGAGGTATCTCAAGAAGGCGTTATCGCAGTTGATCCTGAGAACGCAGGTGACTACCTCGCTATCTCTGATATTGCTCTTACCGAGGATGGCAAGCTCATTGCTACCAACTATATGCAAACTCAATCAGGTGACGACTATGTAGATGCAGGTTACAAACGTGGTGAGACTCGTATCTACATCTGGAACGACCTCGCAGGTGATCCTTCTATCTTGTTCACCTCTAAGATGTCTTCTAACTGGTTCCGCAGTAAACAAGGTTTGACCATGGCTGTTAAGGGTACTTCTGACAACATGGAGATTTTCATGACTGGTATCCACGCAACAAAGGCATGGGCACGCGCATCTTCTTATCGCGTAATCGACGGTGTTTACGAAGAGCCAGCTGTTAATCACAACGACCACTACTTCTTCTACGACATCAACGACGCTATCGCTCTTGAGACTACCGTAGGTGAGCAATATGAGTTGAACGCATCTCCTCTCGGCGAGATGAACTGGGTACTCGATGCTGAGAAGATCAACCCAACTGAGATCGTAGAGTCTGCTACTAACAACGTTGAGATCGCTACTTCTGTAGCTTTGACCGAGGATCTTGGTAAGAAATACAACGGTGCTTCTTACATCACTGTAGGCGAGGCTGTATATATGGTAGCTCCATTTGCTAACCCAGATGGTGAGCTTGTAGGTATTGAGATTCTCAATATCACCAACGGCTTCGATGCTCCTCAATATGTAGATATGCTCTACTTGGATATGGCTGTTTCAGCTCAAGCAGCTGCAACTGCAGTTACCATTGTAGAGAACACATTGGCAATTGCTCTTGTTGTTGACGCTCAATACTACATGTTTGAGCACGAGTTGAAGGGCGAGGTTTCTGAGTACGAGAAGTACGAGGATGAGATTACTAACCTTGTTATCGATCTTGACAACCTCGTTCTCATCGGTGGTCCAAGTACTGCATTCCAAGTTGATGTATATCTCCCACTGGGTGAGTACAACATGAGCGAGGATTCTTATCAA
>JAFYWK010000048.1 GCA_017558065.1 Paludibacteraceae bacterium
AAAGAAACTTTTTGCAAAAAGTTTTTGCCCTTTCCCTTGCAAAATCAAACTCAATCGACAACTTCAGCGTCAACTACGCCGTCGTCGTTTTTTTTGTTGGCGTTGTTGTAGCGGTCAATAATGAGCGAGTAGAGAATCTGTGCGTGGTCGTCAAAACGGGTGAGCTGGGCTACATCGTTAACCACCTTGCCGTCTTGCATAGGAATGAGCAAGTCGTTGAGGTGTTTGCCATCGGCGTATGCATAAACGCGGATAAACGAACGACCTTTGCTCTCGCGCCATGCTGGTTCGATGCTGATGGTTGCTTCGGAGCCGTATTGCTCGTACTCTACATATTCTTTCGCGCGTGTGTCTTGCCAGAGTACGCGGAATTGCAGGTGCTCATACTGGTTGAGAACACTGATGGTGAGGGTAGAGTCAGAGAATGATTTGGTAGCCAAGCCCACCTCATATTGCGATTGTGGTACGATAGGAATATCGTAGTGCAATCCTTTGGCAGGTACATCCACGCTGAGAACAGAGAGGGTGTGGTCACCATTGAGAGTAATGCTTTCAGCAGTTACATTGCTCACTTGGTAGGATGGCTCGGTGGAGAATAGTACTTCATCTTCTGCGGTGAGTGCAGGCAAGTAATCGGTGATGATAACTTCGGTGTTTTCGCCTACGAATACGATAGGCATGATAGGGTTTTGTGTGTTCGCATTCGCTTCATTCTGAGCGTTTTGCGCCTTGTTGCCACAGGAGATAAGTCCGATAGTGGCAAGCAGAATCAAAAAGATGTGTTTCATATTTTATGTATTAATGATGATATATTTCGCAAAAAGCGTACAAAGGTACTGAAAATCTTTGAATTGTGCAAATGTTTTTTTGCAAAATGTTGTGTATGCCGACAATTCTTGTGTAATCAAGCCTCAAATCACTCACTTTCTACGCGACCATTTCGCGACCACTATAGCCTATCTATATCTTTTTCGTATCCTATGTATATCTTTTTCATGGGGAGGGAGATAGGCATGCAGAATCTTTCGAAACCACTCGGTTACCACTCTGATGTTCACGGGTGGCGGTGGGATGAAAGTCTGCTTGCTGTTTTCAGCAGTTTTCAAAGGGATACCGAATCCTTGCCGAGAGAGCGATTGAATACGAGCAAGAAGAATAACAATATAAAAACTCACCCCGCAACCAAATAAGAGTAGCGGGGTGAGGAGAATGTTTAATGATAGGTATTTTCTAATTCAGTGAGAAAATTCCAAAACACTTCAGTTTTAATTTTAGCATCTAATGTCTTTGTCCCTTTGGTTGTATAATCTGTCAACCAAAAGTATCCGTCTTTTTTAGTGATATTTCCATGTGCGATTGCATTTCTTATGTGTCGCATTAGGTCATATGCTTTATCCATACTTTTATACCTGTATTCGTATTGGAAGTATGCATCATGCTCCTTTGTGTCTATTCCTTTGGCTGTGTGAGAACAAAACGCAATATCATTGTCATTTATAAATACTTGTAACTGATTGTTGCTTAAGTCGTAACGCTCGCGATTCTTTTTTATTTCATGTTCAAAATGAGTTAAGTAATTAAATAGCTTTACTTTTTCATTATTATTAAGAGCCATAGTCAATTTACTTTATAGATTTATACATATATTTTTTATGATTTTATGGACAAACGGGGCGTACTGGTAACCCTATATAACGGCTCAGAAGGTACGTAGGAGTTTGGTCCTTTTTTGTCATTTTCATACAGTACGCTTGATAAGGTCTACCATCAGACTCTAGTGAATTTGAATTAATGCTGATTGAATTTAACCAGAAGTACCCATTGTCTCCCTCGTAAGAATACTCCTCATTCCAATAACGTCCTGCTAAGGGAAGAAAGATACTATTGCTATTTTTCTTACTTGTAACTTCATAACCTTCTACTCCATTTCGAGATGTTAATACCCAAGTGCAATTTTTTGTCAATTCATCTGCTTCGCTACGAGTTGGAATACGCCAATTACCACCCCAATTCATGGTGGCAGCATCATCTGCTGCCTCAAGAGTTGTTTTACCATCTGTAGTGCCATAATAATCGCGATAATTATATTTTGTTAAGTTGTCAGTTACAGAACTTATACACCATTTATAAGTAAATTCAGAGAAAATGCATTTTGGTTCAATTTCACCCCAAGCAAAAAAGAAACCATAGTCTTCGGGAGATTCTGCACCAATATTCATAGAAGCCCATTTAACACTTAGACCTAAATCAACTGCTTCCCATGTACTTTCTTTCCATTGAGCATAGAGAGTAATATTTCTATCAATAGTTAATTCGAACCCTTGCAGATATTTAGCTCCTGACCCATTGGGATTTGTATTCCAAGATTTACAAAAATATCCTTCTTTTGTATAGGCACATGACTTTATCGTTATAGGATAACCATAATAAAAAGTATCTTTCTTCATTATTCCATCTCCACCATTCGCATCGTAGGTGATAGTGAAAATAAAGTCATCATTGGATTGGTCATTACCATTACCCTTTGCAATCTTAATTACAGTGCCATCTGCGAGCGTGAAATAGACATAGTTATCATCTTGGGTTACGGATTGGAACATAGAGTCACCGTCTTGTCCGTCCTTTCCATCAGCACCATTTTGACCATCTTTGCCATCTTCACCATCAACACCATCTTTTCCGTCTTCGCCTGTAGCTTTGCCCAATTGTGTCCAAGTAGCGCCATTATCATAAGAGATATACCAATAGCCATTTTCTATTTTTAATAGAGGAGTTATACCGTCTTTGCCATCGGCACCGTCTTGACCATCTTTGCCGTCAGTGCCGTTTGCTCCGTCCTTTCCATCTTTTCCAGAAACAGGAAGTTTGTTGCCATTGTCATCCAATAGCCACTCGCCGTTCAATGTCCAATAATATACACCGTCGGTGTCTTGTGCTACACCAATCACAGGAGTAGAGCCGTCTTTGCCGTCAGCACCATCCTGTCCATCTTTACCGTCGGCTCCATCCTTTCCGTCTTGTCCGTGGTAAATGGTGATTGGGGCGTGTTTGCCGAAAGTGATAGTATAACCCACTACTTTGCCGTCTTTTTTGATTTCTACAATGCTTGTAATAAAGTCATTGGATTGCAGTACATCCACAATCGTTTGGAGTGATGTGATGTTAGTGTTCATCTCTTTGCAGAGTTCTTCGAGTTTGGTGACACGACCATCCAGTCCGTCAATGGCATCCCAAATGTCATTGTGACACGCTGAGAACAAACACAGCGTAAGGCTCAAAAGGAGCAAATGAAGTTTCTTCATTGTTGTTGAATGTTTTGTGGGAAGTTGGCTCCAAACGCCCCGTTGGTATAAATATAGAAAAAGCGTGGAACCTCTTTTTGCTTATTCTCCACTTCTAGGTTCTAGCAAAACCTCTAACCAAGAATAAACAATGAATGCCCACGCCGATATGTTCATCGTTGTGAGATACAACGAATTAAACACACCAAGGGGCATTTACCGCTCTCTTGTTTCGGGGTTATAAATTTGCTAGATTTAGAAGTGCCAAAACAAGCGCCAATAAACGCCTTTTAATTATGTCTGCTACCCTTCGCCAGTTGCATTGTTTAGGATGGTGTAGCGTTGTGTAGAATGGTGTAGCATTGTAGCAGCCAACTCACGAACTCTACTATACAACCCTAACGCAGACATCCCCAGCGCAGGTTCACGGTGCAAAGGTACTACATTTTTTTTGATTGAGCAAGAGTAGTGCAAATAAAAATGCCATTTATGCGAATTTTGCATAAATGGCAGGGGAGTCTGGGCTTATAACGCTATATTAAATATGTCGGGCAACGGACTATGCGTTGCGGATTAACTATAAACTATGAGTGATATGTAATTTAGTGGGTTAGTTATTTAACTATACTTGCGGGGGTAATGGAGTAGGATGCCCAGCAATGCTACAATGCCTAATGCCATGGGGTAGTAGAGGTATGCCATGATCTCAAATGGCGTGATAGCTGCCAGACCTGCTGCCATCAGCAGTTGCGCTCCGTAGGGAATCATACCCTGTGCAAAGCAACTGAACGTGTCCAGCAATGAGGCACTCAGCCGTCTGTCAATACCGTATTTATCAGCAATCTCACGTGCCATCGGACCTACAGTCACCAACGCAATCGTATTGTTAGCTGTACACAAGTCTGCCAGTATGACCAACAAGGCAATCGTCAGCTTGGCGCCGCGTTTGCCGCGAATGCGCATGGTCAGTGCGCGAATAAGGTATTCGATGCCTCCGTTGTGCCGAATCAATGCCAACATGCCACCTGCCAACAGGGTGACAATAATCAGTTCGCTCATCCCCATGATGCCTTCGCCCATCGCACCCATACAGCCGATAAGCGTGAAACAGCCCGTGAGGATACCTATGCCACAGGCTAAGAGGATACCAATAAGCAGAACCACCAACACATTGACGCCTGCAATAGCCAAAATCAAAACGGACAGGTATGGAATGACTTTGTACCATGCTACCGATGGCAGATAATCAGGCACTTGTACGCCTTGCCCAATGAAAATATAGGCAATCAGTACCAAAAGAGCAGCAGGGAGTGCTAACCATATATTGGCCTTGAACTTATCATTCATCTTGCACCCCTGTGTTTGTGTAGCAACAATAGTCGTGTCTGAGATAAACGACAAGTTGTCGCCAAAAAACGCACCACCCACCACCAATGCTACTATCAAGGGTAGGGAAGTGCCCGTCTGCTCGGCAATGCCCACAGCCACTGGCGTGAGCGCGACCACCGTGCCCACCGAAGTGCCGATAGATAGCGAGATGAAACATGCAGCCAAGAATAACCCAGGCAACAACATTCCCGCAGGCAGAAGACGCAGCGTGAGATTGACCGTCGCATCAATCGCACCCATCTTGCTGGCTGTAGTGGCAAAAGCACCTGCCAGCACAAAAATCCATATCATCAGCATGATATTCTCATCGCCAGCCCCGCGAGAGAAGATATTGATGCGTTCGCGAAGTTTGAGCTTAGGGGTGATGCTAATGGCGTATGCAGAGGCTATGAGAAAGGCTACAGTCAGAGGCAACTCATAGAAGTCGCCCGCAATGAGCGACCCTATGAGGTATATCACCATGAAGACTATAAACGGAGATAATGCGAGCATGGCCGTTGGCAAGTTAGGTGAGGCTGCGATAGCGGACACGCTTGGGTTCTGCATCTTCGCCAAGACGCATCTTCTTGTGTGCCTCGTATTCCGAGTAGCTACCCTCGTACCAATATAGTTTGCTATCGCCCTCAAAAGCCAAGATGTGTGTACAGATACGGTCGAGGAACCAACGATCGTGGCTAATCACCACGGCACAACCTGCGAAGTTCTCCAGACCTTCTTCCAATGCACGCAAGGTGTTCACATCGATATCGTTGGTAGGCTCGTCCAGAAGCAGTACGTTCGCCTCGGATTTCAATGTCAATGCCAGGTGCAAGCGGTTACGCTCACCACCAGAGAGAACGCCGCACTTCTTCTCTTGGTCAGCACCGGTGAAGTTGAATCTACTAAGGTACGCGCGCGCGTTCACCTCGCGTCCGCCCACGCGAATATATTCGGTGCCTTCAGCGATGGTCTCATACACACTCTTGTTGGGATCGATATTGGAGTGCACTTGGTCCACATAGCCCACTTTCACAGTCTCGCCCACAGTGAACGTACCTTTGTCGGCTTGCTCCATGCCCATGATCATACGGAAGAGTGTAGTCTTACCCGCACCGTTAGGACCAATGATACCCACAATGCCGTTGGGTGGCAACATAAAGTCCAAATCCTCAAATAGCAACTTCTCGCCAAAAGCCTTGCTCACGCCCTCAGCATTGATGACCTTGTTACCCAAACGGGGACCGTTAGGGATAAAGATCTCCAGCTTCTCCTCGCGCTCTTTCTGCTCCTCGTTCAACATGCGGTCGTAAGCAGCGAGACGCGCTTTACCTTTCGCTTGGCGGGCTTTAGGTGCCATACGCACCCATTCCAACTCGCGCTCCAAGGTCTTGCGACGCTTGCTGGCTTGCTTCTCTTCCATTGCCATACGAGCCGTCTTTTGCTCCAACCACGAAGAGTAGTTGCCCTTCCATGGAATACCTTCGCCGCGATCCAGCTCCAGGATCCAACCTGCTACATTATCCAAGAAATAGCGGTCGTGGGTGATACAGATGACCGTACCAGCGTATTGATGCAAGTGTTGCTCCAGCCAGTCGATTGACTCGGCATCAAGGTGGTTGGTAGGCTCGTCAAGGAGCAGAATGTCAGGTTGTTGCAACAGCAGACGACACAATGCTACACGGCGGCGCTCGCCTCCAGAGAGGTGTTTGACCAACGCATCATCCGCAGGACAACGCAGCGCGTCCATAGCGCGGTCGAGGCGTGTGTCGATATTCCATGCGTCCACGCTGTCGAGCTTATCTTGAAGCTCAGCTTGGCGCGCCAAGAGTTTATCGAAATCTGCATCTGGTTCTGCGAAAGCCATATTGATTGCATCGTATTCGGCGAGCATATCCATGATGGGTTGCACACCCTCTTGCACGCACTCGCGTACGGTCTTTTCAGGGTCTAACTGTGGATCTTGCTCCAAGTAACCTACGCTGTATCCAGGTGAGAAAACCACCTCGCCTTCGTAGTTCTTTTCGATGCCTGCGATGATCTTGAGTAGGGTGGACTTACCCGCACCATTGAGACCAATGATACCAATCTTGGCTCCGTAGAAGAAACTGAGGTAAATGTTGTTGAGTACTCGTTTTTGTGGGGCAAAAGTCTTGCTTACACCCACCATAGAGAAAATAATCTTTTTATCGTCTGCCATAGTTATCCAATTAAAATTCGCTGCAAAGGTACGGATTTTTTTTGAATTATGCAAGATATGTTTGCGTATATGCGAAAAATTTTGTACCTTTGCAGAATAAATACGCAAAATGATGAAAGTACTACTCATTAATGGCAGTCCACGTGCGAATGGCAATACCAGTATTGCGCTGGCAGAGGTGGCAAAAACTTTAGAGTCAGAAGGGATAGAGACAATTACCATAGGCATTGGTAATCAGCCCGTTCGCGGTTGTGTGGCTTGTGGCGCATGCCATACCAAGAAAGGGCAATGTGCCTTCTCGGACCTGCTCTATGACCAGTTGCACGCTATTCTGACCGAAGGTGTAGATGGCTTGGTGGTGGGTTCGCCTGTGTATTATGCAGGACCCAACGGCTCGCTGTGTGCGTTGCTTGACCGCTTGTTCTATTCGGCGGGTATGCTACTCTCCTACAAACCCGCTGCAGCTGTGGCGGTATGCCGAAGAGGTGGGGCGAGTGCCTGCTTTGATAGACTGAATAAGTACTTTACTATCAATAATATGCCCGTGGTGTCATCGCAGTACTGGAATAGCGTACACGGTTGGGAGAAAGGCGAAGCCGAGCACGATGCCGAAGGACTACAAACCATGCGCACGCTGGCGCGCAATATGGCATGGATGATGCGTAATCTCGCCAAAGAGCAACGCCCCGAGAGCGAGAAACCGAAGATGAGAACGAATTTTATTGAGGTTAAAGGTTAGAGGTTAAAGGTTAAAGGCGAAAGGTTAAAGGCAAGGATATATGACAAAAGAAGATATAGAGGTACGCGTAGCGCGCGCGAAGGAACTTTTTCATCAGGGATTCAATTGTAGCCAATCGGTGTTTGCTGCTTGTGCAGACCTATACGGCATAGAGGACGAAGCATTAGCTTTGCGCCTGTCTGCTTCATTTGGCGGCGGTATAGGACGTATGCGACAGACTTGTGGCGCTGCGTGTGGTATGTTTATGTTGGCAGGATTGGAGAATGGTAGTGCTACGCCTCATGATGCAGAAGGCAAGAAGCAAAACTATGCCCTCGTGCAGGAGCTGGCGGAGCAGTTTAAGCAAGAGAATGGCAGTCTGATTTGTTCGGAATTGCTGGGTCTGGCCTCTCCTAAATCCTCCCCTAAAGGGAAGGACTTTACAAACCCTACGCCCGCTCCCCGTACAGAGGAATACTATCAAAAACGCCCCTGTGCAGAGATGGTAGCCAGCGCCGTACGCATCTTCCTAACCACTCTAAACAATTCTATACAACTCTAACAACTCTAAACAACTCTACACAACATACTTATGAAATACTTTCTTGCAATTATTGGTGGTGGTCCAGCAGGATATACTGCCGCAGAATTAGCCTCAAAGGCAGGCAAAGATGTGGTTATCTTTGAGCAAAATGCATTGGGTGGAACGTGTCTGAATGTAGGATGTATTCCCACTAAGACATTGCTATACAGTGCAAAACAATATTATAATGCCAAAAATGCTGCGAAATATGGTGTTTCAGCGGAGAATGTGGCGTTCGACTATACCAAGATTGTGCAACGCAAAACGAAAGTGGTTCGCAAACTGGTGGCGGGTATTAAGCAGAAGCTTAATAACGAGCATTGTAGCGTAGTTATGGGGGCTGCATCCGTTATTAGTCGAACGGATGACAATGTGGTGATTGCTTGTGGAGAAGAACAGTACGAGGCTGAGAATCTGCTGATCTGTACAGGTTCTACCAACTTTGTACCACCTATCCCAGGCATACAAGATAACCCAGCCGTATGGGATTCTACGGATGCGCTAGATACCAAAGAATTGCCAGCATCGATGATTATCGTAGGCGGTGGTGTGATTGGTATGGAATTCGCTACCTTATACCACGAGTTGGGCGTGCCTGTGACAGTGATAGAGGCGATGCCAACGATATTGCCTAACCTCGATCAGGAGGTGGTGGGTATTCTTTTGGAGAAATATCGCAAGGCGGGTATTCAGATATTGACCGATACCAAAGTAACTGAACTGCAAGGCAATAAGGTGCTGACAACGAATGGCGAATACGAGGCGGAGCATATATTGGTCTCTGTAGGTCGTCGTGCGAACATGCAGGGATTGGAGGCGCTGAACGATATAGAGATTTATCGAGGTGGTATTGTGGTGGATGAGTTTATGAAGACCAATCTCAAGAATGTCTATGCTGCAGGTGATGTGACAGGTAAAATCATGTTGGCGCATGTGGCAAGTCGCCAAGCTGAAGTGGCTGTAGGACGTATGCTCAAGCAGTTGCCATTGCAACGCATTGCTTACAACGCGATACCAAGTGTGGTATATACTAATCCTGAGATCGCATGTATCGGACTGACCGAGAAAGACCTCAACGATATTCGTGAAGGCGACTTTGCACCTACCATGTCGCTCGACAAACCTTTCGTAGAATACGAGGTACACAAACTGCCAATGACCTATTCAGGACGCTTTGTGGCTGAGAATGAGGGAGAAACAGGGTTGTGCAAGGTGATTGTGGACAAGAAGAACAAGACCATCATTGGCGTGCACATGATTGGCAACCCATGTTCGGAGTTCGTGGCAGCTGCCAGCTTTGCCGTACGTATGGGATATACGGTAGGCGAGTTTAAACAAGTGGTCTTCCCGCATCCAACGGTGGGCGAAGTACTACGCGAAGTCATCGCAGAGTTATAAAATAACTAGCATAACTAGTAAAACTAGTACTACTAGCATAACTAGTTCTAGAAATATGGAAAGACAAGAGAAAGTATTGGCGTATTTGGAGGAGCATGGCATTGCGTATGAGTGCTACAACCACCCTGAGGGTAAGACCATAGAGGAAGCCAAACGTTGGTGGAAGGACGATGGCAGTGTGCACTGCAAGAATATCTTCATGCGCAACCACAAGGGTACGCAGCATTATCTCATCTGCTTTGACTGCGAGCACGACTTGGCGATACACGACTTGGAGCAACGCCTCAAGGCTTCATTACTGGCAGCAGGAAAGAACTCACCAGGCAAACTCTCTTTTGCTAGTCCCGAACGCATGATGCGCTATTTGGGTTTGGAACCGGGCAGTGTGAGTCCCTTTGGACTCATCAATGATGAGGAACATCATGTGATATTGTTCTTGGATAAGAACCTGCAAGAGGCGGATAGCCTGAGTTTTCACCCCAATGACTGTCGTGGCACGGTAGTTATCAAACGTGAGGACTTCCTAACCTATCTGCAGTGCGTAGGCAATACGGTGGAGTGGATAGAGTTGTATTAGTGGATAGGTTTAAGGTTGAAGGAATTAAGGTTAAAGGTGAAGCTGAAGGAATTAAGGAATTATGGAAAAGAAGAATACGAAAGAGTGGGTAAGGGTGCTGAAGTTTGTGCTGTTTTCTGCCAGTGCAGGCATTATTCAGATTGGCTCCTTTACGCTGCTCAATGAGTGTACAGGATGGCGATACTGGCCATGTTATTTGATTTCGCTGCTGTTGAGTATCCTTTGGAACTTCACATTCAATCGCCGATTTACCTTCAAGTCCAACGCAAATATCACCCGTGCCATGCTGTTGGTATTGGCGTTTTATGCCGTATTTACGCCTGTGACTACGGTATTGGGCGACTGGTTAGCAGAAGATTTGCTTTGGAATGAATACTTGGTAACGGGTATAAATATGCTACTCAACCTCTCGTTGGAGTACTTATACCAACGTTATGTGGTATATCGAAATAAGGTCGATGATAGATAATATTAACTAATTGAATAATAATAATATGAAACGATTACTTGCAGTTTACTTTATGCTCGTGGCTATCGTGCCAAGTATGCACCATCTCTATGCTTGGGGGCAAAAAGGTCATCGTATTGTGGCACAAGTGGCATACGATAATCTGACCAATAAAGCGCGCAAACAGATTGATGCCGTATTGGGCAAACATGGTATGATTTACTTATCCACATGGCCCGATGAAATAAAGAGTGATACGATTTATCCTACCAGTTTCACTTGCCATTACCAAGATTTGGATGGCGGACTGACCGATGCTGAGGTAGTGGCAATGCTGACGGATTATCCTGAGGTGGGTGGTGACTTGTTTATGGCGTTGGATAGTTTGGAAGTGGTGCTTACAGGTAACAAGCAGTCTCACGATGCATTGGTGTTCTATGTGCACCTGTATGCCGATCGTTTTTGCCCTATGCATGTGGCGCATTTGGATGACAAAGGTGGCAATGCGGTTAAGATGAAGTGGTTTGGTCAAAACACCAACCTGCACTCCATATGGGACGGTAAGATTATCGATAGCAAGGGCTTTAGCTATAGCGAATATGCCATATATCTCCATGATGTATATGGTGGCAAAAAGCGTGAGGTGATGAAACTCACGGATGAGGAAACCATTTTGCAAACCTATCATATCACCGATGCTATTTATCAATATCACGCCACTTGGAATGGCAATGCCTACCACTATACCTACCATTGGACTAAGCCAATGGAGTGGCAAATGTATGTGGCTGGCGTGAAGTTAGCACAAAGTCTGAATATGATATACAAGTAATCGCGAATATATGTTCTGGATTTTATTGACTATATTCTTCGCAACACGTAACCGCATGATAGACTTTACATTACGCAAATATCGTGAATTGCTCGTAGCTTTGCAGAAAAAGGGGTATAAATTCATTACTTTTGAGCAGTATTGCGAGCAAAAAATAGCCTCATCACCTAATAGCCTCATCGCCTCATCGCCTTACATTATCCTCCGTCACGATGTAGATCTCAAGGCAGCGAATAGTTTGGCGACTGCTAAGATTGAGCATGAGTTAGGAATAGCGGCGAGTTACTATTTTCGGGTAGTGCCAGAGAGCAATCAGCCCGAGATGATTCGTGCGATAGCGGATTTGGGACACGAGATAGGGTATCACTATGAGGATATGGCTATCGCACATGGCGATGCAGAGAAAGCGTACGCGCATTTCCAAGAGCAGTTGGCATATTTCAGGACATATTATCCAGTGCGTACTATTTGTATGCATGGTGCACCTACCAGCCAATGGGACGGAAAGGAACTATGGAAAAAGTATAATTACCGCGATTTGGGTATTATAGGCGAGCCGTATTTTGATGTGGATTTTGGTCAGGTGTTTTATTTGACAGATACGGGGCGTTGTTGGGATGGGTATAAGGTGTCGGTTAGGGATAAGATTCCTGTATATCAAGACCAATGGAATGCGCAAGGGTTGGTGTATCATGCCACGGATGATATAATAAAATCGGCAGAGCAGGGCAGTCTGCCACCTCGTATCATGATTACTACGCATCCGCAACGCTGGACGGACAATCGCCGAGCATGGGTGAAGGAGATTATGATTCAAAATGCGAAGAACGTTATCAAACGATTGATAATCAAAATAAAAGGTCACTAAGTTTAGTGACCTTTTATTGTTTTCTACTTGCCTTTAGCCTCTCACCTCTAACCTCTCACCTCTCACCTTTAACCTCTCATTATTCCTCTTCTTGGTAGTAGCCCTGCTCGATGCCGTATTGCAATTCGGCATCCATGATGAGCTGGATTTGGGTACTGCTGAGGGCATGGCCTTGCTCCTTGGTAGCGGTGATGAGGTAGTTGAGTTGCTCTGTCTCATCAATCTCGCCATCAAGATAGGTCATTTCGCCTGCTTGCTCATCCTCTTCCAACAGGCCGTTCTCTACAAGATAATCGTCTATGAGGTCAAGCACGAGCAGCACATCGGTCTGTGTCATGCCTTGGCGGTCTTCCGCTGGGATGTGGTTCCAAATGTAGTTCAAAAGCTCTTTCTCCTCTGCATCGAGAAGGCTTAATTCGATGTTTGTGTTCATAATTTCTAATATTTTGGTGAATTTGCTTGCAAAATTACAAAATTATTCTTACCTTTGCAAATTATTTAGGAAATAATTATCAAAAATAGTATTTTATGAAGGAGTTGTTAACACGAACCCTGTTCGGAGCCATATATGCAGGAGTTGTTATTGGGTCTATCTTGGTAGATGCGTGCTTGTTTGGTATCGTATTTATGGTTGTCACGGCATTGGCTGTGAAAGAGTATCATAAATTAGTGCAAAGTTCTGTAAAGCAAACAGCATATGCCATGGCAGCAAGCGTGTTGCTATTTGCGTTTGTGTTCTTCTCTTATAATGGGGTAAGTTGGAGTTATCCGTTGCTGTTTGGCTATGTGGTAGTGATGATTCTAGCCATGCTACAAGAGGTAATTCGTCCAAATAATCAGACACTTAGCCATTGGGGGCATTTGTGCAGCAGTCAATTGATGATTGCATTACCCTTCTCGTTGATGACAGCCGTATTGATGGAAGACAAGTACTTGTTGTTGGCTTTGTTTATTCTGGTATGGGCAAATGATTCGGGTGCTTATTTGCTTGGATCGCTCACAGCTCGTAGCAAGAATGGAAACCATAAGATGTGTCCAGCAATCAGTCCAAAGAAGTCTTGGGAAGGATTGGTAGGAGGTATCATTCTCTCTGTAGCAGCCGTTTGCGTGTTCCAGGTAGTGGGATGGACATCATCGATAACACTTACGGTTTATCCATGGTTGAATAGTATTTTGTTGGCCTTGGTCGTTTCTATCTTTAGTACATTAGGCGATCTGATGGAAAGTCAAATGAAACGCACGTTGGGTGTGAAAGATTCGGGCAAGTTCATGCCTGGTCACGGCGGTGTGTTGGACCGTTTTGATAGTCTGATGTTGGCAACACCAGTGGTGTATTTCTTGTTTGTATATCTGGCAAATTACGTGTATTAAAAGCGAACAGCGTTTTTGCGTGATGCTATTTCTTATTCGCATATTGAGCCGATTGCCATTGCCTCTGCTGTATTTCGTAGCGGACGTATTGGTGTATCCCGTGATGTACTATGTAGTGCGTTATCGCAGAGCGATTGTGGCTAAGAATTTGCGTATGTCTTTCCCTGAGAAAAGCGACAAGCAACGTCAGGAACTAGAGCGGCAGTTCTATCGCCGTTTTGCGAGTACGATAGTGGAGATTATCTATGGCTATCGTATCAGCGATGAAGAGATGCGTGAGCGTTTTGTATTTGAGAATGTGGAGGTTGTAGAGGAGTTAGCGCATCGGAATAAGGGCGTATTTTTCATGTTGGGACATTTAGGCAATTGGGAATGGATAGCCGATATAGGTAAGCGTTATACGGATTCCAGTATTAAGGAGTATAATGTGTATCGCCAACAGAAAAGTGCTTCTGCAGACAAGGCAATGTTGGCATTGCGCCATAAGCGCGGTGGTGGCGGATGTATAGAGAAGAAGCAGTTGTTGCGCCAGCTTGTGGCAATGAGGCGTGCAGATAATCCTATTACTATAGGGCTCATCTCGGATCAGAAACCGTCTCCGCGCAATGCGCATGTTTGGACCACTTTCCTTCATCAGGAAACCGCTTTTTTAGATGGCGGAGAGGTTTTGGCGCGCAAGTTTGGTTATGCTGTCACTTATGTGCATGTAGAATCACCCAAAAGGGGATACTATCGTGCCCGTTTTGAGGTGATCACGGATAATCCAGCAGCGACTAATCCGACTGATATCACATTGGCGTATGCTCGGCTCTTAGAGCAGAATATCTTAGAATCGCCTGAATTGTGGCTCTGGACTCACAACCGATGGAAATGGAGTAGAAAAGAATTAGAGGGGTAAAATCCCTCTTTTTTTGTCCTTCTATTTATCACTTCTATTTATTTCTTCAATTATCTCTTCTATTTGTCCCTTATTTTAGCTAAAGTTAGGAGAGTGTGATTCCTTTTATGGTTATTTATCATCTTTCACGAGAATTGAATATTCTGTGCAAATGTACAAGTTTGTGAAAAATATTCAATTCTCGTGAATTTGCTATAAAAGACTAAATTTCTATGAAAAAGGGTAGGGATGTGAATTTTCTTAAAAAATATTTCGCTATTGCAGATATGTAAATTTCTAAATAAATCACACATAACGGAGCATGTAATTCACAAATATATACTATCTGTGCTATATGTTAATTCAGTAATGAAAATCATATGTACTGATGAGTAAACGCCGCTAAATAGCACTTATAGTAGCATTGTTTTTAATGTTATAATATAAATAAAATCAATCATTTATAACGTTTATATAAACTAATAAATATGGATAATAAGTGCACCGTTGGCTGTGCCTTGAGTAAATACGCGATTATTTGTTGGTTAAATAATATAAATGATTGATTTTCAATAAAAGTACACAGATTACTTAAATTAACTATAGATATTAGTATCTGCTTGTAAATCAAGTTATGTGTATTGTGTATGTTGATTATGCATAATTGGATATTATTTGCAAATGTGAATTGTATTTATTTTTGAAAAGTGAATTGTTGGATTTGCATATGTGAAATATTTTTCATATCTTTGCACCCGATTTTGATGGTAAGTTGTAAATAGTGCAAGTTATAGAATAAATCGTAGTTTGTAAATTGTAAATAGTCAATTGTCAAATAGTAAATATGAATGAGCGTGATCGTGTATTGCAGGTAATGCAATCGGAAGGCATGAATGCCAAGCAGTTTTGTCAGGAAGTGGGTATTAGTCAGGGAACGTTGTCTAATATCATGGGTGGAAGGAATAAGCCCAGTTTGGATGTGATGCAAGCAATATTGCGTCGTTTTCGTGCGGTGAGTTGTGATTGGTTGATTATGGGTGTGGGCACGATGTATGTGGCTGGTGCGAGAGAGGAAGGTATGTTGCCGCTATTTGATAGTGATACAAAGGCGGAGGAAGCTGTTGTGCCAGTGGCGAACGTTATGGTTGAGGAAAAGAAGACGACGATGGCTGTTGTGGCATCCCGAACGGTGTCAAAGATTATGGTCTTTTACTCCGATGGTACGTTTGAGGAGCGGTAGATAATTGTCGTGTTGTAACGAATATTTGTGTTTTTCAACATTTTATTTCGTAAAATCGCGCTATGTATTTGCATAGTTGCGATTTTTTTTGTACTTTTGCACGAAATTTCTAATCTTTTGCGTTATGGAAATCTCTAATCGAGCACAGAGCATGCCGCAGTCGCCAATTCGTAAGTTGGCTAAGTATGCAGAAGCGGCGCACCGAAATGGTATTCATATTTATTCTCTCAACATTGGTCAGCCAGACATACAAACACCTGATTGTGCTAAGGATGCCATTGCACATTTTCATAAGGATATACTTGATTATTCGCCTTCTCAGGGTGTTCTTTCTTTGCGTGCGAAGATGGTGGGGTATTATGCGGAATATGGTATAGACATTTCGCCCGATGAGATTATTATCACTTCGGGCGGTTCGGAGGCGATTATGTTTGCCTATATGGCGTGTCTTAATCCTGGTGATGAGATTCTCATTACGGACCCCAGTTATGCCAATTATATGGCTTTTGCGGTGTCTTGTGGTGCGGTTATCAAACCTATCAAGACTAATATAGAAGATGGATTTAAACTGCCATCGGTAGAGGAGTTTGAGAAGCAGATTACAGATAAGACGCGCGCTATTCTGATATGCAATCCTAATAATCCTACAGGATATTTGTACACCAAGCAGGAGATGTTGCAAATACGTGATTTGGTAAAGAAATACAATTTGTATCTCTTTTCTGACGAGGTGTATCGTGAGTTTATTTACACGAAGCGTCCTTATATCTCAGCTTTTCATCTGGAGGGGATAGAGGATCATGTGATATTGATTGATTCGGTGAGCAAGCGTTATTCGTTGTGTGGTGTGCGTATTGGTGCGTTGATTACGAAGAACAAAGAGGTTCATCAAGCGGTGATGAAGTTCTGTCAGGCGCGCCTCTCACCCCCTTTGATGGGGCAGGTGATTGCAGAGTCAGCCTTGGCTACGCCTCATGAGTATATGGAGGAAGTGTATGATGAGTACTTGTCGCGTCGTAATTTCTTGATTGACCAACTGAATCAGATTCCAGGTGTGTTTGCTCCTACGCCTATGGGTGCGTTTTATGTGATGGTGCAATTGCCTGTGGACGATACGGATAAGTTCTGCCAGTGGTGTCTAACGGATTTTCAGTATGAGGGTCAGACGGTGATGATGGCGCCAGGTAGTGGCTTCTACACGAATCCTGAAGATGGTCGTCAGCAGGTGCGAATAGCGTATATCCTCAACAAGGAGGACTTGGTTAAGGCGGTCTTGGTGCTTCGTAAGGCACTGGAGGCGTATAATGCGCAAGATGGCAATTAGCATTTCAGCACGAGTATATCACGCAGATTGGTGGTGTAGCAAGGAGAAAGTTTCTCGCGTTTGGTAAGCGGTTCGTTCGTGTTGAGCACTTGCGTGGCTACCTTGAGTGCTGTTTTTCCATATTGGCTATTGATACGATCGATGGCTTTTTGTAGTCGTTCGTCACGCTCTTTGGGTCGCTCATCAAACAGCATTTGCTGGGCATTGTCGGCTGATGTAAGGTTCATCAGCACTACACCTGCTTTCTTGTATGGATAGGGCTTCCATTGCTTGCGCAGGGCGGTCAGCATGTAGCCAATCAGTTCGGTGGTGATAGCCGTAGGGAAAGGGAGAGTCACTACCTGATGGATTACCTGCATTTCCCCTTCCGCAAAGCGCGAGGTGTGTGCATATACGATAAACTGGCGGCACAGACTGTGCTGTCGGCGTAGTTTCTCGGCGCAGTAACTCATAAAGTCCACCAGGGCTTTTTCCAATGTGTGGCGATCACTTATTCCGTGTTCAAAGGTGCGCGATTGCGAAATGCTTTGTCGCTCGGCACGATCGGAGATGTCGATGCAGTCGTAGCCGTTGAGTTCTTGCCAAGTCTGTAGTCCTGGTTTGTGCAGCAGGTTTCGCGCGAACTCAGGCAGCCGTTGGCTGAAGTCCCATGCGGTGACTACACCTGCGGGTAGGAGTTTTTTTCGTGCTTGCCTACCAATTCCCCATACATCTTCGATGTCAAAGCCTTGCAGGGCTTTCTGCCGTTTCTCGTCGGTGTCGATGATACATACGCCGTTGTAGGCAGGGTATTGCTTGGCGTACTTGCTGGCAATCTTGGCGAGTGTGCGAGTAGGTGCTAATCCGATGGACACAGGTATGCCCACCCATTTGCGGATTTGCAGGACCACTTGCTCGTAATAGGGTTTGAGTTCGTGTACGGGCATGTGGTCGCAATGCAAAAAGGCCTCGTCGATGGAGTACTGATCCAGTCGTGGCGTGTGTTTGGCAAGTATGCTCATTACTCTGCTGCTCAGGTCGCCGTATAAACTGAAGTTCGATGAGAATGCAGTTACTATGGTCTCTTGCCTTTCGCCTAATCGCCTTTTCGCCTCAAACCACGGTTCTCCCATCTTGATGCCGAGTTTTTTAGCTTCGTTGCAACGCGATACTACGCAACCATCATTGCCCGATAGTACAACTACGGGTTTTCCTTCGAGGTCGGGGCGAAACACTCGCTCACACGATACGAAGAAATTGTTGCAATCGCATAATGCGTACATCATAGTTTATGCACGCAATGGGTGATGACACCCCAAATGCAGAACTGGTTGTCTGCGGTTACTCTGAGCTTCTGAAAATCCTTGTTGTGTGGTATGAGCCACGCACATTGGTTTTTGGCGTCGAATTGATACTCTTTGATGGTAAATTCGCCGTCGATGCAAGCAGCTACATAATTGCCGTTCTGTGCTTCTAATGAGCGGTCAATCACCACGATGTCGCCATCGTGTATGCCTGCTTCTATCATGCTGTTGCCCGAGATGCGGGCGTAGAAGGTGCTTTCGGGGTGGCGCACCATCTCACGGGCGAGATCGATGGTCTCTCCCGCATGGTCTTGTGCTGGGCTAGGAAATCCAGCTTGTAAGCCATCAGCAATCTCTAGTTCGATGCCCATGTCGTGGGCAGTGGATATGTCGGTTAGTTTCATAAATGTTTTGCGATTTTCAGTGCAAAGATAGTACTTTTTTTTGAAGTGTACAAGAAAAATCGCTTCGGAGGGCGATTTTTCTGGTGGATTGTGTAGGGTGTAGAGTGTAAAGGCAGGTGATAGCTGCTTGATTATATGCTCATCACTCGGCGAGGTCACGATAAAGTCACGATGAAGTCACGATGAGATCACGATGGAGATAGGTGGCAAATGGGTGGCATACAAAGGGGGAAAGAAGGGGGATCAAGAATTATGAGAATTTGCGGAAGCGAAGCGAATAATAGTTTGAGGTGTTTTTTTGATACTTACAAGTGGCAAAAGGAAAGAAAAACAATAATTTTTAATTATTATTTGCGTATGTCGAAAAAAAGCAGTACCTTTGCAAAGTTTGTGGAAAATCGAAATGATTCAACTAGAAATGAAGCTTTTATTAAAAATAAAACAATTTGCTGCAGAGAAGATGGTTCTCTGTGTGTTTTTGGTGTTATTCGCATCAGTTGCTGTAGCGCAAGAGCGTGTGATGTTGATTGCCGATCCACACGTATTGGCCAGTTCGCTTGTGGAGCAAGGTGCTGCTATGGATGAGATGATGGCTGGACAGCGTAAGATGCTCGATATAAGCGAAGAGGTGTTTATGGCACTGATAGATACAGCATTGGCGCACAAGCCAGCCTTGGTGCTTATTCCTGGTGACTTGACCAAGGATGGCGAGATTGAGAGCCATGATGTGGTGGTGGCACAAATTGACAAATTGCAGGCAGCAGGTATCAACGTATTGCTTATTCCTGGAAATCACGATATTGGTGGCAAAGCATACGCATACCAAGGTAGCGAGAAGGTGACTGTGGATGTGTTGGCTGATACAGAATGGGAGAGCCAATATGCTATGGTGTATGAGCGAGTCATAGCTAAAGATCCTAATTCGCATAGCTATGTGGCTGAACCATTGCGCGGTGTGACCGTGTTGGGTATTGATGCTTCGCATAACGATGGCGAGGGCTATTTGTCAGAAGAGAGTTTGGTGTGGGTACTTGCACAGGCGGATGCCGCCAGCGAAAAAGGTAATATGGTATTGGCAATGTGCCATTGGCAAATCTTGGAGCATGTGGATGGTGGCGGTTTGGATGCGGATGTTACTGCGCGATTGCAAAATGCAGATGCGGTGCGTGACCAACTCATGGCTCACGGTGTGCGCATGCTGTTCACAGGACACGTACACGTGAACAGTATATCAACCTACCGCGATACGCTACAGATGAGTAGTGATAGTATCATGGAGATTAGCACAGGTTCGCCTATTACCTATCCATGTCCATATCGCTGGTTGACCATGTCGCAAGACAGAAGCACCATAGCTGTAGAAACAGACTACTTGACTGCACTGACGGATTATGCCGATTTAACTGCGTATAGTCGTGAGTGGATGAGAGAGCATGCTAAGGTGATGATTCCAGCCCTGTCTGTTCGTATCTTTGACCAAGCAATGGGCGTGATAGAAGACTATATAGTGAAAAATGTGCCTATGGGTAGCATGATTTTCCAAATGTTGAAGATGTCTCTTCCTCAAACGGATGCCGAGAAGACTAAGTTGGTAGAAAAGCATATCGGATTAACAATCATTGAACTGTATCTGCTCCATAGCGAAGCCAATGAGCCAGAATGTGCGCATGCCGATTCGTTGGCACAAGCATTATACGATGGGGTAGGCAATATGATGCATGAACTGACAGACGCTACCTTGCAGAAGTACGGAAGCATACAACAGGCGATGATAGACATGGTCAACGAAACGATGCAACCATCGGTGCAGTCCTTGGTGGAAGATCGTACGCATTGGGCTTCGCCATATAGCGACCTTACAGACGACTTGAGTGGCGCATGGGTAATCAATGAACCAATGACATACACTCCAGTGGAGGATGTAACGGATAGCGAGGAGGGCGGAACGATATACGACCTGCTTGGACGTCGCGTAGCTGAAACCCATTATCGTGGCGTATATATACAAAATGGAAAGAAATTTATAAAATAATATACACAATGAATTTATCAGAATTGACCAACAAAATCTACGCGGAAGGCGTAGAGAAAGGTAATGCCGAGGCAGCAGCGATTGTAGCGAAAGCACAAGAGCAAGCAGCTGCTATCGTGGCTAAGGCCGAGAAAGAGGCAGCTGAGAAATTGGCTGCTGCAGAAGCAAAATTGGCAGAGATGGACAAGAACACTCGTGCCGAGTTGAAACTCTTTGCTGAGCAAAGCGTAAGCGCACTCAAGACAGAGGTAACCAACCTCTTGACCGAGCAAGTGGCTGCTGATAGCGTGAAAGCTGCTACCGCTGACGCAAAATTCATGCAAGGCGTGATCGCTAAGCTCGCAGAGCAAATGGCGAAAGATGGCGATGTAACTATTGAGGCAAAAGACGCAGAGGCACTGAAGAAATACTTTGCTGCTAACGCAAAAGGTTTGCTCGAGAAAGGCGTGAAGATCAACGAGGTGAAGGGTATCAAGACCGACTTCGCTATCGTACCTGAGAAAGGTGGCTACAAGTTGAACTTCGGCGAGAAGGAGTTTGTAGAGTACTTCAAAGAGTTCTTGCGTCCACAATTGATCGAATTGCTTTTCTAATGGGATACGAATGTTTACTGGCTGGTTTGCCTGATTTGAAAGCGGGAGGAGAGGCACCGATGAGTATCGATGCTCTCATGGAACTTTTTGGTGAGACACTCGCCGAGAAGGACCTGCAACTGCTTTCAGTATTGCGTATGCCATCTGATGCGCAGGAAGTGCTGGATAAGATTGCCGAGTATGACGAGACAATCTTGAATCAGCCAAGCTGGTGGGAAGACGCACGCGAAGTGTTGTCTGAAACTGACTTGCGCACGCAGGTGCTATACGAAATGGGTCTTGCGAGCAAAAACGCGTTCGTTCGCAAATGGTTTGCATTCAACCAAGACATGAACAATGTGTTGGCAGCAACTATTTGTCGTCGTCACGGTTTTGATGTGCGTAAGGCAATCGTTGGGCATAACCCTGTGGCTGAGATCTTGCGTAAGGACTTGCCACAAAAGGATTTTGGCTTGGCAGGCGTGATGGATAATCTGTCGGAAGTGATGGCGCTCGTGGAGATTGATAACCTCATGGAGCGTGAGAAACAGATGGACGCCATTCGCTTTGCATGGTTGGAAGAGAAGACACTGTTCGTGAACTTCTCCATTGAGAATGTATTGGCTTACTACTTGCAAGCAGAGATGCTGAATCGCTGGGCGGTATTGACCGTAGAACAAGGCGAGCAAGTGTTCCGCGAACTGGTAGCAGGCATGAAAAAAGGAATAAAATTAGATTAAGATATGACAACAGGAAAAGTAAAAGGTATCATCGCCAACCTGGTGACTGTGGTGGTAGATGGACCTGTATCACAAAACGAAATCTGCTACATCAAGCTCGGTGAGACCCGATTGATGGCAGAGGTCATTAAGGTGATTGGCGACAATGTGTATGTTCAGGTGTTCGAGAGTACACGTGGATTGAAAGTCGGCAATACCGTAGAGTTTACAGGACACATGCTCGAGGTGACATTGGGTCCTGGTCTTTTGAGCCGTAACTACGATGGTCTGCAAAACGACCTCGATAAGTTGACCGGCGTTTTCCTCCAACGTGGTGAGTACAACTTCCCACTCGACGAGGAGAAGCTATGGAAGTTCGAGCCAATCGCTAAGGTAGGCGATAAGGTAGAAGCAGCTGCATGGTTGGGTGAGGTAGATGAGAACTACCAACCACACAAGATCATGGTGCCATTCGTGTTCGAAGGCACATACACCGTGAAGAGCATTGTGGCTGCTGGCGAGTACAAGATCAACGACACAATCGCTGTCTTGACCGACGCTGAGGGCAATGACCACAATGTGACCATGGTACAAAAGTGGCCAGTGAAGAAGCCAGTATTGGCATACAAGAGCAAACCACGTCCATTCAAATTGTTGGAAACAGGTGTGCGTACAATCGACACCGCTAACCCAATCTGCGAGGGCGGTACAGGATTCATCCCTGGTCCTTTCGGTACTGGTAAGACCGTGCTCCAACACGCTATTTCTAAGCAAGCAGAGGCAGATATCGTGATTATCGCTGCCTGCGGTGAGCGTGCAAACGAGGTGGTGGAGACCTTTACCGAGTTCCCAGAGTTGGAAGACCCACATACAGGTCGTAAGTTGATGGAGCGTACCATCATTATCGCTAACACATCTAACATGCCTGTGGCATCTCGTGAGGCATCTGTATATACCTCAATGGCTATTGCAGAGTACTATCGCTCAATGGGATTGCGCGTATTGTTGATGGCTGACTCTACTTCACGTTGGGCACAAGCGTTGCGCGAGATGTCAAACCGTTTGGAGGAGTTGCCAGGTCAAGATGCGTTCCCAATGGACTTGTCTGCTATCATCGGTGCGTTCTATGCGCGCGCGGGTTACGTGTACCTTAATAATGGTGCTACTGGTTCAGTAACCTTCCTCGGTACTGTATCTCCTGCGGGTGGTAACTTGAAGGAGCCTGTGACTGAGGGAACGAAGAAAGTAGCTCGCTGCTTCTACGCTTTGGAGCAAGCTCGTGCTGACCGCAAGCGTTACCCAGCTGTGAACCCAATCGACTCTTATTCAAAATATATCGAATATCCTGAGTTTGAGGAGTATATCACTAACCTCATCGATGGCGAGTGGCTTGGTAAGGTGAACGATATGAAGACTTACCTCCAACGCGGTAAGGAGATCCAAGAGCAAATCAACATTCTTGGTGACGACGGTGTACCAGTAAACTACCACGAGGAGTTCTGGAAAGCTGAGGTGATCGATTTCGTTGTTCTCCAACAAGATGCATTTGATAAGATCGATGCTGTCTGCCCAATGGAGCGTCAACAATACATCCTCAACCTCGTGATGGATATCTGCAAGCACGATTACGACTTTGTAGACTTCAACGACGTAAGTACCTACTTCAAGCGCGTGATCAACCTCTGCAAGCAGATGAACTACGCTGAGTTCAAGAGCGAGGCATTCAACCAATATCAACAACAACTCAACGACCTTCTCGCTGAGAAACAAATCAAAGCATAACGACTATGGCAAAAGCATTTCAAAAGATTTATACACAAATCACAGCTATCACCAAGGCTACTTGCTCACTCAAAGCTGAAGGTGTAGGTAACGACGAGCTCGCTACCGTGAATGGCAAACTCGCACAGGTCGTTAAGATCATGGGCGATGATGTGACTCTCCAAGTGTTCGAGGGTACCGAGGGTATCCCAACCAACGCGGAAGTAGTGTTCTTGGGCAAAGCTCCATCACTGAAGGTGAGCGAGCAACTCGCTGGTCGCTTCTTCAACGCGTATGGCGATCCTATCGATGGCGGACCTGCTATCGAGGGTACAGAAGTAGAGATCGGTGGTCCTAGTGTGAACCCAGTTCGCCGTAAACAACCATCTGAGCTCATCGCTACTGGTATCGCAGGTATCGACTTGAACAATACATTGGTGTCTGGACAAAAGATTCCATTCTTCGCTGACCCTGACCAACCATACAACCAAGTGATGGCTAACGTAGCTCTCCGCGCCGAGGCAGATAAGATCATCTTGGGTGGTATGGGTTTGACTAACGACGACTATTTGTACTTCAAGAATGTGTTCTCTAACGCAGGTGTATTGGACCGCATCGTGTCTTTCGTTAACACCACCGAGAACCCACCAGTAGAGCGTCTGTTGATTCCAGATATGGCATTGTGCGCCGCTGAGTACTTCGCTGTGCAAAAGCACGAGAAAGTGTTGGTGCTCTTGACCGATATGACCTTGTACGCCGATGCTCTCGCGATTGTGTCAAACCGTATGGACCAAATTCCTTCTAAGGACTCTATGCCTGGTTCACTCTATTCTGACTTGGCTAAGATCTACGAGAAGGCGGTGCAATTCCCAGAGGAAGCAGGTGGTGGTTCTATCACTATCATCGCGGTGACAACCCTTTCTGGTGGTGATATTACTCACGCTATTCCAGATAACACCGGTTATATCACCGAGGGTCAGTTGTACCTGCGTCGTGACTCAGATATTGGTAAGGTTATTGTCGATCCATTCCGTTCACTCTCTCGTTTGAAACAGTTGGTGGCAGGTAAGAAGACCCGCGAAGATCACCCACAAGTGATGAACGCTGCCGTTCGCCTCTATGCCGACGCTGCAAACGCTAAAACCAAGCAAGAGAACGGTTTCGACCTTACTGACTACGATGAGCGCTGTCTCGAGTTCGCTAAGGCATATTCTACACAGATCTTGGCTATTGACGTGAATATCAATACCACACAGATGTTGGATGTGGCTTGGAACTTGTTCGGCAACTACTTCAAACCAGAAGAGGCAAATATCAAACAAGAACTTGTAAATAAGTATTGGCCAAAAGCATAATAGATTATGGCTATTAATTATCAATTTAATAAAACATCGTTGCAGGCTTTGGAGAAAGACCTCAAGATGCGCCAACGTACTTTGCCTACGCTGCAGAGCAAAGAGTCGGCTCTCCGACTCGAAGTGAAGCGAGCTAAGGACGAGATTAAGGCGCTGGACGAAGAGGTGGATCGCCGTATCAAAGACTACGATCAGATGTTAGCACTCTGGGGCGAGTTTGACACGAGTCTCATCCATGTGGACGAGGTGCGCATGACGATCAAGAAGATCGCCGGCGTACGCGTACCCGTATTGGAAGAGGTGGTGTACTCAACCAAGGAGTTTAGCATCTTCTCTTCTCCTAAATGGTTTGCAGACGGTTTCAACCAACTCAAAGCCATTGCCGACGTAGGTATTCGTCAGGAGTTTGTGCGCCGCAAGGTGGAACTGCTGGACTATGCTCGCAAGAAAACTACCCAAAAGGTAAACCTTTTCGAGAAAGTGCAAATACCTGGTTTCCAAGATGCTATCCGTAAGATCAAACGTTTTATGGAAGACGAGGAGAACCTGAGCAAGTCATCGCAAAAGATTGTTAAGTCTAAGCGCGAGGCAGAGGCACGTATGGCAGAGGAGTTGGCTAAGAAAGAAGGAAAGGGGGCACAAGTATGATTACGCAAATGAAGAAATACACCTTCTTGGTGTTCCATCGTGAGTATGAGGCCTTCCTCGAACAACTGCGCGACTTGGGTGTAGTGCATGTGACTGAGAAAGCCGCTGGCATGGCAGATGATGCACACTTGCAAGAACTGCTCGCTAAGGCAGATAATGCTCGCAAACTCATTGCACAAGGTGCTCCTGATCAATTGCTCAACGAGAAAGCTGCGCTCGAACAACGCATCGCAGCCACCCAAAAAGAGGCCGACAAGATGGCTATCTGGGGCGACTTCTCTGCTGAGCGCATGGAGCAACTCAAAGCAGCTGGTTACACCCTGCGCTACTTCACTTGCCCTAAGAAACTCTTCCAAGAGGAGTGGGGTATTGTGGTAGCAGAGCAAGGCGCTACTGTGTACTTCGTACAGGTGACTTCCTCAGGCGAAGAGGCGAAAGGCGAAAGTTTAGAGGCTGGAGTACAAGAGCAATATCTCAATCAGAAGTCTGCTGCTGACCTGCTGAAGGATGTAGAGGGTTTGAATGGTCTTCTCGTAGCGCAAAACGCACGCATCGAGCTCTGGGCAAAGGAGAATATCCCTGCTTTGGAGGACGAACTCAAACAATTGCAAGAGCAGATTGACTGGAAGCGTGTTACACTCAATACCGACTCTGAGGCGGACGGCAGTCTGAAGATTCTTGAGGGCTTCTGCCCAATCGACCAAGTGGCTGCATTAGATGCTGTATTGGAAAAACAAGAGGTTTACTACCAAGCCGAAGACCCAACAGCAGAGGACAATACACCTATCAAACTGCGCAATAACAAGTTTACCCAACTCTTTGAAAGTCTGACTGGTATGTATGGTTGGCCAAACTATGGTGAGTTTGATCCTACACCTATCTTGGCACCATTCTTCCTCTTGTTCTTCGCGATGTGTATGGGCGACTGCGGTTATGGTATCTTGCTCATTATCATCGGATTGCTCATCGCTAAGAAGAAGCTCAATATCGAGATGTTTGACGGTCTTGGCCCTATCATCACCGTATTGGGTGTAGGTACTACGGTGGTAGGTTTCTTCCTGGGAACCTTCATGGGTATTGACCTCTACGCTGCTGAGTGGATGCCACAGGCATTGAAGTCAGTCATGATCAAAGGCGAGGTGATGGGCTACGATATCCAAATGGTATTGGCACTCTGCATTGGTGTGTTCCATATTTGTTTGGCGATGGTGGTGAAAGCTATCTGCTACACCAAGCAATTTGGCTTCAAGGAGAATATCGCTACTTGGGGCTGGACTTTGCTCATCGTAGGCGGATTGTTGGTGGCTATCCTCGGCATGACCGTATTGCCAGCTGCAGTATTCAAAGGAGCGATTATCGCTGTGGGTACCATATCTGCTTTGGCAATCTATATCTTCAATACACCTGGTCGCAACCCATTGATTAACATTGGTGCTGGTTTGTGGGAAACCTATAACATGGCAACTGGTATCTTGGGTGATGTGCTCTCCTATATCCGTCTGTATGCCCTCGGTTTGGCAGGTGGTATGTTGGGTGCAGCGTTCAACAACTTGGGTTTGATGGTGATGGGCGGCAGTACCGAAGGTGCAACCTGGCAATGGTTGCCATTCGTGCTGATCCTCGTGTTGGGCCACGTATTGAACTTGGCGATGTCTGCGCTGGGTGCGTTTGTTCACCCATTGCGTTTGAGCTTCGTGGAGTACTTCAAGAACGCTGGTTACGAAGGTAAAGGTACCTTGTATAAACCATTTAAAAAGTAAATAAAATAAATTAACTAATTAAATACAAAACAATTATGAATGAACTTTTAGGTTATCTCGGCTGGGGCTTGATGTTAGGTCTCGCTGGTGTTGGTTCTGCTTACGGTACCACAATCGCAGGTAATGCTGCTGAGGGTGCGTTGAAGAAGAACAAAGAAAAAGGTAGTAGCTACATGATCTTGTCTGCTCTTCCTGCTACTCAAGGTTTGTACGGTTTCGTAGCTTTCTTGATGTGGATGGGCAAAGATTTTGCAGCTGATGGTTTCAAACTCTTTGCAGTAGGTATCGCAGTAGGTTTGGTTTGCTTGCTTTCTGCTATCCGTCAAGGTCAAGTTTGTGCTAACGGTATCGCAGGTATCGCTGCTGGTCACGATGTACAAACCAACACCATGATTTACGCTGCGCTCCCTGAGTTCTACGCAATTTTGGCACTCGTAGGTGCGTTGATGGTATAATATCGAGGTATTATCCAGATGAAAATGGAAGGGCTTGGGCTCTTCCATTTTTATTTTGTATATTTTGTTCTGTAGTTTTGCACAATTCAAAAAAAAGCAGTACCTTTGCGCCCGCAAATAGTAATACTAACCATAAATCGTACACACACAATGCGACACAAGCAGCGAATAGCTATTTCGCGATTGATTTCGGATCTCATCAAGTCGGATGAAGTGATATGCCGTGATGAGATTGCGGCATATAACAAGATTATTCGTACCTTTGATATATCTTCCGATGAATTATTTGAAGCGCAGCAGTTGACTTTGGAAGATGCGATTGCATATCTCAGGCATATGTCTGCTGAAGAGCAGTCGCACCTATATAAGATTATGCAATCGGCTGCTCATCGGGCTACGGTTGTGTAGCCCGCGAGGCGTTGTTGCTATATGCTACTTCTGTTTGTCTGAACGACAAGGAGAATAAGTATGCGCTTTTCACCGCCGAAGCCAAAGGTTATCGCACTGATGACAAGTATGTTATCTATTTGGAGAGCGACTATATGCCTCTTATCAATGAGGAGATCTTGGCTAATTATGATATGATAGCTAACCTGCTGCAATTGTGGAACTTTGAGTTTATCTATATCCCCAAGTTGTCGCAGACTTTCCGCGAAATGGACCCGTCGTATCTCTTTGATATATTGCGATATATGAATCCGCGCCTGTCTGCCGATATGTTGGATAGTTTGTATGCACGGTTGACGCTTTTTACCACAGAGAGTTATACGCGCGATTATGTAGCAACAACGAGCAAAAAGGATTTCTTCTATACGATAGAGCCATCTTTGCTCATCAATGTGGGTGTGTCGCTCTTGCCTCCTGCTACGCCTTCGCAACGTGAGCGATGCTGTGTGAATATGCTGACTATTCGTTTGGACGACGAACCGAATAGTGTCTTTAATGAGGTGCGTCGGTTTGTGGATTGCTATGAGAATTTGATTACCGAGCCCGAGTATCATCGTCCTAAAAGGGGAAAGAAGTTGTTTCGTTATCACGGCTTCTACAAACAGTTGTTTGATTTTCTTGTTCGTCATCACACCAATGGTGAGGACAATCAAATCATCATCGATATTCCTGCACGTCGCATTTGGTTGCGTGGGGTGGAGATGGCCATGAGTGCTACCCAGTTGGCGACCTATGTATTTATTTTGCATCAGACCTGTTGCACCCATCATGGCGGATTGATCAAAGCAGGTCAGCATCATCCGCTCTCGGAGAAGGATATCCAGCGTCTGGGTCAGGCGTATCGAGCGATATGTAATTTATTTCGTGATACGCCAATCGTGTGCGAACGCTCGTATATAGATGATGTTCCTAATATTCGCGGGTACATCGCCAGAATACGAACAATGATTGAGAATCAGATAGATACACAAGATATGGACTATTATTATCCCAAAGATTCTGTGGATAAGAGTATGTATCGAATAGCTATCAATCCGTGTTTTGTGAAGATCCGCCATGCAGGAGGCGAATGTCTGTTCACAGATTTCCCATTGTGGAAACAATTGAAATAGCATCGTAGTATAGAGTGGTGTAACAATATTGCTATTTTTGTGCATTGGATAGATGCTCGGAAAATAGCAATATTGTTGTTTTTTGTGTACGTGTGTTAATTGCAGTACTTTTGCAGCGAATTTTTAACAACGGCTCGTGCCATTAAACCACCTAACTTATTTTAACAAGAACAACCAATATGTCGCACTATTATTTTCACCATCCTACCAGACTTTCGCTGGAGGAACAAGTGCACCGAATCGCAACCTGCAAAATGGTCAAGGGTATGCTATGGATGAACATCGGGATATTATTTCTGATACCCATTCTGGATCTGATACTTGATAACATGCCTTATCGGGTAGGGATATTGTTGTTGATTTTCACGGGAATGTTTTTGTATGTGTGCCTTCTGACATGGCTCACGGGGCATTGGAATCGGCGCAAGCAGCGTATGGAACTCAGTTTTGGCATCAATGTGCTGATTATGATTGTGTCAGTTTTGTGGGTTGTGTCATTCTTTCTGCATGTGTTTGGTGGAGTAGGCGGATGGGTGCTATATGCTGTTCCTGTGGGCATGTCATTATTCGTTTTGTTGATTGCCATCATTGCATCGGTGATGGGACAGTTACATAGATAATGATGAGCGATTGGAAATATAAAAAGGACTATCCATTGGTGGGATAGTCCTTTTTTTGTTTAGTGGACGGCGATGCCGCCTACTGTTTAGCGTTTAGAGGGGATTACTTCACTTCCTCGAAGTCCACATCCTCGGCTGCGCTTTGGTTGTTGTTGCCTGATTGTGCACCGCCTGTGAAGTCAGCACCTGATTGAGGACCAGCTTGACCTTGAGTAGCGTTGTACATCTCAGCGCTTGCTGCTTGGAAAGCAGTCATGAGGGCTTGGTTAGCTGCCTCGCATGCGTCTGCATCCTTTTTCTCGTAAGCAGCTTTGAGGTTCTTGAGTGCCTCTTCAATAGGAGCCTTCTTGTCAGCAGGAATCTTGTCGCCGAGCTCAGCGAGTTGCTTCTCGGTTTGGAAGATAGTAGCGTCTGCTTGGTTGAGCTTAGCAATACGCTCAGCCTCTTTCTTATCTGCCTCAGCATTAGCCTCTGCTTCAGCCTTCATGCGCTTGATCTCAGCGTCGCTCAAGCCGCTTGATGCCTCGATGCGGATCTTTTGCTCCTTGCCTGTAGCTTTGTCCTTAGCGGTTACGTTGAGGATACCGTTGGCGTCGATATCGAAGGTCACTTCGATCTGTGGCTCACCACGGCGTGCTGGCATGATACCATCGAGGTGGAAGCTACCGATGAGTTTGTTTTGTTGCGCCATTGGACGCTCGCCTTGATATACCTTGATCTCTACAGATGGTTGGTTATCCACGGCTGTGGTGAAGGTCTCAGCTTTCTTGGTAGGGATAGTGGTGTTGGCCTCAATCATCTTGGTCATCACGCCACCCATGGTCTCGATACCGAGAGAGAGTGGGGTTACGTCGAGGAGGAGGACATCCTTCACATCGCCTGTCAAGACACCACCTTGGATAGCTGCACCGAGAGCTACTACCTCGTCTGGGTTAACGCCCTTAGATGGAGCTTTGCCGAAGAATTTCTCTACTGCTGCTTGGATAGCAGGGATACGGGTTGAACCACCTACGAGGATGATCTCGTCGATATCGCCTACAGAGAGACCTGCGTTTTGCAATGCGGTACGGCATGGAGCGATAGTACGTTGTACAAGGTCGTCCACCAATTGCTCAAACTTAGCACGTGTGAGGGTCTTCACCAAGTGTGCTGGCACACCGTCCACAGGCATGATGTAAGGCAAGTTGATCTCAGAAGAAGTGGTGTTAGAGAGTTCGATCTTAGCTTTCTCAGCAGCCTCTTTGAGGCGTTGCATAGCCATAGGGTCTTTGCTAAGGTCTGCACCTGCATTGTCGTTCTTGAACTCTTGTACGAGCCAGTCGATAATGCGGTGATCGAAGTCGTCACCACCAAGGTGGGTATCACCGTCGGTAGATTTTACCTCGAATACGCCGTCGCCGAGTTCGAGCACAGATACGTCGTGTGTACCACCACCGCAGTCGAATACTACGATCTTCATATCCTTGTCGCTCTTGTCGAGACCATAAGCGAGAGCAGCAGCTGTTGGCTCGTTCACGATACGGCGAACATTAAGACCAGCGATCTCGCCTGCCTCTTTGGTAGCTTGGCGTTGGCTGTCGTTGAAGTATGCAGGTACGGTGATAACTGCTTCTGTCACCTCTTGACCAAGATAATCCTCAGCGGTCTTCTTCATCTTTTGGAGAATGATAGCTGAGATCTCTTGTGGGGTGTAGAGACGGCCGTCGATGTCCACGCGTGGGGTGTTGTTGTCGCCCTTTACTACCTTATAAGGTACGCGCGCTACTTCATTAGCAAGACGGTCATAAGTCTCACCCATGAAACGCTTGATTGAATATACGGTACGGGTAGGGTTGGTGATTGCTTGACGCTTAGCAGGGTCGCCCACTTTGCGCTCGCCACCATCTACGAAGCCAATCACTGATGGGGTAGTACGTTTACCCTCAGAGTTGGTGATAACTACAGGCTCATTGCCTTCCATAACTGCGACGCAGGAGTTAGTTGTTCCTAAGTCGATACCAATAATTTTTCCCATTTTATTTAAGTTTTTTTAGTTTATACTTGTTGATTCTTACTAGTTGGGCTAGTTGAACTAGGCGAACTAGTTTGCTATAGTATAATCAAATGCCGTGCCAAAGTGATTTTTGCACAAAAAACTGACAAGTAACTGACAAAATGGCAGAACTTTTTGCATATGTCATAAAAAAGTACTACCTTTGCAGTCGTTATGACTTATTGCCTGTTTGATGATATGACGCAATGCACTGAGCAAGAAGTGGCTCGGCTGTTGCCATTGGTGAGCGACCAACGTCGCCAGCAGGCATTGGCGTACAAACATCTGTTTGGGCAGTTCTGTTGCCTGAAGTCATACGAGTTGCTTGTGCAACTGCTTGCCTCTACTGGCTACCAGACACCAGATGCCTGCCTTCCTCTCTTCTTCTACAACGAACACGGCGCCCCATGCCTTGAGCATGGTCCATATTTCTCTATCTCGCATTGTAAGCATGGAATAGCAGTGGCTGTTAGCGAAAAGCCGATAGGTATTGATATAGAGCATATTCGCACCGCTAAACCCGAATTAGTAGCACGCACCATGAATGAAAAGGAGCAAAATGTGATATGCTCAGCTCCCTCGCCCGATGTGGCATTCACGCGCCTTTGGACACAGAAAGAGGCGGTTCTGAAAATGCAAGGCACAGGCATCCTCAGTATAGATGGCATGAAAAATACCTTGGTCGCAATCGAACATGTCGATTTGCAAACCAAGGTAAATATCGCTAAGCAGTATGCTTATACCCTTGCTGTTCTGCGATAATGGGACGCCGGACTCCGGCTCCCGGACGCCTAAATATTACAGCAACGCGAAATCTATCACCTCCTGAATATCCTTCACATAGTGGAAGGACAGCCCTTTGAGGTATTTAGGGGCTATATCCTCTACATCCTTGCGGTTGTCTTGGCAGAGTACCAAATCGGTGATTCCAGCACGTTTGGCAGCCAAAATCTTCTCTTTCACACCACCGATTGGTAGTACTTTACCGCGGAGTGTCATCTCGCCTGTCATAGCAATGCGTGGACGCACTTTGCGGCGTGTAAACGCACTCACGAGTGCTGTTGTCATAGTAATACCAGCACTTGGACCATCCTTAGGTATAGCACCTTCTGGCACATGCACATGCACGGATGTAGTGTCCAGTTTCTTGCGGGCAATACCAAACTGCTCCGCATGGGCTTTGATATATCCAAGTGCGATGGTGGCAGACTCCTTCATCACATCGCCCAAGTTACCTGTGAGCGTGAGAGTAGGGGTCTTCGATGGCGAGAGCGAGGTCTCGATGAAGAGTATCTCACCGCCCACTTGCGTCCATGCCAGACCTGTCACTACACCTATATATTTATTAGTCTCCCACTCATCGCGTGAGTAACGTTGCTTGCCGAGATATGCCACGAGGTCTTCGCTCGTCACGGACACATTGTATTCCTCCTCCAGAGAGATACGTGTTACCACTTTGCGGCAGATAGCCGCAATCTGGCGCTCCAGATTACGCACACCAGACTCGCGGGTGTACTTGTCTATGATTTCTCCTACAATAGCTTTCTTGAGCTTGAGTTGGCTGGCCTTCAGACCATGGTTGTGCAACTCTTTTGGCAATAGGTGACGCTTAGCAATCTCCTCTTTCTCCTCTTGCAGATAGCCCGTCATCTCAATGAGCTCCATACGGTCGAGGAGCGGACGAGGGATAGTGTCCAAGGAGTTGGCAGTAGCAATAAAGAGCACTTTGCTCAGGTCATAATCCACGTCCAAGTAGTTATCGTGGAAAGTGCCATTCTGCTCAGGATCAAGCACTTCGAGCAATGCGCTTGTTGGGTCGCCTTTGTAGTCAGAACCGATCTTGTCTATCTCATCCAGTACAAACACGGGATTGCTGGTCTTCACTTTTCTCAGGTTCTCAATGATACGACCGGGCATAGCGCCAATATAGGTGCGACGGTGACCACGAATCTCTGACTCGTCGTGCAATCCGCCAAGACTAATACGCGCATACTTGCGGCCGAGGGCTTCGGCGATAGAGCGACCAAGACTGGTTTTACCCACACCCGGAGGGCCATAAAGGCAGAGGATAGGGGCTTTCATGTCATCAGCCTTGCTGTTGGCTTTCATCTTCAGCACCGCCAAGTATTCAATGATACGCTCTTTGACTTTCTCCATACCATAGTGGTCATGGTCAAGCACCGCTTGTGCGTTACGAATATCGTAATTGTCTTCGGAGTATTCGTTCCAAGGCAGATCAAGCAGGATCTCCAAGTAGTTCTGTAGGGTAGAGTACTCGGGCGAGTGGGTAGGGATACGACGCAGTTTTTTCAGATCGTTCTCAAAGGTCGCCTGCATCTTCGCGCTCCACTTCTTTTGTTTAGCGCGTTCGAGCATAGCGTTGGCCATTTGCTCGTCGGTGTTACCCAACTCACGCTGAATGGTCTCCATCTGGCGTTGCAGATAGTATTCGCGTTGCTCTTTGTCAATATCCTCTTTGGTTTTGCTCTTGATAACCTCCTTCATATCAAGCATTTGCAATTCGCTTGTGATGATTTCGAGCAGGTTGATAGCACGCTCTTTGAGCGAGGACATCTCCAGCAGACGTTGTTTGTCTGCAATGCGAACGCCAAAGTTACCGCAGATATAGTTCACCAGAGTAGGTGGGTTATCAATGCTACGCAGGGTCATACTTGCTTCAGCGGGTATGTTCTCCATGCGTTTGAGAATCTTGTCGGCTTGGTTCTTTAGACTGCTGACCAGAGCAATAAACTCTTTGTCGTTGCGTTTGGGAAACTCTTCTTCAAAGACATGCACTTTGGCTTTCATGTATGGCTTTTGTGCGACAATTTCCTGTATCGCAATGCGTTGAATACCTTCCATGATTACCATCAGACTGCCGTCAGGCATGTCGAGGGTACGCATAACGCGTCCAGCGGTACCTATGGTGTAGAGGTCATCGGATGATGGTTCTTGCACGTCTTGTACGCGTTGGCAGCAAACGGCAAGCAGTTCGTCGTTCTTGAAGGCATTGGTAACGAGTTTCTTGGATTTGGGTCGAGCCACAGTCACAGGCAGCAACACACCAGGAAAGAGCACCATATTGCGCAACGGCAACACGCCGAGCACATCGCCGTCTTGCAGGTTTGGTTCTTTGGTGTCATCGTCAGCAGTCAGTGGAATATATTCTACTTTTACGTTCTGATTCTCGTCGTCGTTGAATAATAATTCATCAAGGTAGGTCATAGGTGTATTGTGTAGTATTGTTTAGAGTTGTTTAGAATTGTGTAGATTTGTTTTTATAGGGTACTATTCAATAAATTCTATTTTACATAATCGCAATTAGGAATTATTTATCCTATAGCAATATATTAGATAGTTTTTGTGAAAAACCACGCCGCTCGCAATATTGGCGAGCGGAATGGTTGTTTATGTTGTCTTTTATTTCACGAATCACACCTTAATCTCGCGCAGGTCAATCATCAGCTCATCCAGTTGCTTTTGATCCACCAGACCAGGAGCACCGAGCATCACATCGCGACCTTGGTTGTTCTTTGGGAATGCGATACAGTCGCGGATGCTGTCGAGACCAGCGAACAAGCTCACGAAGCGATCCAAGCCGTATGCCAAACCGCCGTGAGGTGGCGCACCGAACTTAAAGGCATTCATGAGGAAACCGAACTTCAGTTGTGCCTCTTCTGGTGTGAAACCAAGAATCTCGAAGGTGCGTTGTTGCAATGCAGCATCGTGGATACGGATACTACCGCCACCAACCTCTACACCGTTGATAACCATGTCGTAAGCGTTCGCACGCACAGCAGCTGGATTGGTGTCCATGAGAGGTATATCCTCTGGTTTTGGAGAGGTGAATGGATGGTGCATAGCCATCAATCGTTGCTCCTCGTCGCTCCACTCGTACATTGGGAAATCCACGATCCAGAGGCATGAGAACTTCTTAGGATCACGGAGTCCGAGTTGTTTGCCGACCTCGAGACGCAGCTCACACAATTGCTTGCGGGTCTTCATAGCATCGTCACCAGAGAGTATGAGAATCAAGTCACCTGGCTGAGCGTTCATCGCCTTAGCCACCTCTTGCAATTGCTCTTGGTTGTAGAATTTATCTACGCTTGATTTTACGTTGCCGTCTGCCTCTACACGGGCATAAACCATACCCTTAGCGCCAATCTGTGGGCGTTTTACGTAGTCGGTGAGCGCATCTATTTGCTTGCGGGTATAACTTGCACAACCTGTAGCGCAGATACCGCCGATATACGCTGCGTTAGCAAACACGCTGAACTTCTCCTCCTTTTGCTCCTCAATAGCGTGGAAAATATCGTGCAACTCCACGAACTCCATGCCGAAGCGTGTATCTGGTTTATCGCTACCATAATATTTCATTGCGTCAGCCCATGTCATACGTGGGAAATCTGGCAGGTCGATATTGAGAATAGACTTGAACAGGTGTTTTGACATACCTTCGAAGAGTTGGAGCACATCTTCTTGCTCAACGAACGACATCTCGCAGTCGATCTGAGTAAACTCTGGTTGGCGGTCAGCGCGTAAGTCCTCATCGCGGAAGCACTTCACGATTTGGAAGTAACGGTCGAAACCGCTGACCATGAGCAGCTGCTTGAGGATTTGTGGACTTTGTGGCAAGGCGTAGAACTGTCCTGGGTTCATACGGCTTGGCACGATAAAGTCGCGTGCGCCCTCTGGTGTGGAGTTCACGAGTACTGGTGTCTCTACCTCCAAAAAGCCCTTCTCATCCAGGTAACGGCGCACCTCGAAGGCCATCTTGTGGCGGAGCTCAAGGTTCTTTCTCACGCAGTTACGGCGCAAGTCTAAGTATCTGTATTTCATACGAATATCGTCTCCACCATCGGTCTCGTCCTCGATAGTGAAAGGAGGAGTAACGGCTGCGTTGAGGATATTCATCTCGGCTACTTTGATTTCGATTTCGCCAGTAGGAATCTGTGTGTTCTTGCTCTGACGCTCAATCACTTCGCCAGTCACTTGGAGCACGAACTCACGCCCTACCCCATTGGCTTTCTCCAGCAATGCATCTTGCTCTGCGCTGCCATCTGATTGGAATGCGAGCTGCGTGATACCATAGCGGTCACGAAGGTCAATGAATGTCATACCGCCCATTTTGCGGATTCGTTGTGCCCATCCTGCGAGGGTCACTGTTTTGCCTGCATCGGCGAGGCGAAGCTCGCCACAA
>JAFYWK010000049.1 GCA_017558065.1 Paludibacteraceae bacterium
ATTCGCTATTCGCGAATTGCGTAAAATATTAGATAATTAACTAATATACAAAGATATGAAACCACAAGATATTGTTGTTTTGTTAAAGAAATTAACTCCACAAGGAAAGGCCCTTTCTGCCAACGGATTGGCAGTCTCATTAGGTATGAGTGCCTCAACAGTGAGCGAGTGCTTGGAGCGTTGCAAGAAAGCTCAACTTGTTGATCGCAATAAAAAGCGTGTCAACACCTTGGCATTACAAGAGTTTCTCGTACACGGAATTCAGTATGTATTCCCAGCTGAGGCAGGACGCGTAGGGAGAGGAATACCAACATATATCAGCGCTTCGCCCATCAAAGAGCAAATTTCCAATAGCAGTGAGAGTTATGTGTGGCATGATGTCAAAGGTTCTGCACGTGGGCAGCAAATACAACCATTATACAACACCATCCCTCAAGCAGTCAAAGAAGACAACGAATTATATCAACTATTAGTGATAGTGGATACGCTTCGTATGGGTCGCGTGCGCGAAAGAGAGATCGCTATTGCGGAATTAACCAAACATATCAATGGTTATGCAGAAAACTAATAACGAGCGGTTGCAGACTATTGCATCAGCTATGCAGGAACTCAATGCACGCCTTGTGTATGTGGGTGGTGCGATGGCAGGTGCGTATGCTAACGACCCAACAGCCACGGAGCCGCGAACAACCTTGGATGTGGATTGCGTAGTTGATTCTAACTCGTATGCTGAACATGCTGCTTTTGAAGAACTACTCCGCGAGAAACATTTTCACAACGACCACGACTCCGAGCCGCCTGTGATATGCCGATGGGTATATAATGGTGAGTTAGTGGATGTCATGTCGATGAATGAGCAAAGTCTATCCTTTGACAATAGATGGTATAGCATCGGCTTTGAGCATCGCGAGCTATATACATTGCCTTCAGGACAACTGATTTACCGATTGCCCGTAACCTATTATATCGCTACGAAAATAGATGCGCTATATTCGCGAGGTGGAACAGATTGGCGCGGAGCGAAAGATTTTGAGGATATTATCTATGTGCTTAACTATTGTATGGATTTTCTTGACAAATTTCACGCAGAGAAGGGATGGGTTAAGAATTATCTTGCTGAGCAGTTTTCAGCCATGTTGAAGCGACCTAACTTGTCCGAAGAAATAGAGTGCGCCATCAATCCCGATGAGATAGAGCGAACGGATATGATTCTTGAGATACTTCATGCCGTCGCATCATATCGTCCACAAAGACTCAAACTCCAGTTTGTTAGCGATTTGCATTTAGAATTTGCGCAGAATAGACAATTTCTGCAAGACCATCCGCTACAGGTAACAGGCGATGTCCTTCTTATTGCAGGTGATAGCGCGTATCTTGATTTGCCAGAATCAAAACAAAAAACCTATAGCGATTATGCTTTCTGGGACTGGGCTTCTGCTAATTACAACCACGTGATTGTTTGCCTCGGAAATCATGATTTCTATGGGCATTATGACTTGGCGACCATGCCCGATGGCTATTGCAAACAGATTCGCCACAACGTGCATGCCTACTACAATAGCGTAGTGCACTTGCAGGATATAGATATCATCGTTTCCACATTGTGGGCGAAGATTGAACCATACAACGCATTCCTTACCGAGCGCAATGTAAGCGACTTCTACCGAATCATGTACGATGGATATCGCTTAACTGCTGAGGATTTCAATCACGAGCACGAACGCTGCCTGCAGTTTATCAAAAAAGCAGTAGCAGAGAGTCAAGCCAAAACAAAAATTGTGCTTACACACCATGTTCCCACTCATTTATGTACAGCAGAGGAGTTTCGTGGAAGTACCATTAGCGGAGCGTTCACGGTAGAATTGGGTGACTATATAGCGGATTCTGGTATTGATTATTGGATATACGGACACTCGCATCGCAATATAGATGCACAGATTGGCTCTACGCGCTTGATGAGTAACCAATTGGGCTATATTTCCCACAACGAGCAAGCAAGAAATGAATTCAATCCAGCGCGTTATATAGATATTTAATTTGCACATTTCAAAAAAAAGTAGTACTTTTGCAGGCAGAATCAATAAAAATAAAGAATACATGTTCAAAAAAGAATTAGCATATTATTTCTCCACGCCAATTGCGTATATCGTGATTGGGTTGTTTCTATTGGCTATCAGTCTTTTTCTGTGGGTGATACCTGGGCAATGGAATGTGATCGAATCGGGCTATGCACAAGTGGATGGATTGTTTCAAATCAGCCCGTGGTTGCTCATGCTTGTATGCCCTGCGCTGACTATGCGGTTGTTTGCCGAAGAACGACAAAGCGGCACATGGCTCCTTTTGCGTGCGCAGCCCATTGCGCTATGGAAAATAGTTGTAGGCAAATACATGGCAGCGTTTGTGCTGACCGTGTTGGCGCTGATGCCTTGCATTGTGCACTACTTCATTGTCTTCTACATGGCTGAGCCAATAGGTAATATCGATGGTGGACAATTCATCGGATCGATGATGGGATTGGTATTCTTGAGTGCATCGTTTACGGGCATTGGACTACTATGTAGCACATTGACTAAGAGCCAGTTAGTATCATTTATCTTGGGCGGAGTGAGCTGCTTTGTATTGTACTGGGTAACACTGCAAGACCACTATAGCAGTATCTCACGCGGAGTGGTAGATTTGCGAGATGTGGTATTCTTCCTGAGCGTAGCTATAGCAGCAGTCATAGTAAGTATCCTTATCATGAACCGCGCCGAAAAACGATAATGTATGACACGCATTGGTTTATTGAGCGATACACATAGTTATTTAGATCCACGCGTTTTGGAGCACTTTGCCGAAGTGGACGAGATATGGCATGCAGGGGATATAGGTAGCGCCATGGTGCTGCAACACTTGCGTGAGTTCAAGCCTACGAGAGCAGTGTACGGCAATATGGACAGCGGCGATGTACGGTATTCGCTGAGCGAGTTCTATCGTTTCCGTGTGGAGGATGTGAATGTGCTGATGACGCATATTGGTGGTTATCCTGGAAAATATAATCCATGGTTGTTGCCCATGTTCAAGAAAGAGACACCGCAGTTGTTTGTCTGTGGACATAGTCATATCTTGAAGGTGCAATACGACCCTACTTGGCAGATGCTGACCATGAATCCTGGAGCGGCAGGCAAACAAGGTTGGCAGACGGTGCAAACACTATTGAGATTTGTGATAGATGGGGCAGAAATTCGCGATTTAGAGGTGATTGAATTAGATAGAAAATGACGGTAAATATGTTATTAAACATTTTTTAAGGCAAAAAGATTCAAAAAGGTGTTGCACAACATAAATTTACTCTTGTGGGTATCCTAGAAAAGCAGTACCTTTGCACCCGAAATCAGTTGAGTTCTCAATTGGGACTGAATTGACACAACACAATCTTTTTTGTACCTTAAAAAATCAAACAGACTAATACCGTGGAAAAATAGCCGTCGAGAGACGGCTTTTTTCTTTGTATCTGATATTACGAATGTTAAACAAAGCAAACGACAGAGTATAAAAAAGCCCCGTGGTTTCCCACAGGGCTGAATGAGATAGGAATATCTAATAGATTATTCTCTATAACCAGGATTTTGTGTAAATCCATTTGTGACCACATAATCAGGCAATGGGAATACCTTCATATACGCTGGGGTCCTGTAAGGAACTTGTCCTGGCAGATCATCTGTTTTTTGAGCAGTTGAATACTTCAAAACCCACAAGTTATATGGATCATCATCGTTTTGCACCGAATTAGCACCAGTAAAGCGATCAAAGCGAATCAAATCTTGACGACGGTGACCTTCCCACATCAACTCGCGGCAACGCTCGTTGCAAAGTTCATCTAGCGTAAGCGTAGCAGTAGAATATGGAGTAGCACCGGCACGTTGGCGAACTTTATTAGCAGCAGCAACAGCGACATCGTTAGCAACACCACCATTTGCACGCATCTCTGCCTCTGCCTTCATGAGATATACATCAGCCAAACGATAGATAGGGAAGTCATTGCTCATGTGATCACCTACACCTTCTTGAATTTGGAACTTCACAAAACGAGCACCTTCGAAGATATTGTAAATCTTAAACTCAGTATTATTGGTAAGTGTAGTGATAGTATCCGTAAACACAGCAGGGAATGTAAATGTATAAGGCTTAATATCAATAGACTTGATAGTATCAGCCTTTGTATCCCAAACGGTATCACGCCCAGATAAGGCAGCAAAATCCTCAAGCGTTGCAGGCCAGTCTACAGGTTTGCGTACATACTGAGGCATCAGTACATATGTAATACTATCTACAGGTACTTTCACTGTCAAAGCAGCACCAGATTTGTTATATTGTTGACCACGTTCCCAACAATTGATACGAGTATCGCCCTCGCCATAGAGTCCAAGTACCTTATGAGTGGTACAATAGCCGTTCCATGGTTGGTTCTTTAGACCATAAGAGTTTTGAGAAGCATAGTGCAACGTCATTTGATGGAATTGCATACCCATAGAGAAAGATGCATCATAGAACACACACCAGATATTCTCTGTTGACCCTTGGTTTTCTACTAGGAAATTATCGAAATAGTTAGGAGTCAAAGAGTATGCTTTAGAATTAATGATAGAATCACAATAGAGTGCAGCTTTCTTATAGCATTCATCAGCTGTAGGAGCATATTTAGCTTTTCCAACAACTCCCCATGCTTCGGCATTGAGATACATCTTAGCAAGTACCATCCAACCCACATGCTTATTCACGCGTGAATAAATTTTCTCTTCTCTCGCTTGCGGTACATATTTGTGAAGATCTACCATGATAGAGTCAAAAATCTCATGACGCTCACCCTGTTTAGCTTCATATCCATTCTCACCTAATTGTGATACGAATTGCACGTTACCAAAGTTATCCAACATGAGGTAGTGATACCATGCACGAAAGATGTAAAGTTCAGCCATATCAGCAGGACGTTTCACATCTAAATTAGTGGAGCGCATCCACTTCATCATAGAGTTACACTTGGTAATACCGCGGTATGCAAATGCCCATGCATTGTTACCCGATTGACCACCTTTGGAAATCTCACGCGTTTTAGAATCAAAGCGGTGGTTGTGCAAAATCCAAAAGATATTACCATCTAACCAGTCACCCATATAGCGTGTAGGCACAACACACTCGTCCGTCGTATTCTCTTGAAGTGACCAAAAACCTTCACGATAAACATAGCCATATTCGCGTTGAAGATTTACATATACATCGCCCAATTTAGGGTCAAATGCTGATTCTGCACTTTCGAATCCCTCACGATCGTATTCGCTATAAATCTCAGGATTCAAATCACAAGCATTAAATGCAAAAAACATACTAATACCTGCTAATACAAACATTATCTTTTTCATATTCATTCTCATAAATTGATTATTACACATTTAACAGTTATTAGAATGCCAAATTCACACCTAACATAAAGGTACGTGGAATAGGATAATATGTTACACCCTCGATACCAGGCTCAAGACCTGTCATATTCACAGTTTCAGGATCTACACCAGAATAGTTGCTGATTGTAGCCAAGTTTTGCGCAGTAAAGTAGATGCGCGCTTTATTGAGGTACTTAGCAACATCCTCCTTGATTTGGAAGGTATAACCAATAGTAATATCACCTAATTTAGCATATGTACCACTCTCCAAGTAGTAATCAGTCATTTTTTTAGGAGGAGTGAGTGCATTATCTGGACTCACTATCATATTACCTGTCGCAAGTGATGTTTTATTACCATATGCTAGACGCTTTTGGTTCAATAGTTTTCCACCAATTGCACCACGCAAGTTAAAAGAGAAGTCCACGTTGTAGAAAGACATACTTGAGCTTAGACCCCATGTAATAATAGGCAGTGCATTACCAAGAATCACCTTATCTTTGCTCGTCAAACTTCTAAAGTCAAGTTCTTTACCATTGCGGTTGTATCCCAAGAAGTTGCCTTTTTCATCTATGCGTGAGAATCTATATCCATAGAAATTACCTACTGATTGCCCCACTTCTAAAATTTGGAATGTCTCTGAAGTCCATCCTGCAGAACCTTCGCCAAGTCCACCACGTTGTTTAGCATCATTAGGGAATTTAAATTTATCATTACCCAAAGAGAGCACCTTATTCTTATTGTGCGCCATTGTCAGACCAAGATTCCACACGAAATTCTTACGCTCAACAGCTACGCCGTTCAGTGTCAATTCCACACCCTGGTTCTGCAACGAACCGAGGTTGAGAAGCATGTAACCCGCCTCATATTTAGAAGCGTCAACAGGATAATTATAGAGCAAATCACGAGTTGTACGATTATAATAATCAATCGTACCGCTCAAACGACCTTGTAAGAAAGAGAAGTCCACACCTACGTTAATCTCATGCTTTGTTTCCCATTTTAGGTCTGGATTAGGAACAGTAGAGAGTGACCAAGTAGCTACCTTATTGTCACCAAAATAAGCATAGTCTGAGTTTTTGTTCATACGACCGATCCATGGGTAGCAGTCACCAGGCATATTACCTGTAACACCATAACCTGCGCGAAGTTTCAGTTCTTTGAGAACATTTTGTCCACGCATAAAGTTCTCATTTGTGATTAACCAGCTTGCACTAACTGCAGGGAAATATCCCCAACGATTATTTGCACCAAATTTAGAAGAACCCTCAGCACGAATACTCACATTGATGAAGTAGCGTTGATCATAGTTGTAATTGACACGAGCAAAAGCCGATGCCAATTTCCACTCCTCCTTCCATGAAGATACGTAGATATCATCTTTCAAGCCACCATTAGCAAGATTATTCAATCCCTCACCTAATCCAAGATTATTGTATAAGAAATCGTCCGTTGGGAAGAATGTGTTACCTGCTCCCAAACTCTCTGACACAAAATCTTGATAAGCATAACCCAACAAAATAGTAAACGCATTGTTTTGAATCTCGTTGGTATATTGCGCCGTTGCTTCAAATATACGAGTAGTATTGAAGTTATTCGATTTTGATGCTTTACCGCCCGTACCTTGACCAGCCACAGAGTTAGAAGGATAATATTTTCCTGTGGATTGATTCCAATATTGATACGAACCAAATGCACTTATTCGGAGACCAGCAATAGGTTTGACTGTAGCACGGATAGATCCCAAGAAAGTCTGGTCACCACCATGATCTGCAGGTTGCATAACAATAGCTACAGGGTTAGAAAAACCAGATTTATCAAAGTTTTGAAAATACCCACCATATTTCAAATAGTTAGGATCATCAGGTGTGGTATAAATTGGCATAGTTGGGTTGTATTTCATAGCTTGTTGATAAGCTTCGTGAGATACCCAAGAAGAGTTTGTCTTAGAATAAGACACATTATAGTTGAACTCAAGGATATTATTGAGAGCAGACTGATTGACGCTTGCGCGTGCCATGATCTCTTGATATTCAGAGTTTTTAGCCAAACCTTGATTCAACTTGTAATTAAGAGAAGCACGATAATCTACGTTCTTCATACCGCCAGAAAGTGCTATATTGTGCTCGGTAGAAACAGGAACACGTGTAATAGCTTGATACCAATCGGTTTTGTAACCGAAATTTGCGCCACCTGCTTTTACATATTGTTCTGGAGAATAGAGGTTGATGCGTCCAGCGGTGTTAGCAGTACTTACTGTACCAGTGTACTCTACTGATGTTTTACCTTCTTTACCCTTTTTGGTAGTAATGATAATCACACCCGCATTCGCACGTGTACCATAGATAGCCGCTGCTGAACCATCCTTGAGGACGTCCATAGACTCAATGTCATTGGGGTTGATGTTGTTCATACTTGCACCAGGTACACCATCAATAATATACAAAGGAGTGGTAGAACCTGTGAGTGAACCAGCACCACGAATTTGTACGCTAAAGCCACGGTTAGTAGGGTCACCACCACCATCTTTAGACATGGTCAAACCAGCCACCTTACCTTGCAGCAAACCTTCGGCACTATTAAACGCACCCTTGTTGAAATCCTCTGCCTTAATGCTTGCAACAGAACCCGTAATCTCTTTTTTGGTCTGTGAACCATAACCAACAGCCACAACCTCTTGAAGGACATAGGTATCCTCCTCAAGTTTGACTACCATACCATCTTTTGCTGCAATTGTTTTCGCAGCAAAACCCACGTAACTGATTTGGATTTGAGCTCCTTCAGCTACATTAAGAACGAAGTTTCCATCGAAATCCGTAATCACACCATTGGTTGTGCCCACTTCAATGACACTCGCACCAATAATAGGAAAATCGGTCGATGCTTCCAAAACGGTACCCGTAATCTGTGCGTGCATTGTCATAGAAAATGCAGCCAACAACACAAGTAAAAATGTTTTGTTTTTCATCTTTTTACTGAATAATTTGTTAAAAGTTAATAATTAAGTTATTTAAAAAGTTGTTATTATACAAACTTATAGTCTGTTCGTGCATAATAGATTTCTCCTAGTCGCAAAACGGTATTTGGGAAATGCGCATGATTAGGAGCATCAGGAAAGTTCTGCGTTTCCAAGCAGATGGCATGTTGCACATCGTATGGCTTACCACACTTGCCCACATGTTGCTCTACCCAGTTGCCTGTATAGACCTGCAATCCAGGTTGCGTAGTCCATACTTGCATTTCTCTACCGCCAGCAACCAATGTAGCTGCATGTTGCATCTTTTGGTTCTCTGACATGGGGCGAAGAACAAAATTGTTGTCTATGCCACGTCCTGGTGCAAAGAATACATCATCTATCCGATCGCCTACACGCACCATTTCGCGGAAATCCATTGGAGTTCCTTCTACTGGAAGTATCTCGCCCGTAGGGCATGCGGTATCATCGAATGGTGTATATTCATCGGCAAATACCTGCAATTGATGATTATGCACCGTACCACTACCCTCACCCTCAAGATTGAAATAGGCATGATTGGTAAAGCCCAAGATAGTTGGCTTGTCGGTTTTGGCTTCGTACACAATGGAAAGTGCATTATCTTTGGTCAGCGAATAGGTGACATAGATATCCAAATTGCCAGGATAGCCTTCCTCGCCATCTTTCGCGCGATAGTGCAACGAAACGGAATAGGTAGATTGCCCAACAATATCCCACACCTTTTCGTTAAAGCCATGTACGCCGCCATGCAAAGAATTGGTGCCATTGTTGATTGGGAGTTGGTACTCTACTCCATCAAGGGCAAACTTACCATCTTTGATACGATTGGCATAGCGACCAATGATCGCATTGAAATAGGTTTCTTGCTTTTGCCATTCTTCAAAAGTGGAGAAGCCCAACACCACATCGGCCTTCTCGCCTTGCTTGTTGGGCACAATGAGCGACACTATCTTTGCTCCATAGTTCGTAATTTGTGCTTGCAAGCCATTGCGGTTAGTCAGCGTACAGAGCACTATACGCTTACCATCCACGCGGGTATTAAAAGACTCTATATTTACCATTTTGCAGTTCTATTTTACATTACTCTGTGTGCGCCATCGCCTATTTCAGCGATATAGAAATCAGCTTTCAGACCTGTCTTCTCGGTATATTCAGCACCTACTTGCTCAATGAAGGCAGGGATAGCTTCGTCGTGCACCAATGATACGGTGCAGCCACCAAAGCCGCCACCTGTCATACGACTACCGAGTACGCCTTCTACTTTCCATGCCGCCTCTGCCAACGAATCAAGTTGCAGACCTGTCACTTCATAGTCATCGCGCAGCGAGATATGGCTTTGTGTCATCAGTTTGCCAAAAGTATCAATATTCCCCTGTTGCAATGCCTCTACGGCATCCTTGGTGCGTTGTACTTCGCCCACCACGTGGCGTGCACGGCGATGTGCTACTTCATCCGTAATAGCGTGCTCCACTTGCTCAAAATCGGCTTGGGAGAGTTCTGCTAGATTCTTGATAGGGCGAACGGCACTAATCTGCTGAACAGCCAATTGGCACTGACGCACACGGTCATTGTATGCACCCGAATCCAAATGGTGAGGCGAGTGCGTGTTGCTAACCACCACCTTGATGCCTTCCAATTTAACTGGCACGAGATCAAACGCCAATGTATCGCAGTTGAGGTAGATAGCATGATCTTGCTTACCTTGTGCGGAAGCAAACTGATCCATGATTCCGCACATCACGCCAGCGAACTCATGCTCGGCTTTTTGCCCAATCTTAGCCAATTCGGTGCGGTCGTAGCCCGTACCCAACAACTCATTGAACGCAAAGGCAGTCACCACCTCCATAGCGGCACTACTGCTCAGTCCTGCGCCCGCGGGTACATTGCCCCAGAAGAGGATATCATATCCCTGCTCAATTGCCACACCGCGCTTAATGAATTGCGCCAATACGCCGAGGGGGTAGTTAGCCCATGCCTTGTTTGGCAGGGGACTGGTGAGTTGTGTCAGTTCGAGCGAATATACTGCTTCCACATTCAAGGAACGGAAATTGATTTTTTTCTCAGTATTTGTAGCCAATAAAAGATATGTACCAAAACTCAATGCACATGGGAAGACGAAACCACCGTTGTAGTCGGTATGTTCGCCAATGAGGTTAACGCGACCAGGTGAAAAGAATATGTCGGTTGCTGGTTTTTGATACGCTGCTTCGTAAGCAGATTTTAATTCTTCGAGTTTCATAGTATTGTATTTATTGAATGGTTATTATTGCTTTTTTCAGTCCTTTTGCAGTAGCGGTCAGTGTGCAACTGCCTTCTACGATAGCTGTCAATTCGCCTGCAAAGGCGTGATGCTGAGGCATGTGGAAGAGGTCCAAATTAGCCGCATCGCCATTGGCAGCCGCGCGGAATGTACCCTCGCCTTTCGTAGCAAAGCGGATGAGATGGTTGGCTTGTGGACAGAGATTGCCATTCGCATCGCAGACACGTACACGCACGAAGTGCATGGGTTTAGTATCCGTAGCTGGAATATCTTCTACGTACATTTCTATATGATGTGGTGCGCCTGCGGTCTTGCGGATAGCCTCTCCTACAGGCGTAACGACCTTAATCTCACCTGCCTCGTATGGGATATTATCCCAGATGAGGCGATAGCGGCGTTGCAAACCCAATGGGTCGCCTGCCTGAATAGCGGCTTCAGACTCCTCGCGGGTGAGTTTGCGTACCTTACCCATACTCTTGCCATTGACAAAGAGCTCGCCTTCAGCGGCATCGGTATATGCCATAACAGGGAGGGTGTCACCCGTGTTCCAATTCCAATGAGGAAGGAGATGTACCGTATGTACATCCTTGCGCCACATAGAGCGATAGAGGTAGTAGCGATCTTTAGGAATACCTGCAAGGTCAATGATACCGAAGTAGGAAGAGTGACTTGGCCATGCATCGGTATCCCATGGAGAGGGTTCGCCTAAGTAGTCGAAACCTGTCCAAACGAACTGACCAATCGTCCATGGATAGTCATCCATATTGCGGAAGTCATGATCTGGTAAACAAGACCATGGGCAATACTGCAAATCGTAGCTTGAGCATTGATTGGTTTTGCTATTACCACCTGGATGGTCGATATTGGTAATATGGTCGGTATCATCTGGAACAGCAGGCAAGAGATATACACCACGCGAAGAAACGGTGGATGCTGTCTCTGAACCCAAAATCAAATGTTGTGGTGTGCGTTGATAGGACTCTACATAGCGATGAGGACGGTAGTTGAGACCCACTATTTGTAATACACTAGCAAAACCATTCTCCAAGACGCAAGTCACTTGATCCATACCTGCTGTACAAGGACGTGTACCATCTTCACGTACGCAAATATCTTGCAACATTTTAGCTATTTTGTATCCCTGTGGATCGCATTGCGTAGGCACTTCGTTGCCGATAGACCACATCACAATGCTAGGATTATTACGGAAATGATGGAGCATATTGACCATATCTCGCTCCGCCCACTCATTGAAGAAACGACTATAGCCATTCTTGCACTTGGCCCAATCCCACTCATCAAATGGTTCGCACATAACCATCAAGCCCAACTCATCGCAGAGTTCAATTTGTTCGGGTGCTGGCATATTGTGGGAAGTACGGATCGCATCACAACCCATCTCCTTGAGAATCAACAGTTGGCGACGGAGCGCATCGCGACTAATAGCCGCACCCAAAGGACCTAAATCATGGTGAAGACATACGCCCTGAATCTTACGCACTTTGCCATTGAGTAGGAACCCCACATTTGGTACGATTTGTACGCTACGAACGCCAAAGGTGGTTTCTACCGTTTCTTGATATACGCTATCTGCAATCACACAGGTGCGAGCGACATACAAGTCGGGCGTTTCAGGCGACCATAGAGCAGGATTGTGGATAGTGATATTTTGCTCAAGAGGTAAGTTGTGTTTTACATCGTAGTGACTAACAAGCGAATCCACTACTTTTCCAGTTGCTTTATGAATAAGCGAAGTGCGCAACTCAATATGTTTGTTGAGTGCATTTTCTACACGTGTTTTGATATTCACAGCAGCCAATTCATCAGTCACATAGGGTGTAGTGATATGTGTGCCCCAAATAGGAACATATATATGGGGTTTATGAATAAAGTGCACATTGCGGAAGAGTCCTGCACCTGGGTACCAGCGGCTACTCTGCTCGCGGTTTTGGAGGCGAACTGCAATTTCGTTGTCGCCTACGTGCAGAGCGGATGTAATATCACAATGGAAGGCATTGTAGCCATATGGCCAGAAGCACACTTTTTGTCCATTGACAAAGACCTCTGCCTCGCTCATTGCTCCGTCAAAGAGGAGGAAATAAGTCCCCTCTACCTCCCCCTGAAGGGGAAGAATGGTTTTGTACCATGCACTACCCATGTATGGCAGACCGCCTGTGCGACCTGTTTTCTCTGTTGGGAAGGTCTCGCCATTTTGCCAAACGGTCACGTTTTGCAAGTCATTGGCGCGGTCGAATGGCCCATAGATGGCCCAATCGTGTGGAACAGAGACTTCTTGCCAATGTTTATCCTCAGCCACTGGCATTTGATGATCATTTTGCTCTTTGGCAAATTGCCAAGAAGTGAGCAAAGAAGTGATTGCTAAAATCAGGATAGTCATTGAATGATGAATTTTGAATTATAAATTATCTTTTCCAGAGGGTTTTGAGGGCTTCATTAGGTTGTCCGCTGGAGGTAAAAGCGCCCATATTGTATGCACCCCACCCTAATTCGATATACTCTTTGGGGCGCCAATTGTTATAGACTTGTGGTTCCCAATAGAAGATACCTTTCATATAATCTAACGTATCGACACGTTGGCGGAAGTCTGCAATCACTTCAGCAGCTTTGCTGACGAAAGAGGCCATTGTACCTATCTCTACGACCATGACGGGGCACTTGAATTCGTTATGCAAGAGACGTATATTGGCAGCTGCCAACTCATTCATTTCATTCCAGTCCTTGCCCGACCATTGCTTCATCATGGGGTAGTGACTTAGTCCAATCATATCAAATTTACCACCATTCTGCTTGAGTTTGCGGAAGAACCAATTGTTGTTTTCGTATGCATTGTCGATATGCACGATTACCGAAGCATCGGGGAAGATGGCTTTGCACGCATCGTATCCTGCGGTAGTGAGTGCTGCATAATTTTTCCATCCGTTAGGCAGGTCGCCATTGCTATTCCACAGTTGTCCCATAGGCCATAGCATACCGTTGCGTGTCTCGTTGCCCACCTGAATCCATTCGGGTGTCACCCCTTCAGCTTTGAGTGCAGAGAGCACATCGGTGGTATGGTTGGCGACAGCTTGCTGCATTTGCGCAAGGTCGTAATCAGCCCAATCAAGGGGTATGTTTTGGCGACTGGGGTCTGCGAAGAAGTCTGAATAATGGAAATCTATCATCACTCGCAGTTTGAGCGCAGCAGCTCGTTTGGCCTTGATGATGACATCTTCTTTGTTGCACCAGCCCGTGGTATGGTTGACCCATACACGTAGGCGAACAGAATTCATGCCTACTTCGCGCATCACGCGCATGCCATCAGCAGCACGACCTAAGGTATCATAAAAGAGCACACCGTCCGCTTCTTGCTCGGTTATCCATGAGCAATCAACTCCGTAGGCATAACTACCGACGACTGGCTCTGGATAATCATCTAAGGGCTGATTACAAGCAGAGATAAGCAAAAGTAGCGAAAATAAAAATAGGCATTTTTTCATATTGATATTTGATTTAAAATTCATGCTGCAAAGGTACGACTTTTTTCGCGAATATGCAAATATTTTTTATGTTTTATCTCACTTTTATAAATATAATAAAAAGCCCTGTGGCGAACCACAGGGCTAGGATGAGAAATTATATATTCTCAAAAATTACTTGCCGAAATTACTCGCACTTAGCAATTGTAATGTCTTTGAAGTTTTCAACTTTATCAGACATCTCAATATCATTAACCTTACGATCAGAGATACCAGTTGCGCACTCAGCACCTTCTTCTGCTGCAGCCAACTCCTCGTTATCCCAAGTACCGTTTACTACATATTTGTAGCCATCACCCATTTTAACGCCATCAAGAGTTACTGTCCAAACACCATCAGCAAACTCCATAGGAGTAGCGTCAGCTGCCCAACCATTGAAAGCACCTACAGCATAAACAGTTTGACCTGCCTCAAGTGCTGGAGTTTCAGCTGTGAAAGTAACGGTATAAGTTGTAGCCTCTACGCAAGGATCGGTTTTGAAACCATAAGAACGAACATAAACTACAGAAGAGTTGTTAGAAACGAGAAGTTTAGACTCTACGTCATACTCAACCTCGAGAACAGCCTCATCGCTACCGTCAAGGATCTCGCAGTTACCCTCTTCTACGTTCAACCATTGGTGATCCCAGCTTGATGGGAAAGAACCATCTTGGGCAAGAGCGCAAGGTTTACCTGCCAATACAGGATTAAGAGAAGCGTCAGCTGGAGTAATAACAGCAACATACCAGCCGTTAGCGCCTTCTACTGCCTCGAAATGAGCCATAGCAGCAGGATCAGTGTTGTAACCGTTGTAGTCACCAGCGAATACAAGTTGGTTGTCAGCGCAAGGTTCGAAACCTACTGGGCACCATACAATAGTAACAGCACCTTCAGTTGCCTCGATAACTGGTTGCTCTGCAATCTCAGTGTCATCACCACCAGAAACTACTGTGGTGTCTTGGCCATTTGGATCTACAGGTCCATTTACTGGTTTCTTGTCGCAACCAATGAAAGCTACGGTTGCTACAGCCAAAGCTGCAAATAAGAATTTCTTCATAATTGTTAGAAATTTAAATTAGTTAATAAAAATTGTTAATTGTTTGTATTAAGACTATTGTCTATTATTTTCGTTATGAACGCAATGCGTTTTATTAATATTTGTCGGTGTATTGCTTGAGGTTAGGGTTAGCCGTGACATCAGACAAAGGCAATGGGAATACAACACGGTGTGACTCAATAGCGTCCTGTCCGAATAGGTTATTCGCTTTCCATTCCCAACCATACTTCTTACCAACAAACATATCCAAGCGTACGAGGTCAGTACGACGGCGTCCTTCAGCAAAGAACTCACGTCCCCACTCATCGCGGATGGTATTCTCATTAATAGTAGTCAAAGGAGCAGCGTTTGCACGCGCACGGAGTTCGTTGATTTTGTTCAAAGCCAAGCCCTCTTGACCAAGACGGAATTGTGCCTCCGCATAGGTAAGATATGCCTCCGCAGCACGCATCAAAGGAAGGTCCATATCAGGTTGATCTGTACGAGTTGGTACACGATCAGGATCTGCCATATTGTTCGTAAACTTGGTGCACAACCAACCAGAGAAGAACTTATCGGTAGCATTTTCGCGGTTGAGATTGCAAATGATAAGTGAAGAATCGTTGTACTCACGATAGTTGCAGAACAAAGCACGATCATCCTGCGCAGCCTCTGTCAAGACGGTAGCATCACCCAATGGATTAGGGCAAGCTGCAATCTCCTTCATCAACGCCTCGTTCGTAGTGAACCAACCCGTTGGATTCTCCAATGCAGTTGAAACATTCCAGTTCTTAGCTTTGGGGAAGAAGAGAGAAACAAGTTGTTTGCGTGCACGCATACACTTCCAAGATTGGGTAATACCCCATGATGGAAGACCATCGGTATTGAAAGAAGCCAAGAGGAAGAGCGAAGCACCATAGCTTTGGATGTGACTACCTTCTTGTGCAACTGGGAGAATAATCTCTTTGTAAGCATCGTTTACTTTAGAGCGATTATCGTTGTCACCCATGAAGAGGTACTTGTACTCAGACGCCAATTGCGTAGCATTGATAACTTTCTCAGCATACTCAACGGCTTTAGCCCATTCTGGAGTACCAGTAGATACAGCATACTCTTGTGCAGGATCAGCAGTATAAACTTGTGCGTTGAGGTAAAGACGTGCAAGCAACATTTGTGCCGCTACTTTATCCACACGGTAGTAAAAGGTATTGCGATCTACTGTAAGTTGGTCTTCGATAGCGAGCAACTCAGCTACGATCCAGTCGTAGAGGTTCTTACGGGTAATTTGTTTAGGATAGTTATCATAGTCACCCATCAACTCATTAGCCTTAGCATAAGCATCCAACTCTGCCTCAGTAATATTGAAAGGACAAGAACCGAACATATCAATCAAATACCAGTAATTAAGAGCACGAATGAAGCGCACCTCAGCTGTTTTAGCAGCATCATAATCTGCGTAGTTCTCAAGATAAGTGTTACAGAGTGTAATATCAAAGATATAACGGCAGTAAGCACCACGAACCAATGCATTGTCAGCAGTCCAGCTCGCTTTACGAACATCATCCACACCCACATCAGGCCAAATCCAATATACTTGGTCCGATGGGAATTCGTTGAGCTCATATGTCATACGATAGAGAGAAGATGTACCTTCATCTAAGCCCTCGATATCACCATTACCTGCAGGGCCCTGTTGACCAGTAGTACCAAGGGTGGCATAGATTTTACCCAAGAGTTGGTCAGGACTAATAGCAGAAACGTTATTTGGGTCGATAGACTCAACGTTCAAATCTTGAACGCAAGCGGTCATTCCAAAAACGGTAAGTACCGCAAAAATGCCTATTTTAATATACTTTTTCATATTAGTAATTGTTTCAAAGTTTCAAAGTTTCAAAGTCAACACTTAGAATTGCAAGCTAACACCCAATACCGTGGTCATTGAACGTGGATACATATTGTTGTCAATGCCACCATTTACCTCAGGGTCAAGACCGCGATAACCGCTAATTACGAATGGGTTAGAAACGGTAGCAAAGATACGTGCTTTGATCTTAGGCTCATCGAAAGTATAACCCAAAGTAATATTGTCACAACGCAAGAATGAAGCATCCTCAATAAACTCAGACATGCGCCAAGCATTGTCGGTAGTAACTGTCTTACTGTTGAGGATATTGTTGTATGGTTCTTGAGCAGCAAGGAACACGTTGGTGTAAGCACCCTCACGAACCAACGTCTTCATGCTTTGCATCTTACCAGCGAGAACATCGTTGTAAACATAGTTACCAATATTCGCACGGAGTGAGAAACTAAGGTCGAAGTTATAGAATTGCCATTTCGATTGGAAACCGATTTGGAAATCTGGAGCTGGCTTGTGGTATGCAATCAAGTCTTTCTCATTGATAGCACCGTCCTTGTTTTGGTCTTTAATCTCGATCACATTTACTTCTTTACCTTCTTTGTTCTTAGTAGTAGTGTGATAAGACTCATACACGAAGAATGTGCTTGCAGCATATCCCTCTTGGTGACGTTGGATGGTATTACCTGTACCAGAACTTACACCACCAGTAGTAACAAAGTAGTTTTCGCTTTGACCAGAAGTAAGGTGCTCAATCTTATTTACGTTGTATGTAAAGTTGAGTCCCATATCCCATTTAAGGTTCTTATTGTCAATAGCTACACCATTGAGCATTACTTCCACACCTTGGTTAGAGAGTGAACCGATATTAGAATAAACTTGGTTCTTGAAGTTGGTACCCATAGGCACATCCACCTTAGAAATCAAGTCAGTTGTATAACGGTAGTAGTAATCCAAGTTAGCTGTGATACGGTTATTGAGGAACGCTAGGTCGAAACCAGCATTGTAGGTAGTAGTCTTCTCCCAAGTCAAATCGAAGTTGTACTCTTGTGGGCGAGCAGATTGATAGTACTTATAATCACCAGTTTCAGGATCAATCTCACCAAATGTATAATCCGCATACTCTTTGCTGAGTGAATAAAGCACAAGACCCATATAATCACTAAAGAGGTTTTGTTGACCAGTGATACCATAACCAGCGCGGAACTTGAAGTCGTTGAGCCAGTTAACATCTTGGAAGAAAGTCTCCTTAATCTTCCAACCCAATGCTACAGAAGGGAAGACACCCCATCGTTTGCCAGGAGCAAAACGAGAAGAACCATCGGCACGTACAGTAGCAGTAAGCATCACTTGATTCCATCCAATCCAGTTAGCACGACCGAAGAAAGATACAAGGTAGCTCTCTGTAGCGAACTTATTGGTAGTATAATTGTGACGTTTATTGATATCACGAGCAGCAAAAGCGTCAGGACCTTGGAAACCGCTACCCTCAGAGAATGTCTCACGACGGAAGTGTTGCCACTCGTAACCAGCCATAATGTCAAAGTGTTGATTATCGGTGAAGTCTTTGTAGTATTGCGCGTACGCGTTGAATTGCAAGTTGAACTTAGACATCTCCTCATAACCATCCCAGCCATAATAGTTGTTAGAATAAGAAGTAGGGAGAATAGTATTATTTTCTCTACCGTAAGAATAATCAGCACCAAAATTAGCGTGGAGACGCAAATCCTCGAAACCATGCACTTTATAATCCACCTCCAAGTTACCTACAAAAGCACCAGAGTTAGCACGTTTGTTGCTATTCTCAAGTAGTGCAACAGGGTTTTGAGGAGTATTGGTGTTAGAGAGAGCAGTCCAATTAGGATCACCCAAATCGGTAGCACCCATAGGTGTTTGATAATAACCACCAAACTCTTTAAGACCATTAGCAGGTCTCACCTCTCGTGTAGGGTCGAAAGCCAAAGCAGCACCAACTGCACCGCCATCTGCATAGCGGTTGTGGATATACATACCTTTTGCATTCAAATTGAAAGTCAAATGCTTATCCAAGAAAGTAGGAGAGAGGTTCAAGGAAGCTGTAACACGTTGCATGCCAGATGTCTTGAGGACACCATTTTGGTTGGTATAACCAATAGCAGCACGATAAGGCATATTCTTAGTACCACCCATAATACTGATAGTATGGTCAGTAGAAATAGCAGTACGATAGATTTGCTTTTGCCAATCAGTATTTGCAGTACCCAAATCAGTAGCATTTGGCATAAATGCACGATATTCATCGCCTGTCATTACATCCAAGGTATTGGTCAAAATACCAGCACTTACGTTACCGTCATATGACACTTTCATCTTCGATCCAGCAGCACCTTTCTTGGTTGTAATAATGATGACGCCGTTGGAAGCACGGCTACCGTAGATAGCAGTAGCAGAAGCATCTTTGAGGACGGTGAAGGTCTCAATATCATTAGGGTTAACCATAGAGAGAGGGTTAGCCACACCTTTCACACCATCATTATCCATTGCCAAACCATCGATGACGATCAGAGGGTCATTAGAAGCCGAAAGAGAAGAACCACCACGAACACGGATAGTAGCGCCACCACCTGGAGTACCGTCATTGGAAGTAACAACCACACCAGCTACCTTACCTGCCAACATATCTTGTGCATTGGTGGTAAGACCTTTGTTCATAGCATCTGGTTTGATAGCAGTTACAGAACCTGTAGCATCGTTTTTCTTAACTACACCGTAACCGACAACAACAACCTCATCCAACAACTCAGTGTCTTCTGCGAGTTGTACTTGCATTCCGTCAGTTGCTTTTACTTCAACTGTTTTGTAACCCATGTAACTAATTTCGAGCAATGCACCCTCTTGTGCCATGAGAACAAAATTGCCATCAAAATCGGTGATAGTACCATTGGTAGTGCCTTTCTCAATCACATTGGCACCAATGATAGGTTCAGCCGTTGATGCATCCAGAACAGTACCTGTAATCTGCGCAGACATTGTCAGAGAGAATGCTGCGAACAGAACAAGTAAAAATGTCTTGTTTTTCATCACTTTTTTGTTTTTAGAATTTGTTAATTTATTGTTTTTAGTTGTTTTTTGCTAGTTGGGATAGTCATACTAGTTGTACTAGTTGGGATAGTTGTTATTTCTTACCCTCCTTGATGAGGACTACGCTGATAGCTCCGAGGATAAGCAGCACACCTGCTGCAACCAACATGCCCACCTGCGAGCCCGCGCATATATACTTAAGGATAGCACCACCAATCAACGCTGCCACAATCTGAGGCAAACAGATGGTACAGTTAAACAAACCAAGATAATAACCCATATTGTCACCCTTGAGCGAGTTGGTCAAGATAGTGAATGGCACTGCCAACATAGCTGCCCATGCCGCACCAATGAACGCGTAAGAAACGAGCAATACGTATTGGTTGGTAACAAACAAAGTAGAGATAAATCCTAACGCACCCACAATCAATGAGATAGCGTATGCGCCCTTATTATGGAAGTATTTCTCGAGGGTTGGCATAATCAATGCCCAAAGCATAGAACCAACGGCTTGGATAGCGAAACAAACACCTACCCAGTTACCTGCTGTTTGGAAAGCTTCCGCAGCAGTATTCACACCATCCCAGCTGAAGCATTGGGTAGCGATAGCACCGTTGGAATAGGTCCACATAAAGAGGAAAGCCGCCCAGCAGAAGAACTGCACAAGACCAACTGTCCAGAAGGTAGAAGGTGCATTGATGAGCAGTTTGATGAAGCTTGGGTCTTCTTTCTTCTCGTCTTTCTTGGTGTCAAGTCCGTGGAACTTAGCATACTCCTCTGGATTCAACTCCTTGACAGTCACGAAGGTATAGAGTACGCAGAGCATGAGAATAGCTGCTCCGATATAGAAACTCCATTTCACCGAGTCTGGGATAACGCCTTCTGGAGCAGTATTAGCAATACCTACCCAAGTAAAGAGGATTGGGAAGATGTAACCTGCCAACGAACCAGCATTGCAGAGGAATGATTGGATAGAATAAGCGAGACCTTTTTGCTCCTCGTTCACCATATCGCCAACCATCATCTTGAATGGTTGCATAGCAATATTGATAGAAGTATCAAGGAACATGAGAGAAAACAATCCAAACCACATGGCCGCGTTGAGACCGAGGAAGAGGGATTGTCCGAAAGTGAAGTTACCTGCGTTAGGCAAGAGCAACATCACTGCTACTGCGATGAGCGCACCTACGATGAGGTAAGGTTTGCGACGACCTAGGCGGTTCCAAGTCTTGTCAGAGTACTTACCCACGAGAGGTTGAACAATCATACCCATCAACGGAGGGAGTACCCAGAAGAATGAAAGTTGATGAGGATCAGCGCCTAAAGTGGCAAAAATACGAGAGATATTCGCACTCTGGAGTGCATAAGCAATTTGGACTCCAAAGAATCCAAAACTGAGGTTAAAAAGCTGTCCAAAGGACAAGTTGCGTTTTTCTGTCATGACATGTATTTTTCAAAATCGGGCACAAAGGTACTACTTTTTTTTTACACGCGCAAGAGAGAATAGCAAAAAAGTGCATTTTTTTCTCCGCAAACGTTTTCGAGCAAAGAGAACAAACGAGATATATTGTGTAAAGCAACAGACGTTTATTCCCTTTCTCCCATAGCTAGAAGAGGCATGGGGTATTCATGGGATATTCACGGGGTATTCATGGGATATTCATATGTGTCGGTTATGTATCGGTTATGTATCGGTTATGTATCGGTAACGTAACGGAGGAAAAAAGTAGCGAGGGGGGTGCAAAAAAACAGGTAAAAATGGGGCTAACCACGGACGGGTACAGATGGGCACGGAAACACGGGATATGATACCTCCTACGCCTACGGCGAGAGATCTAAACTATCTAAACCAAAAATGGGAATATTTATCAACAAAGAAAACAATAAACATCCTTGCGCTGGCGCGCAGAAAGCCAAACTATCTAAACCAAAAGCAACATGAATTATAAAATCAACAACTCAAACAATAAAAATCACAACGGCAATACCCTTGTTACAAAGTGAATATCAAGGCATTAAAGGAAGAAAGAGAAAATATATATATTTTTTTAAGCAAAAGATTTGCATATGTGAAATTTTTGTTGTAATTTTGCAGTTGAATTAGGCGAGAGGTGAGAGGTGAGAGGTGAGAGGCGAGATGTGAGAGGCGAGAGGTGAAACATTATTATAATATTATACAGTTCGTATGACACGACATGAACAACTGATTGAAGCACTACAACACAATTTTGGTTTTGATTCGTTCAAAGGAAACCAAGAAGCAATCATCAACAACCTCATGGATGGCAAAGATACCTTTGTATTGATGCCAACTGGTGGAGGAAAAAGTCTATGCTATCAGCTACCATCACTACTAATGGATGGCGTAGCCATTGTGATATCACCACTGATAGCCCTGATGAAAAATCAAGTGGATGCTATGCGCAACTTCTCAGAAGAAGACGGCGTGGCACACTTTATCAATTCATCGCTATCACGACCAGAAATACATGCAGTGAAAGCCGACATCTTGGCAGGCAAGACCAAACTGCTATACCTTGCCCCCGAATCGCTGAACAAAGATGAGAACGTAGACTTTCTGAAAGGCGTGAAGATTTCCTTCTACGCCGTGGACGAAGCTCACTGTATCTCAGAATGGGGACACGACTTCCGTCCTGAATATAGGCGCATTCACCCCATTGTGGAACGTATCGGCAAGGCACCTATCATTGCGCTCACTGCTACCGCCACACCAAAAGTGCAGAATGACATACAAAAGAACCTGGATATGTTGCACGCGACGGTATTCAAATCGTCGTTCAACCGTCCTAACCTATATTATGAGGTACGCGAGAAGACCGATGATGTGGATAAAGACATCGTGAAATATATCCGCACCATGAGCGGCAAATCGGGTATCATCTACTGTCTGAGCCGCAAAACGGTGGAAGAACTGGCTGCGACACTCAACGTGAACAATATCTCTGCCCTGCCCTATCACGCAGGTATGGATGCCGCAACACGTAGCGCGAACCAGGATGCGTTCCTCATGGAGAAAGTGCAAGTGATAGTAGCAACCATCGCGTTTGGTATGGGTATTGACAAACCCGATGTGCGCTTTGTGATACACTATGACATTCCCAAATCGCTGGAGGGCTACTACCAAGAAACAGGTCGTGCGGGTCGTGACGGCGGAGAAGGACAATGTATATGCTTCTATTCGCCCAAAGACATAGAACGTTTGCGTAAGTTCCAGCAAGGCAAACCTATTGCAGAGCAAGAGATTAGCAACCAATTACTGTTTGAGACACAATCGTATGCAGAGTCGCCTATATGCCGTAGAAAACTGCTGTTGCACTATTTTGGCGAGGAATATAACCAAGAGAAATGCGGCAACTGCGATAACTGTAAAAAGACCTATCGCATGATGGACGCGACCGAACTCTTGGGATTGATACTGGAGACGATTCACCAACTGAACGAGAAATTCCGTTCGCGACACATCGTGGATATTATTCGCGGAAACGAGACCTCTACGGTAATCTCGTACAAGCACAATGAGTTGGAGAACTTTGGTTCGGGCGAAGATGAAGATGAGGCAGTATTGCATGCTATCATTCGTCAAGCGTTGATAGCTGGATATATAAAGAAGGATATAGAGTCCTATGGCGACTTGAAGTTGACCCCTGATGGCAAGAAATTTATGAAGCGTCCATCGAAATTTGAGGTGCCAATCGAGGTACACAGCGATGACGAAGATGCCGACATGGAAGCAGGAATAGGCGCATGTGCCGCAGCGGACGATGTACTGTTCTCCATCCTGAAAGACCTGCGCAAGAAACTGAGCAAGCGCATGAATGTGCCACCATTCGTGATATTCCAAGATGCAAGTTTGGAGGCCATGGCAACCAGTTATCCTATCACGATGGAAGAGTTGCAAAATATTCCAGGTGTGGGTGTGGGCAAAGCCAAACGCTATGGCGATGAGTTTATTAAACTGATCAAGGGTTATGTAGAAGAAAACGATATTATCCGTCCTGAAGACCTACGCGTTCGCACCGTAGCGAAGAACTCGGCACGCAAAATAGCCATCATTCAGGCGATTGATAGACGCGTGGCATTGGATGATTTGGCAGAGCGATTGGGTATGTCGATGGAAGAGATGCTGGAGGAGATAGAAGCCATCGTATATTCGGGTACACGACTGAATATCAAATACTTTATTGACGAAGTAGTAGATCCTGATGAGGAGTTTGACATCTACGACTACTTCCGTCATGCCGACAATGACAGCATCAAGTTGGCGATGGAAGAGTTGGGCGAAGATGACTACGATGAGATCAATGTACGGTTGGTGAGAATAAAGTTCCATAGCGAGTTGGGGAATTAGAGTGTAGGGTGTAGAGTGTAAGGTGTAAAGGCTAGGATTCGTGTAAAGGCTAGGTGAGAAAAAACGAGATAGATATTATCACATTAGGTTGCTCAAAGAACTTGGTGGACGCTGAGCGATTGATGCGCCAATTGGAATTGGCGGGATATCGCTGTGTACACGATTCGGCTAATCCCAAAGGCGAGATAGCTATCATCAATACCTGCGGATTCATTGGCGATGCCAAAGAAGAAAGCATAGATATCATCCTGCAATTTGCGGAGCGCAAAACCAAAGGCAAACTGCGTAAGTTGTACGTCATGGGCTGCCTGTCGCAACGCTATAGAGAAGAACTGCCTGCGGAGATTCCTGAAGTGGATAAGTGGTTTGGGAAGTTCGATTACATGGGGATTGTAGAGGAGTGCGCAAGCGCACAGTTTAAAGGACGCCCTGCGGGCTACAGTTTAAAGGCAAAAGGCGAGGATTATGAGCGGACGATTACGACACCGAAGCACTATGCATATCTGAAGATTGCAGAGGGGTGTAACAGGTACTGTTCCTACTGCGCGATACCGTTGATTACGGGAAAATTTACTTCACGTCCGATGGAAGAGATACTGGACGAAGTGAGATGGCTGGTTAGCGAGGGCGTGAAGGAGTTTAATGTGATAGCACAAGACTTGTCCAGCTACGGATTGGACCTCTATGGCGAGCACCGATTGGCACAATTGGTGGATAAGATGGCGCAGATAGAAGGCGTAGAGTGGATACGATTGCACTATACCTACCCTACGGATTTCCCATACGACCTGCTGCCCGTGATGGCGAAACATAAGAATGTGTGCAAGTACATGGATATTGCGCTTCAACATTGTTCAGACAATATGCTCAAGAAAATGCACCGCCATATCACCCGCGAGGAGCAGGATGCGGTGATTGCGCGCATACGAAAGGAAGTGCCTGGGATCTGTATCCGCACAACCCTATTGGTGGGACACCCAGGAGAGATGGAGGAAGACTTCAACGAGTTGTGTGAATGGGTGAAGGAGATGAAGTTTGAGCGATTGGGTGCCTTTGCCTATAGCGAAGAAGAAGGAACGTTTGCAGCGAAGCACTACAAAGATGATATTCCACAAGAAGAGAAAGAGCGTCGCGTGGACACACTGATGGCAATACAACAATCTATTTCATCGGATATCTTGAGCCAAATGGTGGGCACAAGACAACGCGTGGTGATCGACAGAGAGGAAGAGGAATACTATGTAGGACGCACACAATATGATTCGCCCGAAGTGGATTGCGAGGTGCTGATAGAGAAGGAGGCGATGAGGCGAGAGGCGAAAGGCGAAAGGTTAGAGGCCGGAAATTATTACGAAATAACTATCATAAAATCAGAGGACTTTGATTTGTATGGTGTTATAGAAAAGACAACATAACATGAAAACGAAAGACTTGATTCAACACATTGCGACAAGCACTTCCATGACTAAGACACACACGGAAGAGCTGCTGAATGCTACCGTGGCAGTGATGCAAAAAGAATTATTAGCAGGAAAGAGTGTACAATTGCAGAATTTTGGTACGCTGGAAATGACACGCAAGAGTGCGCGCACCGTGGTACACCCTAAAACCAAAGAACGCACCGAAATACCAGAAAAAATGCAACTGAGTTTTAAGGTCAGCAATACCATCAAAGAAGAACTGAAAAATCTATAAGAAATGACCTATGGCAAACGATAAACTGACATGGACTGAACTGCGCAAAGCAGTGGCAGAGTACGCCAATACTTCGGAACAAGAAGCTGGGCAGTTTCTCAATGCCCTATTGGAAGGCATTGTGGAAGGACTGAAAGCAGACAAGCAAGTCAAGATCAAAGGATTAGGTAGTTTTGGGCTGAAAGCAATCGCACCACGCAAGAGCGTGAATATTGCTACAGGAGAGGCCTTCACCATTGAGGGGTATAACAAACTAACCTTTAACGCTGAGTCCATGCTCAAGGAGAGCGTGGAGAAACGTTTGGAACAGCCCAAAACAGAAGCCGTGATGGCAGAAATCAATAACGATCCTATCAAGAAACTTGGCGAACAAGCCGATGAAATCGTGGATATATTGGCAGAACTGGGACAAGCGGTATCCAAACCAAGTTTGGAAGAGGAAGAAGTTTTAGAAGTTCCAACAGTTGTAAAAGAAGAGATAGAAGAGACGACTGAAGAACTTACGCCAGAACTTGTAGAGGAGCCAAAGGAGGAAGCGGTAGAGGAAACTATAGAGGAACCTGCGGAGGAAGAAAAGCCAATCGTAGAGAAGCCAACAGAAAAACCAATATGCAAACCTGCATGCAAGTGCCATAAGTGGGTGTGCTGGGTGATTGGTGCATTGTTGCTGTTGGGTATCGTGGGAACGGGTGTGTATTTCCGTGCGACATTGATACAATGGTGGCAATGCATGCAAGACTGTCAGCCAACCACAGAGGTAGTTGAAGAAGTTTTAGAAGTGGAAGAAGTTTTAGAGGTAGAAGAATTGACTTTGGCAGAGAAGCCACGCGAGTATGTGAACTTTATCGGCATAGAGCGCGTGGGAAAAGATAGTCGATTGGCATGGATAGCGTACAAGTATTACGCGCAAAAAGACTTGTGGGTGTTTATCTATGAAGCGAATAGAGACATCATTAAACATCCTGCACACGTGCGCGAGGGTCAAGTGATTCGTATCCCTGAACTGAGCGAGGAGTATAGAAATCTGTATAACCCAGAGCTGAGAGAGTTGGTGGATAGTTTGGCGGTGGAATATTTGAAGAAATAGGTTAGAGGTTAGAGGTTAAAAGCAAGAATATTTGAACGAAGATGTAATACATATTCACAGGGCACGGACGCATAACCTGAAGGACATAACCGTAGATATTCCACGCAACAAGTTGGTCGTTATCTCGGGTGTCAGCGGTAGCGGTAAGTCTTCTTTGGCCTTCGACACATTGTTTGCCGAAGGTCAACGACGTTATGTAGAGAGCCTGAGTTCGTATGCACGCCAGTTCCTTGGGCGTATGCAGAAACCCGATGTGGACTTCATTGACGGTATTCCCCCTGCCATAGCCATTGAGCAGAAAGTGACCAATCGTAACCCACGTAGTACAGTGGGAACGGTGACGGAGATTCACGAATACCTCAAATTGTTGTTTGCACGCGCAGGCAAGACCATTTCGCCCGTAAGCGGCATGGAAGTGAAACGTCACAGTGTGCATGATGTGGTGGAGTGCCTGCGTAGGCAAGCGATAGGAACAAAAGTGCTTCTGTTGGCGCCTATCGTTGCGGAGAATACAGAGGAACAATTGGGTATCTGGCAGCAACAGGGTTTTGCTCGTTTGTACCGATTCAAGGAGGATGGAACAGGGGAAGTGCTGCGACTGAATCAAGTGCTGACAAACAAAGGAGATACTTTAATCCAACAACATAAACAACAAAATTCAACAACACAAGATTTGACCTATCTGCTGGTTGACCGCGTCATAACCGATGGCGAAGAGAGTACGTTGAACCGCTTTGCGGACTCGGTGCAGACAGCATTCTTTGAGGGAAAAGGCGAGTGTAGGTTGGTGATAGAGTTACCAAATATAGATCGCTGCGCTGAAGATCGCCCTACGGGCTGTAGATCGGCTTCGTCTGAAGATGGAGGAGGATTTAAGATTGTCACATTCTCGCAACGCTTTGAGGCGGATGGGATTACGTTTATGGAACCCACGGAACATTTGTTTGATTTTAATAGTCCATTGGGAGCTTGTCCTACCTGCGGCGGATACGGCAATGTGATTGGTATAGACCCTGACTTGGTTGTTCCAGACAAAACGAAATCGATATATGAAGGGGCGATAGCATGCTGGAAAGGTGAGAAGATGGGGCTGTGGAACGAGGCACTGATCTATGCAGCGGATAAGTTTGACTTTCCAATACACACACCCTACTACGAACTGACTGCAGAACAGAAGCAGTTACTGTGGATTGGCAATGAATATTTTCATGGACTGAACGACTTTTTCCACGAACTAGAGAGCAAACAATACGCAAAGATACAGTATCGCGTTATGCTCAGTCGCTATAGAGGCAAGGCGATATGTCCTGACTGTTTGGGCAAGCGATTGAGGAAGGAGGCAGAGTATGTGCTGGTAGGCGGAAAGTCAATTACAGAGTTGAGTCAGATGCCTATTACGCAGTTAGCGGAATGGTTTAAAGGCTGCACAGCAGCCGTAGTGTCGCCCAATGGGCGAAGTGCTGTCCCTACGGGAGGTGATGGAAATCTCTCTCCTTTTGAGCCTCTTTTAACAGAGATTCGTTCGCGGCTTCAGTTTATGCAGGATGTAGGGTTGGGTTATTTGACCTTGAGTCGTATGTCCAGCACCTTGTCGGGTGGCGAGGGACAGCGCATCAATTTGGCTAAGTCGTTGGGTAGTAGTCTGGTAGGTTCGTTGTATGTATTGGACGAACCCAGTATTGGTTTGCACCCAAGGGATACACAACGACTGATACACGTGCTGAAACAGTTGCGCGATTTGGGCAATACGATTGTGGTCGTGGAGCACGATGATGAGATACAGAAAGCAGCGGATTATTCGATAGAGATTGGTCCGAAAGCAGGTCGCCATGGCGGCGAACTGGTATATGCTGGGGCGCCGAAGATAGAGAAATTTACGTATTCTATTCCGCCTTATAGGCGTACATGGAATAACTATATAGAGGTTATCGGTGCGACTGAGAACAATTTGAAGAATATCAATGTTCGCTTCCCGCTGAACGTGATGACAGTGGTAACGGGCGTCAGTGGCAGCGGCAAATCATCGCTGATTACGAAGGTGCTCTACCCTGCGCTGAAGAAACATTATGGCGGTATAGCCGAACGAACGGGTGACTTTGGCAGTCTGAGGGGCAGTCTGCAATTGATTCATAATGTGGAGTTTGTCGATCAGAATCCATTGACCAAATCATCGCGTTCGAACCCAGTGACCTATCTGAAGGCATACGATGAGATACGTAAGTTATACGCAGAGCAGCAACTGAGCAAACAGATGGGCTTCACGCCGTCGCATTTCTCGTTTAATACACCTGGCGGTAGGTGCGAAGCCTGCCAAGGCGAGGGAACGATACGGATAGAGATGCAGTTCATGGCGGATGTGGTGTTGGAGTGCGAACACTGTAAGGGCAAACGCTTTAAGCAGGATGTACTAGATGTGCTGTACCGGGGTAAGAGCATTTACGATGTGCTGGAGATGACGGTTAATCAGGCGATAGAGTTCTTCTCCGAAGATTCGGCATGTAAGAAGATTGTCAATAGGTTGAAGCCGTTGCAGGATGTAGGTATAGGGTATGTGAAGTTGGGTCAAGCGGGTAGCACGTTGTCGGGAGGCGAGAGTCAGCGCGTGAAGTTGGCCTCGTTCTTGGCGCAAGAGAATGCGACCCCTACCCTCTTTATCTTTGATGAGCCCACAACGGGATTGCATCACCATGATGTGGCAGTGCTGTTGAAAGCGTTGAATGCGCTGATTAGCAGAGGGCACTCGGTGTTGGTGATTGAGCATAATCCATCGGTGATATTGGCAGCAGACCATATTATTGACCTTGGTCCTGAAGGTGGCGATGAAGGAGGAAGAATAGTGGCAGAAGGTACGCCAGAGCAGATTATGGAGTGTAAGGAGAGCTACACAGGTAGAGCATTAAACGAATTGAAAGACAGTTTTATATGATAAGCGTAGAACATCTCAGCATAGAGTACTCATCGCGTCCGATATTGGACGATATTACTTTTTTGATTAACCCACGCGATAGAGTGGCGTTAGTAGGAAAGAATGGTGCGGGTAAGACGACTCTGCTCCGATTGTTGGCGGGAGTGGAGACTCCCACATCGGGTCGTATCAACAAGATGGGCGACCTGACTATCGGTTACCTGCCACAGGTGATGATGCACGTGGATGGCAAGACGCTCAGAGAGGATGTGATGTCAGTCATCGCTCACAAGAGCGATAGTGTAGAGAACGCTTCGCTACAGGACGGCGCAAGCGCCTACAGTTTAGAGGCAGGAATATCAGGCGAGGAAGCACGGTTTATCGCGGAGATGGATAGGACGATTATCGGTTTGGGCTTTGAAAGGAAGGACTTTGACCGTCCTTGTTCGGAGTTCTCGGGCGGCTGGCGTATGCGTATTGAGTTGGCGAAGATACTCTTGCAACACCCTGACCTGTTGCTATTGGATGAGCCGACTAACCACTTGGATATAGAGTCGATACAATGGCTGGAGGAGTTTCTCAAGAATAACGGTAGTGCGCTGGTATTGGTGAGCCACGACCGCGCTTTTTTGGACAATGTGACGACACGAACGATTGAGATTACCCTCGGTAGGATATATGACTATAACGCCCCCTACTCGCAATTCAAGGTACTGCGCCAAGAGCGACACGAACAACAAGTGCGCGCCTATATGAATCAGCAGAAGATGATTCAGGAGACGGAAGAGTTTATTGAGCGTTTCCGGTACAAGGCCACCAAAGCGGTGCAAGTGCAGTCGCGCATCAAGCAACTGGAGAAGTTGGAGCGATTGGAGGTGGATCTGGAGGACAACTCAAGACTGAGTTTGCGTTTTCCGCCAGCACCACGCAGCGGCGATTTCCCCGTGATAGTGGAAGATTTGCGCAAAGATTTTGGCGAACATATGGTGTTTCAAGATGCGACCTTCACGATTCGCAGAGGCGAGAAAGTGGCGTTTGTGGGAAAGAACGGCGAGGGTAAGACAACACTGGTGCGTTGTATCATGGGGCAGTTGGATTATATGGGTCAGTTGAAGATTGGACACAACGTGAAGATTGGGTACTTTGCACAGAACCAAGCGGCATTGTTGGACGGTGAACTGACTGTCTTCCAGACGATTGACAACGTAGCAGTAGGCGACATTCGCACGCAGATACGCAATATATTGGGTGCATTCATGTTCGGAGGCGAGGCGTCGGAGAAGAAAGTGAAAGTGCTGTCGGGTGGCGAGAGAAGTCGTTTAGCGATGATTCGTTTGCTGCTGGAGCCATGCAACTTGTTGATACTTGACGAGCCCACGAACCACCTTGATATGCAGTCGAAAGATGTGCTGAAAGCAGCATTGAAGGAGTTTAACGGTACAGTGATTTGTGTGAGCCACGATCGTGATTTCTTGGACGGACTGGTGGACAAGGTGTATGAGTTTGGTGGAGGAAAAGTGAGAGAACACCTTGGCGGAATTTATGATTTCTTGCGCAGCAAGCGGATTGATAACCTCCAAGAATTGGAGAGGAAGACCGATGAGGCGATGAGGCGAAAAGGCGATGAGGCGAAAGGCGAGAGCTCTTCTGCGAAGTTGGATTATGCAGCACAGAAGGCAGCAGCTGCAGCGCGCCGAAAGAAAGAGAAACAGATTGCCGATGTGGAAGCAGCTATTGCGAAGTTGGAACAAGAGCAACAAGAGATAGAAGCACTGCTGACAGATGTAGCGCAACAAACGGCGGAGAACTTCCAACGCTATGAACATATCAAGCGCGAGATGGAACAACGCCTTTACGAATGGGAAATATTGAGTGAAGAAGAATAAATTATGAAAGAGATTATTGATTACATTATCCGTTTTCTGCTTTATGGCAACGCAGAGGCAGCCAAGCAAGTCGGTTATACGGCTAACGAGGAGGAGTGGCAAAACTACCGTGTAGTGATTGTACCTAATGGGCATTTGGGTAAAGAGATTGTGATGCCTGATTTTAAAGAGAAGCCTACCCCCACCCCCTCCCTAAAAGGAGGGGAGAATAACGAGGAATATAAAACCTGGATTATTCGCACGGATATTGTCTATAACACCTTCTTCTTTATCTCGCGGGCGGAGGAATTGATTAACACACAGCGAGATGAGCATGGGCGATTCTTGGCTAAGTATTCTATTCTGGGTAAAAACAACCGCTTGATGATTCCTACGGTGGATGAGTATGCGCGCATGCTGATGAAACTGTTGGATCTGCCTTTGCCTACCCCATCGTTTAGTCAAATCTATTTGACGCACGATATAGATACGATTGCCCATTACCGCCACTTGCGCGGAGCGATAGGAGGCATCGTGCGCGGTCAATGGCGCAAAGTGATGGCGTCGCTGAAGGATATTCACAATGACCCTGCCTTCACCTTCTCGTGGCTGATTGCGCAAGATAAGAAGGTGGAAGGAGCAAAACGTATTTACTTTGTCAAAGACACCGAAGGCAAGGGATATGATTATCCGCAATATAAACTCGATGGCAAGGACTTTGAAACCGCAGAACAGTTGATAGAAAACAGCGGTGCCAAGATTGGGTTACATTCGAGTTACTATGGTGGAAAGATGACCAATGTGGTGGTATTCACACATATGGTGAACAAAGAGAGTGTTAGGGAGGGAGATATTGTAAAAATTAAGGACTTGTACCACCGTAGTCATTATCTTCGTTGCTCAATAGATGACATGCAAATGTTGGTAAACATGGGCATAACCGACGACTTCACGATGATGTTCCCTGATCAAGTGGGCTTCCGTTTGCAGACCACTCGACCTGTGCGCTGGATTAATCCTAAGACAATGCAACTCACTGATTTAGCGCTGCATCCACTGACAGTCATGGACTGTACACTGAGCAACAGTAACTATATGAATCTCAGCGAGGATGAGGCATATTTTGAGTGTCAGCGATTGTTTGACAAGGTACATCAGAACGCAGGCGAAGTAGTGATTCTTTGGCATAACTCCACTCCTGCCGGTAATACCTATCACCAGAGTCTGTATCCTAAGTTATTGGAGATGATTTGTGGATTATAGGTTAGAGGTTAAAGGTTAAAGGCAAGAGAGAGATGAAACTGAATATCCTGATATTAGCAGACCCTTTTGGTAAGCCCTCCTACGCACCGAGGTTGCGCTATTTGTGCAACTATCTCACGAAGCAGGGGCATCAGATTGCTGTATATACGGAGCAGTTTCAGCCGTTTGATTTTCCACACGCTTATCCTATTATCGAGAAACCTATCGCCTATCACAGCACGTGGCAGTGGGCGTGTCAATCGCTATGGTCATTGCTCACGGACTGGCGCAATCGGCAGTTCTCGAGATGGGTGAAAGAGCAAGTGAAGGAGCAGAAGTATGACTTGGTTTTCTGCACAACATTCTCCACCTTCCCACTGAGAGCGGCATACGACATCGCTCTTGAAAAGAATATTCCGCTCATCACTGACATTCGCGACTTGGACGAGCAAGTGCCTGGCGCTCAATACCAGAGCCACCGCCAATGGTGGGCAAAGCCATTTAGCCGTTGGTACAAGTGGGTGAATATCCGCCGCCGCAACCATGTGCTAAGCAAAGCCAATGCTGTGACCACCGTATCGCCGTGGCATGTGGATTTTATTCGCCAATTCAATAGCGAGGTGCACCTAATCTACAACGGATATGATCCCACGCAGTTTTATGCAGAAGATGTGCGTACAGACACATTCCGCATCTCGTATATCGGATGTATCTATGCTTTTCAAAGCACAGCTCTCGTAGAAAAAGCTGTGCAAGAACTGAATCTGCCAAAGGTAGAACTCAACATACACACCCCTGATTGTCAACCCATTCCGCTCTGTGAGGTAGGTAATGAATTACGCCGCAGCAGTATGGCATTGGTGCTGACCAACCCCAATGCCAAAGGCATGATGACCACCAAATTCTTCGAAGCTTTTGGTTGTGAAAAGCCCATACTTTGCACGCCTTCTGATAATGGTTTATTGGCACAAACGATCCGTGAGACCAACGCGGGATTGGCATCATCAGATATTCAGGAGGTCAAAGAATTTATTTTAGAAAAATACCACGAGTGGCAACACAACGGCTATACTCGTCAAGCAGTAAAAGACAAAGAGCAGTTCTCGCGTGAGAAACAAGCTCAGCAGTTCGAACAACTATTCTTTGAGATATTGAAGCATTGAACACCATCTCCGTCATAGTACCTATATATAATGCTGAAAAGTATTTGAGCAAGTGTATCGAATCACTGATACACCAGAGTTATCGTGCGCTGCAAATCATTCTCGTGAATGATGGTTCAACGGATAATAGTCTAACTATCGCACAAGACTATGCAGCGCAAGATGCGCGCATTGCTATTTACTCGCAAACAAATAGGGGTCAGGCAGCGGCACGCAATAATGGATTGCAATATGCCAATGGCGAATGGATTGCGTTTGTGGACGCGGATGATTATCTGGACACTGATTGTTATGCGCAACTTATGCAACATATCGCCCACAATGACTGTGTTCAGATGGGTTATAGGCGCATGAGTACTGATGGCAAAATCATAGAGGAGAAATGCCCACGCTATTTTTATCAATTTACTTCGCCATGTATGCGATTGTACCGCCGCGACCTATTCACGAAGCACCAACTCACCTTCCCAGAGGGAATGATTTATGAAGATGTGATTTTCTCGCTGGATTTCTGGGCGACCAACCCAACGTTTATTAATCTCCCTTACACGGGTTACAATTATACCTTCAATCCGCTTTCTACGACTGCCAAACGCAATCGAACAAGGGAAAAAGAACTATTCAGAGTCTTACACAAAAAACTACGCCATACACATAGTTTCAAACTATGGTGCATCACATTATTAACCATTATCCGACTAAAACTTCATTTCATGCGATATGAATAACCAGCAACTACTTGAATTACTCCGCTCAGAGGTGGTGCCTGCTATTGGTTGTACCGAACCAATAGCCGTGGCATTGTGTGTGGCACGCGCTAAAGAACTATTAGGCGCAGAGCCAGACGAGATAACCGTTTATCTGTCAAAGAATGTCTATAAGAACGCATTGGCTGTAGGTATTCCCAATACGGGTATGACGGGATTGCCTATTGCGATTGCGCTGGGCGCTACGGTCGGTAAGTCTGAGTATCTGTTGGAAGTGCTGCGCGATGCAACGCCAGAGGCAGTGGCATACGCCAAAGAATATATGCTGCGCGTGCCTGCGAATATCCGCATTGACTATGATGCGCCTAGTATCCTCTATATCCATGCCGAAGTGCGCAAAGGCGATAAAGTGGCACAAGCCACTATCATGGATGAGCATACGAAGTTTGTGGAGAAAACCTCACCTAAATCCTCCCCTAAAGGGAAGGACTTCAATAACGCGCAAAACAACCTTCCTCTCAAGGAGGGGATGGGGGTAGGTTTAAACCTCCGTCGTGTGTATGACTTTGCCATGGAGGTGGATATCCATGATATTACCTTCTTGACAGATGGTGCAGAGATGAATACCGCTGCTGCAGAAACTTCGTTTGCAGATCAATATGGCCATGGATTGGGACGATTGCTACGATCGAATACGCTGACTGCAACGCCCGAAATGGAAAAGCTCTTTGGCAATACATTATTCACCAAGATCATCAGTTACACCTGCGGTGCATGTGATGCGCGTATGTCGGGTGCGATGGTGCAAGTGATGAGCAACTCTGGCTCGGGTAATCAGGGTATTTCGTGTTCAATTCCAGTGTATTTGTATGCGAAGGAGAATAATTGCAACGAAGAGCGAACGCTTCGCGCGCTGGCGCTGAGTAATCTCACCGTTATTTATATCAAGCAGTCGCTTGGAAGATTGTCGGCATTATGCGGCTGCGTGGTGGCAGCCACAGGTTCGGCAGCGGGTATCACTTACCTCATGGGCGGCAACTACGAGGAGATTACCTATGCGATTAAGAATATGATTGCCAACATATCGGGTATGATTTGCGATGGTGCCAAACCGGGCTGTGCGTTGAAGGTCACTAGCGGTGTGGCTACGGCAATTTTCAGTGCGTATTTGGCGATGCAACATTCGTATGCCGATTCTACTGAAGGTATCGTGGAGGACGATATTGATCGCACTATCCGAAACCTCACGCGCATCGGGCATGACGGCATGAAGGTCACCGACGACCTCATTCTTGATATTATGATACACAAGCAATAGTTTATAGTTGACAGTTAATAATTAATATCTCTGATGAAAAAATTCAAACATATTCGCGCATATTACTCGGGGTGGATTCTGCCGCTGGTAGATTTCCTTATCCTATACCCTGCTCTGCTCATTATGCGCCGCAAGACCACGAAGGGAATACAGTTGCAATACCAAGGCGATAAGAAACAGATTGAGCAGGATATCCGTCACGGTGCGTTCTTTATGACTAACCATCGTGATATTGTCATGGACGCTGCATGGCTCACTTTCCTGCTGCGTACCCGCTACTTTATTCATCCGTTTTTCGGTATTGGAAATAATCTGTTTGGCAAATGGTGGATCGAGCATGTGGTGCGTTTCTTGCGCGCTTTTGTCGTGATTCGTAATGGAAGTTTCCACGATCAGCGCGAGAATGCCATCACCCTATCGCAGTATATTCGACATTTACGTAAACGCCATAAATCCATATGGTTAGCGCAACGAGAGGGACGCGCCAAGGACGGCAATGATGTCACACAACCGGGTGTGCTGAAGATGCTCACGATTGATGCGGAAGACTTCTTTGAGAGCGTGAAGGAACTGAATATCTGCCCTGTCAGCATATCGTATGAGTATGACCCTTGCGATTATCTCAAAGCGCGCGAGATGCAACTCAAACGCGATAATCCAAAGTGGAGAAAATCGCGCAAGGACGACTTGGTGTCCATGTCGGTGGGCATCAAAGGGCAAAAGGGGCGTATTGTCTATCGCCTCACGCCATCGATTAATCACGATATCGACCGCGCCTTGGTTGAGCATCCAGAGTTGCTTGAACTGAGCCGCAACGAGCAGATTCAGTTTGTATGCCAAATCATTGACCAGCATATCCATGCGGCGTATGAGATTTACCCTCGCGGCACGGAGTTTGACGAGTATATTGATAGCCGCTTGCAACTTATCCATCTCTCCAATAAGGACACGGACTTCCTCCGCGACCGCCTGTATGAGATGTATAATTACCCTGTATTGAACTACGAGAAAGCGGTAAAAAAGTACGATTATTAAGATTACGGTTCTTTTTACCTTTCTTTTCTCTTCCTTGTAAAAGACCAAGGACGAACCAAAGAAGAACCAAGGAACAACCTAAGAACTCCCAAACTGAAAAAGTGCGTTTTATTAAGATTGCCATTTATGTTTTCGGACATGAATGGCGATTTTTTTGTGTATGTACTTGCAAGAATGAAAAAAATGTAGTACTTCGAGGGCACCATATCCTCGAAGCTACAGAAAAAAAATGTAGCCTATGACAAAAAAAGTAAACTTTTCTTGCACATATACATTTTTTTCACTACCTTTGCAGCGCGAAACCCTACGAAGGGATGTCTGCGCATCGGCGGAGGGTTTTGCAGACATATTAAAAAGGCGTTTATTGCGCTCTGTTCTGACCTATTGGAATGTCGCAAGTTTCAAAATCTTATCAGGACTTAGCAACGATAGATGCCCTACGGGATATGAAATGTCCCTCTTGTGCCTATTATGGTACGTCTTTTGCGTATATACGTATGCGCATATGCGTACCTTAACTATGTAGCACGGAGAATATTTATATTCGGCGTGGGCTTCGCGTTGTCGGTTCTATAAGATTGGGCAATGCGACAGCCTCAATAGGTGGAACTGGCAAAAGGCAAGTTCCGCGCTTTTTTTGTACCCCTATTAGACGATAAGACTAATTAAACAAACTATAAACACAATGAAGAAACTATTATTATTGCTGCTTTTAGTAGCAGCGCAAATGACTCTTGTTGCTCAGGAGATGCCTCAATGGGTATTGCAGAAACCACGCCCAGCCAACGACACGTATCTGTATGTAGTAGAACGCGGTGTAGGTGCCACTGAGATGGAAGCACGCAATCGTGCTATGGGATTGGTATATCGCAGTACCATTGAGCGTTTGGCATTGGCGATTGATTTAGCCAGTATCAATGCTGCTATATCTAATGGAAGCAACTATGGCGAAACTTCCGAGGCAATGAATGTGCCCGTGAATAAAGTGTGCGAATATGTACAACGCGAGGGCAGTCAGTATGTAGTATATGTATTGTGCCAAGTAGCGCAATATGGTAATGTTCCTGCTGTATTTACCCCATTCACGCAATGCAACCAGTTAGCCAAGAGTCAATACATTGCTCATTCGTTTGTGCCTGGCTTGGCGCAGATAAAGAAAGGTAGCGTGGGTAAAGGTACTGCGTTTATCGTGAGCGAAGTGGTGTTGGTCGGTGGCGTAGTAGCAGCTGAATGTCTGCAACGCTACTATGCACAACAGATAAGCATGACGCACAATAGCACCTTAAAACAACGCTATGCACAGAATGCGAATATCTGTCAGATTAGTCGCAATGTGGGCATAGGTTGTGTGGCAGCGGTGTATGTATGGAATGTGATAGATGGTATGGTGGCGAAGGGCAAGACACAAATACCATTGGGTACAGCTGAGTTGCGTTTAACGCCATACGCTGATTATGAGAGCGGCGGTGTAGCAGCGGTGGTGAATTTTTAAGAAAACAACTTAAACAACTTGCGCGCCAATCAACTCTCTGGCGCGCTACAAGGAATATATTCAAGATGATGAAACGATTAGGTATTTGTGCCATGTTGATGGCGTTAGTAATGATGGTAGGGTGTGATCCTGTGACCTACGATGTATTTGCTACTATTTGCGGAACGGTAGTGAACTGCGATACGATGGAACCATTAGAGGGCGTATCGGTGATACTCAGTCCTTCGGGAAAGAGTAAAATTACAGGTACGGACGGATATTTTGAGTTTGCAGAGGTAGAGGCGATGCAATATACGCTGACCGTACAGAAAGCGGGCTATAGCACCAACCGCAAGTCGGTCAATGCTATCGCTGGAGAGACAACGGATGTAACTATTACGATGGATGTGAAGAAATAAAGACAACACAAACAACATTTGCGCGAACCAACATTGTTCGCGCTCAAAGTGAATAATAATTATAATACAAAGATATGAAAAAGATTATTTATCTCTTTAACATAGTCCTTATATGTGGACTATATTCGTGTGAGAAATTACCAGGCAGTATTTATGGCGTGGTAGTAGAAAGTAGCAACACAGAACCATTAGCGGGGCTCGGAGTTGAACTATATCGTATTGGCGAGGAGCATAATTCATTATTGTTAAAAACAGTAACATTTGATGATGGTCACTTTGAGTTTACTGACCTAGAACCTGAAGAATATCTTATCAAGGTCATAGCAGAAGGCTATGATGAAGCATCAACTCAATATTATGTAATTGTTGAAGAAGGACGGCAAGCCAGAGTTGATATGCAAGTGATACTCAAATATACATACATGACAGTTGTCACAAACACTCCTCAAGTCAATGATAAAGATAGAGTTGTACAATTGTCTATGACAGTAACCTGGTGGAGCGACGGCTGGGGAAACAAAAATGAATCCCCCCTTGAAAGAGGATTTCGATATGCTGCTCATAATCAGCCAATCTCTATGGGTACAGTTGTAAAATTACCTTCAAAATCATCTTCAATAGAATTACAAAATTTAGACGGTGGCACATATTATGTAGTTGCGTATGCCATCAATGAACACGGTATTGCTTTTGGTGAAATGAAACAGTTTACTCTATCCGATAATCCTATAATAACAACGCTTGAACCATCAAATATTAGTTATACAACTGCATCCTATTCTGCAAGAATTGATTATTTAGGTTCTGCTCAAATAACAGAAAGAGGTTTCGTCTATTCTTCTACATTTCAAAATCCGACAATAGATGATTCTCCTTCTTTCACTACGCGAAAAATAGTTTCTGGCACATCTACTGAATTTTCTGTCAATGTGAGCGACTTGATTAAAAACAACATATATTATGTTCGGGCTTATTTAACAACTACCAAAGGCAGATATTATGGAGAAACAAAAAGTTTTAAAGCAACTCCATTTCAATTGCCAACATTTACATTTGGAGGTTCTTTATATTATGTCTCTCCTGACCAAGGAGAAGCGACATGGAATGATGCTAAGAGCATATGTTCTAACTTAGTTTATGCAGATTATGCTGATTGGTATCTTCCTGACAAAGGAGAGTTAAATGTAATGTACGAACAGAAATCATCCATAGGTGGCTTTTCCAGTACCTACTATTGGAGTAGTACGGAGAACAGTAGCGGCTACGCTTGGCGCCAGTATTTCGGCAATGGTGGTCAGTACGAAAATTACTACAATAAGAGCAGTACCTACCGTGTGCGTTGTGTCAGGAGAGAAAATTAACTATTTAACTATTACCGCCGTAGGCGGTCGATTGTTAAGGAAGTGGGTGAAACGCCCACTTCCTTATAAAAAATAGCCTACATTTTGCGATTTGCGAGCAAACCTGATTTTCGCATACTTTAGTGGCGAAATTAAACAAAAAATCATCAATTCCGCTATCTGTTTACCGAAACAGCAAGCGAAATTAAACGAAAAAGTGTCAATTTTGTCACTTGTTTCTTGCGTAATTGAAAGCAAAGTATATTTGTGAAAATTTATTTTCTGCATATAGTATCACTTGTCTGTGGATTATTGCCGACCAATAGCCCTATTGCCGCACAAGTCCTGCTGCCACAGTATTCCGTGTGGGAAGGATTTGCGTTTGAAAATAAACAAACAGTAGAATCCCGCGAAGCGGAAGAACGCTTTGCGCGATTCTTATTGCACATAGCCCAGCAAACTTCCGCCCAACAAATAGAGCAGATTGGTGAGTTGCTAACCAAAGCAGAGCAAAATGATGCTACTGCGCGCTTTCTCACATTGGCAGAGAAATACCTCTATGACCCCAACTCGCCCTATCGCAACGATGAACGGTATTTGCTATTCTTGCAATATGCAGCCACGCATCAATTTGCGGATTACACCACCAATCCGCGCTACCAAAAGCATTACACGATGGTGCAGAAAAATCGTGTAGGCATGCCTGCTGCGGATTTCCCTTTCACAACCCAAGCAGGCGAGGAAGGGCATTTATATGGCGTACAAAGCCCATATATTCTACTCTTTTTCCACGATCCAAATTGCGAGGAGTGTCAGTGGGTAAAACAACAACTAGAGAGCCAACACGCTCATTTTGCGCAGAAAGGGGTGCAAGTGGTGGCGGTGTATATTGACGATGAGATAGAAGCGTGGAAAAGCGCATCCTATCCCTCTGCATGGCTCAGCGTATATGCGCCAGAGATAGACCAGCAAGACCTATACGACATAAAAGCATTGCCCACATTATACCTTTTGGACACGCAAAAATGCGTACTACTAAAAGATGTGCGATTAGAGGATGTCATAAACCATAGAAGAACGTCCGTGGAAAGTCCGTGGGAGTAAGGTGATAAGAATATTATGCAATAAAGCAAATTCGCATAATCGAAAGAAAAAGAATCGGTTATGCGGATTGTTGCTTTGTTAATAACAATCAATATGTATGTTAGAAGATTTAGAAAATTTAGAATCTTTAGAATTTCTAAGTTTCCTAAATTTTCTAAAGATTCTAATTCTATAATAAAGACAACATAGACAACATTTCGCTCACCCAACATTGGTGAGTGACAGAGAAGAAATAGATTATTGGCGGTTAAGTCAGGAAACTATTATTACAGAGATGTGCTACGGATGTGCCTACGATGTGCCAGTATCAACCCGTCAAGAAAAAATCGTTCGACCAAAGGAAGATAAGAAGCCGTCATGAACCCGTAATTGCTCGCATGCGTGTGAGGAATTACACAAAAGATTTGCATATGTGCAATATTTTTAGTACCTTTGCAGCCACTTTTAGGAAAACGGAAAAGTGAAAACGGAAAGGTGAAAACTGAAAACATATGATAACAATAGAACAACTAAAAGAAATTCAACAACGCGCCGATAAGCTCAAACAATACTTGGCTATCGATGAAAAACGCGTGCAACTCGAAGAAGAAGAACTCCGCACACAAGACCCTGGATTCTGGGAAGACGCCAAAGCCGCTGAAGCACAAATGCGCAAAGTGAAAGGCATCAAAGCATGGATCGAGGGGTACGAAGGTGTGCGCTCTGCTACCGAAGAACTGCAACTTGCCTTCGACTACTGCAAAGAAGAACTCGTAACCGAAGACGAAGTAGATACTGCATACGCCCACGCTGTCAAAGAGGTAGAAGCCCTCGAAATGAAAAACATGCTCTCGCACGAAGAAGATCAAATGCCAGCCGTGCTGAAAATCGTTTCTGGAGCAGGCGGTACCGAGGCACAAGACTGGGCGGAACAACTCATGCGCCTCTACCAACGCTACTGCGAGAAGCACGACTACAAAGTGACCATCGCCAACCTGCAAGAAGGCGATGAGGCAGGTATCAAAACCGTGACTTTCAACATCGAAGGCGACATGGCATACGGCTACCTCAAATCCGAAAACGGCGTACACCGCCTCGTGCGCGTGAGTCCATACAATGCACAAGGCAAGCGTATGACCTCATTCGCATCTGTGTTTGTGGTGCCACTCATAGATGATACCATCGATATTCACGTAGATCCAGCAGGCATATCATGGGATACTTTCCGCTCATCGGGTGCAGGTGGACAGAACGTGAACAAAGTGGAATCGGGTGTGCGTCTGCACTATAAGTTTATCAACCCACTCACCAACCAACCCGATGAGATTGTGATAGAGAACACCGAGACCCGCGACCAGCCAAAGAACCGCGAGAACGCACTCCGCCACTTGCGTAGCCAACTCTACGAACTCGAACTCGAGAAACGCCGTCAAGCACAAGCGAAAGTGGAAGCAGGCAAAAAGAAAATCGAATGGGGAAGCCAAATACGCAGTTACGTCTTTGATGACCGCCGTGTGAAAGACCACCGCACCAACTACCAAACCAGCAATGTCAATGCCGTGATGGATGGCGACATTGATGAGTTTATCAAAGCATATTTGATGGAGTTTCCAGATTGATTGGATTTGATTAATATCTGCGAAAAATATGTTTCACCCTTTAAATATTAAAAGTATGAAAAAAATTACTGTTTTAGTTTTTATGAGCTTAATGGCTATGGTCTCTTTGGCTCAAGACATCATTATTACCACAGAGAAGGAGAAAATAGATGCTAAAGTGGTAGAAGTGTCTAGTTCCACCGTTAGATACAAAAAAACTTCTTCTTTAGATGGACCAACCTATGTATTGGAAACAGACAAAGTCGTATGTGTAGCATATGAAAATGGCGACGTAGATTTGTTCGCTCCAGTTACGAATACCTCTATATCCAGTCTAGATTCCTTAAACACTGCAACCTTAGGTTTTATCGCCAAAGAAGATGATATATACACCCTATATACCAAAAATAGTAGAACACCAATGGACAGAAAGGCGTATAAGATGTTTATTCAAAATAATAGTCCTGAGGCTTGGAAAGAGTGGAAAAAGGGAACAGCCATCATGAATACAGGATGGGGACTGTTTGCAGGAGGTCTTGCTTCTACGTTTTTTATAGGTGTGCCATTGATAAATTATTATTATGATCATTTTGTGCGGAATGAGCATATGTATGGTGCTGCTTGTGCATTTCTTGTCATTGGTCCTATCGCTACTATTACATCTATACCATTATTATCAGTAGGTGCAAACAAGCGCAAGAATTCTTATACAAATTACAACCAACAGACAGCAGCTCAATTCACCTTAGGTTGCAGCAGTAATGGAGTAGGGCTACAAATAACTTTCTAAACAAGTTAAAAAACGAAGCATATGAAAAAAATTCTTATTTCGATGTTGCTCAGTGCATTTGCACTTAGTGGCATGGCACAAGAGGCGACAACAGCTAACGATTCCACAGAGGGATTTCGTTTTACCACAATAGATAGCATCGCTATCACTCCCGTGAAAGATCAAAACCGCAGTAGCACATGCTGGAGTTACTCTACCATTGGTTTCTTGGAGAGCGAACTCCTTCGTATGGGCAAAGGTGAATATGATCTGAGCGAGATGTTTGTCGTACACCACACCATGCTCGATCGCGCAGAGTACTCCGTGCGTATGTATGGTACTGCTGAGTTTGCTCCCGGTGGTTCGGCATACGATGTGATTTACTGCTTGAAGAACTACGGTATGGTACCACAAGATGCGATGCCAGGCATTCAATATGGTAGCACACCTGCAGACACATTGCCTGTTCACGCAGAATTGGACGCTGTGGCAGGGGGCGTAGTGAAAGCTGTGACCAATAGCGGACTCAAGAAACTGACACCCGTATGGAAAAAAGCCCTCACCGCTGTATATGACACCTATCTTGGCGAGTGCCCAAAGACCTTTACCTACAACGGCAAAGAATATACACCCAAAACCTTTGCAGAGGAACTGGGATTGAACGCCGATGACTACGTGAGCATCACCAGCTATACCCACCACCCATACTACACCACCTTCGCCCTTGAAGTACCTGACAACTGGCGTATGGACCAGATGTACAATGTGCCAATGGAGGAGATGATGGCCATCATTGATAACGCACTTGCCAACGGCTACACGCTGGCTTGGGGCGCTGACGTGAGCGAGATGTGCTTTACCCGCAAGGGCTTGGGCGTAGTGCCAGAGGAAGAGAAAGCAGCAGACCTCACGGGCAGCGATGCGGCACGCTGGTTGGGACTGTCGGCTACAGATAAACGTGAAGAACTGACCAAGAAACCTCTCCCTGAGAAGGTTATTACCCAAGAGATGCGTCAAGCGGCGTACGACAGTTGGGAGAACACCGACGACCATGGTATGCAAATCTTTGGTACAGCCAAAGACCAAAACGGCAAACGCTACTACATGGTGAAAAACTCATGGGGTACGAAAAAGAGCGAATACAAGGGAATTTGGTACGTATCGGAAGCATACATGCAATACAAGACCAATGATGTATTGGTACACAAGAACGCTATTCCAAAAAATATTCGTAAGAAATTAGGATTGTAATCAATCGACAGAAAAACCATGCGACACGTCAATGGGTAGGAGTATCCAATTGACGTGTCCATTGTATATAGCCATAGATGCAATTAACGCACCAGAAAACGTATTGCGCCGCCATGCAGTAGTTTTCTGCACGAAGCCACATCACCACAGCCAACACGTCCACGACCAGCCACAGATACCATTGCTCGCGGTACGCCAAGACCATCAGTAATTGAGCTGCAATAGCAGGTACCGTGGTGAAAGCATCCATATAGGGTTGTGGGTCATCGGTAAAGCGCGCCAACAACCAACCTGTCAGCCAAGAAAAGAGCGCAATAAGCAGCATACCCCACGCAATCAGTTTGATAGATAAACGACGTGTTTGCACTTGCAACGAATTATTAGACAAACGATTACGCCAACAATACACGCCATAAATCATGGTAATGAAATAATAGATATTGATGGCTATCTCGGCATAAAACCGCTCTATACAACAGAGGTAGGTGTACGTAGCGACTTGCGCAAAGCCAAAAACAAAGGTCAATATATTACCCTGCGCGCCCAGCACCACAGAGCAAATACCCAACATACCACTCACCAGCGAGATGGGATTATCGGGCATGAGCACAAAAGTCAAGACTTGCACCAACAAGCCCAGTATCAGAAAAAACCATGTAGTACGATTGATGGAGGACATTATTTCTTCTTGCTCTTTCCTTGTAATGCCTTAGGCTTAGACTGCACTTGCGGAATAGCCAAGTGGTCAAAGCGCTCCTCAAAATCCCAATTGGCGCGCAGCTTGAGTTTGGAAGGGAAATAATACACTGGTTCTGGTTGGCGCTTAGTGAGCCAATCACCCGTAGTCCATTTCTTATCTCCATTGTAATCCATGTAGAGGCGCAAATAATAGGTGGTCGGAGTCAAATATTCGAATTTGGTTCCCTCTTCCAACGCAGGCAGTTCGCGCACCACCTCATCCTTATCATTGAGCACCTGCATGCGGGCACGAGCGTCATAATGCGCCATCTTTACTAACAGAGAAGAGTATTCATCCAATGATTTGAGTTTCAACGTGTATGCCGTAGAATCATTACAGATGCCATATATATCCACCATTGCAGCCGAATCCACAATCAGTTGGTAGGATTCCGCAGGTTCCAATGCCGCGATGAGCAATAGCGTTTGGCGCAAAGAATCATGAGGCAATAGTTGGAACGTCATGGATTGAAAAGCCGTGTCCACTCGATGCGCCAGATGTATCTTATCCACACACACCGAATCTACGGGGAATGGCGAATAGAGGCGAATCGTGTCGTAGATTTCGAATTTGGAAGAAGCATTAGACTTGATTTCCAACTTACGCTCACGCTTTTTGCGTTGCTGCGCTTCCCATGCCTTCTCCGACATACGTGGACGGCGATAGACAGCCAAGACCGTATCCGTTTGAGGAACAAGGTTGTACAATGAATCGGACATGAGATAGGTCATTTCCAGATAAATACTATCTTGCGCTATTGCCAATGAGTCAGTGAGCCAATAGGTGATGGTATCGTGCGTAGCATTGGTTTGCAATAAGGTATATGCCTGCCAGTCTATCCAAGCAGAGTCAGAAGCCAGGCTATCCACCTCGCTTCGCTTCAATGAACGTATCACTGGCAACGAGTCTTGAGGCGCAGAGAAAAGCAATGTAAACGCATGTTGCTCTTCGCGATACACCCCTTTGAAATAATGGCGTTGCTTATCTTCCTCGAAATACCATAGAACCAATGTATCAGGCAGGAAGAATGTTCTTGTGACGGTCATGATAGTGTCTATATCCTCGGTAAACAAGGTGTCCTTGGTTTCAGGATCGATACCAATAGTATCTCGCCAAAGCGTATCCTGCACTTCGCGTCGCTCGAAGTAGGGCGTAATGATAGAATCAGCAAACGCCAGCGCTTCGCCTGGTTGGTACATATAATCACGACTGATATCATTGAGCGCATATAGGCGATATGCCCCCTCACGAATATTATGAATCGTAAAATATCCTTCCGCATCCGAGCGGGTGATACGCGCAAAAGGCATTGTATTGAGCGCTGTATCGCTATGATTACTATGAATACCCACAAGCACCTCGGGCATAGGATTGAGATTCGCAGCATTATATACCCTACCCGACACCGCCAACGTGTCAATAAAGTCGCCCGTTGAGAAAGAATAGACATAACTTTCAAGCGGAGTCTTCTCATTATAATCGCAAATAGCAGCCCCAAAATCGATGGTATAAGTAGTAGAATCTAGCAACTCCTCGTTGAACACCACCGATAGTGTTTTACCGATAGCCTTCACTTCGGGCGGATTCAATTGCGGAGGCGAAATCATCACATTCTTCTGAATATCAGCCAACTGAATATACTCATCAAACTGCACTTCAATACGCTTAGCATCAAAATGCAACGTTCCATTAAGGGGTGTTTCCTTGACGAGTGCAGGTGGTATCGTATCTCGGGGACCACCCTGTGGACCAGTACCACGATTGGCACAAGCAGAACAAACCAATAAGGCAACTAATAGTATATATATAGTGTAATGACGAATGGACATATTCATTGCAAATAATATTAAGGTAAGGTTTCACATTTGTACCCCTCGGCATGAAGCCATTGTATCATCAGGGGTAATAGTTGTAGCATTCTATCTTTAGATTTCAGCGAGTCATGCATCACAATGATACTGCCGTTGCGCGTATAACGTTTAACAACAGACAGCATTTTCTCCACACTATAGCATGGATTGTAGTCATGGGTGAGCACATCCCACAGATAAATCGTTTTCCCTGTCTCATGGAGCGCTTTCTTTTGCGAATACTTCATGCGTCCGTGAGGTGGACGAAACAAGTGGGTTTGCAGGATAACATTCGCCTGCTGAGCGTCCTGCAAATAGGTATGGGTACAGGTCTTAAACCCTTTCAGATGGTGGTAGGTATGATTGCCTACAGCATGTCCCTCCTCGCGCACACGAGCCAGCAGTTCGGGATAGCGCTCCACGTTCTCACCTACCATAAAGAATGTGGCCTTCACGCCATACTGTGCCAGTATATCCAGTACCTGCGGCGTACACTCAGGTATAGGACCATCGTCGAAGGTCAGATACACAACCTTCGACGATGGATTCATTCGCCATACAACGCCACGGTAGAGGCGTTGCAACCATGTTGGGAACTGATATAGCAGCCTCATCTTTTCTAGTCTGGCTAGTTTGTCTAGTTCTACTAGCCCTGCTAGTTTTACTAGTTCTTAGTCGCCCCAAGCCAATGCAGAAGCACCTAAGACAGCAGCATCAGCCTCCTTCAAGTCTGAGAAGAGTACTTGCACTTTGTTGCGCCACAAAGGAAGCACATTCTCATTCATTGCTTTCACTACAGGATCCAAAATCCAGTGACCAGACTTGGTGAGTCCACCAAACATAACAATAGCTTCTGGCGCGCTGAATGCGATGAAGTCAGCCAATTGTTGACCAAGGATAGTACCTGTATAGTCAAAGATTTGTTTTGCTACCTCGTCGCCTTGCTCAGCTGCATCGAAGACATCCTTAGAAGTGATGGCATCGATATCGAGATTGCGCAAAAGGGTATCTTGGGTAGTAGAGGAGATTATCTCTTTAGCAGTACGTGCCACACCTGTAGCCGAAGCGTATGCCTCCAGGCAACCTTTCTTGCCACAGTTGCATGGACGACCAGCTTCACCGCGCACAGCGCATGTGTGACCTAACTCACCAGCAAAACCGTCGTGACCATACACCACCTTGCCATCCACAACAATACCAGAACCAACACCCGTACCGAGAGTGATCATGATGAAGTTCTTCATACCACGAGCAGCACCGTAGGTCATCTCACCCATAGCCGCAGCGTTAGCATCGTTGGTAATCTTACATGGAACACCGAAACGGTCCGTCATGAGTTGAGCAAATGGTACAGATTGCCATGGAAGGTTCATAGCGCCCTCGATCATACCAGTATAATAGTTGCCGTTAGGAACACCCGCACCAATACCACGGATGAGGTCCATACCACCAACTGAATCAACGATCTTGATTGCTTCATCGTACAACGCATTCACATAGTCATTGATGTCTGGATAAGATTGTGTTTTAATGGAAGTACGTGCCAACACGTGGCCACGTGCATCTACAACGCCCAATACGGAGTTAGTACCACCCATATCGAGGCCGAGTACATAAGGTTTCTTTTGCATAATTGTTTTATTATTAATCAGTTAAACTTTTTATTCAGTAGGAATATCCTTGTTCACATTCTTGCTACCCACGAGGGCATAGAAGAGGATATAGAGCAATCCTGCGATAGGTACGATATACGAAATGAGGTAGTTGGTATGGTCTGCCATGAGGTTTTGCAGGAATGGCAAGATACCGCCACCACAAACCAATGCCATGAAGATACCGCTGGCAGCTGGGGTATATTTGCCCAAGCCCTCAGCAGCGAGGTTGAAGATAGCACCCCACATCACGCTGGTCATCAATCCGCAGAGGAACATCAGAATCATGCTCACTGGCAACTCGATACCCTTGAATGTCACGACCCAAGTCTCTGGGAAGAACATCACGCACAATAGCATCACGATAGCCAATGACGATACAGCCACCAACATCGCCTTGCTGCTCACCTTGCCACCTACAGCACCGCCCAACAGACGGCCGAACATCATCATCAACCAGTACAAGCCCACTACGGTACCCGCAATGGCAGGACCTACAGCAGGGTTGTTGGACATATACAGATTGGCAGTATTAGGAATACCTACCTCAACACCCACATAGAAGAAGATAGCGATAGCACCCAACACAAAGTGACGGAAGCTGAGTGGGCTATATTGATCCTTATTAGCCTTAGCCGCAGCGCGTTGCTCAGCAGTCTCGATATGTGGCTCAGGAATCTTAGTCAGCGAGATAATCACGAATGCCAACAAGAAGATGAGCATTGCAGCCAACATCGCTGGAGCAGCATCGCCTACTTGTGCCGCAGCAGCGCTACCACCGATGAGGTAACCCAAGATGATGGGAGCGAGGGTGCCGCCGATGGAGTTGCATGAACCACCAAACTGAATCAATTGGTTACCGCGTTTGCCACCACCGCCAAGGGTGTTGAGCATTGGGTTCACCACGATATTGAGCAAACACATAGAGAAACCTGCGATGAAAGCGCCCAATACGTACACACCAAAACTCTCTGCATAGCCACTCAACCATTGTACGCCTACGCCTACAAAACCTACGGATACTGCCAAGAGCGAAGTGAACTTATAGCCCTTGCGCTTGAGGATAATACCTGCTGGCACGCCCATTACTGCGTAAGCAATGAAGTTAGCCAAAGTACCCAACTGTGCCATCGCGTTGGAGGCGCCAAACTGTGTCTTCACGATCACACCCATCGAACCTGCGAAGTTGGTCACAAAGGCAATCATAAAGAACAAGAGAAACATTACCACGATGGGCAAGATGTTTGATTTGTTGTTTGTCATAATAAATAGATTTTATTGTTTATAAATTGTTTTGCAGAAATAGCATAATACGATGGTGCAAATGCTCATTGTTATGCGGTTTGCGAATGGAGTGATTATCATCCACATAGAGTTGCATCTCAAACTGCTTGCCCGCCTTCACCAGCGCGTCGGTATATAATAATGTATTTTGCGCATGCACGTTGTCGTCTGCCAAACCATGCACAATGAGCAGTTTGCCAGTGAGGTCGCCTGCCATCTGCATAAGGTCTGTACCCTCATAGCCAAACTCATTCACCTGCGGACGGCGCATAAATCGCTCTGTATATGCAGAGTCATACAATCGCCAGTTGGTCACAGGAGCAATAGCAATGCCGCATTGGAACAGAGGCGATTGGTTGTTCTGCTTGCTCAGGCACATCAGCGTCTGGTAGCCACCATAACTCCAGCCGCAGATAGCGATACGATCGCCGTCCACGTAGGGCAATGATTGCAGGTATTGAGCCGCACTGATCTGGTCTTCTGCCTCCTTCACACCTAACTGCATATAGGTAGCATTGCGCCATGCTCTGCCGCGTGCACCTGTACCGCGACCGTCCACATTCACTACCAGATAACCCGCATCGGCCAACGCATAACCAAAACGCTTACGCCAATTGTTGAGCACGCGCTGACTAGTAGGACCGCTATATTGCAGCATCACAACAGGATACTTCTTGGTAGCATCGAAATCTTTGGGCAATATACGCCATGCATTCAGCACGTCACCGCGCTCGGTAGTGATAGTGAAAAACTCCTTCTCATTCACGCCCAATGCCTGCCATGCGTGTAGCACAGAGTCGTTACTAAGTACCGTGCCTTTAACCTCTACCTTCTCGCCTTTAACCTCACACAACGTATAAGTATGTGGAGTGGTAGTACTATGATAACATTGGATATAGCGTTTCCAATCCGCCGAGAAGTGCAAATCATGCGTTCCATCGCCTTGCGTGAGTTGTGTGGTAGTATTTTTCTTGACATTCACAGCATACGCCTGACGTGTCATAGGAGTATTAGCGGCTTGATAGTAAAGCACTTGCGCTTTCTCATCATAGCCATAAACCTTGGTTATATCGCGCTCTTCTGGAGTTAGAACATGTTGCTCTATGCCCTGCGAAGAGTACATATACGCTTGTGTATAGCCACTCTTCTCGCTCACAACGATCACACGACCGTCATTCAACCATTGCCACTGGTCAAAGAGTTCGTAGTTCACAAAATACTTTTTGCTCTCTTCCTTATAGAGAGGATGGCAGACCGTGGATTTTGGATTACCTTTCAGTACATCCATGCGGTTCTGGTCACGATTGAGGTGTAGTACCACCAAATCGCTTGTAGGTTGCTCATCTTTCTTAGTAGGCTTGCTGAGCGGTGTCCATGTGATGCGAGGCAGATAGCCGTCCATATGCTCTGGCAACTGCATTGGGCGAATTGTCTTGTAGTGTATATCATATACGCACACACTCGCCTTCGCATTCGCTGCACCTGCCTTCGGATAACGCAGACTATGCAGCTCGGGGTATAATAACATGCCTTTCGCCTCTTCACCTTTCGCCTCTTCGTCTAAAAATGTCTGCCAACTAAACGTAGGCACCTCTGTCTCATCCAACCGAACAAAAGCCAACTGCTTATTATCTGGCGAGAAGGCAAACAGACAAGTTATACCAAATTCTTCTTCATACAGCCAGTCTGATATACCATTGAAGATTTCTGTATTTTCATCCGTAGTCACCGCCACTTCGGTCTTAAAATCCACCTTATAAATATATAGGTTATTATCCGCCTTGGCATATACCACATACTTACCATTAGGCGACATCACCGCATCGCGTACTGGCACATCGGTGAGCCAAATAGTGTCGTGCTTTTGGGTATCATACAGGTAGTAATCCGCAAAGAACGAATGGCGAAAAAGCTTCTGTTGGTTCTTGTACGCCAGTTTATACCTCACAGACACACCCTTCCCTTCAGGGAGGGGTTGGGGGTAGGCTTCCAACACGCTATCCATCTCTGCCAGAGACATCGTCTTGGCATTATACCCTTGCATAATATCCATCATTCGGTCGGCGTATCCAAATACGCTGACCAACAGCAGAACTATTGAGAATAAAAAACGATATTTCATCACATTATATCATAAAAAACGCGCAAAGTTAATACTTTTTTCTCACATATGCAAGAGTCGCAATGATTTTTTGCCATTCTTCACATGTAATTCGTATATTCCCCATTGATAAACACGCTCCTTTTCATCGCCACATATCACATCTTCCACTCCATCCCATTTGCCCAATGGCCAAGATGTGAAACGCCTCTCCTTGATAGGAAAAAGCAATACACCATTATTGTGCATGCGGTCAGGCTCCACACGCATCGCAAACGCCACCACATCATCCGAACCATTGTATATGCCTACATACAGCATTCTACAATGCGTACCGTCTCGATAGTACATTCCCAATGAGCCATCTTCCAATATTTTATACAACCAAACCGCCTCTGTATCAGCTAGTTCATTCCCCTGATAACTAATACGTTCATCCGTCTTCACGCACTCTATCACCAACGTGCTATCAGTCAGCACATCCACATAATACACCATCTCATCGCGCACTTCGTCCAACCATTCATATCCTCCCGCCGTGTCCTCTCGCAGCGACACTTCTCTTGTCACAACATACCCGTCTTGCACACCACCTACCATACATCGCTGCCAAAAACCGCTACCCAACACATAATTACCCGACACCACATCCCTTGTCGCACACATTCCTTCCCCATCACTATACACCGCCCACAAGGTGCAATCACTTTTCGGATAATAACGCTCGCCAGACATAAACACATGCGGACAAACATCCGAATCCATCAGTTCTTTTTCACTCCACCCCACAAAACGCCATGCCAACGTATCACAACCATGCGGCAGCACCACTCCGCTACCAATACTATCTTCTATCAACGTCCAGTTTTCCTTCAGCCCCGACTCCATATGCACCGTATGCCGTACAGGATCGGGATAATGATAGTACAGCGTATAACTGCCGATATACAAACTATTTTTGCTCGCTTCAATAACAATCTCTATCACATCACTATTCTGCACGTTTGCCCCAATCCATCGGGAAATCTCCACCCACTGAGTCGTAAAACTACCATACCACGCCACGTTAGCAAAGTCCGTATCTGGTATCTCCCACACCATGCGCTCGCCAATTTGCACCGTCAGACTACCCGCACCTGCGGATTTATTCGAGTGCATCTGCAAAACCAAGGAATCTACAATACACCCATCCCACCCATGCAACTGCAAGCGCACTGTATTTCCACCCGTTATACGATCTTTCTGTCCCGTATCGGTACGCGAATACACCACTTCGCTTCCCTTGGGCACTTCACCGCTTACACTCACGCTGGTCGAAGATGCCACCGTGTACGTTGCACTTAATATAGAAATGAGTAGTCCAAGTATCATTTTTAACAATTTTCCCGCAAAGGTACAAATAAATTTGTATATATCAAATTTTTTTAGTAATTTTGCGCGCTTTTTATGCAAACATAAAAAATAAACTAACAATAATTAACAAACATCATGCAAAAGATTCAACTGAAAAAAGGTCTGAACATTCCTTTTGATGGCGAGGCAGCGAAGACGCTCGGTAGCGTTAATCGCCCTGCGGTCTATCATATCGTTCCAGACCATTTCGCAGGCGTGACACCTAAGCTCATGGTGCGCGAAGGCGATGTTGTGAAGGCAGGTTCTCCTCTCTTCCACAACAAGGCATTTGCAGAGATGCTATTCACATCCCCTGTTAGCGGTAAAGTCGTGGCTATCGTTCGCGGCGAGAAACGCAAGGTGATGAGTATCGACATCGAAGCCGATGCAACGATCGAGTATGCACAGTTTGACCTAACTAAAGACGCAAAGACTTTGCTCCTCGAGTCTGGTCTCTGGGCACTCATCAAGCAACGTCCTTACGACTGCATCGCTCTTCCAAGCAAGCAGCCTAAGGCTATCTTTATCTCTACTTTTGACAGCGCACCTGTAGCTCCTGACTATGAGTGGGTTCTCGCTGGTCAAAGTGCAGTGCTCCAAGCAGCTGTCAATGCATTGGCTACCATCGCTCCTGTGAAGGTAGGTATCAAAGGCGGTGCTGCAGCTACCGTTTTCCGCGGTCTTAGCAACTGCGACAAGTACGAGGTGTATGGTGCTCACCCAGCAGGTAACGTAGGTGTACAAATCAACCACGTGGCTCCTATCGCTAAGGGCGAGACTGTATGGACTATCAACGTGCAAGACTTGGCTATCATCGGCCGCCTCTTCACCAAGGGTATCGTGGACATGCAAAAGAAAGTGGCTCTCACAGGCCCTCTCGCTGCTGGCGCACAATACTACAACGTGTTGCCAGGCATGCCAGTTAGCGCTATCTTCACCAGCAACACCTACAAAGGTTGCGACTGCCGCTATGTAGCAGGCAACGTACTCTCTGGCCACCAAGTTGGTTTGGACGAGATGATCTCTGTATACGACAACCAATTCACCGTATTGGCTGAGGGTAACGACAAGATCGAGTTCATGGGCTGGATCATGCCACGCTTCAACGGCTTCAACGCTAGCAAAACCGACCCTGCTAAGATTGTCAACTGCGGCTTGATGGAGTGGCTCTTTGGTAAGAAGAAATACGAGTGGGATGCTCGCCTTAAAGGCGGTCGCCGTGCTATCATCGTTAGCGGTGAGTACGACAAAGTATTCCCAATGGACATCTACCCAGAGTACCTCATCAAAGCTATGATCGCAGGCAACCTCGAGAGCATGGAGCAACTCGGCGCATACGAAGTAGCACCAGAGGACTTCGCACTTTGCGAGTATGTATGTACCAGCAAGATGCCTCTGCAAGCTATCGTTCGTGCCGCATTGGATAACTTAAAAAAGGAGATTGAGTAATGCTTAAGAAATTACATAAAATAGTAGAGACACTTCGTCCTCACTTCGAAGAAGGAGGCAAGTTGAGCGCTTTGCACTCTGTGTTTGATGGTTTTGAGACTTTCCTCTTTACTCCAAACACCACATCTAAGCGCATTGGTTCGCAAATCCACGATGGCGCGGATAGCAAGCGAACCATGATCCTCGTAATCATGGCATTGGTGCCAGCTATGTTGTTCGGTATGTTCAACGTAGGTTACCAACATTTCCTCGCTACTGGCGAATTGGTGAAGGGCGCTATGAACTGCCTCATGTTCTGGAAGTCACTCGGCTTCGGTGCATTGGCTGTGTTGCCATATATCATCGTTAGTTACGGTGTAGGTCTTGGTATTGAGTTCACCGTAGCACAATGGAAGAAAGAAGAAATCCAAGAGGGATTCCTCGTGTCTGGTTTCATTATCCCATTGATCGTTCCAATCAACACCCCACTTTGGATGGTGGCTATCGCTACTGCTTTTGCAGTTATCTTCGCAAAAGAGGTATTCGGTGGTACAGGTTACAACATCTTCAACGTTGCGCTCATCGCGCGCGCGTTCCTCTTCTTTGCTTATCCTACTCACATGACTGGTGACAAGTGCTTCGTTCGCACAGAGGGCACCTGGGGCTGGGACAACGGCAAAACATTGGTAGATGGTTTCTCTGGTGCTACCCCACTCACCGAGATCGCTACTTCTGCGGAGGCTAACTTGATGCCAGTAGATTTCTGGACCATGATGAACGGTCTTATCCCAGGTTCTGTAGGTGAGACTTGCGTTTGGGCAATCTTGCTCGGTGCAGTATTGCTCATCACTACTGGCGTAGCTTCTTGGAAGACCATGCTCAGCATCTTCGCTGGTGGCGCACTCACCGCTTGGCTCTTCAACCAATTCGGTGCTGAGACTGCAGCTGCTAACTACCCATGGTACATGCACCTCATCTCTGGCGGTTTCGCTTTCGGTGCTGTCTTCATGGCTACTGACCCTGTTACCTCTGCTCGTACCGAGTGCGGTAAGTGGATCTATGGTGCACTCATCGGTTTCATGGCGGTAGTAATCCGCGTTCTCAACCCTG
>JAFYWK010000050.1 GCA_017558065.1 Paludibacteraceae bacterium
ATATTATGGCAGTGGCTAATCAATCGCACACCCTTGTTCAAGCGTTTGAACAACATGGCGTAAAAGTAGAATGGGTGCCCCTTGATAACCTAATTAAAGGTTACGGAGCAGCCCATTGTATGACGCAGGTGATTCGTCGTAAGCGGACCTCTTAGTCTGCTTAAAGAGAGGTCTCGCAGAAAGCAATGCCATCCATAGGAACTTTTTCATGATATATTATGTGTGTTTGTTAATATTTGGGGAAAAGTTAGTAAAAAAAAATCGCATATGCGCAAGGGCTATGCGATTTTTTCGTGTAAAGTGTATGGTGTAAAGTGTAGAGGCGGGCAAACAGGTATTGCATTTCAATATATATCAATTGTTTATAGAGAAAATTGTAAAAAAAGACCTATTATTTGGTCACTTCAAAAAAAAGTAGTACCTTTGCAAGCCAATTAAAATTGTTTACATATGCTATTCGAAACAAACATACGAGATTTGCTCAAGATGTTGCCATCTCGACAGATGCATCGAGAGAAACAAAAAGTGCGCGAATTGCTTATTCAAAAGCGCCGTATGCTGTCAGCTGATGAGCGCAAAGAATTGTCAGAGTCCATCCTATCGCAATTGGAACGTATGACCATCTTCCAAGAAGCGAAGACCGTGTTGCTCTATTACCCCAAGAACAACGAGGTAGATGTACTGCCCCTGTTCAAGCGTTACAAACGCGAAAAAACCTTGCTGCTGCCTGTCACGCATCGCAGAGAAATGGCAGCACACCCATTCGAGGGCAACGATAAGATGCACCGAGGTAAGTTTGGCATTCCAGAACCCACCACCCCTGCATATGAAGGTGCTATTGACCTGATTATCGTTCCTGCCGTAGCCTTTGACAAACGCGGCTACCGATTAGGTCGCGGCGGAGGATTTTATGACCGCTTCATAAAAAAACAACCCCACGCTACTCTCATAGGCGTGGGATATGATTTTCAGCTATTGGAGGAAGTGCCCGTATTAAAGCACGACCAGAAGATGCATCGCATTATCCTTCCTTCTCAGACCATTCTAGTTTAGTCTGCTGTGCGCGTTCGCGCAGGATGAGTTGGTCGGTCTGCGGTGTGAGTTTGGTTTCGCCCGTGCGATAGTAGTAAATCATGCCATACGCCTGACACTTGGTGAGTTTAGCATAAGGCAATTCATCCTTATAGAACGCCTCGATCTGGTCCCAAATAGATAGGATGAGCGCATCAATCTCCTTACGCATAGTCTCGATATTCTCAAATACGCGGCTATGCGTTTTCTTATGCACGACGTGTGTATTGTAGTGCTCACGGAAAATATCGTAGTGCACCTGCACCTTATTGATAGCTGGGTTATAGATAGGGAAGCCACCTTGGCTGATACGCGCTTGTTCTCCTTCGATGATATTCTTTCCCCATTGCAGCAAGAGTTCCTCGGTGCTCAAGTCGGGTAGCGTGTGACTGTTGGGGTGCAGATGGTATAATTCTTTTTGTCCCTTCTTGATCTCCCCACGAATAGCAGCCAGATTGAGCACTTGGATAAAGTGCGAGATATACATACGCGCATTGCGCACCTTGTGGCGATATTGCTTATTGTCCGACACCTTGGTATCCACATTGGCGTGATACTGTGCGACTTGATTTTCGAAATGCATCAACAAGCGTTTTGCCTCCGTGAGGGTTTTATAATTGATGGCTTGCTGATTGAAAGATGCTTCACCAGCTTGGCGAACCGCTTGTTGCAGAGCACGCAGGCGTGCTTGGTCCGTTTTGGGTAATCGACGATAAGGCATATCTCTAGAAAGTTAAAAAAGTTTCAAAAGTTTTAAGAGTTTTAAGGGGATTAGTCTTTGCGGGTGTGGAGTTTATTGGCGAGTTGGCGAAGTTGCTCCGTGGCGGTGTTCTGCGGCAGGGTGTCCAATATCTCCAACGCACTTTGGGTATATTGCGCTACGACAGCTTCGCATGCCTCGCGCACGCCGAGTTGCTCAAAGATTGCCTTGACAGCCGCAATCTTCTCGGTGTTATCCTCCAGCACTTGGCTATACCAATGGTTTAGCGGTTGTGTAGAGTGGTTTAGCGTAGTGGCGAGTTGCAGAGCAGTGAGATAGACAAAAGTCTTCTTGTTGCAGCTGATATCGCCACCCACTGCTTTGCCAAAGGTTTGAGGGTCGCCCCAAACGTCCAGAATATCATCTTGTATTTGGAACCCCAATCCCACAGCTATACCAAACTGGTAGAGCGCATCTTGCGCCTGTTCGTCAGCCCCTGCTATATAGGCACCTATTTGCAGCGCATTAGCCAGCAGCACAGATGTCTTGAGGCGAATCATCAGCAGATAGTCGTCCAGTGCGACCTGCTCTTGGCTCTCAAAATCGACATCGTATTGCTGTCCCTCGCAGATTTCGGTAGCCATTTGGTTGAAGAGTTGCAGGACTTTTGGCAATTTATCTGCTGGCACGCCCGATAGCAGTTTGTACGCCTCAATGAGCATTTGGTCGCCCGAGAGGATAGCGGTGTTCTCGTTCCACTTGACGTGTACCGTAGGTCTGCCGCGACGCATATCCGCCTTGTCCATCACATCATCGTGCAGCAGGGTGAAATTGTGAAACACCTCCAACGCCAAAGCCGCAGGCATCACAGCTTCGTCCTTGCCGTCAAACATCCGACTGGCAATCATAGCCAATTGTGGGCGCACACGCTTGCCCCCAGCCGCCAAGGTATATTCAATGGGTTCGTACAAGCCATATGGCTCACGCTTCCAATCCAATTTCGCTATCTCGTTGTTAATGTTCATATTGGTGTAAAGTGTATGGTGTAAAGTGTAAAGGCAAGGGGTTAGTGTTTAGAGTTTAGAGAATCTTCAATGATTTCGCTGAGCACTTCGCCAATATTGAGCCCTGCGGCACGCACCTGCTGAGGGATAAACGACGTGGCTGTCATGCCAGGGGTGGTATTCACCTCAAGGAGGTTGATCTCAAACCTATCGCTTTTCGCCTTTGTCAATATATAATCCACGCGGATAATACCCTTGCAGCCCAGTATGTCGTATATCTTCAGTGTCAGTGCTTGCACCTCATCGCGCACTTCATCGGGAATGCGGGCAGGGGTTATCTCATCCACTTGACCATTGTATTTGGCATCGTAGTCAAAGAACTCGTTGCTGGTCACAACCTCAGTAATAGGGAATGCCACCGCTTTGTTGCGGGTCTTATAGGCACCGCAGGTGATTTCTATGCCCTGCATAAATGCTTCACAGATCACTTCATTGCCTTCGGCAAAAGCTTTGTCAATCGCAGGTTTCACCTCCTCGACCGTTTTCACCTTGGTCACGCCAAAAGACGAACCACCGACATTGGTTTTGATGAAACAAGGCAGACCGACAAGGTTGGGGATATTGGATATTGGGTATTGGGTATCGGATTTGCGAAGTAGGATACTCTCTGCCACACGCACGCCAAAACCTTTGAGGTAGTGATTGCAGGTGTACTTATTAAAAGTAATAGCCGCTGCCAACACACCGCAACACGAATAGGGCAATCCTATCATATCCAAATACCCTTGCAACACGCCATTCTCACCTGGTGTGCCATGGATAGTGATATACGCAAAATCGAAGGTACGTTTCTCGCCGTTGAGCGTGTAAGAAAAGTCGTTTTTGTCAATCGCTACCCACTCGTTTTCGCCCACCTTGGCCTTCCAATCCTGTCCGCGGAGCAGAACAATAGTCGTGGCATATTGCTCTTGGTCGGATAGAAAAGACTCTATGCCCGCTGCGCTACGCAGCGACACCTCGTATTCAGAGCTATCTCCTCCTGCTATAATTGCTATTTTTCGTTTCATACTTTATTCTATCTCATTCAGTAATTCTATTGCATCTTGATGCCCTTGTGCAGCCGCTTTCTTCAGCCACTTGAGTGTTTCCACCACATTCTCCTCGTATGCATAGTGCAGCGCCATACTGTACTGTGCGTCCGCCATACCATTCTCTGCGGCTTTCCTGTACCACTTGATGGCTTCAGAATAATTTTCAGCCACGCCTTCACCCGTCTCGTAGCAGATAGCCAAGTTGTATTGTGCATTCACGACACCTTTTTCTGCTGCCTTCTTATACCATTTCACGGCTTCGGCATTATTCTCCTTTACGCCCTCACCATTGTCATAACACAAGGCCAAACTATATTGCGCATCTGCATGTCCCTGGTTAGCCGCTTTCTCATACCACTCCTTCGCCAAAACAGCACTCCGCTCTACTCCATCGCCCTTTTCATATTTCAATGCCATCTTATATTGATCAGCCGCACTGGTTATCTCAGGTTTCTTCTCTGGTTGTTGCGCTGCTTGCTGCATAGCCAACAACTTTTCTTGCTCCAATCGCTCTTGTTCAAGACGTTCACTCGCAATGCGTGCCAATTCAAGGCGTTCTTGCTCAAGACGCTCTTGTTCTAAGCGTTCCTGCTCGAGGCGTGCCAGCTCAAGACGTTCCTGTTCGAGGCGCTCACGTTCAAGACGCTCTTGTTCAAGACGTTCTTGCTCGAGGCGTGCCAGCTCAAGACGCTCCTGTTCGAGGCGCTCACGTTCAAGACGCTCTTGCTCAAGACGTTCTTGCTCGAGACGCTCTTGTTCGAGGCGTTCTTGTTCGAGGCGTTCTTGTTCGAGGCGTGCCAATTCTGCATAGTATGCATCTAAAATCTCTTTAGCGCCAGCGTGTCCTTGTTCCGCAGCTTTGTTATACCAAGCCAATGCGCTATCGAAGTCTGATGAAACGCCTTTTCCATTTTCAAAACAGAGTGCCAATTCGTATTGTGCAGCAGGGATGCCATTTTCGGCTGCAATTGTAAACAGTCTGAAGGCCTCTGCTTCATTTCTCGAAACGCCATTACCTTGCATATAACACATGGCTAATTCATATTGAGCTTCCACCACACCTCTTTCAGCCGCTTTCTTAAACCACTTGACTGCTTCTAATGCATTACGAGAAGTTCCTATACCATAGGCATAAGCCATCGCTAATGGATATTGCGCATCCGCCACACCCGATTCTGCGGCTTTGAGATACCACATTGCTGCTTCCGTATCGTTTTGGGCAGTACCTTTACCCTCTGCATAGCAAAGAGCCAATGGGTATTGCGCATCCACAACGCCCTGCTCAGCCGCTTTGAGATACCACTCAAAAGCTTTGGCGGCATCCTGTTGCACGCCAACGCCCGCAGCATAACACACTGCTATCTGCCACTGTGCCTCTGCCACACCTTGCTCAGCCACAACCTCATACCACTTAGCGGCTTCCTCATCATTCTTTTTCGTACCAACACCTTGAGCATAGCACATGGCCAACTCATATTGGGCATTGACAATATCTCTTTCTGCCGATTTCTTATACCATCTAAATGCTTCAGCATCATTTTGTGGCACGCCTACACCTTTGGCGTAACACATTGCCAATTCGTATTGAGCATTCGCATGATTCCTCTCGGCTGCTTTCTTAAACCACTTTGCCGCTTCCAAATCATTACGAGACATCCCTATTCCCTGGGCATAGCAACGAGCGACTTGGTATTGAGCATCCAATACGTGTTGCTCGGCTGCTTTGAGATACCATTTCGCTGCCTCTGAATCGTTGCGAGCAGTACCCTTACCCTCTGCATAACAAAGAGCCAACTGATATTGGGCATCTACTATGTCTTGCTCAGCAGATTTCTTATACCACTTGAAAGCTTCATAATTGTTTTGGGTGGTTCCTATACCTTGAGCATAGCACACCGCCAATTCATACTGTGCGTCCAACACTCCTTGTTCGGCTGCCTTCAAATACCATTTCACCGCCTGCGCAGGATCATGCGAAACGCCTGTACCATTAGCATAACAGAGAGCCAAGTTATATTGCGCATTAGCCGTGCCTTGCTCTGCCGCTTTCAAATACCAGTTGACGGCTTCTGTGAGGTTTTGGTCAGTTCCCGTACCATTAGCATAACAAAGAGCCAAATTGTATTGCGCATTAGCCACGCCCTGCTCGGCTGCCTTGAGATACCACTGCAACGCCTCTGAATCGTTTTGGGTCGTTCCGGTACCGTTGGCATAGCTTAGAGCCAAGTTATATTGTGCATTGGCATTGCCTTGCTCTGCTGCCTTCAGATACCATTTCACAGCTTCGGCTGCATTTTGAGGCGTACCCGTGCCGTTAGCATGGCAAATAGCGAGGTTATACTGCGCATTGACATGCCCTTGCTCGGCAGCACGAGTGTACCAGTTCACCGCCTCCGCGCCATTCACGGAAGTGCCCACTCCATTGGCATAGCACAAAGCCAGATTATACTGCGCTGCCACATCTCCTTGCTCGGCAGCCGCCCTGTACCACCTGACAGCTTCCATGGGGCTTTGGAGCGTACCCTTGCCACGAGCATAACAGATAGCCACCATATATTGAGCATCTACTACGCCCTGTTCGGCTGCCATCAAATACCACTTGAACGCCTCCTCATAATTCACATTCACATCAATGCCATTATAATAGCAGACACCCAAGTTATATTGTGCCGTCGCAGAACCCTTCTCCGCAGCTTTCTTGAATTTAACTATTCGTTCAGACTCTACTACGCCCGTTTCATTTTGAGCCCCCACCCACGAAACACAAGCAAATAATCCTGCACAAAGCAATAAAGATAATTTTTTCATACTCACATATGCTTTTGGAGTTTAACATCTCGTTCGTTAACGCGTGCAAAGGTACTACTTTTTTTGCATTTATGCAAATAAAATGCTTTTTTATCGTATTTTTGGCACATCTTTTGCAATAAGACTTACGCAAATCATGTGGATTTGCACAAAAAACCTCACAACTATGAAACGATTTTTTATTCTAGCCTGCTTACTGACAGGCGCATTTGTTGCCCAACGCACTTTCGCGTGCACAGGCATCACCCTTCACTCCGTGAACAACAACCCCGTCACCGCACGCACCATCGAATGGGCAGCCACTCCGCTGCACACCATGTATGTGGTCGTGCCACGCGGACAGGCACAACAGTCTCTTCTACCTGATGGCAGCATGAACGGCAAACGCTTCACTGCCAAATACGGCTACGTGGGCATTGCCGTAGAAGAAACAGATTTCATCATGGAAGGCATCAACGAAGCCGGATTAGGCGCAGGGTTGTTTTACTTTCCACAATACGGCGAGTACCAACCCTATGACTCCACCTACAAAGACCAGTCCGTCAGCGACATGCAGCTTGTGGCATGGATTCTCAGCAATTTTGCCACCATCAACGAACTGCAAGCGGGCATGAATGACATCCGCGTGATAGGCACCGACCCACGCGCCAGCACCGTACATTGGCGCATAACCGAACCCAACGGCAGACAAGTAGTCTTAGAGATTATCAATCAGCAAGTTCGCTTCTACGAAAACCCTCTCGGCGTTCTGACCAACTCCCCAGAGTTCACATGGCACCTGACCAACCTCAACAACTACGTCAATCTCTCCGCAGGGTCTATCAACCACCGTCAAGTGGGCACTCTCGACCTCAACGCCTTTGGCGGAGGTAGCGGGCTACATGGCTTACCCGGTGACATGACTCCACCTTCCCGCTTCATCCGCGCCGCGTTCTTCCAAAGCACTGCCCCACGACTGGGAGATGAGGATGCCACTGCTATGCAAGCATTTCATCTGCTCAACCACTTCGACATTCCCGTCGGCATACAGTTTGCTGATCCACGCCAAGTGCCCAGCATGCCCAGCGCAACACAAGTAACGATCGCCAGCGACCTACACAACCAACGCCTCTTTTACCGCACAATGTACGACAGTTCGATTCGCTGCATTGACCTCAGAGACATCGACTTCAAACGCGTCAAATTTCAATTCGCTGCTCTGGACACAGACAAAAGACAGCCCATCGAGGAGATAAAAATACGCTGATTGCACACAAAAAGAATGTATGTTTTTCATAAAAAAATGCTTTTTTCTTAAAAAAATTTGGTCAGTTCAAAAAAAAGCAGTACCTTTGCACGCTTTTTTGCACGAATTTTATTAACCAAGCCCACGAGATGGGGCATAAAATCACATAAAACAATGAAACGTACATTCCAACCTAGCCAACGCCGTCGTCGCAACAAACATGGTTTCCGCGCTCGTATGGCAACTGCAAATGGTCGTCGCGTATTGGCAGCTCGCCGCGCACACGGTCGTAAGAAATTGACTGTAGCTGACGAAGGTCGCCACAAACGCTAATCAGCGATTAGACAACCTTAGGGCTTTTCCTAAGGCATCAGCATAGGGAAAAGAACTACTCTTTTCCCTTATTGCGTATAGATCTGCGTAGAGAACGGATGCCGGAAGCCGGAAACCAGCGACCAGACACCGAACAACAAAAACGAAAAATTATGGAATCAACCCGACAACAAAAAATCGAGCGCCTTATCCAAAAGGATTTGAGCGATATATTTTTAAAGTATGCGCGCGCGATACGCGGCACGCTGATCTCTGTGAGCGAAGTGCGCATATCACCCGACCTGAGTATTGCACATGTATATCTCAGCATCTTCCCACAAGACAAAGTGGCAAGCGTCATTGAGCAAGTGCAAGAAGACACAGCTAAGATCCGTGGCGAGATGGGACATCTGCAACGCCACCAGCTGCGTATCATACCCGAACTACATTTTCACCTGGACGAGACCATCGACAAGATGGCACGCATTGACGAACTGCTGAAGCAGTGAAAACCGAACTCAAAATAGCATGGCGCTACCTATTCGCTAAGAAGCAGTACAACGCCATTCACATCATCAGCGGCATTAGTGCTGCTGCTATTGGTGTAGTCACGGCCGCCATGATATGTGTATTGAGCGTCATGAACGGTTTTGGCGTGATGGTAGAGCAACTATTCTCGCAGTTCGATCCCGATATTCGTATCGAAGCCGTCAGCGGCAAATCGTTTCACGATGAAGGGGAGAAGTTCGACGCCTTGCGACAATTACCCGCTGTAGCATGGGTCAGTCAGACCATCGAAGAAACAGCGCTGCTGCAATTCGAAGACCGTCAGATGCCTGTTCGGCTGTGTGGCGTGGACTCCATTTTTCCCACGCTCACACACATTCAAGATATTATCACCGACGGAGAATATGCGGTGCATGATGGCGCTTTTGACCGCGCCGTACTCGGCAGAGGATTAGCATGGCAGATAGGCGTGGGAGCATACTTCATTCACCCCCTACAGTTGTACGCCCCCAAGCGCACTGCCCGAGTGAACATGCTACGACCAGACCAAGCGTTCAACGAGGAGATATGCTTCATCGCAGGCACTTTCGCCGTACAGCAAGCGCAGTACGACGACGAGATGATGCTCGTCGATATTCCACTCACGCGCCGATTGCTCGAATACGGCGAGCAGGAAGTGACAGCGCTGCTCATCCAGCTATCGCCTAACGCATCGGCACGACAAGCAGAGAGAGACATACAATCGCTTTTGGGCAAAGACTACCATGTGCTCAATCGCTACGAGCAACAAGCCGATTTCTTCCGCATACTGCGGGTGGAGAAGTTGCTGACCACCTTATTGCTGGTCTTTATCCTACTCATCGCTTCGTTCAATATCATCGGTTCGCTGTCTATGCTCATCATCGACAAGCAGTCCGACATACAGACCCTTAGTCACCTTGGCGCTAACCAACAAACAATCCGTCGCATTTTCCTCTTTGAGGGCTGGATGATCTCCACTTTAGGTGCCATCTGCGGATTGGTCGTGGGACTCATCATCTGCCTATTGCAAGAGCATTTGGGCTTATTGAAATTGGGTAATGGCGCCGAATATGTGGTATCTGCCTACCCCGTGGCAGTACAAGCAACCGACATACTCATCGTAACCATAGTAGTACTCTCGCTGGGCTTCATAGCAGCATGGATACCCGCAAGAAGAATTAAGGACTCAAGACACTAAAAACCAACAACCAATGCGTGTTTTCAAATACATACTACCCCTCTTGGTCATCATGGCGAGTTGCCATCCGTACTACCGTCCAACGACCAACCACGTATCGCAATACGATAGCATCTACCTGATCGCTGACATCCAATATCACAAACAGCATTATCCTTTATTGGACAAAGAAGTGTTTTCCATTGACCTGCTGAGCGACGGATTGGTTTTTGATTCCACTCGCATCGTAGGCACGGGATTGAATCTGTGTTTCTCCGATATTTTTCTGCCCATGACCGACACCGTCTTGCAAGAGGGCATCTATCACTTGGATACCACCGCAGCGGCATACACCTTTTTGCCGTATATCTATTTTGACAAAGACCATCTCACGGGGTGTTATATGATTGATATTCGTGAGAATCAAATACAACGTATCATCGGTTTTACCGCAGGATCGTTTGAGATAACCTCGCTGGGCAGTGATATACGCATGGATATATCGCTCTACACTGCCGACTCCACGCACTACCACGCTATCTATCAAGGTCCATATAGCAGATGATTGAACGCGAGTACCATACCTATCTGAAACTGGAACGCGGCTTGAGCGACAACTCCGTTCTCGCATACGAACTGGATTTCAAACGCCTCCAGACCTATATGGAGGAGCACCATATAGATGTCGTGCACGCTACGTTCGATGACCTACAAGCATTCGTATTTGAGACGTTCAAACAAATCAAAAGTGCCAAGACACAGGCGCGACTGCTGTCCAGCATACACTCTTTCTATCGTTTTCTGCTTTATCATCATTACATAGAGCAAGACCCATCCGAACTACTCGAGATGCCACGTGTAGAAAAACACCTGCCCGAGGTATTGAGTCTGGAGGAGATTGATGCTATGATTGCGCAGATCGACATGTCCAAACCCGAAGGACACCGCAACCGCGCCATCATCGAGATGCTATACGGCAGCGGGCTGCGCGTGAGCGAACTCACCGAACTGAGGTTGAGCAATATCTACCGCAAAGAGGGATATATGCGCATACTGGGTAAGGGCAGCAAACAGCGATTAGTACCCATCTCGCCTGTGGCTGATGAGCAGTTTGGCTATTGGCTCCATGACCGCAGCCAATTGGACATCAAGCCCGAAGCCAGCGACATCGCTTTTCTCAACCACTATGGCAGGCAACTCACCCGTGCCATGATCTTCACCATCGTCAAGCGACTGGCTGAAGCGGCGGGTATTCGCAAGACCATCTCACCCCACACGCTGCGCCACTCCTTTGCTACACACCTGTTGCAAAACGGAGCGGACCTGCGTATCATACAACAATTGCTCGGACACGAGTCAATCGTCACTACCGAGATTTACACCCACGTCAATATACAAGACCTGCGCGAAGCAGTCCTAAAATACCACCCCGAAAATCAATGAAACGACTGATATTCATCATATTTGGACTATGGACTATGGGCTATGGACTATGGGCTATGGACAAGAAACAAGAGACCATTGTCATTGGCGATGTGTACGATGCTTATACGGGCGAACCGTTGGCGAATGTCAACATCTATTTCCAGGGCACACCTCTCGGCACAATGACAAATCCAGAGGGTATGTTCTTGCTACGCGGACAATTAGACAAGAAACGAACATTGGTCGTTTCTGCCGTGGGTTACCAGCCAGAGCGCATCCCTATCGAAGCAGGACAGCAGGTGGGTGTGCAGATCGCACTCAAAGAGAAAGTGGGTAGTCTCGGAGACGTCTTTGTCTATCCAGGCGCTAACCCAGCGTTGCCATTGATGGAAGAGGTACGCAAACAGCGTCATACTAACCAACGCGCAGTGGACATGCAGCAAGCCCACGCACAGATGGCACTATTCGTCTCGGACATACAGTCCAAGCACCTGAAACGTAACTTATGGAAGAGCCTACAAGCGGGCATGCTGCAAGCCGAAGACTCCACATTCCTCGTACCCCTGTATTGGCGCAAACAGGTGGCTACTGAGGTAGAAGAACAAGCCACCCTCTTCACGCTCACCGACTACCATGTTTTGCTCAACGAACTACAATCGACTTGCGATTTCTACGACAACCATATCAATCTGCTATCCGTTTCCTTGCTCAGTCCGCTGGCATCATCGGGTAACACGTACTATAATTATTTTCTGGCAGATAGCGTGCAAGTAGGGGCTGAAAAGCACTATATTGTGCATTTTCGCACTAAGAACCCATTCTATGCCACTTTTAATGGTGAGATGGCTATTGACTCTGCCACGTATGCGCTGCGCAGCATACAGGCATCGGTGCCCGCACAAACCAGCATCAACTACCTGCAACAACTTACCATTCATCAATCCTTCACCCCAGATAATCAGTTGGTACAAGAAGACCTGTCGCTATTGCTGGACTTTGCCATCAAGACCGACACCACCCATATCTTCCCCACCCTGCTTATCACCCGCAACACCCAATTACCCGACACCCAAACCCCAATATCCAATACCCAATATCCCATATCCACTACCCAATACCCAATTACCAACACCCCAACACAGACATCCATCGCCCAAGCCATGGATAGTCTTAGCGAGACACCCCTTTTCAAGACAGCCAAGTTCTTCGCATACGTGACCCAAACGGGCTATATCCCCACCCGTACAGCCGTAGAGGTGGGTAAAGTGGATGAGGTAATACGTATCAATAGTGTGGAAGGTGTGCGTCTTGCTTTTCCTATTCGCACCACTGAGAAGTTGTGGAAAAATGTATCATTGGGTGGTTACCTTGCTTTTGGAACCAAAGATAGGGCTTGGAAGGGTATGGGAGAAATCAATATCCAGTTACCTACTGAGCGCCATCACACGATTCAGTTGCGCTATGGTGATCATTATATTTATTCGGATATGGATGATTTTCAGGAGAATATTCGCGAGAACAGTGTCTTCAACCCACGTCTGCATCTCATGTCGGAGATCTTCCGCAGTTTGCATTTCAATACGGAATACTACTACAACACCATGGTGCGCCGTCAAGAGACCAGGGTTCATTTTTCTAACGAATGGAACAACTATTTAGAGACGCAATCCTATGCCAAGATGGGGCGCATGGGATATGGTGTTCCCTCTCTCAACTATACTACGCAACCAACTTTCAGATACAACACTATCGGTACCACGATTCGTATCAGTTTTGATGAGCGCAAGGTAGATTACTATTTCCATCGCCGACATATATACAACCATTTACCGGTTATTTTTGTCGGAGCAGAGTTGGGCAGTTACCAGACTATGGACATGCCTTCATACCGTATGTATGGTAATCTGCAAGTGATGGTTCGCCATGACGTCAATCTGGGTATGGGAGGCAGATTAAATTACCTGGTGCAGGCGGGTATGATCTTCGGCAAAGTGCCGTATCCACTGCTGCATATTTTCGCAGCCAACCCATCCTACACCATGGACCTCTATCGTTTTGCACTGATCAACACTTACCAATATGCTGCCGACCGATTCATATCATTGCATGCCAATTGGGACGGCAAGGGTGTGTTGTTTAATTTGATTCCAGGAGTGCGCTATCTGCGCCTTCGCGAGTTGGTGACATTGAAGGTGGCGTATGGCTTTATGCATGAGAAGCATATGTCGGTATTACCTATTCCTACATTGCCCACAGATGCCCCCTCTTCCTATAGGGTATTGTCAGCACCCACCACACCGCATGTGGAGATGGGTATAGGTATAGGCAATATTCTGCGCATCGGCGAAGTGCATGCTGTCTTCCGCTTGACCGATATACGCAATCCTTACGCCCCATGGTGGGGCCTTCGTTTCCGTATTAGTATGGGTATGTAACGCCGTTGCTACTCCATCCTGTACGCACGCGGTGTCACGCCTACGTGACTCTTGAAGAAGCGATTGAAGAAAGCCACGTTTTCAAATCCCAGTTGAGCCGCAATCTCTTTGATAGGCATAGATGTCACTTTCAACTGCGCTTTGGCCTCCATCAGTATGGCATCCACTATGATGTCGCCTGCTGTATGTCCGCTGGCGGCTTTGATGGTAGAACACAGGTGCGGAACGGTAACACGCATTGCCTCCGCATAGGCAGCCACCTGATGCCATTCGCGGTAGTGCTGTAGCACCAGATTACGGTACTCGTGATATATCTCGGTCTTTCTGTCGGTGGATTGATACGACGAGGCAGAAGAAGTATCCATCTCGTAGAACGTCTGCTGAATCAGGTTGAAAATATGTACCATCGTATCCGAAGTGAGCATCACGGGATTGCTATTGATGGCTTTTTCCATCACGTTAGAGAATTGCACGATGATGTTTTTCTGCTCCTCATTCACCTTCACTATCGGCTGATAGTTGCGTGTCGAAAGCGACAGACGACGCATGCCGTAGGCATTTTTCTCCACGAAAGAGGAAGAAAAAACGATATAACTCAGCTGTGCATCTTCGCTACATTCCTGTACAAAGAAGAAACTGCCTGGTTTCACATAGATGAAATCATTCTCATGAAACTCATACTCTGTGATGTTGAGTGTAGCGCGTGCGCTACCTTTTTTCATAAAGGCATACACAGCACATTGTATTTGACAGGGGAAACGTCCGTATTCGTTCAGCACCTTGCCACTGGCCTCACCAAAAATATAGTCGATGGGGCAATCTATCAAAGGTATGTTCTTTCCTTGCATAATAATTGGTATTATTTTCGCTGCAAAGGTACACTTTTTTTATAAATAATCCAAATAATTATGCTATTTTTATTATATATTTGCATAAATTATATTTTTTTATTACCTTTGTCGCCTAAATGATATTAACACGAAGTTTCATTCTTAATACATGACGAAAATGAAAAGCAGACTTACTCTATTTTTTGCCATCTTATGTTCTCTGCAGATGATGGCTACCAGTCTGGTGGTTCAAACCTCAGACGGAGCACAACAGTTGCACGACATTGCCCTAATCGGGAAATGGGTGTTTGTCGGCGAAGAACTGCAACTAATTGACAAGTCAGGTCTATTGCTTGCATCGGAGCAGATAGCCAACATTCGCAAGATTACTTTTTCAGCTACCTCTTCCACATCGGTAGAGAATGTGGAGAGCCAAACTATCGTGGTGTATCCTAACCCTACACAGGATATACTGTACATTAAAGGCATTGAGTCGCAACCCTTGCGCGTGTATGATTTACAAGGTCGCGTATTGCAAGTAGAAAACGGCAATCAGCTGACAGTATCTAATTTATCGTCAGGTACTTATCTGCTACAAATTGGCACACAAGTTGTGCGATTTATCAAGCAATAGTTTCCTGATTCGTTGTTGAAAATAGATTGAGTTTGTTAGTGGTTATATAACCGAATACATCAGATAAATCGCATATTTTATAAGCGACAACGGCTTATTAAAAATCGCCCCGAAGGGCGATTTTTTTTTACAATCATCACACCAAAAATAATTGTACAGGAGGAGGTAACGGGGGTATAGGGAAAGCCAGAGTGGTAACCAAGTGGTATGCGAAGAGATGAGGAGGGAGAGAAAAAAACGAGGGTGCATTGAACATGCGCCCTCGTTTTCTTGTATAACGTAATTCTATCTGAATTAGAACTCTTGTTCCTCTTGCTGGCGGAGTTGTGCCTCTGCTGCCGCAGCACGTGCTGCTTGGATAGCGGCATACTCCTCTGCATTGTGCACAGTGACATGTTGGAAGTCGCGAAGACCTGTACCCGCAGGAATCAAGTTACCACAGATAACGTTCTCCTTCATACCGTCCAAGTAGTCCACCTTGCCTTGGATAGCTGCCTCGTTGAGCACCTTAGTGGTCTCTTGGAACGAAGCCGCAGACATGAAGGACTTAGTACCCAATGCAGCGCGAGTGATACCTTGCAAGATTTGACTTGCTGTAGCACACATTGCATCACGTACTTGCACGAGTTTCTTATCTTTACGACGGAGCGATGAGTTCTCATCGTGGAGACGACGTGCAGTGATGATTTGACCAGCTTTCAAGGTCTCGCTATCACCTGCATCGGTAACCACCTTCTTGCCCCAGATACGATCGTTCTCCTCCAAGAAGTCGCGCTTGTCCACAATCTGCTTCTCCAGATAACGTGTATCACCCGCGTCTTGGATCTCTACCTTACGCATCATCTGACGCACGATAATCTCAAAGTGCTTATCGTTGATTTCCACACCCTGCATACGGTACACAGCTTGTGCCTCATTCACGATATAATCTTGCACTGCAGTAGGACCTTGAATAGCCAAAATGTCGTTAGGAGTGATAGCACCATCAGAGAGAGCTACACCGGCACGTACATAGTCGCCTTCTTGTACAAGGATCTGCTTACCAAGTGGCACAAGATAAGACTTCACCTCGCCCAACTTAGATGTGATACTGAGTTCGCGGTTACCACGTTTGATACGTCCGAAGCTAACCTCACCGTCAATCTCAGCCACGATAGCTGGGTTAGATGGGTTGCGCGCCTCGAAGAGCTCAGTTACACGTGGAAGACCACCCGTGATATCACCTGCGGTACCGAAGGAACGTGTCTGTGTGAAGAGTGAATCACCCACCTTCACCTCTGCACCATCTGTGTGTACGAGCAATGCCTTAACAGGCAAGTTGTAAGTACGGATGATATTTCCCTCTGCATCCAAAATGTGTGCTGAAGGCATCTTGGTCTTATCCTTGGTCTCAATGATAGACACCTCTTTCTTACCTGTTTGCTCATCGGTCTCGGTCTTAGCCGTCACACCCTCAATCACGTCTTCGTATTGGAGTTGACCCGCTTGCTCGATAATCAATGTAGCTTTATATGGATCCCATTCGCAGACTTGTGTACCCTTCTCATAGGTCTCGCCTGGTGTAATGAAGAGCTTAGAAGCGTAAGGGATATTGAAGGTTGTCAATACTACACCTGTGTTCACATCTACCAAGCGCATTTCGTTCAGACGGCTCACTACGATTACCTCGCCACTCTCAGTGGTGATAGTGCGGAGCTCATCAATCTCAATGCGACCAGGTTGAGTGATAGCATAGGTGTTTTGTGTAGCTGCGTTACCAGCGACACCACCCGAGTGGAAGGTACGCAATGTCAACTGTGTACCTGGCTCACCAATGGCTTGTGCTGCAATCACACCGACAGCCTCACCCTTTTGTACCATCTTGCGGCTGGCAAGGTTACGACCGTAGCACTTAGCGCAGACACCTTGTTTTGCCTCGCAAGTGAGTACCGAACGAATCTCTACAGACTCGATACCTGCATCCTCAATAGCTTGGCATTGTGCCTCACGAATCTCTTCGCCAGAAGCAACAATCAAATTGCCCTCCAAGTCATAAATATCGTGTACGCTGACACGGCCCAAGATACGTTGGGTGAGTGTAGCCACTACGTTATCGTTTTGCTTAATGGCCTTAGCAGTCAAACCACGCAAGGTACCACAGTCAGTTTCAGTGATAATCACATCGTGTGATACGTCCACCAAACGACGAGTGAGGTAACCAGCATCGGCTGTCTTCAACGCGGTATCGGCAAGACCCTTACGAGCACCGTGGGTAGAGATGAAGTACTCCAACACGCTCAAGCCCTCCTTAAAGTTCGAAAGAATTGGGTTCTCAATGGTTTGACGACTATCAGTAGCACCTGCTTTCTGAGGTTTAGCCATCAGACCACGCATACCAGCCAACTGCTTAATCTGCTGACGCGATCCACGGGCGCCAGAGTCCATCATCATATATACAGAGTTGAAACCTTGGTCTGCCTCTTTCATGTGCTTCATCAGCACCTCAGTAACCTTGGTATCCACCTCGTTCCATGCGCCGACAACCTTGTTATAACGCTCGTTGTCGGTCATAAGACCTTCCATATAGAGTTCGGTCACCTCTTCTACCACTTGGTTACCCTTAGCTACCAACTCATCTTTCTCAGCAGGAATAAGAATATCGTTGAGGTTGAAGCTGAGTCCACCCTTGAACGCCATCTTATAACCGAGGTCCTTGATCTCATCCAAGAACTTAGCTGTACGAGCCACACCACAAGTCTTAATCACATCGGTGATGATCTCCTTAACAGCTTTCTTGCCGAGTGTAACGTTCTTGTAACCTACCTCATTAGGTACGTAGTAGTTCACCAAGATACGACCAGGAGTAGTCTCCACGAGCGATGTCTCGCCAGTACGCTCATCAGTGATACGCACTTTCACGAGAGCGTGCATATCCACCTTACCCTCGTTGAGCGCAATCTCGCACTCCTCTGGAGAGTAGAATGACAAACCTTCGCCCTTCGCGCCAACGCGCTCCTTAGTGATATAGTACAATCCAAGAATCATATCCTGTGAAGGCACAGTGATAGGATTACCGTTAGCAGGGTCAAGGATATTGTGTGAACCCAACATGAGGAGTTGTGCCTCAAGGATTGCCTCGTTGCTCAATGGCAAGTGCACAGCCATTTGGTCACCATCGAAGTCGGCGTTGAAACCAGCACAAGCCAGTGGGTGCAACTGAATAGCCTTACCCTCAATCATTCGAGGTTGGAATGCCAAGATACCGTGACGGTGCAAAGTAGGAGCACGGTTCAACAGCACTGGGTGACCCTTCATTACATGCTCAAGGATATCGAAGATGATAGGTTCCTTGCGATCGATGATCTTCTTTGCAGACTTCACCGTCTTCACCACTCCGCGCTCAATGAGTTTGCGGATGATAAATGGTTTGTAGAGCTCAGCTGCCATATCCTTTGGCAAACCGCACTCGTGCATCTTCAATTCTGGACCTACGACGATTACCGAACGAGCAGAATAGTCCACACGCTTACCGAGCAAGTTCTGACGGAAACGACCTTGTTTACCCTTCAATGAGTCAGAGAGTGACTTCAATGGGCGGTTAGCATCAGACTTGATAGCAGTGGTCTTCTTGCTATTATCGAAGAGTGAATCCACTGCCTCTTGGAGCATACGCTTCTCGTTGCGCAAAATCACGTCTGGAGCCTTGATCTCTACGAGGCGTTTGAGACGGTTATTACGAATAATCACGCGACGATAGAGGTCATTGAGGTCAGATGTAGCGAAACGACCACCATCCAGTGGCACGAGAGGACGCAACTCTGGAGGAGTGACAGGAATCACGTGCAGAATCATCCACTCTGGGAGGTTACGACCCTTGCTTGCACGGAAGTTCTCTACCACTTGCAGACGCTTGAGGGCCTCAGCCTTACGTTGCATAGATGTGTCCGCGTTAGCACGGTCACGCAACTCGTAGCTCAACGCATCCAAGTCGATCTTCTTGAGCAACTCTTCGATTGCCTCAGCACCCATGCGGGCAATGAACTTATCAGGATCGCTGTCATCAAGCAATTGGTTATCTTGTGGAAGACGACCCATCAACTCGATATATTGATCCTCATCCAGCAACATCTTATCTGCTACGATCTCGTCCTTAATCTCTTGGCCTGCCAATACACCTGCTTGGAGCACGATGTACTTCTCGTAATATACTACTGAATCCAGTTTCTTGGTAGGCACACCTAAGAGAGCTGCCATCTTGGATGGCAATGAGCGCAAGTACCAAATATGGGTAACAGGAACAACCAGCTTGATATGTCCCATACGCTCACGACGTACCTTCTTCTCTGTCACTTCCACGCCACAGCGCTCGCAGACAATACCTTTGTAGCGAATACGTTTGTACTTACCGCAATGGCACTCATAGTCTTTGGTAGGACCGAAAATGCGTTCGCAGAATAGGCCATCACGCTCAGGCTTGTAGGTACGATAGTTGATAGTCTCAGGTTTGAGTACCTCACCCGAACTAATACGCATCATCTCATCTGGCGATGCTAAGCCAATTGAGATACGGGAAAACCCGTTTTTCTTATTATCTTGTTTGAAAGCCATAATTCTTGATTTTTATTCCATTGTAATTGAAAGACCCAGACCTTGCAACTCGTGCAACAATACATTCAGTGACTCTGGCAATCCTGGTGTAGGCATAGACTCACCCTTAACGATTGCCTCGTAGGTGCGAGCACGACCAGTAACGTCATCAGACTTAACAGTCAGAATCTCTTGCAGGATATGGGCAGCACCGTGTGCCTCAAGTGCCCAAACCTCCATCTCACCAAAACGTTGACCACCGAACTGTGCTTTACCACCCAATGGTTGTTGGGTAATCAAGCTGTAAGGACCGATAGAACGAGCGTGCATCTTGTCGTCAACCATGTGACCAAGCTTCATGAAGTAGGTCACACCTACAGTAGCCTTTTGGTCGAATGGCTCACCCGTGCCACCATCGAAGAGCTGAGTCTTACCAGCACGTGGCAGACCTGCCTTGTCGGTCCACTCGTTGAGGTCATCCAAGGTACAACCGTCGAAGATTGGAGTAGCAAACTTAACGCCCAACTCACGACCAGCCCAACCAAGTACTGCCTCGAAGATCTGACCGATGTTCATACGAGAAGGCACACCCAGTGGGTTCAATACGATATCCACAGGAGTACCGTCAGCCAAGAATGGCATGTCCTCTACGCGAACAATCTTACTTACGATACCCTTGTTACCGTGGCGACCTGCCATCTTATCACCAACGCGAATCTTACGACGCTTAGCAATATATACTTTAGCCATTTGGATGATACCATTAGGCAGCTCATCACCGATAGTCAAGTTGAACTTCTCACGTTTAGAAGTAGCATCAAGCTCTTTGTGCTTAGCGATATAGTTCATGATACACTCGCTTACCAACGCATTGACATGCTCATCAGCAGTCCATTGCGCCAACATGAGCGATGTGTAATCCAAATCTTTCAAACGCTCCTCTGTGAAGGTTAGACCCTTGGCAATCACCTCTGTCTTCACATGGTCATATACACCCAATGAGGTGTGACCATCCAAGAGGGTTACCAACTTGCCTACCAAGACCTTCTTCAATGCCTCTGCCTTTTGAGCAAAAGCAGCATCCATCTTAGCGATAGTCTCTTTATCCTCCAGTTTTTGCTTGCGATCTTTTTGTGCTTTCTTATAGAGGTGCTTGTCAATAACCACACCGCTGAGCGAAGGACTTGCCTTCAAAGAAGCATCTTTCACATCACCTGCCTTATCACCGAAGATGGCCTTCAAGAGTTTCTCCTCTGGAGAAGGATCAGACTCACCCTTAGGGGTAATCTTACCTACGATGATATCGCCTGGCTCAATGTGAGCACCAATACGAATAATACCGTTCTCGTCCAAATCCTTGGTTGCTTCCTCACTTACGTTAGGAATATCGGCAGTGAACTCCTCCATACCACGTTTGGTCTCGCGAACCTCCAAGAGTTGCTCTACCACGTGAACAGAAGTAAACATATCCTCGCGTACAATACGCTCGCTGAGCACAATAGCATCCTCGTAGTTGTAACCCTTCCAAGGAATATACGCTACCTTCAAGTTCTTACCCAATGCCAACTCACCATTCTCGGTAGAATAACCCTCAGTGAGGATTTGACCCTTGGTTACCTTATCTCCCTTGCGCACGATAGGACGAAGGTCGATGGTAGTATTTTGGTTTGTACGTTGGAACTTAGGCAACTTGTATTCTTTCTCCGCAGACTCGAAAGAAATGAAATCCTCTTCCTTGGTGCGGTTGTATTTAATACGAATGCAATCTGCATCTACGTAGGTCACAACACCAGCGCCCTCAGCCATGATCTGAGTGCGAGAATCTTGGATGAGTTGTCCCTCAATACCAGTACCTACGATAGGTGCCTCGTTGCGAAGCAATGGCACTGCCTGGCGCATCATGTTCGAACCCATCAACGCACGGTTAGCATCATCGTGCTCCAAGAATGGAATCAAAGCAGCTGCAATAGAAGCAATCTGTGATGGAGAAACGTCCATCAAGTCCACCTCATTAGGTGCTACCACTGGGAAGTCGGCCTCGTAACGTGCTTTGACTTTCTTGCGAATGAATTTACCATTCTCGTCCAATGGTGCGTTACCTTGTGCCACAGTTGCATTCTCCTCATCCTCCGCAGTCATATATACTACGTGGTCATTATCCAAATCTACCACACCGTTCTCTGCCTTGCGATAAGGTGTCTCAATGAAACCTAAATCGTTGATCTTAGCATAGATACAGAGTGAAGAAATAAGACCGATGTTTGGACCTTCAGGAGTCTCAATAGGACACAAACGGCCATAGTGGGTATAGTGAACGTCACGCACCTCAAAACCAGCACGGTCACGGCTAAGTCCACCAGGACCAAGGGCTGACATACGACGCTTGTGGGTAATCTCAGCCAATGGGTTCTGTTGGTCCATAAACTGAGACAAAGCGTTGGTACCAAAATAGGTGTTGATGACACTCGAAATGGCCTTAGCATTGATCAGGTCAGTAGGAGTGAAGACCTCTGTGTCACGCACATTCATGCGCTCGCGGATGGTACGAGCCATACGAGCAAGACCAATACCGAATTGGTTGTACAATTGCTCACCTACAGTACGTACACGACGGTTAGACAAGTGGTCAATATCATCCACCTCAGCATTAGAGTTGATGAGCTGTACCAAGTACTTGATAATCTCAATGATATCTTGGTTGGTCAATGTACGTGTTTCCATTGGAGTATCCATCTCCAACTTGCGGTTGATACGATAACGACCTACCTCGCCCAAGTCATAACGTTTGTCTGAGAAGAAGAGGTTCTGAATTGCCTCACGTGCCGTAGCATCATCCGCTGGCTCAGAGTTACGCAACTGGCGATAGATATAGAGCACCGCCTCTTTCTCTGAGTGAGAAGGGTCTTTTTGCAAGGTGTTGAAGATGATAGAATAATCTGACTCGTATGCCTCGTCCTTATGCAGGAGGATAGTCTTGGTACCTGAGTCAAGAATCATCTCGCACAATTCCTCTGTCAATACTTGCTCACGCTCCAGAATCACCTCGTTACGCTCAATGGTAACTACCTCACCGGTATCCTCATCCACAAAGTCCTCAGTCCATGCCTTCAATACGTTACCAGCCAAGGTGCGACCTACTACAGCGTCCAAGTTCTCCTTGGTACACTTGATCTCCTCTGCCAAACCGAAGCAATCCAAGATGTCCTTATCGCTCTCAAAACCGATTGCACGCAACAATGTGGTTACAGGCAATTTCTTCTTACGGTCGATGTAAGCATACATCACACGGTTGATATCGGTTGCGAACTCAATCCATGAACCACGGAATGGGATGATACGAGCAGAGTACAACTTGGTACCATTAGAGTGCATTGATGTGCCAAAGAACACACCTGGTGAACGGTGCAATTGACTAACTACTACACGCTCTGCACCATTGATAACGAAAGTACCCTTTGGAGTCATGTAAGGAATAGTTCCAAGGAACACATCCTGCATCACTGGCTCAAAATCCTCGTGATCTGGATCGGTACAAGTAAGGAACAATTTAGCCTTCAAAGGCACACTGTACGTGAGTCCACGGAGCAGACACTCCTCAATCGAATAACGAGGAGGATCTACGTGATAATCCAAGAACTCAAGTCGGAAGTTCTTTCGAGTATCTTCGATAGGGAAGTTCTCAGAAAAAACTTTGAACAAACCTTCCGTATGACGAACCTCAGGAGTAGAGTTCATCTGGAAGAAGTCATGGAAAGACTTTAATTGAATCTCCAGAAAATCAGGATATGGCATCTGCTTTTGCATTGCCGAAAAATTGATTCTCTGTTCTTTGTTTTTATTTGCCATTATTTTTTAAATTAATTAGTTTCGAACATTAACAAAATGCCTGATAATGAATTATTTAGACCTAAATAGATGGTTCTATGTCTTTTACCTTATTTTATCAGAACCGCAGTTTTATTATCAGAAATTAACATTTTTTCAACATTCTCCTCTATTCAGAGAAAAAGGTTTAGACCCCATTTCAGGGTCTAAACCTACCATTATTAGGTCAGTGGGTATTACTTCAACTCTACCTCAGCGCCTACCTCCTCAAGAGCTTTCTTGAGAGCCTCAGCGGTAGCTTTGTCAACACCTTCCTTAACAGTTGCAGGAGCAGCATCTACGATGTCCTTAGCCTCTTTCAAACCGAGACCAGTTTGCTCTTTAACTGCCTTAACTACTTGGAGCTTGTTAGCACCAGCTGATTTGAGAACTACATCAAAAGATGTTTTCTCCTCAGCAGGAGCTGCCTCAGCAGCAGCTGGGCCAGCAGCAACTGCAACAGCTGCAGCAGCAGGTTCAATACCATACTCCTCTTTCAAAATTTGAGCGAGTTCATTAACTTCCTTAACTGTAAGGTTTACTAATTGTTCAGCAAAAGCTTTCAAATCTGCCATTGTTGTATAATTTTAAAATGTTATTTTTTAATGTTAATTTAATTTGGTTTGCTGATTATTCAGCGCGTTCACCCAGCGTTTTCAAAACGCCGTGGATGGTTGTACCTCCAGATTGGAGTGCAGAAACAACATTCTTTGCAGGAGATTGGAGCAAAGCAACCAAATCTGCAATGAGTTCGTTCTTTGACTTGATAGTTGCCAAGAAATCCAAGTTTTGAGCACCTACGTAAACGGTTTCCTCTACGTAAGCTGCCTTCAACTGTGGCTTAGCTTCCTCTTTGTTCTTCTCTTTCTTGGTGAACTCCTTGATGAGTTTAGCAGGTGCGTTACCTGTGTTAGACAACATCAAAGCAGTATTACCCTTGAGAGCCTCAAAAATTTGAGCATCGATGCCTTTTGCCTCAAGTGCCTTTTGCAGCAGGGTGTTCTTAGCTACAAGCAATTTTACATCTTGCTTGAAGCAAGCACGGCGCAACTCACTGGTCTTCTCTGCGTTCAAGCCCTCAATGTTGGTGAGGTAGAAGTGTGAGTATTGACCCAACTGCTCTTGCAATGAAGCAATAATGGCGTTTTTATCTTCCTTCTTCATACTTGTCTTCGATTAAATAAATTACTCAATAGATTTTGGGTCAATCTTAATACCCTGACTCATTGTACTGGAAAGATAAATGCTCTTGATATAGGTACCCTTGCTAACAGCAGGTTTCAACTTGATAAGGGTTTGTACGAACTCAACAGCGTTCTCCTTGATTGCCTCTGGTGCAAAAGACACCTTACCAATTGAAGTGTGAACGATACCGAACTTGTCAACCTTAAAGTCGATCTTACCTTGCTTAACCTCTTTTACAGCCTTAGCAACATCCATGGTTACTGTACCTGATTTTGGGTTAGGCATCAAACCGCGAGGACCCAAAACGCGACCGAGAGCACCAATCTTACCCATGATTTGTGGTTGAGTGATGATCACGTCAATATCGGTCCAACCGCCTTTGATCTTCTCGATATACTCATCCAGACCTACATAATCAGCACCTGCCTCTTTTGCAGCTGCCTCTTGGTCTGCAGTACACAATGCGAGTACGCGAACTTGTTTACCTGTACCGTGAGGGAGACTTACCACGCCACGAACCATTTGGTTTGCCTTACGTGGGTCAACACCCAAACGTACATCTACATCTACACTAGCATCAAACTTAGTAGTAGTGATCTCCTTCACCAACGCAGCAGCCTCTGCTACGGTGTAGAGCTTACCTGCTTCAATCTTCTCAGCAGCAAGCTTTTGATTCTTTGTCAATTTTGCCATAATAGTGATTGAAGTTTAATTATTTAACGGTAATACCCATACTACGAGCGGTACCCTTAACCATGCTGATAGCGCTCTCTACGGTGAAGCAGTTCAAATCCACCATTTTATCTGTAGCGATAGCCACTACTTGCTCCTCGGTGATGGTTGCCACTTTATTACGGTTAGGTTGGTTAGAACCTGACTTAATTTTAGCAGCTTCCTTCAATTGAACAGCAACTGGTGGAGTCTTAACGATAAAATCGAATGATTTGTCAGTGTAAACAGTAATTACAACAGGCAAAATCTTACCTGCCTTCTCCTGCGTTCTGGCATTGAATTGTTTACAAAACTCCATGATGTTCACACCCTTAGAACCCAGTGCAGGACCTACTGGTGGAGATGGGTTTGCAGCGCCACCTTTAATCTGGAGTTTGATAAATCCAGCAATTTCTTTAGCCATAATTTAAATTTGTTTTACTTTGTTAATAGTTTTGTTATTTATAAACTACCGAGTAGTACAACGGCCCGTAACAAATGCCTCCTACTCCTTAGCTACTTGATCGAAGCCCAACTCCAGCGGTGTTTGACGATCAAAGATCGTAACAACCACTTTGAGTTTGCGTTTGTCTTGCGACACCTCGTTGATAATACCTTCAAATCCGTTGAATGCGCCAGTAATCACCTTCACGCGCTCGCCAACCAAGAATGTCTCTTCCATCATGGTCTCTACCTCAATATCGTCCACATTGCCGACAATCTTATTGATTTCAGCTTGAGATACTGGAGCAGGTTTGATTGAAGATTTACTCTCACTCAGAAAACCAAGCACATTAGGGATATTACGCAATAGTGGATAACATTCGTCGGTCAAATTGCACTCTACGAGCACATAACCTGGCAGCATGTTGCGTTCTTTCACCACACGCTTGCCACCACGAAGAGCTACCACCTTTTCTGTTGGGATTAAAACTTGAGACACATACTCCTTAAACAAGGTAGAGGTGACCAAAGCACCTTCAATGTACTCCTTCACCTTGTTCTCCTTGCCGCTAATTGCGCGGAGCACGTACCACTTAAAATTGCTTTCAGCCATATTCAAACAATTTACCGTTGATTAGAATAAGCCATAAACAAAAGTCATAATCGACTCAAAACAGAAGTCCATCAGCCATACAATCAGCGCCAATATTATGGAAGCTATCAACACTAGCACTGCGCTTTTAGACAATTCTTTACGAGTTGGCCAACTCACTTTGTGAACCAACTCATTGTAGGATTCTTTTAGATTCTCAACGAGCTTCATATCAGTAGTTTTTATCTTATTTCTTTATTTGCGCCAAACATCTGGCCTCAGCAGCAGCCGAAGTCAGACGGAAGCTATTTTTTGTAACAGCACGGAAGGCAGGAATCGAACCCACATTGACGGTTTTGGAGACCGCTTTCTTACCATTAGAAGACTTCCGTAAGTGATTGCCAAGGCCGAAGCCTCGGCAATCTTTTGTTTTATTGCTGACCTTAGTCAGACTTTGTATTAGTCAAGCAAACCAGTGATTTGACCTGAACCTACGGTACGACCACCTTCGCGGATAGCGAAACGGAGACCCTCAGAGCAAGCTACTGGGTAGATCAACTTAACCTTGATCTCCAAGTTGTCACCTGGCATAACCATCTCTGTACCCTCTGGCAATGTGATCTCGCCAGTTACGTCCATTGTACGGATGTAGAATTGTGGACGATAGTGGTTGTGGAATGGAGTGTGACGGCCACCTTCCTCTTTCTTCAAGATATAAACAGAAGCCTTGAACTCCTCGTGAGGTTTAACAACACCTGGGTGGGTGATTACCATACCACGGCGAACCTCGTCTTTGTCAATACCACGGAGCAACAAACCTACGTTATCACCAGCCTCACCGCTATCGAGCAACTTACGGAACATCTCAACACCAGTTACAACTGACTTCTTGCCCTCAGCACCGAGACCGATCAATTGAACCTCATCACCAACTTTGATGATACCAGTTTCGATACGACCAGTTGCTACAGTACCACGACCTGTGATTGAGAATACGTCCTCAACAGGCATCAAGAATGGTTTGTCAATAGCACGTGGAGGAAGCTCAATCCATGTATCAACAGCATCCATGAGCTCCATTACCTTATCCTCCCACTCTGGAACTGAGTTCAAAGCACCAAGAGCAGAACCACGGATGATAGGAGTATTGTCGCCGTCGAACTCATAGAATGAAAGAAGCTCACGCATCTCCATCTCAACGAGATCCAACATCTCAGCGTCATCAACAAGGTCGCACTTGTTCATAAATACAACC
>JAFYWK010000051.1 GCA_017558065.1 Paludibacteraceae bacterium
GAGATCTCTGACGCTTGCGAGAAAGTGGTTGGACGTTATTCAGCAACTATTAGAACTATTTCAGGCGTGTACGCTTCAGGAACTAAGAATGACGAGTTCTTCGTTAAGGCACAAGAACTTACAGCAGAATTTGCTAAGAAAGAGGGTCGTCAACCTCGTATCATGATTGCTAAGATGGGTCAAGACGGTCACGACCGTGGTGCTAAGGTGGTAGCTACTGGCTACGCTGACTGCGGTTTCGACGTAGATATGGGTCCATTGTTCCAAACTCCTGCTGAGGCAGCTAAACAAGCGGTTGAGAACGATGTTCACGTACTCGGTGTATCTTCTTTGGCTGCTGGTCACAAGACTTTGGTTCCTCAAGTGATCGAGGAGCTCAAGAAATTGGGCCGCGAGGATATCATGGTGATCGCTGGTGGTGTTATCCCAGCACAAGACTATGACTATCTCTATAAGGCAGGTGTTGCTGCTATCTTCGGTCCTGGTTCTCCAGTGGCTAAGTCAGCTTGCACCATCATGGAGCTCTTGATGGCTGAGTAATTCTCAGACAGAGTATATTATTAAGGAGCCGAGGCATGTTCTCGGCTCTTTTTTTTATATATAGATTTGTATATATCAAAAAAAAGTGTTACCTTTGCACGTTATTTGGATAAGAATACCCAAATCATTCGGTTATGAAAGAAGTAATAGTAGAAACAAAAGTAACTGCGTGTACGCTTGATGAGATGACTCCGTCGATGCGTCAATTGGTGGAAAAGGCAAAAGCAATGACCCAAAATGCGTATTGTCCTTATTCGCATTATCATGTAGGTGCTGCGGCGTTACTGGCTGACGGACAGATAGTTGCGGGTAGTAATCAGGAGAATGCAGCCTATCCAAGTGGATTGTGTGCAGAGCGAACGACATTGTTTGCAGCGAATGCGAATTATCCCAATACGCGTGTAGCAGCATTGGCAATAGCATGCTATACGAATGGGCATTTTACCAAAGATGCTGCCAGTCCGTGTGGTGCATGCCGCCAGGTGATGTTGGAAACAGAACATCGATATGGCCAACCGATGCAAGTGATACTGTATGGGGATGAGGTGTGCTATGTGTTTGATAGCGCTGCAGATTTATTGCCTATGAACTTTACAGCCGATAGTCTGAAAACAGAATAATTCAGCATTATACTATTTTGCAATGGATTAAGAAAATAGATTCCTATTTGCTCAAGCACTTTCTTGGGCTTTTGGCGATGACGTTTATGATATGTATCTTCATTCTGCTGATGCAGTTTGTATGGATGCATGTCAAGGACCTCGTTGGTAAAGGTGTGGAAGTGATGGTATTGGCGGAGTTCTTTATCTATGCGGTGGCTACTGTAGTGCCATTGGCATTGCCCTTGGCTATTCTGCTGGCATCGCTGATGACCTTCGGTAACTTGGGCGAGAAATCCGAACTCACAGCAATGAAAGCAGCGGGTGTGAGTCTATTTCGTATCATGCGACCATTAACCATATCGCTGTTTTTGATTTGCGGGGGTGCGTTTTTGTTTTCAAATTATGTGCTACCTGTATCACAAGTGAAGTTGTGGGCGTTGATATTCTCGTTGCGCCAGAAATCGCCCGAATTGGATATTCCGCAGGGCGAGTTTTATGATGGCATAGATGGCTATAATATCTATGTTCGCCATAAGGACCCCCTGAAAGGTATGCTCTATGATATGATGATCTATGACTACTCGGAGGGATTTCAGAACGCAACAGTGATGGTGGCTGACTCGGGGCGAATCTATTTTACAGATGACAAGAAATACCTGTTGTTGCGTTTGTATAGTGGCGAGTCGTTTGAAAATCTTGATCGTAAACAAAAACGGGCTACGAAATCGGAGAAGAATATTCCATATCGTCGCGAATCGTTTGCCATGAAGCAGTTGCTGATAGATTTTGATATGGAGTTTAATCGCTACAACGAAGATGTACTGAGCGACCAACACGTGTCGAAGAATGTCACTGAATTGGTACAATCCATTGATTCTGTGCAAGTCTTGGCGCATGGCAGGAGTGCTGAGCAGAGTGCGTCGATAGTGGAAAATCGCTATTTTGGCAGAGAGCGTAAGTCGGGGCGCAATTTGCAGGAAGATGCCGTGGGGGCACCAAGCGACAAGGTGTATGACTTAGACTCATTGTTGGCAAACCTATCACCCGACGAACGTTATAGAGTTGCATCGGCAGCGTTAGAGAAAGCCAAAGCGCAACGCGATCAGATTGATTACAATGCCTTGATGCTCAATGATTATCAACGATATATCCGTCGTCACGAGATAGAATTGTATCGCAAGTTCACATTGGCATTTGCGTGCTTGGTCTTCTTCTTCATCGGTGCACCGTTAGGCGCTATCACCCGCAAAGGTGGATTGGGTATGCCTGTCGTGATATCGGTGGTGATGTTTATCGTTTATTATATCATTGACAATACAGGATACAAGATGGCACGCGAAGCGTTGTGGCCCTGTTGGGCAGGTATGTGGCTAAGTTCGTTTGTGCTGCTGCCGATAGGTATATTCCTCACATATAAGGCCGCTACTGATTCCACATTGTTTAATCCTGATGCGTGGGTAAAAGTGTTTGTGAAACTGAAACGATTTATATATAAGATATGGATACAATTGAGAAAGCTATTGAAGACATCCGCGAAGGCAAATTCGTGATAGTCGTGGACGATGAAGACCGTGAGAACGAGGGCGATTTTATTATCGCTGCCGAGAAGATAACTCCTGAGAAGGTGAACTTCATGCTTCAGCATGGGCGTGGTGTGTTGTGTGTACCGCTGCCAGAGACCCGCTGTGCGGAACTGGATTTGGTGCATCAGGTGCCTAATAATACCTCTATGCTGGGTACTCCGTTTACGGTGACTGTTGATAAATTGGAGGGGTGTACTACGGGTGTGAGTGCAGAAGATCGTGCTGCTACGATTCGTGCGTTGGCAGACCCTACTTCCAAACCGCAAGACTTCGGTCGTCCTGGACATGTCAACCCGCTGTATGCACAAGAGCGTGGTGTATTGAAGCGTGCTGGACACACAGAAGCTGCTGTGGATCTGGCGCGTCTGGCGGGATTGCAACCTGTGGCGGCACTCATTGAGATCATGAACGAAGATGGCACTATGGCGCGTATGCCACAGTTGGAGATTGTGGCAGAGCAATATGGATTGAGCCTTATCTCCATCAAGGACCTGATTGCCTATCGCATGAAGCACGAGTCGCCTATCGCCAATAACCAATCGCCTATTGCCAACAGTCTGGTCGAGCGTGGCGAGACCGTGAGTCTGCCTACCGCTTTTGGTGAGTTCATGCTGACGCCTTTCCGTCAACTCAACAACGGATTGGAGCATATCGTTTTGCAAAAAGGTGAATGGTCGGATGATGAACCTATTCTGTGCCGTGTGCACTCATCGTGTATGACAGGCGACATCTTTGGTTCGATGCGTTGCGAATGTGGCGAACAACTGCACAAAGCCATGCAAATGGTGGAGAAAGAGGGGAAGGGTATTATTGTCTATCTGAATCAGGAAGGACGTGGCATTGGGCTGATGAATAAGATTCGTGCTTATAAACTGCAAGAGCAAGGCGAGGATACGGTAGAAGCGAATATTCATCTGGGCTTCCAACCCGATGAACGTGATTATGGAGTAGGGGCACAAATCCTTCAGCTGATGGGGGCTAAGCAACTGCGACTGATCACGAACAACCCCGTGAAACGAGTAGGGTTGGAAAGTTTTGGCATAGAAATTGTAGAGAATATACCAATAGAGATCGCTCCTAATCCCTATAACTTGCGCTATATGCAAACTAAAAAGGAGAAGATGTATCACAATCTAAACTTGGTGTAACATGAGACGTTTATTTTTATTTTTCATTCTATCGACAATTGGCATGTGGTCATTGTCGATTTTGAGAGCCGACCAGACGGTGACTGTCACTGCTACTAATTCCGACATATCGCAGGATCTTGACCTCAAGACTGTGGCTACTCTTTTTGGACAAGCGAAAGATTTGGAGCAGTTCGAACAGTTGCTCAATAACCCTGACTCTGCTTTTTCTAACCTTGACTTAAATGGTGACGGCAATGTGGACTATCTGCGTGTGATAGAGACTGCCGACCAGAGTCGCCACTTGGTAGTGATTCAAGCGGTATTGGCAAAGGATGTGTATCAAGACGTAGCGTCGATTTTTGTGGAAAAAGACCCCGAGTCAGAGTCGGTGACTGTGCAGGTGATAGGTGATGAGTATGTCTATGGCGCAGATTATATCATCGAACCTGTGTATATCTACCGCCCACTCATATATGACTGGTTCTGGGGGCCATCATGGGTATGTTGGCATTCGCCATTCTATTGGGACTACTGGCCAACATGGTGGCATCCATATCATTGCATAGCCCATCATTTGTATTGGGATCATTGCTATTGGCATCATCACTACTATCCTATCTGCACCTATCGTACAGGTCATCATCACCATGCGCATTATCGCCCTATGCGTCAGACGGTGAGCCGTAGCGATTATGCTACGCGTCATCCTGAGCGTTCGTTTGCTACGCGCAATGCTTCGCGCAACTATAGTAATGCACGTGATATTGATCGTACTCGCGCTGCGGCAGTGCGCACGGCAACGCCTTCGCGCAATGTGACCAGTGGCACCACTCGTGTCTCTTCGCGCAGCACTGCAACGCGCACTTTTGGTAGTACGAATGTCCGTACTCCAGATCGTAGTTCTACAGTGGGACGTGGTACTGCAACTCGTACTACAGCGAATACCAATGTGCGTACGGCCACACGAAGTGCTTCTGTATCACAAACAGCTACGCGTTCGCAGAGCACCACTACACGAGTATCTACACCAGTGCGCTCTTCAAGTACGGTCAATAGAGTTTCTACTACGCCTACGGCTACACGCTCTACCGTTACACGCTCTTCTGCTACAACCATCAACCGCTCCAGCGTGGCGCCTATGCGTTCTAGTAGCAGTTCGGCTGTACGCTCATCTGGTAGTTCGTCTATGCGTTCGTCTGCGGGTAGCTACTCGTCGGGTAGCTCTTCGATGCGTTCGTCTGGTGGAAGTTCATCTTCTCGCTCAGCAGGCGGAAGCACACGTAGATAATCATTGCTTTTCGCTTTTTGCCTTCTGACGGCACACATCGCAGGTGCCACAGGTGGTGGCATCGGCTTCGCCAAAATAGGATAATAGCAATTGCGAACGACAATAGAGATTATTGTCAGCATATTCTACCATCGCCTTCAGTTTTTCGATGTACTGTTGGCGATGGTTGTCGTATATATCGGTAGATAAATGGATGTCTGTTTGACGTTCGCACGTGAATGTCAGCGTGTCGGCTGTGCTATGTGGGATATAGGTGATGATATGGCGCTGCGCCAGGGATACCAATAGGTCATGTATCTCTTGCTTCTCACCTGTCGCCTTATTGCCTAATCGCCTCATCGCCTCATCGCCTAAATGCACATATTGCAAGTCGGTGAAGATACCCGAATACTGACGCATCAATAACTCTAATAACTGGTACTGTTGTTTGCTGAGTCCGTATTCACTCATCTCGCGTTGCGAAACGAGAATCTTGACGCGTGGGTGTATCTCTTGCTCTTCTTGGAAGCAGATATATCCTGCTTGTGTCAGCAGGTGTAGGGCAGAGTAGGTCTGTAGAATAGGTAGGTGCATGATACGGCACAAATCGTGGATGGGCAACATGAAGGTATGTCCTTGTCCGCTGCTTGCTCCTACACCCAAGAAATCGCATGTCTTATGATACACATCTATGACAAATTCTTTGGGTGGATAGTTGTCTGCAACGCGCTTGCGCGCTTTGGCTTTGTCTTGCGATGGATCGTAGAGCAATACGGCGAAGGCACGTTGCTCATCCCTTCCTGCACGTCCTGCCTCTTGAAAATATGCCTCAATAGTATCTGGCAAATCGTGGTGAATCACCATACGTACATCGGGCTTGTCAATACCCATACCAAAAGCGTTGGTAGTCACCATCACTCGTGTCACTCCCTTCCCTTTAGGGAGGGGATGGGGGTAGGCTTGCCACGCTTCTTGCTTGGCTGAGCGCTCTTTGGAGGAGAGACCGGCGTGGTAGAATTCGGCACTGATACCTTTCTCTTGCAGATAAACGGCTAACTCTTGAGCACGTTGGCGATTGCGAACATATACAATGGCGGAACCAGGAACTTTGTTGAGGATATGCACTATCTCATCGGCTTTCTTGTTGGTTTGACGTACTACGTAACTCAGGTTCTGCCGTAGAAAACTCTTGCGTAGCACATGCTTCTTGCGGAATGCCAATCGCTCCTGTATGTCATCCACCACATCGGGGGTAGCGGTGGCAGTAAGTGCCAATATTGGCACTTGGGCGAGCGGAAGGGTTTCACGCGGCTTTGCCGCTTGTTTCACGCCATGCAGGTTTGTTTCAATATTGGAACCTTGAAACTTTGAAACTTTGAAACCTTTTATTAAATCTCGTATCTCCGCTATTTTCAGATAACTGGGGCGAAAATCATAGCCCCATTGCGAGATGCAGTGGGCTTCGTCCACGGCGATAAGGCAGATAGGCAAACGCGATAGACGTTCGCGAAACTCTTCTGACTCTAATCGCTCGGGTGAAACGTATAGGAAATGGTATGGTCCCCACATGCAATTGTCGAGCGCTACTTTTTGCTGTTCGTAACTCATACCTGTGTAGATGGCTGCTGCACGTATATTGCGTTGGCGAAGGTTCTCTACTTGGTCTTTCATCAGGGCGATGAGCGGTGTGATAACAAGACACAACCCACCCATGGCCATGGTGGGTACTTGGAAGCATAGACTTTTGCCGCCACCCGTAGGCATGAGTGCCAACGTGTCGCGACCGTCTATAACGGATTGGATAATTTCTTCTTGTAAAGGACGGAAATTATCGTAACCAAAATATGCCTTGAGTGCTTCGTGCGCTGTCATGTTTACACCTTACTGTATGACTTTCGGCTACAAAGGTACTACACGCTCCCCTTTGCTCTATTTCCTTCTTCTCGCCCAATATATGCTTTGCATATATGTTTCATCATGTATCGTCTGACGTATTCAAAAACACTTTCGACTACCATCTTGCCTGCAAAAGTACTACTTTTTTTTGATATATACAACTATTTGACACATTTTTTTATGTGGTAGTGTGGGAGTGCGCGCCGTGTGGCATCGTGTCTTTGTTTCAGACCTCGCGGCTTTTCCCGTGAAGCAAACAAACTTCAGCGATATACTTGTTTTTCTCTCTTCGTCTATGGCGTTTTCTCATCTCTCGCATAGGGGTTACTATGCTCGTTCTTCAAAAATACCGCAAGCGGCGCCATATACTTTGAGATAAATAACAATTATATCTAGGAAATAGAGCAAAGGGGAGCGTAAAAAAAGCAAATACGCAAGAGTGAAAAAGTTTTTTTTAGTGGTATTAATATATATGGTTCCAAATAATAACAAAACACGCGCACATAGGTGCGCGTGTTTTGTTGTAGGGTTCTACTTGATTACTCCCACTCGATTGTTGCGGGTGGTTTTGCAGAGATATCATAGCATACGCGGTTTACACCTTGCACCTTGTTGATAATCTCGTTAGACACCTTAGCCATGAACTCGTATGGAAGGCGTGCCCAGTCAGCAGTCATAGCGTCTACAGACAACACAGCGCGGAGTGCAACTGGATGCTCGTAGGTACGCACATCGCCCTTCATACCAGTACTGCGAACGGTACTCAAAAGGATAGCACCTGCTTGCCATACCTTATCATAGAGCGCAACGCCGTTCTCATCTTTCCACTCGCGGAGCATGTTGATGTAGATAGCGTCCGCCTCTTGGAGGATGCGTACTTTCTCAGGAGTGATATCGCCCAAGATACGCACGCCAAGACCTGGACCTGGGAATGGGTGACGACCGATAAGGTGCTCAGGTACACCCATATAGCGACCAATACGGCGAACCTCGTCCTTGAAGAGGAGCTTGAGTGGCTCGCAGAGTTTGAGGTTCATCTCTTTAGGCAGACCACCTACGTTATGGTGCGACTTGATGACCTTACCAGAGTGGTTGATAGACTCGATGATATCTGGGTAGATAGTACCTTGACCCAACCATTTTGCATCGGTGATTTTCTTAGCTTCCTCATCAAATACTTGGATGAAGTCGCGGCCGATGATCTTACGTTTTTGCTCTGGATCAGTAACGCCAGCAAGGTCGCCATAGAAGCGAGCCTTAGCGTCCACACCGATTACATTGAGGCCGAGGCACTCGTAGTCGCGGAGTACGTTTTCGAACTCGTCCTTGCGGAGCAATCCGTGATCCACGAAGATACAGGTGAGTTGGCTGCCGATAGCACGGTTGAGGAGCACAGCAGTGATAGAGCTATCCACACCACCAGAGAGGGCAAGGATTACGCGGTCGGTACCAATCTGCTCACGGAGTTGCGCTACGGTAGTCTCTACGAAGTTAGCAGGCGTCCAGTCTTGAGCGCTGTGGCAAGTGTCAAGCACAAATGGACGGAGCTCCTCTACCGAAGGTTGCTCGCCTTTAGCGATGTTGAGTACTGGGATGCAAGAGCAGAATTGGCTGAGGGTGTTTTGGAGCACCTCTGGTTGTTCTACAGCATCCTTGTCACCAGAAAGGATAAGACCAATGATGTCTTTGTCATCCTCTGGGTATTTGTTGTAAGGAAGGACCTCGCAGAACGTATCCAGTTCGCGCACACGGCGACCGATGACTTGGGTAGTTTCTGATCCGAGATCGAGAATGATGATTTTTTGCATATATTCTAGTTTTTTTGTAATTCTAGTTGTACTAGTAGAACTAGTTGATCTAGTTGTGCTAGGTTATTGTCCGCGGGTGTAGTTAGGAGTCTCGGAGGTGATGGTGATGTCGTGCGGGTGACTCTCTGCCATACCTGCTGCACTAATCTTGACAAACTTAGCCTGCTTGAGTTCCTCAAGGTTGTGCGCACCTACATAACCCATACCTGAGCGAAGACCACCCATGAGTTGGAAGATAGTCTCGGAAACATGACCTTTGTATGGCACACGACCTACAATACCTTCTGGCACAAGTTTGTTGACATTGGTCTCCTTGCCTTGGAAATAGCGGTCGGCTGAACCTGCTTTCATAGCATCGATAGAACCCATGCCGCGATAGGATTTGAATTTACGACCGTTGTAGATAATGGTGTCGCCAGGCGCTTCTTCGGTACCTGCGAACATAGAGCCGCACATCACGCAGTTGCCACCAGCAGCGAGGGCTTTCACCACGTCGCCAGAGTAGCGAAGACCACCGTCGGCAATCATTGGCACGCCTGTACCTTCGAGTGCTTCCGCCACCTCGAAGATAGCGGTCAATTGTGGAACACCCACACCCGCGATGATACGAGTGGTACAGATACTACCAGGACCGATACCTACCTTCACACCGTCTGCGCCGTTCTCTACGAGGTACTTGGCTGCTTCAGCGGTAGCGATATTACCGACTACTACATCGAGGTTTGGATAAGTGGCCTTGATGGTGCGGAGGGCATTGACGATATTCTTGGAGTGACCGTGTGCAGAGTCAAGCACCACAGCATCTACACCTTCTTTATATAATGCAGCCACGCGGTCCATGAAGTCAGGGGTGATACCCACACCTGCCGCACAACGCAGACGACCTTTCTTGTCTTTGCAAGCGTTAGGGAAGTCTTTGAGTTTGGTGATATC
>JAFYWK010000006.1 GCA_017558065.1 Paludibacteraceae bacterium
AAAGGTGACGAATGATTTTTAAACGGGCTATGCCGACTATTATCATAGACTGCCATTCCATACTGCATACCTTGCGTTATGCTGGCAGGAAGTTCTATACAGGCGGGAAGGACTACCAGCTTATTAGCCAGTTCTTCCAATCCTTAGACCATTTATCCCTTACTCTGTATTCCAATTTGTTCCTGTTCGTGTGGGACTCCCCCATAAATAAGCGTAAGCAGGAGTATTCTTGGTATAAGCAGGGTCGGGATATCAAGACAGATACGGAACTGGACAAAGAGTATTTAGACCACTGCTTTGAACAGTTCCGTATTCTGCGTGATGATATTCTTCCGGGCATGGGCTACCAGTGCTTCATGGAAGAAGGCTACGAAGCTGATGACATTATCGCATCTATCGTTATGAACAACAAGGATAACTATATCTTTGTAACGACCGATGCCGATATGTATCAGCTTTTGCCGTATGCAAGGATGTACGACTTCAAACATAAGCAGATTCTCAATGCTGAATGGTTTGAACAGACTTGCCACTTCCCCGCTGGTGACTGGTGGAAAGTAAAGATGATAGCTGGTTGTTCTACTGATACCGTACCCGGTGTGGTGGGTGTGGGAGAGAAGACTGCTATTCAGTATTTGAACGGTACGCTTGGAGAAAAGACCAAGAAGTACCAGTCAATCAAGGAAGCTAGTCCTGAAATGTTGGAAAGAAATGAAAAGCTGGTACGGCTTCCGCTTTCTGGTTGCCCGATTATGCGCCCTGCTGTCGTTTCTGCGCCCTCTTTTGCGATGTTCCAGCACTTCTGCTACAAGTATTCGCTTTATCGCTTCCAGAGCCATGCTAACTTACAGAACATCCGTAACAATTTGGGAATGAGGTAATTAATGGGTACGGTGTATCTTATTCGAGGCGTTCCGGGGTCAGGGAAATCAACACTCGCAAAGAAGCTGTGTTTTAAAGAGAACATTTGTGAAGCCGATGATTTTTATACGGACGAAAACGGGGTGAAACGGTATGACTCTTTACAGGCATGGATTGCTGAACACGAGTGCTACGCCAAATGTAAACGATTGATGGAGAGGAATGAACCTGTAATAGCTGTAGCCAATATTTTTTGTTATCAAGAAATGTTGCAACAGTATTATAGATTAGCTGAACAGTATAACTACACTGTTCATGAGATTATCAGTCATGGACGTTTTAAAAGTGTTCATTCCGTGCCTGATGAATTTGTAGAAGAACTTCGAGAAGTGTTTGAATACAACTGAGGTAACTATGACAGACTTCGAGAAAGCTCCTTACTATGTCGGCCTCGACATCAGTATTACAGGCACAGGTGTCGTTGTCCTTGATAAGCAACTGAAAATCGCGGTCGCTGAATGTGTAAAAACAAAACCGCAGGATGACTGGTATGGAAGAGTCAACAATATTGTATCTAGGGTTTTTAGCTATATTCCCGCTCCTGTGGTATGCTCGGTCTTTGTGGAGGATTATGCGTTTGCCGCGAAAGGACAGGTGTTTAACATCGCTGAACTGTCTGGAATTATCAAATTTCGCTTGTGGTCTGATGCTTATCCTTTTCTCCGCATACCACCTACTTCATTAAAGAAGTTCACCACGGCTACAGGTACAGCCCCCAAAGAACTTATGATGAAGGAGGTCTATAAACGCTACGGGGTAGACTTCAACGATAACAACGTAGCGGATGCATACGCTCTTGCGCGTATGGGGTATGCAATCACGCAACAGGCGAATGTTCCTGCGTACCAGAAAGACGCTATCAAGAACGTGTGGAAGAATAACAAGATTACGGAAACCACTTGGGCTTCCAGAACCGAATGGGCGAGGGTGTGATCATGGCTTTTAGTTTCAAGCGCAGAGAAGTAAAGATTGCGGATATTGCTGACGGCAAAGCGTCTTTAAAGCATATCTATGTTCTCCTCGACCGCATTGCTTCCACCAGCAAGCGTACTGAGAAGGAACAGATTATCAAGGAAAACCAAGACGTGCCTAACTTCAAGGATGTTGTTATGTATGCCCTTGACCCTTTCAAGATGTTCCATCTCACCTCCATTGTTTCCTCTAAGGGGTTGGGAACTGTAGCTAGGGTACAGAATCTCCCTGAGCCGACCATCGAGAACATCTTCAAAAAGCTGGATGAACTCGCGGATGCAAAAGGTGCGACTATGGAGGACAGGACGGAACTGTCTTGGCTTGCCAGTGCGGATGAAGAAACTAAGAAGGTTGTCAACTTCATCCTCGATAAGGATTTGAAATGTGGGGCAGGGGTGAAGACCTTCCGTAAGTTCTTCCCTGAAATCCCTAACCATGAGGTTGCGCTCTGTGACAAAGATTTGGAGAAGTTTAAAACCTATTGCGATAATGACCCGTCACTTGTTCTTGTCTCGGATAAACTGGACGGAGTACGGACGTGGGCTTTTATTGACAAGAGCGAAGTCCGTTACCTGTCCCGTAACGGTAAGGATTACGGGAACTTCTCGTGCTTCAATATGGGAGTTAAAATTCTTATCAACGAACTCTCGGAGATACTCGGCTACGACTATTCGAGGTTTGTTATTGATGGAGAAGCCATCGGAAAACAGCGTGATTTCGAGGCGTTTGTGGGGAACGCTCGTAAACAAGAGGGGGCGGATACTACCGACTTCGAGTATCATGTCTTCGATTTCTTCTGCAAAGATTATCCCGATATGCCCTTGTCTAACCGACTCAGTTTACTCGAAGCTATCTTTGAGCAACATGGTTTACACCAACTCCGTCTGGTATCGCACAGCAAACTTTTACACTGGTCGGACATTGATATCTTACTCGAAGATGCTCTCAAGAGGGGAGAAGAGGGACTTGTACTCAAGAATCGTAAGGATCCTTACACTTTCGGGCGTTCGCGCTCATGGTGCAAAGTGAAGAAACGCGAAACGGTTGACCTCCCTGTACTGCGTGTCATAGAAGGTGAGGGTAAATATGAGGGCGTCCTCGGTGCGCTCGTTTGTGAGTATAACGGAACTGAGGTCAAAGTCGGTAGCGGTTATACAGACGCCCAGCGCATTGAGTTTATGACTAACCCTCCGAAGATGGTGGAAGTGTATTTCCAGAATCAAACTGGTAAAGGCTCTCTCCGTTTCCCCATCTTTATTCGTGACCGTTTCGACAAGGAGGAATAATGGACACAACGGTGGTTGTTACCCTTCTCAGTATTGCGGCAATTATCGCACTTATCAACACTTTCAAAGGATGGTAATATGAAAGTAATCAAACAAAAGGTTGAGCTTCTCAACAACCTTTTCTATGAGCAGATGGTTCAGAACGTGGTCTCCGCCTCTAACCAGTGCTGGAAGACAGGTTGTCTGTTTGACGGCACACTGGCTGAGGGTGAGAAGATTATCAAATCGCGTATCAAGGTGGGACACGAGTCTCTTATTGAACACGCCTCTCTCACAATGAAGTTCACCACGAACCGCGCTATCACCCACGAAATCGTGCGCCACCGTCTTGCCTCCTATACGCAGGCTTCCACCCGCTACCAGAACTATACCAAGGAGGCTTGGGGTGGTCTTACTATGATCCAGCCCCATTGGGTTACTGGGAATATCTGCGGCGAATGGAGCGAAGAAAAGTACGACAGCGTTGTTGAGCAGGAAGGGACAACGCCCACTTCCTTATGGCTTTGGGGACGCCTTACGGATGAATGGGAATATAAGATAATGGCAGAAAATGACATGGTTCCCGATGATATGCGGGGTATTCTGCCGAACGACCTTGCCACGACCCTTGTGATGACAGCTAACATGAGGCAGTGGCGACACTTCTTCAAGCTCCGCGCTCTTTCCACTACTGGTCGCGCCCATCCGCAGATTGTCGAGATTGCTACAATGGCTATGAATCTGGCCTATAATTATGCTCCCTGCTTCTTTGAAGACTTAAAGGATAAATGGGATGAGTAGAATCTCTAGCAACGAATACTTTATGCGGCTGGCTGAGACTGCCGCAGAGCGTTCCACTTGTCTGCGTAGGAAGGTGGGGGCTGTTCTGGTCAAGGATAATCATGTCATCTCGACAGGATATAATGGTGCGCCGAAAGGTATCCGTAACTGTTGCGATGAAGGCGTGTGCATGAGACAGGAAAAAGGTATTCCTAGTGGCACTAATCTTGATATAGATTATGCTGTCCATGCAGAGCAAAATGCGATAATACAATGTGCAGTGCATGGTAATACTACGCAGGGTGCAACTATGTATGTGACGCATCAGCCTTGTATCGAGTGTACGCGTATGATCATTAACGCAGGCATCAAGTGTATCATCTACAAAGAAACATACCCCAATGCAGAATTTGCAGAAAGCCTCCTTATGACGGCAGGGGTTCAACTTTGGCAGTATGATAAGTTGATGAAAAGCCTGCATGACATGGAGTGGAAAGCATGACATACTTTATGAAAGTAGGCATTGCGTTTGACCAGTTCCTCCATTCCCTTCTTCTCGGTGGTGATCCTGACCTCACGTTGAGTGCGCGTTTCCAACGCTGGCACATGAGGGGCAAGAGGAGTTGGCCTCGTAAACTCACCAATATGCTGTTCTTCTGGCAGGATGACCATTGTGAAACGGCTTATATGAGTGAGATGGACAGACTTCATCTTCCTGCTGACATGAGACTGAAACGTCTTGACGAGGAATAAACATGATAAAACGAGTGGCGTTGAGGAACTTCCAGATACATGAACAAACAAATCTGGAGTTTACCGAAGGAATGAACGTCATCGCAGGAAGCTCGGATAATGGCAAATCTTCCATTATCCGAGCAATCCGGTGGGTAGTGTTAAATCGCCCCACCGGATTTGCTTTCCATAAGCATGGCGCGATAGGAGATACGGCAGTAGTCGTCAAGTTCGATGATGAAGAATGTATAACCCGCGACAAAGGCCAAAAGTCTTCCGGGGGCTACCATTACAAGGGCAATGTGTTTGCGGCCCTTAGAACGGACGTACCGCCCGAAATTCAACGTGCTTTGAACCTGTCTGACATTAACATACAAAGCCAGCACGACCCCTATTTTCTCTTACAGGATAGTCCGGGTGAAGTCGCTAAGAAGCTGAACATGATTGCTGGCCTTGGTGTCATAGGCGAGACAATCAAGAAGGCCAATGCTGTTGTCCGTGAAAGGAAGGATGCAGTTGGTAACTTAATCCAACAAGAGGCCAGCCATAAAGCTATACTTGATAAGCATAGCTGGGCATATGAACAAGAGGATAATGTGTTCCAAATAAAGCTGGAACTCCAAAACTACAAATACATAGAAAACGCTGTAGTTGAGTTAAAGCAAAACTTGGAACGCTATAACTCCCTTCTTGGGGTGAAGAAAGCTGGCATAGACCGACTTGCTGAGTACAAGGCAGAGTACGAAGGACTTAAGCAGGAGTTTGAAGAACTTAATCAAGTCGGGTGTAGGATTGCAGAATTGTCTAGCCTTATCGCCCGTTTTAGGGTAAAGTCGAAAGGTATTAAACTGTCAAAGGCACTAGCCGAGAAGCGAACATCCTTTGAAGCGGTCAGAGACATGGCGCAAGACTACATCAAGAATGTTAATGTGGGCGAAGACCTCAAGACATTGTGCAAGCGGCACTTCTCCGTTGTATTGGAGAGGAACAAAGCTAAACGGCAGTTGGAAAGCGGCAAAGAGGAACTTGAGGTTTTCAAGATAGAACACCCGCTTTGCCCGACCTGTAATAGACCTTGGGAGGAATGATGAAAATTGGTATCTGTGGCGACCAGCATTGGACTAACAGCAAACCCGCTAACCGTATTGATGACTACGAGGACACCGTTCTGCGTAAGCTCGATTGGGAGATTACTACCTGTGTCGAGCGGGGCTGTGTGGCTATGGTGTTTCCCGGAGACTTGTTCGATAGCTACAAAGTTCCCTACGGCTTGACGCAGAAGGTGATTCAGCGTTTTAGAGCTGGGGAGATGTACCACACGATGGATTTCGTTTGTGTCTTTGGTCAGCATGACCAACGTTATCATACGCTTGGCACGGAGAATACACCGCTTGGCGTTCTCCTCGAAGCCGTCCCTTCCCTTGTTCTGCTGGACGATACTCCCGCAATGACGCTGGACGGTGATGAAAGAGTTCATTGGTATGGTGCTTCATGGGGGCAGGATATTCCTGTTCCGCGCAATAAACTTATGTATAACATCCTTGTTATGCACAAGATGGTTATCGGTGATAAGAAACTCTGGGAAGGGCAGACAGAATACTCCGAAGCGAGTAAGCTGTTGAAAGAATTTCCCGATTATAATCTGATTATCACTGGCGATAACCACCAGCGGATAATTGCCCGTGACCAGCGCGGAAGAGCTGTAATCAATATGGGCAGTATGATGAGGTCTACCATTGCCCAGACAGAACATGAACCCGGCATTGCCATCTTCGACACCGAGACCAGTGAGCTTACCATTATTCCTATTCCTACTCAGCCCGCAGAGAAGGTGTTCTCTGTGGAGAAAGTAGCTGTAGAGAAAGAGCGTAATGAAAAGCTCGACCTCTTTGTGAACTCTCTCCAGCAAGGTGAAGGTGTAGAGAAGATGGATTTCACAGCAAATCTTGCCAACTTTGTTCAGGCAAACAAAGAAGAGATTACGGATGGTGTCATTCGAGAGATGAAAGATATGCTCCCCACTGACACCAAACTGGAGGTATAGAATGGACTACATAGAAATTAGCCGAAAGCTGAACACCATAAAGCAAGTTATTGATGACGCAGAAGCTAACTACCAGAGAATGGAGGGACAGATTCAGGAAATGGAAGAAATCTTGAAGCGGGACTTCCACATTAACTCCTGGGATGATGCCGCCAAAGAAGTAGCTCGTCTCGAAGAAGAGCGACAGAAGTTAGAGGTTAGTATCCAAGCTCGTGTCAACCGACTGTATAATGCGGTAGGTGAGTATGTTGGTGAACTCACATCTAAGTAAACTTCTTGAAATACAAGCTATGCACGTACAGAAAGCCGAGTTCTATAAAGAACTGCTCAGAGATACGCGCACGGAGCTTGAATGTGCCGAGCAAGCCTATAGAGATGCTCTCAAGGCTAGAGAGGTTATCAACATCGTAGCCAAGGAAACGGAACAGCAATTAGAGATGCGTATCACAAATATTGTGACGATGGCTCTCGCCGCTGTATTCCCCGACCCTTATGAGTTCAAGTTGGTGTTCAATGAGAGAAGAAACCAAACAGAAGCAGATTTGCTCCTTGTTCGGGACGGAGAAGAACTCAGTCCTGTGGAAGGTGCAGGTGGCGGTGTTCTTGATGTTGTTAGCTTCGCCTTACGCATTGCTGTTCTCCTTATGTCTGGTTATCGTAGGGTTATCATACTTGATGAGCCTTTTCGTCATCTGAGCGCAGACCTTCAAAGCAAAGCCTCTGAAATGATGAAAATGCTTAGTGACAAATTGGGAATACAGTTTATAATGGTTTCCCATGAAGAAGGCATTATAGATTGTGCAGACAACATCATAACCATAAAGAAAGGCGAGGTAGTATGAAAAAGGTATACTTCATTCCCATTGCTGGACGTATGGGGGCAGGCAAGACCACGTTTGCGCGAGAGATGGCTGGATATTTCAAACAGTTCTCGGATATTGTACCCCATGTATATTCTTACGCTGATACTCTGCGTAGGGAGCTTGTTGAAGCTGGTTTAGCTAGTAGCGTTGAACAGCTCCAAGACCAAGAGTACAAGATGAAGCGGCTCTCCGAC
>JAFYWK010000052.1 GCA_017558065.1 Paludibacteraceae bacterium
TTAATTTTGTGGGAAGTTGGCTCCAAACGCCCCGTTGGTATAATTATAGAAAAAGCGTGGAACCTTACCTTTGCTTATTCTCTTGACAAAGGTTCTAGCAAAACCCAACACACAAGAATAAACAATGAATGCCCACGCTGATATGTTCATCATTGTGGGACACAACGAATTAAACACACCAAGGGGCATTTACCGCTCTCTTGCTTTGGGTGTGTGAAAATTTGCTAGATTTTTGTCAACCAAAACAAGCGCCAATAAACGCCTTTTATTATGTCTGCTACCCTTCGCCGCTGATGTGCAGACATCCCCAGCGCAGGTTCACGGTGCAAAGGTAATCAATTATTTTGGATTGAGCAAGAGAAGTGCAAATAAAAATGCCATTTATGCGAATTTTGCATAAATGGCAATATGTTTTTGGGCTTATAACGCTATATTAAATATGTCGGGCAACGGTATTGTTGCGAAATAATTTACAATTTATTGATTTACAATTTACAATTTATTTAGTTATTTACAATTTAATGGGTTAGTATTATGTTTTCTTATGTATGTTCTCTTTATTATCTTGCACTCAGTTGCTGCAACACATTGCCAATCGTTTCGCAATGGATGATTGGAGTGTCGGTGGCAGGGCGTTGGCGGGGCAAGAAACGTCCTAACTTGACTGATGAAAGCATCTTCTCTACAAAGGGCTCTACATTGATCAAGTCCACACTCATATTGCCATGAGTGAGGTTATACAACTCGTCGGCAGCAGAGCGAGAGATTTGCATTACACCACTCATATCCAACAAATAAGAATCAGCAGCATTCAATGATGCAGCCAATCGTTCTACCATTTGGCGTGTATGGAGTTCGGTACCAAACTTCTCTTGTATGTTAATAATCTGTTTCATAGTCAACTTGTATATGTGTATAAATTAAAGTTATTAGGTACTTGGTCAGGAATGCGCACAATAATCATTGTTCCTTTGAAATCAATCTCAGAAGGCAATGAGAGAATCTTTTTGGTATCTTGCGAATAAAGCAAGAGGGCGTTACCCGATAATACGGCAAATTCTCCGCCTAATCCCTTAACCACCATGCGCATGTTAGATGAAATGCCATAACCTCGATTCTCTGTATCTGGCAGATTCTTAACTGAATAACCATTTTGAGCAAGGTTGAGTGCTTCTGCATCACTATCGCCTAAACGATCCAAATGCTTTTGCGCTGCTACGTAGCTACCATAAATAGTTATGCCTAAATCTGCGATGGCAATATCTATGCAATGTTGTTCCGCGTTGTGATGCAGATAGGCATAGCCTTTGTCCGTTTGTGCGTGCTGTTGGATATTGCAAATTAGTTCATCTAACAAGTAGGTTAGTGGACTATTGAGGGGCTTAACTTGCTCTGGAGCACATGTCTGCAAGTTCTTTTTTAGTCGGTTGATTGCCACAGATGCAGACTCATCGTCTAAAGCAAATTGGTAGATATCCTCTAATGGCTGTTGGCAATAAATGGAAATAATCGCCTGTAGGATAGGGAATTGCGTAGCCAACGGAGCAGCATCAGTGGTAATGGCTGCAAAGAACGCAGATAATGTGTCCTCGAATGATACTATTTTAGGTGTGGTGTCAGGCATTGATTTGATATTAATGCTTATTTGGCTGCAAAGTTACACTTTTTTTTTGAGATATGCAAGAGAAGAGTGATTTTTTTGCGTTTTTTGACTCGGCGAACCACCGCCGAGCACTAGACAGGTGGCGGATTGTCTCGCGGGGAAGTGCGCGTTGTGTCACGGTGATTATTCGGTGAAGTTGCGGTGCAGTTGCGGCGAAGTTACGGCGATCATTCGGTGAGGTCACGATGAGGTCACGATGAAGTCACGATGAGGTCACGATGGAGATAGGTGGCAGATAAGGGGCAATAGATAGGGGAATAACGGGGGAATGATGTAAAATAAAACAAAAATTATAGAAAATTAGCCCAAAAATTATCAAAAATTTGATTAGTCACTACCAATATTGTTGTATAATGGAGTAAACTAACCAAAATTATAGCAGCTAATCATACGCATTTGACAAAATCACGATTGTTTGCGGGCGAGAGAGATTTCGTGCTTGATGAAATCGTATAATCGGGCTGGTACTGGTGGTTTGCCATTGGCTTTGGGCATGCGCTGGTGTTTGCTTGCTTCGCGCAGTGCTTGCAGATGCTTCTCGTGCCAAAGCGCTTTTTGTTCTGAATCGCGCAAAATAGCACAAGCCTCCTCATTGATACTGCGGAAGTTTTGTACGACAGCATGGGCTGCCATCTCTTTCTTCTTGGCTTTCGAATACTCTGGTTTGCGGCAATACGCTGCCCAGCCCGTTCTGCCAGGAATAGGGCGAAGGTAGTGGTCCTTGTCAATTGAGCCACCGATACTCTCTAAAAAGGATGCTACGTGTACAATCATAGTTGTGGATTTGGTAAGTCGCAGGAACTTTTATTAAAACAAAAATGACACAAAATTTAATCCGAAAATTAACAAAATTATTCGGATATGGTTTTAAGACACTTATTGTCGTCATATTTTTGACGACAATAAGTGTTAATTTGTGTAATTATTTGTTATTCATACGATTGAGGAAGCACTCAATCGTGTTGCGCATGAGCATGGTGATAGTCATAGGGCCTACACCGCCTGGGACAGGGGTGATAGCACCAGCCACAGGCAATACTGCTTCGTAATCCACATCACCCACAAGTTTGCCATCCTCGGTGCGGTTGATACCCACATCAATCACGGCTGCACCTGGCTTCACATACTCCGCAGTCACCATCTTCGCACGACCTACAGCAGCCACGAGGATATCTGCTTCGCGGCACACGGCAGCCAAGTCCTTGGTGCGGCTGTGTGCAATAGTCACAGTAGCATTGCGGTCAAGCAAGAGTTTAGCAACGGGCTTGCCCACGATATTGCTGCGGCCGATGACAACGGCTTTTTTGCCTGCCATCTCTACGCCCGCTTGGTCGAGGAGTTCGATGATACCTTTGGGGGTACATGGAAGAATGCAGTGTTGGTTGAGCCAGAGGCGTGCCACGTTCTCAGGGTGGAAGCCGTCCACATCTTTCTCAGCAGAGATAGCTGCGATAACTTTGTCCTCAGAGATATGTTTTGGCAAAGGCAATTGCACGAGAATACCGTCCACGAGTGGATCGTTGTTGAGTTTGTCGATCTCAGCGAGGAGTGTTGCTTCGCTCACATCTTCAGGGAGTTCCACGAGGTGGCCGTCGAAACCGCAGTACTCGGTTGCTTTGATCTTGCCGCGCACATACGAGCGGCTGGCAGGGTTGTCACCTACAATGATGACCATGAGGCATGGGCGGCGACCATATTGCTCCGCCAATGCATCTACTTCGATTTTCATCGCATCCTTGAGGGATTGCGAGATTTGTTTACCGTCTATTATCATGTATTCAAGGGTATTTAATAACAAATATTAGGATATTTTCACTACCAAAATTATAGAAAATTATAGAAAATTACCCAAAATAATTCAACGAAATTTTGATTAATTTTTTACAATAAACTGCAATTTTTGTTTTATATCATTCTCAAAGTGCCCAGTGCGCAATGTCTTTGCGGTAGAAGAGATTGTCGCAGTGGATTTTCTCTATCTCCTTATATACTTTCGCTTGTGCCTCGGCGATGTCTTTGCCTGTAGCAATACACATCATCACGCGACCGCCGTTGGTCTTCAGCACGCCGTTGTCGTTCTTGGTACCCATATGGAAGACAGGGCCGTCGAAGAGCCCAACGCCTTCAATTACAGCGCCTTTCGCATAGTCGCCAGGGTAACCCTTAGAAGCAAGTACGACGCCAATGGTGGCTTCGTTTTTCCATTGTAAGGGGCTATTGGCTATTGGCGATTGGCTATTGGCGCCTGTTGCGATGCCGTAGAACACATCGTAGGCGTCAGACTCGAGGAGTGGGAGAACGACTTCGGTCTCTGGGTCGCCAAAGCGAGCATTGAACTCAATAACCTTGACGCCTTGAGCGGTTTTCATGAGTCCGCCATAGAGCACACCTGTGAGTGGCAATCCTTCCGCGCACATACCTTTTGCAACGGCTTCAAGGACATATTTGCGGGCAAAGGCCTCATCTTCTTCGGTCACAAAGGGTAGGGGAGTGTATGCACCCATACCGCCGGTGTTAGGACCTTCATCGTTATCGTAAGCACGTTTATGGTCTTGTGAGAGAGGCATAGGATAGACGTTTTCGCCGTTTACAAAACACATGAATGAGAATTCAGGACCTTCCAAGTAGTCCTCAATCACCACTTTGCCTTTACCAAATGCCTCGTTGCAGAGCATATCTTGAAGCGCAGCGTCTGCCTCTTCGAGAGTAGTAGCGATCACTACGCCCTTGCCAGCAGCCAAGCCATCGTACTTGAGTACGGTAGGGAGAGTACCTGCTTTGACGTAATTCAAAGCCTCGGCGTAGTCGCTAAAGGACTGATAACCAGCAGTCGGCACGTGGTACTTGTCCATGATGATTTTGGCGAACTCCTTGCTGGACTCGATTTGTGTAGCGGCTTTGGTGTGACCAAAGATAGGCATACCTTCTGCGCGGAAAGCATCTACTACACCAGCAGCAAGCGCTGCTTCTGGTCCAACCACGGTGAGATCGACTTCTGTCTCTTTGGCAAAGAGGAGCAAGCCCTCGACATCGGTGTCTTTGATAGCTACGCATTCAGCCAATTGGGCAATACCAGCATTGCCTGGAGCGCAGTAGATCTTCTCTACTTGTGGGCTGCGGGAGAGCGCATATACAATGGCGTGTTCTCGTCCTCCGCCGCCTATGACTAGTACTTTCTTCATATGTTCAAAGAGTTTTAGAAGTTTTAAGAGTTTTAAAGGTAAATGATTTAGACTGCGATTCTAAATTTGGGTGCAAAGGTACAAAAAAAAATGAATATATGCAAGTTTTTGCGTGGAAAAGTGACAAGCATTACTTCTACACTATTACACTATCCTATAAAAAATATGTCGAAGATTTGTCTATGTCAAAAAAAAGCAGTAATTTTGCAGGCGAATGATAGTGTAAGCGATTATGTTTTTGATTCAAAATACATTAGTCAGTCTGGATGTCTTGGAAAAAGATTTCTGCTGTGATTTGGATAAGTGTCGCGGTTGCTGCTGCATAGAAGGCGATGCAGGGGCGCCCTTGACGGATGAAGAGGAAGCGAAAATTCGTGAGATATTGCCCATTATCTTGCCCGATATGACCAAAGAGGCAAGAGCTGTAGTAGAAGCACAGGGCTTATCGTATCTCGACCCCTCTGGCGAGAAAGTGACATCGATTGTGAATGACAAGGATTGTGTCTTTGCTCGTACAGACCACAATGGTTGGTGCTATTGCCTCATTGAGAAAGCATACAACGCAGGTAAGATAGATTTTAAGAAACCTATCTCCTGTCACCTGTATCCTATTCGCCTCAATCAGGTAGGCGATATGATAGGTGTGGAGTATCACCGTTGGGATATCTGCCATTGCGCACGTGTACTGGGGAAGAAATTGCATCTGCCAATCTATCAGTTTTTGAAAGAACCGCTTATTCGCCGATTTGGACAAGCGTGGTATGATGAACTGTGTCTGGTGGCAGAAGAATGGAAGAAACAGGTTAGAGGTTAGGGATGAGAGCAGAAATCATAACGATAGGTGATGAGTTGTTGATAGGGCAAGTGGTGGATACCAACTCTGCTTGGATGGCGCAGCGGCTCAATGAGATAGGCATAGAGGTCTATCAGATCACATCCGTACACGATAATCGTGAACATATATTGCAAGCACTGGATGGCGCTTTCTCGCGAGTGGATATTGTGCTTACCACTGGTGGCTTAGGTCCGACCAAGGATGACATCACCAAGCATGTGATGTGTGCGTATTTTGGTACATCATTAGTGGAAGACTCTCGCGTGCGCGAGCACATATGCGAGTTATATAAGGAGCGCCCCGATGTGCTCAACCGTCTGACCGCCACACAATGGTTGGTGCCTAAATCAGCTATCATACTGCCTAATAGAGTGGGGAGTGCACCCATCATGGTGTTTTCGCAGCACTCTAAATTTCTTATTGCTATGCCTGGTGTACCACATGAGATGAAGATTGCGATGCTAGAGCAGGTGTTGCCGTATGTTAAGTTAAAGGTTAGAGGTGAGCGGTTAGAGGCAGGGGATATTATTCACAAGACGATGTTACTGACGGGAATACCTGAGTCCAAGCTTGCTATACTCATCGAAGAATGGGAGAAAGCATTGCCTGCCAGCATGCATTTGGCGTATCTGCCGAAAGACGGTATTATTCGTCTTCGATTGAGTAGTTATGGCGAAGCTACGATAGATGAAATTGAACAGAGACTAGCTGATCTCAGACCGTTAATAGCAGAGTTCTTATTAGCCGCCGAAGATTTGCCTTTGGAAGTGATATTGGGCAATTTGCTTAAAGAACACCAGCAGACTATTGTTACTGCTGAGAGTTGTACTGGTGGACGTTTAGCTGCGGTGCTGAATGCGCAATCAGGTTCGTCGGCTTACTACATGGGTTCAGTGGTAGCATATGATAATAGTGTGAAAGAACAAGTACTTGGTGTACAGCATGATACTTTGATGAAGTGGGGCGCCGTAAGTGAGCAAACCGTTCGTGAGATGGCAGAGAGGGTACGTTTTCTAATGCATGCAGATTATGCGATTGCTACTTCTGGAATAGCAGGACCTACTGGCGGTACGGATGATAAACCTGTAGGTACCGTATGGATTGCATGGGCAACACCTGAAGGCACAGAAGCAGAGCGCTTCCATTTTGGCACAGCCCGCGAACGCGAACAAATTACTCAACGTGCAGTTACGGCGGCGTTGGTAAGGATGATAAAGATTATAAGTGATAGGTTATAGGTTATAGGCTATGGAATATATACGAGAATTATTCTTAACTCCTTCGGTTACGCAGTCTATTGTGTTGCTTACGTTGGTGGTGTGCTTGGGATTATGGGCAGGCGAACACTTACGCATTAAGAATTTCTCATTGGGGGTTACATGGATACTCTTTGTGGGCATTATCTGCTCATCTTTTGGCATATCAATCGATCCGCAAGTGAGTCATTTTGCCAAGAACTTCGGACTAATATTGTTTGTCTATTCTATTGGTTTACAGGTCGGACCATCATTTTCTCCGTTTGGTAAGAGTGGTCTGCGGCTGAATATGCTGGCTGTGACTATTGTGCTGTTGGGCTGTGCTATCACAGTCGCATTGCATTATCTGACGGGTATTGATATGAGTACTATGGCAGGTATCATGTCGGGTGCGGTGATGAATACGCCTTCGTTGGGTGCGGTACAGCAAACGGCTTCGGACTTGCTGGGAGTGGTCTCGCCAGATATAGCAATGGGTTATGCGCTGGCCTATCCATTGAGCATTGTGGGACTGATTATGTCCTTTGAATTGATACGCTTCTGTTGTCGTGTGGACTTGCGCAGAGAGGAAGAGAATCTGCGCGAGGAACATGTGTCGGACGATGATCCTATATGTGTGGATATTCGTTTGGAGATAGCGAACGCAATAACGCTCAAGGAGTTGCACGAACAGTGTAAGGTGAATAATATGTTAGTTAGTCGTGTGACGCGAGAGGATGGAAGGGATGAATTGGTGGATTCGGCAACCGTGTTCTATCCTCATGATATAGTGCGTATTGTGAGCGACAAGCGTCACGAAAAAGATTTGCAAGTATTGGGCGAAGTGACACACTATGGTTTTCGTGGTCGTGAGCGCTCCAATCACTTGATTTCGCGCCGTGTGGTAGTTACACGCAAGGAGTGTAACGGCAAACGGCTGAGTACCTTTGATGTTCGCCATCGCCACCATGCCAATATCACGCGTATCAATCGTGCGGGTGTGGAACTGCTGGCGACCCCCGACTTTGTATTGCAACTGGGCGACCGTATCATGGTGGTAGGCGACAGAGATGATGTGCGCCATGTGGCGGATATATTCGGAAATGAGTTGAAGCGTTTGGATTTGCCGAACTTGATGCCCATCTTCTTTGGTATCTTCTTGGGTGTGTTGCTGGGGTCGTTGCCTATAGCTATTCCAGGTATGAATCAGTCGTTTAAGTTGGGTTTGGCAGGCGGTTCGCTGATTGTGGCACTGCTGATTGGACGTTTTGGACCGTATTACAATATGGTGACTTTTGCCACCACGAGTGCCAATATGATGTTGCGTCAGGTGGGACTGACCCTGTTCTTGGCTGCAGTGGGGTTGAGCGTGGGAGATGGTTTTGTGCGTACTATTATGGATGGCGGATATATGTGGGTGGTGTACGGTGTGATGATAACCATGATACCTCTTGTGACGGTTGGTTTAGTTGCATATAAGGGCATGAAGATTAACTTTTTTAAGGTGGTAGGCCTCTTGATAGGTGCGATGACAGGTGCACCCGCGCTGGGGTATGCAGAGAGTCTTTCGTCGCATAATGATCAGGCGTCGGTGATTTATGCAACCGTTTATCCGTTGACGATGTTTCTCCGTGTAATGGCAGGACAATTGTTGATTGTGATATTTTGTTCGTGAAATAATTTGCATATGTCAAAAAAAAGTAGTAATTTTGCGCGTTGAAAAAACATCAATTGTAAAATAATAAATAATAATATAGTTATGGAATTTAAGTATGCACCCATGTTTCAACTTGGAAAGGATGAAACAGAGTATTATTTGCTGACCAAAGACCATGTGTCGGTTGGCGAGTTCGAAGGTAAACCAATTCTCAAAATTGAGGCAGAAGGATTAACCAAGATGGCTAATGCCGCCTTCTCGGATGTGAGTTTCATGCTTCGCCGTAGTCATAATGAGCAAGTGGCAAAGATTCTTCGTGATCCAGAGGCCAGTGCTAATGATAAGTATGTGGCATTGACTTTCTTGCGTAATGCAGAAGTGTCGTGCAAAGGTCAGTTGCCATTGTGCCAAGATACAGGTACAGCGATTATTCACGGCGAGAAAGGACAACAAGTGTGGACTGGCTATTGCGATGAGGAAGCATTGAGCAAGGGTGTGTATTTAACCTATACCGAGCGCAATCTGCGTTATTCGCAAAATGCTCCGCTGAATATGTACGACGAGGTGAATACCAAGTGCAATCTGCCTGCGCAAATTGACTTGGAGGCGACAGAGGGTATGGAGTATCACTTCTTGTGCGTGACCAAAGGTGGTGGTTCTGCTAACAAGACCTATCTTTATCAAGAGACCAAAGCACGTATTCAAAACCCAGGTACGCTGATTCCATTCCTCGTGGAGAAGATGAAGAGTCTGGGTACAGCGGCTTGCCCTCCATATCACATTGCATTTGTGATTGGTGGTACGAGTGCGGAGAAGAACTTGCTGACCGTGAAGCTCGCTTCGACACACTACTATGACACGCTGCCTACTACAGGCGATGAGACAGGTCGTGCGTTCCGCGATATAGAATTGGAGGAGCAACTCTTGAAAGAGGCATACAAGATTGGTCTTGGTGCGCAGTTTGGTGGTAAATACATGGCACACGATATTCGCGTGATTCGTCTTCCACGTCACGGCGCTAGCTGCCCAATCGGCTTGGGTGTGAGCTGCTCGGCTGACCGCAATATCAAGTGTAAGATCAACAAGGATGGTATCTGGATTGAGAAGATGGATAATAACCCAGCAAGTCTGATTCCAGAGGAATTGCGCAATGCAGGTGAGGGCGATGCAGTATGCATTGATCTGAACCAACCTATGGCTGATGTGTGCAAGATCTTGACCCAATATCCTATTGGTACACGCCTCAGCTTGAATGGTACGATTATTGTGGGTCGCGATATTGCGCACGCTAAGATCAAAGCGCGTTTGGACGCTGGTGAAGGTATGCCTGAGTACCTGAAGAATCACCCTATCTATTATGCTGGACCAGCCAAGACTCCTGCGGGTATGCCTTGTGGCTCCATGGGCCCAACTACAGCAGGTCGTATGGATCCATATGTGGATGAGTTCCAAGATAACGGCGGTAGCATGATTATGTTGGCTAAGGGTAACCGCTCGATAGATGTGACCAACGCATGCCAAAAGCATGGCGGCTTCTATTTGGGCTCAATCGGTGGTCCTGCTGCTATCTTAGCGCAAGAGAATATTAAGTCAATTGAGTGCGTGGAGTATCCTGAATTGGGTATGGAGGCCATCTGGAAGATTGAGGTAGAGAATTTCCCAGCGTTTATCTTGGTGGATGATAAGGGTAATGATTTCTTCAAGCAACTCAAACCTTGCGAGGGCTGTTCCATTATACAATAATCGATTGAACCATCGAGCTATATGACAGAAGAGAAAAAGAAAAAAACTTTTTGGCGACGTCTGCGGGATAAGTACCGCATCAGTGTGTTAGATGAGAGTACGCTGACAGAACATTTGCATATACGACTGAATGGTTGGAGCGCAATTGTCGTGACGGCTCTTCTGTTCTTATTGTCGTTGGGTGTGTTTTCGCTGGTGATTTTATATACACCTGTCAAGAATTATTTGCCTGGATATTCGGAAGATATCCGTCAGCAGCTCATGAGTGAGTCCGCACGAGTCGATTCGTTGGGGGCTACACTGGAGTTGCAGCGCCAGTATTTGGATATTGTAAAGCAAGTGGTGGCAGGCGAAATACATACGGATACAGTGCAGAGTCTTGATTCCATGTATATCATCACACGAGAACAGTTGTTAGAAGCCAAAAGCGAAGCGGCTGCTGATTTTGTGGCGCAGTATGAGGCCAAAGAAAAAGATAACCTACAACTCTTCTATGTCGCCAATACTACGCCTATCTTGTCCTTTTTTCGCCCAGCTCATGGCGTGATCGTACAGCCTTTTTCTGAGAAAGAAAAGCGATATGGTGTGACGATTCGAACTCCTGAGAATGAGAATGTTACATCTGTGTTGGCTGGTACGGTGGTCTATGTTAATTATGAGATTGGCAACACGTATAGCATCATGGTGCAACATACTAATTACTTGTCGGTATATCGTAATACGACCAAGGTGCTCAAGCGTGTGGGCGATGTGGTGCAAGCGGGTGAGAGTATTGCCATTGTGGGCAATATGCCTCTATGGTTTGAACTTTGGCAAGACGGCAAAGCGATTAATCCACAAGAAGTAATAGCATTTTGATTAGGCGAAAGGTAAGATGAAACAAATAGCAATATTAGGCAGTACGGGCAGTATAGGTACGCAAACACTGGATGTGGTGCGTCAGTATCCGAATGAGTTTTCGGTGTATGCCTTGTCGGCTCATCGCAGTGTGGATCTGCTGATTCAACAGGCGTTGGAGTTTAATCCTGCCGTGGTGTGCATAGCGGATGAGCATTACTATACGCGTCTGCGCGATGCACTCAGCGATCTACCAATAAAGGTGATGGCTGGCATGGATGCTATTGCTCAGATGGTGACCATGCCTGATATAGATGTGGTGGTGGCGGCCATGGTGGGCTATGCGGGTCTGCGTCCAACGATGGAAGCTATACGAGCCAAGAAAACAATCGCTTTGGCTAACAAAGAGACGTTGGTTGTAGCGGGTGAGATTATCTGTCGATTGGCACAGCATTATAAGGTGCCCATCTTGCCAGTAGATAGTGAGCACTCTGCCATCTTCCAGAGTCTGGTAGGTGAGTCGCGTGAAAGCATCGAGAAACTGTTGCTTACTGCCAGCGGTGGACCTTTCCGCAACTTGACTTACGAACAGATGCTGCATGTGACAGCCGCTCAAGCGCTTCAGCACCCCAATTGGGAAATGGGCGCGAAGATTACGATTGACTCTGCCAGCATGATGAACAAGGGTTTTGAGGTGATAGAGGCACGTTGGCTGTTTGATATACCTGTGGAGAAAATACAGGTGCTGGTGCATCCTCAGTCGGTGGTACATTCAGCGGTGCAATTTGTGGACGGAAGCGTGAAAGCGCAACTCGGTACGCCCGATATGCGTATGCCGATACAATATGCGCTGACTTATCCCGAACGTTGGCAGAGTGAAGTGCCACGATTGGATCTCTTCGCGACCAAGCAACTGACTTTTGAGGAACCCGATATGCAGCGATTCCCTAATCTCAGATTGGCATACGAGGCAATTGACAAAGGTGGCAATATGCCATGCATACTGAATGCAGCCAATGAGGTGGTAAATCTGGCTTTTCGTGAAGGCAAATGCGGGTTCATGCAGATGTCGGACGTGATAGCCGAAACGATGGCAAAGACAACTTTTGTAGTAGAGCCAACATACGAAGACTATGTGCAGACTGACCGTCTCGCACGACAAATAGCAAAAGAACGAATCAATAATTAAGAATAACAATTAATCCTCCGACGGCACGGAGAAGTCTCCCTCGAAAACATCCGAGAAGCTCGTGGCTTCAAGGATAGAGTGGAGTCATCGAGCGCCCAATGACGCAAATTGCGTCAGTCAATGCGCGAGATTGCCGAACACGAATGCAGTGGTTACAACTCATACTTGCCCTTAGTATCCTCGTGGTCATTCACGAGTTGGGGCATTTTTGCTTTGCGCGTATATTTAAGGTACGCGTGGAGAAATTCTACATGTTTTTTAATCCAAAGTTCTCCCTTATCCGCGCCAAGAAGATCAACGGCAAATGGCAGGTGAAGTTCTTTGCTCCTAATGTGGAGCCAGCGGCAGTGTCTGTGCTAGATGCCATGGGCAACGAGAAGAAAGATGAGAAGGGCAATACGCTCTATCGTCCTATGACAGAAGAGGAATTGGCAGCATTGCCTGAGGACGATTGGCGTCATTACCCCGATAATACGGAGTGGGGACTGGGTTGGGTGCCTTTTGGTGGCTATTGCGCTATCGCAGGTATGGTGGATGAGACGAAGTCAGCTACGGATCTGCCAACCGAACCACAGCCATGGGAGTTCCGTAGCAAGAATGTGTGGCAACGCCTCTGTATCATCATTGGCGGTATATTAGTGAATTTTGTGGCTGCGCTCTTTATCTTTGGAATGGTGCTCTTTACATGGGGTAAAGATGCACTGCCGCTTAACCAAGTACATACAGGACTTTACTATTCTGATATACTCGTTGGTGAGGGTTTTGAGCAGAAAGATAAAGTGTTATCTATCAATGGTGTAGAACCACAGACATTAGGCGAGATAACGCAGGCTATCATTCTGGAAGGTCAGCGCAACGTATTGGTGCTTCGTGGCGAAGACACCGTGTCTCTCACTATGTCCGAGGATTTGGGAAAGCGTTTTTTGGCATTGCAAAACGATTTCGATGCAGTAGAACGCGAGAAAGCACGTCAAGATAAATATTATGCTAAGCGTAGTTACACATTGCTTTCTTACTATATGCCATATATAGTGGATACAGTCATCCCTGGTGGAGCAGCGTCTTATGCTGATATACGCAAAGGGGATATACTGACGGCTATCAATGGCACACCTTGTCCAGCTTTTGCGCAGGTCACTCCATTGCTGGCGCAGTATCCATGCGATAGTGTGACTATCTCCTATACGCGTGATACATTATTGTTAGAGGCTCGTCTTTTTATTGGCGATCAAGCTAAAATGGGAGTGGGGGGAGTATTGCCATGGCAGTATTACACACCGGTACATACTAGTTATACCTTCTTTGAGGCGGTCCCAGCAGGTATTCGATTGGGTTGGGATCAGTTGGTTATGTACGTGAAGCAGTTCCGTTTGGTGTTTACGAAAGAAGGGGCACAGAGTGTAGGTGGTTTTGGCGCGATTAGTAATATGTTTCCAGATGTGTGGGACTGGCAATCATTCTGGTATATGACTGCGTTCTTGAGTTTGATATTGGCATTTATGAACTTCTTGCCTATTCCTGCGTTGGATGGTGGGTATATATTGTTCCTCTTGTGGGAGATTATCACAGGCAAGAAACCCAGCGATAAGTTCTTGGAGGTAGCCAACACGATTGGTTTCTGGCTTCTTCTTGCCCTACTCATATTCGCAAATGGTAATGATGTATTTAAAGCGTTCTTTTAATTATGGATGGAGTTTTTGTTCATGAGTCATCTTATGTGGATGACAATTGTATAATTGGCAAAGGTACTAAGATTTGGCATTTCTCGCATGTTATGTCGGGTTGTCAGATAGGTGAGGATTGTAATATCGGTCAGAATGTAGTGGTGTCGCCAAGTGTGGTGTTGGGACGTAACTGCAAGGTGCAAAACAATGTGTCAATCTACACGGGTGTTCGCTGCGGTGACGATGTGTTTTTGGGTCCCAGCATGGTGTTCACTAATGTGATTAATCCTCGTTCGGCTGTATCTCGCAAGGATGAGTATAAGGAAACCTTGATTGGTCGCGGTGCTTCTGTAGGCGCTAATGCCACTATTGTATGTGGCAATTCGCTCGGAGAATACTGCCTGATTGGTGCTGGTTCGGTGGTGACAAAGGATGTGCCTGCTTTTGCGCTGATGGTAGGTAATCCAGCGCGTCGAGTAGGGTGGGTGAGTCGTCATGGCGAGAAACTGCATTTCGATGAAGATGGCTTTGCTACTTGTCCCGCTACTGGCGAGAAATATCAGTTAGTCAACGAAAAATGTCAATTGCTAAACAATTCTACACAACTCTAAACAATGATTCAACGTATTCAAACTCTCTACCTGTTGTTGGTAGTCGTCCTTGGCACCTTGTTGTGCTTCTTTTCGCCTGTGCAGTTTCTTTTGCCAGATGGCATAGAGTATGTCAGTCTGCAGGCATTTGATAAGTGGCCATTTGCAGTGATGACGATAGCTATTCCTTTGTTGGCAATGGTGAATATCTTTTTATTTAAGCGTCGTTTGTTGCAAGCGCGTCTGAATATTATGAATGTGATTTTCTGCATCGGATATTATGCATTGGTGGCATTGTATGTTGCGTTTGTTGTGAAGGGGTACGAACCTATTCATGATGTGAAGATGGCTGGCGCTGATTGGTATGTTAATGTGTGGGCTGCTATTCCTGCTGTCAATATCGTACTGACGATGATGGCTACCCGCAGAATACTGAAGGACGAAGCGCTGGTCCGTGCTGCTGACCGTCTGCGCTAACGCGTGATTTTTTCAAAAAAATGTATATAATATTTGTCTAATTAAAAAAAAAGCAGTACCTTTGCAGGCACTTTAGGTGATGTGGTCTTGTTAGACTAAAGAAAAATGGGGAAAGTTGTCTGAGTGGTCGAAAGAGCCGCACTCGAAATGCGGTGTACACATTGCGTGTACCGGGGGTTCGAATCCCTCACTTTCCGCAATAGAAAGAGAAATCTGTCTGTCCAAGTTTTACTTGAGCAAGCAGATTTCTCTTTCTATTGTAAGGATGCCTCTGGCAGACACTTTAGGGATTACGCAGAAATCCCTCACAGGGATGCCTTTAGCAAGATGGCATCCCTTGGGGATGCCTTAGTGCTTGAAGTGGCGTGTGCCAGTCATGAGCATGCAGATGCCGAGTTCGTCAGCTTTCACAACGCAGTCGTTGTCGCGGATGCTACCGCCAGGTTGTACGATTGCGGTTACACCATATTGTGCAGCCAATGCCACGGTATCATCAAATGGCAAGAAGCCGTCAGAAGCTAGGATAAGACCTTCAGTCACACCTGCTGCGTGCGCTTGCTTCATAGCAATCTCAGCGCTACCTACGCGGTTCATTTGACCTGCACCTACGCCCAGTGTTTGGCCGTTCTTCACGACTACAATAGCATTGGATTTCACATGCTTAACGATATTCCAACCGAATTGCATGTCCGCCAATGTTGCTGCATCAGGTTGCACCTTGGTAGCGCACATGTCGGCTGTGATCGTCTCGATTTGGGTGTCGAGGTGTTGTACGAGCAAACCGCCGTTGACGCTCACATATTGGTCAATAGCTTCGGTGCTTGGAGTCATGTCCACTTGGATAACGCGGAGGTTCTTCTTGGTAGCGAAGATCTCCATTGCCTCGTCGGTGAAATCAGGAGCAATCACGATCTCAAGGAAGATAGGCTTCATGCCCAGGGCAATCTCCTTGGTGATGGTGCGGTTGCAGATCACGATACCGCCGTAGATACTTACGGTGTCTGCCTCGTATGCTTTTTGCCATGCCTCTTCGATGGTAGCAGCTACAGCAGCGCCACATGGGTTCATATGCTTGAGGGCTACACAGAAAGGCTCTTGGAAGTCGCGAGCGATATTGAGGGCAGCGTTAGCATCTTGAATATTGTTGTAAGACATCTCCTTGCCTTGGAGTTGTTTGCCTGTGGCAAGTGAGAATGGGATAACTTTGGTAGAAGCATAGAACTTAGCCGATTGGTGAGGATTCTCACCATAACGAAGACCTTGCTTGAGGTCAAACTCGAGGAAGAGTTTCTCGTTGAGTCCTGCTTTTTCGCGCATGTAAGTAGCGATGCAAGCATCGTATTGCGCAGTGTGGGTATATGCCTTAGCAGAGAGTTGAAGACGAGTTTCGAGCGTAGTGTTGCCCGTAGCATTGATCTCAGCAAGGATAGTGTCGTAGTCGGCTGGATCGCAAACGACGGTCACATCGTTGTAGTTCTTTGCTGCTGAACGGAGCATAGATGGACCACCTATATCGATGTTCTCAATAGCATCTGCCATGCTTACGCCCTCTTTGGCGATGGTCTCGCGGAATGGATAGAGGTTCACGCACACGAGGTCGATGAACGAGATACCGTTCTCCTCCAATGCTTGCAGGTGAGATGGTTCGTCACGGCGTGCGAGAAGACCACCATGTACCTTTGGGTGAAGGGTCTTAACGCGACCGTCGCAAATCTCAGGGAAACCGGTTACATCGCTGATTCCGATGGTGTTAACGCCTGAGTTCTCTAATAATTTTTGTGTACCGCCTGTGGCGATGATTTCCCAGCCCGCTATTTGCAGACCTTTCACGAAATCTACCAATCCTGATTTGTCGCTTACGCTGACAAGAGCTCTTTTTGCCATATCTTTTTTATACCTTAAAAAATTTGAATTACTAATTAAATAATCTCGTTCTCACCTTCGATGACTTTGCCGATCACTTGCGCTTTGTCGCCGTGCTGAGCGAGGATAGCGATGGCTTTCTCTGCATCTGCCGCTGGCATAGCAATCACCATACCAATACCCATGTTGAAGATGTTGAACATTTCGCGGTGAGGGATATTACCCCACTTCTCCAAGCATTGGAACACTGGTAGAATATCCCATGAACCCTCGGTCACGCTGAAGCCCTGACCATCCTTCAAGATACGAGGGATATTCTCATCAAAGCCACCACCTGTGATATGTGCGACACCGTGCACATCGCAGTTGTGGATAACCTCCAGCACTTGCTTCACATAGATGCGAGTTGGAGTGAGAAGCACTTCGCCGAGTTTCTTGTCTGCGCTGAGTTCTGGATATACGGTGTGCAAGTCAAGTCCTGCATCGCTAACCACTTTGCGCACGAGGCTGAAACCGTTGCTGTGTACGCCTGAAGAAGAGATACCTACGAGTACATCGCCTACAGCCACTTTGCTACCGTCGATGAGTTGAGATTTCTCCACCACGCCAGTGGTGTAACCTGCAATGTCGTATTCGCCATCGCCATACATACCTGGCATCTCGGCTGTCTCGCCACCTACGAGGGCGCAACCTGCTTGGCGGCAACCTTCTGCCACACCTGCTACGATAGCTTCTACTTTCTCAGGGATATTGTGACCAATAGCCACATAGTCGAGGAAGATGAGTGGTTCTGCACCTTGTGCCAATACATCGTTCACGCACATAGCCACTGCATCAATACCAATGGTATCGTGCTTGTCCATTGCGAAAGCGAGTTTGAGTTTGGTACCAACACCATCGGTTCCGCTCACGAGAACAGGCTCTTTGATGTTCAATGCCGAAAGGTCGAACATTCCACCAAACGAACCGATATTGCCCATAGAGCCAAAGCGGTTGGTGCTTTTTACATGCGATTTAATACGAGTTACTACTTCGTATCCGGCTTCGAGGTTTACGCCGGCTGCCTCATAATGTTGTGCCATTATATAATTAGTTATGAATTATGAACTATGAGTGAAGAGTTGTTTTAGCAACTTTTTAGTGCAATTTAAAATCGGGTACAAAATTAGCATTTTTTTTTGAAATACGCAAGGGAATATTGGAAAAGTTTTAGTCTATATTGAATTTGTAATTCAAGGGTGGCAAACTATGCTATTACTACTCATAGTTCATACTATCACTTACGGGTTCATAACGGGTTTATATGCTACCTTCACTATGTGATTACTATGAGATTACAATGTGATTACTATGTGATTCATATCCCTTGCTTATCCTATAGCAACACCCTTACCACTCCGACACCACTAGCCGAAGTTAGGCTGATACTACTTCATGCTACAGAATAGTAATTTACTTCTCTATTTGATTTAGATTTTCCAGATTTTCCGGATTTTCCGTGATTTGAGATAAACCAGAAAACACGGAAAATACGGAAAACCTAATACATATTTTTTTCTTTCAGCACAAACAACAAATCCGCATAATCAATTCTTTTTCATTCGATTATACGGATTCTCCTTATCACCTGATAACCTCTCACCTCCATCCTACGGACTTCCTGCGGACACATTCTTAGCCCACCTCAAAAGTCCGCAGGAATTGCTTCCAACATCCCTTCTCCCTGAAAATCAATGCACCATCTTAATCACGTAGGTTGACATTATTGACACTTTTGGCACTTTCAATAATGCCAAAATGCCAATATTGCCACATGTTTTTATATTTCGCGCGAGTATATTTTTTTGAAAAAAGTTTTCGTGTGCCGAAAATGAACTAACAAGAAATCCTTATAAGTTCGATTATTGGCTACAAAAGTAGTATATCAAACTGCAACAATTGTCATAGTTTAATGTCTTAGAAAAATTGCAAATAATTTATTGTTCCTATGATTTCATTGATATTTAGAAATTAATTACTGATATTCCACCATCATTTATTATTTGCGAGACAGACTGAGCGCCGTTTTGGGTAATACAAATAGATGATTCAGGTTGTTGTACTTTGACAGGAACATCTGTATTAATTTCAGTATTTATGTCAACATCTAGTAATAACTCATCTTTTATATGAGCTATAAGTTTTTGAAATTGATTTGCCGAAAGTTGTTCGAATGAGAGAGTATTGATTTTTTGAATATATTCCCATGCTTTACCAAAATAAGTAAGTATAGCATTCACTTTTTCCAGTTCATTCAGAATAGGTCTATCTATATGTTCTTCGTTAGATAGGTTTTGTTGAAGTTGCGAAAAATACTTTTTCCAATAGCTACATACTGTGCTATACATATCATAAGTACGACTAAAATCCTCCATATTTATCCAACGAACTCGATTGGAATTTATTCCGTTTTTTATAATAAGTGCTAATTCGTACATGCAATTAAGAGAATAAAAATAAGAATTAGATAGGACTACTAATACATTATCTGCTTGACCTATTTCGCGCTCAAATGCCTCTATATCATGTCCATATCTACAATCTTTTTCATCAATATAATAATCAATATTAGATTGTTTTAAGCAAGGACATAGCCAATTTTTAACTATTGACTTTGCAGGTTGTTTCCAACTATATGAAATGTATATTTTCATGTTTTATTTGTCCAAATCGTTGAGACATTTGTTCAAGTAATAGTTAATATCTTCTTTCTCCAGCAGCTTATCCAATAAATCCATTGCACTTTCGAGAGAATAATCTGTGTTATCATACACACGCACATTATTGTATGCTTCGATGAGAATTTCCGTTATACTTTGTAATTCGTTGTACTCAATAGTATATTTTTGCGAAGTTGATTTCTTCTCATACAATATTGATAATAATTCTAAACAATAATGTGGATTAACTGTTGCTAAATACTTCATGTATTCATAGATTCGGTATGAACAAAATACACATAATCGAGAATGAATAAATTTAGATAGGAATAGTTGGTAATCAATATTCTGCTCCCAATTACTAAGATATTTAAATATCTCATCATATTCTTCAGCCAACTCTTTTTCTTCATATTGGAGATAACGCAATAAGGCTTCTTGCATTTGTTGAGCAAATGTAGCATGAAAATATTTACCAACAAAGTCAATAATCTTTTTTCGTGCTATAGGAGATTTATCTGCAAAGTTAAATAACATAGTTTTTGCACTCTCCTGTCCATTCAGCCATGCGCGAAATAAAAAATCTGCAGTTACATCATTCCCTACTGTTGATTGCATTGCCATATTGAAATATGGTAATAGTTGTTTAAAGTCTTTATTAATAAAATAAAGAATAGGATTAGCACTATGTACGGGAAGTTTAAAGTAATTAGGGTTGCCGTCTTTTGTAATTTCTAAAAATAGTTGAAGTGTCTTTTGATAATTTACATTTAACAAACAAGCCATACGGAATAATATACCTACTTTGCTAGTAATAGATGCTATAGGAATAATTTGTTCTAGCACATTCAATATATCATCTGCATAATTTTTGTCCCAACAAGTATGCATAAGAGAATCAATGGCTCTTCCTCGTTCCCTATTAAGTGGTAAATTATAATCAATATTATCTATTTCATCTTCATCTTTAGATGGATTTAAGACTATATTTCTCACGAAGTTATACACTTCTTGAGGCATATGCAATTGTTGTTTAATATAGTATTCAATACGCGAACACATTATTAAATTCGTAAGTGGCTGCTCTACATTATCACGATGTTGTATCTCCTTTATCAATAAGCAAAATAATTGATCAATCTTGTCTGGGGAATAATTACAGCGAATAAGACTTTCTAACCCTTCTATGATATATTTAATATGAATAGATGAATCATGTAGAGCTTTTAAATAAATAGCATAAAACTTATCTGGTTTCTTTAATGCCTGTTGTGCAAAAGAATTTGCAACACCAGTAAGAGTCGGTTTTTCAAAATCTATTAAATCATCGTCATTATAAGAACGCATAGCATTAAGAATATCTGCTTCTTTCTCCATTTTTTCAAATACATTTTCAGGGAGTGAAGTATATCCTTCGTGTACTTCCATTTTATTCGGTGCCGTATTCTTTAAATCAGGATATTTTCTTTTCATGCTGATATAAAAACTATATTCTTCTGGAAAGTTTTTAAGCATTTGTTCAGGAACACAATGATAGTATTGAGCTCGTGTGTATCCTATTCTAGACAAAGGATATTTCCTATTAGGATATGACAAATGCTTTTTTTCCCAATCGGGACTTATTTTTTTTATGCAATCAAAGAGTTCTGATAATTCCTGGGTAGAAATGCCGCTCTTTACTATAGATTCAAACAATTGAATATAATAGTAAGTCAATACAGAAGAGTGATAAGTGCGATTGATATTTTTTATAAGATAATTTATAGCTCTTTTTCTATCTTGTAAAATGCCATGTCTCAAAACAGATGCTACAATAGTATGCATAATTACCAAATTTGTCTGTATCAATATAGACATTTTATTTTCAACCTCCTCTTTTTGATTCTTGTTTAGCAAATAGCATAAGTATGACCTCATGTCATTTACTAAGCATACATGAAAGTTAGACTCAAGTGATGTTTGTTGGTTGTAGTTCCAATATGCCATTGAACTCTTGATATCATCTTCCGTATCAAGTATTGTATTCCCTGCAATATAAGCTACTAAATCATAGGCAAATTGATATGCTTTGCCGGGGAAATGCTCTTTGAGTTTATCATATATATGTTTTGCTTCATATGGTACATTATTATGATAATTGAATATGTCCTCTGAAGTTTTTCTATATAACAAAAACAAATATTTCTTCAACCTTTCAATGACCCAATCTGTATTATGAAAAATATTTGTTTCCATCATATGAGGGAACACTAAAATATCATTATTAACATCCAAAAATTTAATAACATATTGTAAATCCTCTGTAAATTCTATTTGCCCTTGTCGTTCTAGCAGATTTATCAATCTGTTCTTATATAAAGTTGACAACTTGGAATTGCATATTGTACGGATATATTGAATCTGTTCTTTAAAATTACGATATAGAGTTTTACTCAAAATCGTAAACATATAGTCCTGCAAGTTGTTCTCTATCGCAAAGAATCCCCCTCGCATATTTATCCAATTTTTATATAATATAAATCCAGCATAAGTAGTGATGGAATTTATGAAATGAAAAAGATACTGTTTGTTCGTGAAGATTCGTTGATAAATTAGTCTTTCTTCTAATTTAGTATAATTATCGAAATTGGCAATAATAGATATTGTTAAATGGCGTATGTGGAATCGATATTTATAACAACTTTCATTATCGGTAGTATCAAATAGAATCATTTGGACATTATGCAAAAATCCTTTTGAATCTGTAGTATGTTGGTATTCCAATATTTGTTTTATATGGTTACGAACAAACAGTCCTTGGTGTTTCGTTTCAAAAAGGTCTTCTAATTTTTGCTGTTTTTCAAAAAATAATCGAGCAAAAACATAGTCAAATAAGGTCTGATGCATAAATTGCCACACATCCTTATTTTCGACTATTATTCCTTTCGATAGAAGATATTGACATTCTTTATGCCATGTCGAAGATAACAAGGATTTATGAATAGATAATGTTTGTTTCTTATACAATAACGATACAAAATACCATAGAAAATCTATTAATTCAATAGTGTTACCCTGATAGTTATCAAGCATATTTTCCCATAATAAAGAATATAAGTCAGTTAGATTCTTTATGTTATATGCAGATTTATCTGAATGAACTTTACAAAATAATGATAAATTAAGTGGGTTAGATAATAATAGTAATAAATCGGGAGAGAGGTGTATATCTGATGGCAATCCATTTTCATATAAAGTTTTCCGTATTTCTTCTTCAGTTAATTGATTAACTGTTATTAGTTTGCAGTGCCTCAAATCCGAGAATGATTGATCATAGTAAAAGTCATAAGGCCTACATGAGATTAGAATCCTTACATTAGGAATTTGGACCGCTTGATTGATTAAACCAATCATTTCAGCCAAGGGTTTTCGTTGAGATGATAGAACAGCAGATAAAGCATCTATTTGGTCTATAATCAAAATCGTTTTATATCGTTGTGATGCTTCTTCGATAGCTTTGATAATCGGTTTCCCTAAGTTGGCCTTTGAATTAATGTCTTGACTATCTTTTCCATCATAAAAAATATCAGATTTAAAAGCCAGCACTTTGCAATCATCACGCTTTTGCAAATTTAGTAACACATCCTTTAGAATTACAGATTTACCACAACCTGCCTTTCCTAATAAAATGGCTATTCGCTGATCATTCAAACTATTATCTTGCGTTAAAGGAGTGTCAATCCATGAAAGAAATTGTTGGGTTTCATTTCTATCAATATGGAACCCACCGATATTGCTAATATGGATTTCAAGTGCTGTAGATATATCAGCAAATGTTTGTATCGTCTGTGTTTGCAGTATACCACCTTCATTTACGACTGCTACAATACTTTTTTCTCCATATTGCGTAATATTTGTATTTTTCAATTGGTTATCAGACATAGTCAAATAGTTTAGTTTTTAATATTGCTTAATATTTTAATTGTTTTATTATTCACACTGATTACTCTTTGTGCGCTATTTGCCCTCATATATACGATGTAGTTCTACAATATTTATTTTACTCCGACGAGATCACTCAATGGACGAATTTTTGCCACATTAGTATATGCGCGCTGTTGGAGTTGGATTTCTTGGTCGTAAGGTATAGTTTTACTTGAATCAAAACGCAATACCGCATAATAAGGTGCGTTTTCTGCGCTAAATCCCAATGCTTGCAAATTCTCTGCTGTCCAAATTTGGAATCCCTTTTTGGTTAGTTTAAATAGTTGAGGATTCTTACCATTGTCATGCAACAACACATATCCTAAACGCTCAAAACCTTTTTGTACAAGCAATGAACCTTTACTATCTCCTGCTCGTAAATAGCACAACCCTTTTTCCAACATTAACTGATAGTCTTTAGGGCGTGCGTGATTGACAAGTACCATCGTTTCCTCTGGTGTTTCACGCATTTTTTTGAGTAGTTTTTGCGCTTCTGTTGGATTATCCAGTAACTCTCGGCGGCGCTTGCTTAACTCAATAAAACTTTTATCTTGCTCTATGCCTATAAACTTGCGACCTAATAGATTGGCAGCTATGCCTGTTGTGCTACTACCAGCAAATGGGTCGAGAATAGTATCGCCTTCGTTAGTAGAAGCCAACACAACGCGATAAAGCAAGCGCAATGCCTTTTGTGTAGGATGTTTGCCGCAAGTCTTTTCCCACATACCCACAGCAGGAATACGCCACACATCTGTCATTTGAGAACCGCCATTGAGTTGCTTCATGGTTTCATAGTTGAACTTGTGCGGTTTCTTCTCATGCTTGCGTGCCCAAATAACAAGTTCTGTAGAGAAGTTAAAATATCGGCACGACAAGTTTGGTGGTGGGTCAGATTTTTGCCAAGTAATGACATTTAGTATCTTATAACCCAACTCTTGCAGACAGCGTTGCACTACAAATATGTTGTGGTGTGTACCTGAAATCCAAATTGTACCATTGTCTTTGAGTTTTGGACGGCACAACGATAGCCATTGTTTGTTGAATTGGTAAATGTACTCAGGTGTTCCACCTTTGTCCCAATCACCTTTATCCACACACACTTGTTTGCCACTTTGCACACTTATTCCGCCATTACTTAAAAAGTAAGGTGGGTCAGCGAAGATTGCATCAATAGAGTTATCTTCTATTTCTTGCAATCGCTCCATACAATCGCCAATCAGAAGAGTAAAATTAGAATATGTATTTATCATTACGCCATTAGCCCTCCTCCACCGATTCCTATTTCTGTATATGCAGTCGTCCATCCTGTTTGTCCTAGAATACTAATAGATTTTGGAGGCATTAGTTTTTTATTTTCATTACATATTTCTTTAAAAGGACATTGTTTTAGTTTTTTATCTTTCGGTAATGACTTTACATATTCAGTCTGTAGAATAGCAATCTCTCCATCATCAGAAGAACAAGGCATAAGTCTTAACTTTAATTCAGCTAAAACATGTTTATGTTCTTCTGAAAAGCAAACTTGACATTTGGAATTTCGTGGAGAATGCCATGCAAAACGATGCCCATTTTCACACTCATACATATATAAATTTTCCTTGCAGAATTGTCTTCCCACCACTCTATACACAAAATAATCCATTAAGCATGGACTCTCTAAAGATTCTGATGGATATTTGGCAGTCCATATTTCCCAAACTTTACGCCACGCAATAGCATTCATTTTATCAATGTACGCATATTGATGACAAAAGATATCTAAGAAACTAGAAACCAATGGAATGGCTGTTTTTAAGATGCCTGTACGAAGAGCAACCTTGATGGTGTTAACATCACTTGCTACATCTATTTTATCAAAGTTATTTATATCAGTCCATATTCCAAGAACGTACATATCACGAACTAGCATATCTGCTTTCTTATTGCCATAACCTGCACTAACGCAATTAATAAGAGCATTTCGAAAATCATAAATGTTGTTATCGTATTGTCCTATAAGTTCGTAAGGTGTACATCCATGAGATAGTATGAATTTAGCTATGTTTTCTGCATAAGTATTACGTTTGTCACTTTGGGACAGATTTGACAATTCGAGCTTGTTGATAAATGACGCAGGATTATCAGCTATAAAATTAGGATCAAATGATGATGGATCATCTTTGTATATTGCAGCTAATTCAGAAAAAACACGTGACCCCCTAAAATCTTGATTTGCAGTTAGCATTCGAATTTGACAAACTTGTTCATTAGTTAGACCACATTTATCATAGATTTGTGTGAATGCTTTACCATCTGTTAGGATATATACATTATGAAGTGCCTCTGCTACTTCTTCGCACTTAACCTCATCTACGATACAATCTAGTATCTCCTCATGATTCTCTTCCCAATATTTATGAAAATCTGATATATATTTCCATATTTGCCCAAAAGCCTCTACCCTACTAGTTTCTGTAGGATTGATACAATACAAAAATTCATTTAATAATTTGACAACTTTACGAGCCTCTTCAATCGTTAAATCATGATTACCATGAGAAATTTGCGTTAATTCTTGGTAAAATTTAGATAATGTATCCATGTCATTTTATGTTTTTGATAAATTCTTCTATGGAAGTCAAATTATATATACTTGGTATGATATTAAACGCCTCTTGCAATTTGTTCTTAGCCGAGTTCCAGCCAATACCATCTGTTATCCACACAAACTCAAAACCATCTACAGCATTGATTTTAGGTGCAATATCAGAATAAGCACGAGCCACTTCGTTGAGTTTAGAGCCTCCGCCAGAATAGAAGTTTACCTCAATTAAGTGAATCTTTTGTGGAGTTTCAATAACAAAGTCAAAGCGCTTTTCGTCATCGCCTAATGCCTTTGTCATTTCTGCCCATTCACTAGAATACACCTCTGTACGATAGTCAATGCCATTGTTCTCAAAAATCTCAGCCACTACATTCTCCATAACATGACCACTACGATTTTTGCGAGCATTGGAATCCAAACCTGTTTCTACACCAAACACATAGTCAACCAAATTAGTAATCTTTTGCGATTGTAAAACCTCAGCTAATCCTGTGTCATTTAGAAATTCCATCACACCATCTACTGACTCAAATAAAGAATCAAGTACAACACACTCACCCAATGAATTAAGAACTTTCTTTTTTCCTTCACTGCGCACTGCTATTAAAATATCCATCACATTGAAAGCTGATTTATCGCGCCTCCAAATTGTTTCTACTGCACTTTGTATGTCAGTTGCACCAATTAAACTATTAAGCATGCAAAGACTGAGTTTGATGTCTTCCACATTGTCGTGAATCTTATCAAAGTCACAGAAGAAACCAAGTGTTTGATTGGTTTCTTTCAATTGCGACATAAAAGTTGCAAATTCTGTTGGAGTGTGTGCTGCCATATTAGATATAGTTTCGGATTAATAATTCGGTTAGTTTGCCTCGTTTGTTTGGATTGGCATTGATACTTCGCGCTGCCCAAACGCGTTCAATTTGATATTGCATATAGAGGTCATCAAAAAAGCCATCTTGACAATCTGAATTGCTTAACATAAAATGATGACCAGCGGCTTGTACTTGATCACAAAAATCTTTCAGTCGCTTTTGTGCCAAATCATTAAACGCTTCTTTAGTGTAGTCATTAAAACTACTTGTAGCATTTAGCGGACGATATGGAGGGTCAAAATAGAAGAATGAATTGCCGTGTGCATGATTGAGAGTTTGAGTATAGTCGCCTGTCAAAATTTCAACCTTTTGCAGTAGTTCGCTATCTGCAAAGATTGTATTAGGGTCACAAATCATAGGTGTTTCGTAGCGACCAAAAGGAACATTGAACAAGCCCGATTTGTTTACTCTGTACAAACCGTTAAAGCAGGTGCGATTGAGAAAAAAGAATAATGTAGTGTTGCGTATTGGGTCAAGTGCTTTCGTATTAAACTCCGTACGCATAAGCATAAAGAATTGTTTTCGGCTATCTTCTGAACGTAGCGAGTAGTACTCTTTTTGAATCTCAGCAAGAGAATCAACCAAAAGTTGTGGAAACTGTTTGACCACTTTATAGCATGTAGTCAAATCTTCGTTAATGTCGTTAATGACTGCCGACTGAATGTTGGAGTGTGTCTGCAACATATAGAAGAGCATTGCTCCTCCGCCTACAAAAGGCTCAATGTAAGTGACATTCTCCCATTGGTCAAAGTCAGCTGGAAGCATTGCTTCGAGTTGGTCAATGAGTTGCGTCTTTCCGCCTACCCATTTGACAAATGGTTTCGCTTTCATTGTTAATTTATTTTATTCGTTAATTTTCTTCATCCCATGTTGTATAATATGAAGTACCTTTACCATCGGCATACATTTGTTCGAAATCTTCATCTGAATAATAGTGATGCAGACATTCATCCGAGCAATAATGCTCTCTACCGTCATCAATGCAATAGCCCTCTGTCATTCGTTTTCCACAATGATCGCAAATGCGAAAACCAATACATTCAACAAACTCATCATGAATACCGTCCATAATCTTTGCGTTTTTTAGTTAGTAATTTTTGAAATCGTCTGCAAAATTACTACATCAAACTGCTAAAACTTGTCAGTTTGTCGGAAAAAGTTATTTTTTTTGCTTTTTTCGTATTTTTGATGAAGTTTTTATTTCAAGCCGCAAAGATACAATTTTTTTTTGAGATATGCAAGAAAAGAGTGATTTTTTATTTATAGAACACGCTGATTAATATAAAGTTTTTTAGGAATGGAGTAAACGGCTTTAGGATTTTAGTCAACTTTTTTAGGAATTTGGACAACCTTTTTAGGAATTGAGTCAAGTATTTTAGGTTATATTAACAAATAGCACTTTTCGTAGGCAAGGAGTTGTACCGTTGTTCTGTCGGTCTTCTCCCGCTCATCGGTCGGTAAAATGAGGGACGGTATAAGAGAGGGAAAAGAATGGGCAATCTTAATAAAAGTACTTTTTTGACTTTCGGAGTTCTTAGGTCGTTCCTTGGTTCTTCTTTGGTTCGTCCCTGGTTTTTGACACGGGAGAATTTGGGTAGGTACAAAGGAAGGGAATCTTAATAAATGTGCTTTTTTGAAAAAGAACCCGAATAAAAATCGGGGCTAATTGACAAAGAAAGCAAGAAAAGTGCAAAAACACATTAGTGTAGAGTGTAAAGTGTAGAGGCAAGGATAAAAAATAGAGCATATCGGGTGATATGCTCTATTTTGGGGTATATAGGCGGTTTACTTCTTACGGAAGTAGCGGACTGCGTTGTCGAACAATGGTTGCAACTTATTGCCAGCGATATTGGTGAACACACCTTCTTCCCAGCGTTCGGTGTGACCCATCTTACCCAGGATCTGACCGTTCTTGGAAATGATACCCTCGATGGCATAATACGAACCATTAGGGTTGTGTGGTGCCTCCATCGTAGCCTCGCCTGTCATAGGATCAGCATAACGGAATGCTACTTGGCCGTTCTCGAAAAGCTCCTTAGCCAACTCCTCTGAAACCACAAACTTACCCTCACCGTGGCTGACTGCAATTGTATGAGTATCACCAACTTGCATACCTGCCAACCATGGGCTAGCAGTAGTAGCTACGGTAGTAGTAACCATCTGCGAGATGTGGCGGTTGATATCGTTGCGGAAGAGGGTTGGTGAGTCTGGCGTCACCATACCCAACTTGCCATAAGGCAGCAAGCCGCTCTTCACCAATGCTTGGAATCCGTTGCAGATACCGAGGATCAGACCACCGCGGTCAATCAATGCTGTGATAGCTGCACCGACCTTCTGGTTGTTGATTACGCTGGCAATGAACTTACCACTGCCGTCTGGTTCGTCACCTGCAGAGAAACCACCCGCAAACATAAGGATATGGCAGCGGTTGATATGCTCTACCATTTCGTCGATACTAGAGAGGACATCCTCGCCTGTGAGGTTGCGGAAGATAGTAGTCTCCACCTCTGCTCCTGCTTTGCGCCATGCCTTGGCAGAGTCGTAGTCGCAGTTGGTACCTGGGAATACTGGTATATAAACAATAGGATTCTCTACAGCGGGACCATTATAATCAACAACATCAACAACTTTATTTTCAACAACTTCCGCGGCAATCAACTCCCTGCCGCGGCAAGTGATACCTGCAGGCAGGAGGTCGGTGTGCTGCGCAGGTACTGCGGATGGGTAGATCTTGTCGAACTGACCACAGCAAGCGTGGAGCAATGCCTCGCGGGAGATGCGCTCGTTATTAATAACGAGGTGGGTTCCGTCGGTGACTTCACCCAAGTATTGGATCGCTACGCTGTTAGAAGTTAGACCGCTTTCGCTGTTAGAAGTTAGATCGCAGGTCGCTTCTACGAGGATAGAGCCGTAGTTATAGTCGAAGAGTTCGTTCTCTGCGATTTGGACATTGACGCCCAATTCGTTACCGAAACTCATCTTTGCCAATGCCTCTGCTACGCCACCGAAGCCTAGCGCAAAGGTAGCGCAAACCTTGCCAGATTGGATAGCATTGGTGGTATAAGTCCAGTTCTCTTTCAATTGCTCTACATTAGGCATATAGTTTGCCAACGCGTTGTGCTTGATGAGATACAACTTATTGCCTGCTTTCTTGAGGTCAGTAGAAACCACCTTATCGGCTGGCACGGTTGTGATACCGAAAGCAATCAAAGTAGGAGGTACGCTGATATGCTCGAAAGTACCTGACATAGAGTCTTTACCGCCGATACTTGGGAGGCCGAAAGCGACTTGCATCTTGAGTGCACCGAGGAGTGCAGAGAGTGGTTTGCCGTAGGCATGCTCGCTGCTCATACGCTCGAAGTACTCTTGGTAAGAGAAGCGCATCTTACTATAATCCGCACCTGCTGCTACGACCTTGGTACATGCCTCTACGACTGCGTATGCAGCGCTGTGGTATGGGCTCCAGTCAGCAATGAATGGGTTGTAACCAAACGCCATGATAGAGGCGGTATTGGTATAGCCATCGGTCGGGAGTTTCTGCACACTGACTTGTGTCTCAGAGAGTTGTGTCTTGCCGCCGAATGGCATGAGTACAGTACTACGACCGATGGTGGCATCGAAATTCTCGATCAGACCCTTTTGTGAGGTGACATTAGCATCGGACATGACCTTCACCATTTTCTCCTCGAGGGTAGCACCATTTACGGTTTGCGCAAATGGGTTCTTCTCCTCTACAGGCAAGATAGCGGCAGAAGCAAAGTGCTTAGCACCTGCGCTATCGATAAACTCGCGGGTGAGGTCGGCGATGAGTTCGCCTTTGTAGAACTGACGCATGCGACCGCTATCGGTGACATCTGCCACATGGGTATATTCGATATTGTCAAGGTGGCAATAGTGCTCCATCTCAGCACGGTCTTTGGCCTCGATGACCACTGCCATACGCTCTTGTGACTCACTGATAGCCAGTTCGGTAGGGTTAAGACCACTGTACTTGGTAGGTACACGGTCGAGGTAGATATCGAGTCCGTCAGCGAGTTCGCCGATAGCGACGCTCACACCACCTGCACCGAAGTCGTTGGACTTCTTGATAAGGCGAGTAGCTTCAGGGCGACGCATGAGTCGTTGGAGTTTGCGCTCCTCAGGTGCGTTACCTTTTTGTACCTCGCTACCGCAGGTCTCGAGGGATGCTTCGGTATGCTCTTTGGATGAACCAGTAGCGCCACCTACGCCGTCACGACCTGTGCGGCCACCGAGCAGAAGGATAATATCGCCTGCTGCAGGACTCTCGCGGCGGATATTGCTGGCTGGGGATGCACCTACTACGGCACCTACCTCAAGGCGTTTCGCTACGTAGGATGGGTGGAAAATCTCACGCACATGGGTGGTAGCCAGACCGATTTGGTTGCCATAGCTGGAGTAACCAGCGGCTGCCTTGCGAGAGATGATCTGCTGTGGCAGTTTGCCAGGCATGGTCTCTGCTACAGGCTTATATATATCGCCTGCGCCCGTTACGCGCATGGCTTGATAGACATAGGCACGACCAGATAGTGGGTCGCGGATCGCACCACCGAGACAGGTAGAAGCGCCACCGAAGGGCTCGATCTCGGTTGGGTGGTTGTGGGTCTCGTTCTTGAATTGGAGGAGCCATTTCTCGGTCTTGCCATCTACATCGACATCGATGAAGATAGAGCAAGCATTGTTCTCCTCGCTGACCTCCATATCGTCAAGAAGGCCTTTCTTGCGCAGGTAACGCGCACCGATAGTAGCGAGCTCCATGAGGCACAATGGTTTCTCTGTGCGGCCGAGTTCCTTGCGGATATCATGGAACATGCCGAGGGTGGACTCGATCTCGTCTTTCACGAAGGATTCATCGATCTTAATGGACTCGAGTATGGTGGTGAAAGTGGTGTGACGGCAGTGGTCAGACCAGTAGGTATCGAGGATACGGAGTTCAGTCTCGGTAGGGTTGCGTTGCTCCTTGTGGAAATAGGTGACTACCTCGTGGAGGTCGTCGGTGTTCATTGCCAAGCCCCATTCTTTGCAGAAAGCTGCATACTCCTCGCGTGGCATAGTGATAAAGCCATCGAGCTGCGCAAGCGGTTTGACATCGGCTGTTTGGTTTTGGGTGAGCTGAGAGAGGTCTTTCTCGCGTGACTCTACGGCGTTGATGTAGTAGTGGCGGATCTTGTTGAGCTCGGCGTCGGTGAGTTGCTCGTCAAAGACGAGGAGACGGCTGGAGCGAATCTCTACCTCAGCATTAGGGTCGATGAGGTGGACACAGTCCACAGCCGAAGAGGCGCGTTGGTCGAACTGACCAGGAAGGTACTCTACGGCGAGGTACTTCTTGCCTGTGAGGTCGCACTCGTCTGATACCGTGTCGGTTACGGTCTCGCCGAAGACGCTGTAGCGGCATTGCTCAAGTAATTCAGGTGTAAAACCAAAGAGGTCATACACATTGATATAGCGGAGGGATTGCAGGTGAAGTTGGAGGTTCTCGTTGAGCTCGTTCTTTAAACTGCGAGCCTCTACCTGAAACGCAGGACGCTTTTCTACGAAAATTCTATAGTTTGCCATGATTAGATAACGGTATTAACTACTTTCTCGGTTTGTTGTTTGCGGAAGTCCTCGAGTTGAGCGAGGAGCGCATTGTCTTGCAATGCGAGGATGGCGATTGCAAGCAGAGCTGCGTTCTTAGAGCCGTTGATAGCCACTGTAGCCACTGGGATACCTGCAGGCATCTGCACGATGCTGAGGAGTGAATCCAAGCCGTCAAGAGTTTTGCTGCGAATAGGCACTCCAATCACAGGGAGTGAGGTGAGTCCTGCAATCACACCTGCGAGGTGTGCTGCTCCGCCTGCACCAGCGATGATGATGCTTAGTCCACGCTCGCGAGCGGACTCTGCCCAACGCATAAGCTCGTGTGGAGCACGGTGCGCACTGATGACGCGTTTATCTACTTCAATTCCAAATTGCTCAAGGGTCTCAATGGCGGGAGTCATTACTTCCAAATCGCTGGTTGAACCCATTACTACGCCTACTTTCATACTTGTGTTATGTGTTAAATGTTATTATCCTAATTTTTTCAATGCGGTGCGGACGCGGGCAAGGGTTTCTTCTTTACCCAATACGTCGGTGATGTTCCAGATATGTGGACCGCGGGCGGCACCTACAAGGCAGATGCGGAAGGCATTCATCACGATACCTACGCCATACTCCTTCTCGGCAATCCAAGGCATGATGAGGTTGTCTAATCCCTCAGCCGACCAATCATCGTGTGCTTCGAGAAGAGCGAGCATCTCGGTCATATGCTTTGGAGAATCCTCTTTCCAACGCTTCTTCAATGATTTCTCATCATACTCGGTAGGAGCCACAAAGAAGAAATTGACTTGATCCCATAACTCGCTGACAAAGTTTACACGGTCTTTGGTGAGTCCGATTACTTTCGCCACAGTAGCCTTATCGCCTGATAGCTCTTTCGCCTCTAAATAAGGCATAAACTGCTCAGCCAACTCTTCGTTAGACTTGAGTTGTAGGTATTGGTGGTTGAACCATTTGCCCTTCTCATAGTCGAATTTTGCACCAGACTTGCTCACGCGCTCGAGAGAGAACTGCTCGATGAGCTCTTGCATGGTGTACATCTCTTGGTCACCAGTAGCATGCCAGCCGAGCAATGCGAGGAAGTTAATGACTGCTTCTGGATAGTATCCCTCCTCGCGGTAACCCGATGATACTGAGCCATCTTTCTGGTTGTGGAACTCGAGAGGGAAGACTGGGAAACCGAGTCGGTCGCCATCGCGCTTGGAGAGTTTGCCATTGCCGTCAGGTTTGAGAAGCAGTGGCAAGTGCGCAAACTCTGGCATGGTATCTTCCCAACCAAACGCCTTATACAAGAGCACATGGAGTGGGGCTGAAGGCAACCACTCTTCGCCACGGATGACGTGGCTAATCTCCATAAGGTGGTCGTCCACGATGTTGGCGAGGTGGTAAGTAGGCAGGTCATCGGCTGACTTGTAGAGAACCTTGTCATCAAGAATATTGGAGTTGATGACTACTTCGCCGCGAATAAGATCATGAACATGTACATCGATATTAGGTTGTACTTTGAATCGAACCACGTATTTCTCGCCAGCTGCGATACGAGACTCTACCTCCTCTTGGGAAAGGGTGAGGGAGTTTACCATCTGTTCGCGGGTGCGGGCATCGTATTGGAAATTGGCAATCTCTGCGCGTTTGGCCTCGAGTTGCTCTGGGGTGTCGAATGCAATATAGGCATTGCCCGATGCGAGGAGTTGGTCCACATATGTGTGGTAGATCTCTCGTCGCTCGCTTTGGCGATATGGGCCATGATCGCCTTTGCCGTTAGGTGCCGATTGGCAGATGCCCTCGTCGATCTCTATGCCGAGCCATGCAAGGGCTTCGGTGATATATTCTTCGGCTCCAGGCACGAAGCGTGTGGAGTCGGTATCCTCAATACGGAGAAGCATGTCGCCGCCGTGTTGGCGAGCGAAAAGGTAGTTAAACAAGGCGGTACGAACGCCACCGATGTGCAACGCGCCAGTAGGACTGGGCGCAAAACGAACACGAACTTTTCTATTCATATCAATTATTAATCATTATTATTTCAGTCTTTTCGTTGTGGCGAACGATATATAACCCTTTGTCAAGGGCGGGTAATTGTTCGCCTTGGTATATCAATCTGCCCATGATGTCCCATATGGATATAGAGCATTGGGTATTGGTCATTGGGGATTGGATATCGGTATGGACATAACCCAATCGGTTGTCCATCCATTGAATGCGTTGGGTGATGTATTCCTTGAGATAGTTGACTTCTGCTGCATAACTACCACGCGCCACAGGATTCATGTGCTCTTGGCTATGGAGGATATTCCAACGCATGAAGTTAAGTCGTTGGGAGTAATAGAGGGCGACAGCCATGCTATCTATCCATTGGCAGAGTGCTTCTGCGGTGATTTGGTTGTGACGCCCTGTTTGCCAATGAGATTTTAATTCAGACATGGTTTTTGGGTCCTGTAGTACGATACGGCGCACAAAAGTACCCATATCGCCAGCTACAGATCCTCCGCTGAAGCATACAAACTCAGACTTATTGTTGAGCGGATAGGTGCGATAGTCATTGTCGAAGGCGATGTCAAAATCCCATACAGGACCCGTATAAACCTTGTCCTCACCGCGTTTTTTGTACTGATAGACGCTCCAATAGGTGTCAGTATTACCTGATAGTTCGCCAATGAGGAAATGCTTGAGGAAGGTCTCTGCATCCAATAGGCGTCGCCAACCATTAAGACTATCTGCAAAATGTGGACCATAGACATCGGCTTCCATGGCATTGAAGAAGTCACGGATATACTTGCTTTGCTCGGGCGTGATGTCATCCTCGTCGGGTGACTTGATTGTCACAGGGATATTGTGATTGGAATTGAACCAACTCTTTTCTTCGTAAGCGTAGGCGTCAATCTCCCAGAGATAGCCGCCAGTCAGGCCTTCGCCCGAAGTGTCGGAAGTCTCCATCTCGTCAATATTCACGCGGTTCTTATTAACCTCAATCTGATCGCAGAGTTGGTAGCAACCTTTGTATTCGCCATTGAGTATGACGTCCACTGCTTGTCCGTATGGGGTATATGGCATACCCATTTGTTGGCTGATATGGAAGGCCAGCAAGTTGCGCATGAGGGTCTTATCGCCGTAGTTATTGATGAGTGTCCATTTCTTGGCTTTAGCAGGAGCACCTAATGGCTGTTGCTTGTGCTCGAACTTGATACGGTATGGCTTCTTAGGGAATTGAGTAGAAGCATTGCCGCGAAGTCGGGTGGTAGCAGTATCCATGACATACGCATGATTCGTATCAATGATGCGTACATAGGATGGAATATCGTGCTCCTTGTCGTAAGGTTCTTCTGCCTTTACGGTATTGATTACCACCAATGGCAGTCCGCTGGGCAGATAGAACTGGCTCTCATCACCTTCGCCAGCATGACCATAGAACTCCAGTTCGGCAATATTGCAACGCACATTGTTAGGTCCTACGTAGCGTACATAGCGAAAACCTTTGCTGACATGTATGTCGGTATAATGTGTTTTGCCAATTTCGCCAGCTTTGTCTATAATATATAAAGGTACGGCATCTAAGAAATCTGCACGATTAGCACCTTCTATCATGCCTAACTTGACGCGTTCGGGACCTACACCATCATTACGGGGCGACCAACCGACGCGCGTGATTATGTGTGGTGTGCCCAAATCCAATCCTACCCATGTGTAAGAACGGTCATAAGAGGCGTAGAAGGTGTTGAGGTCACCATCAAAAGCGTTGGCGGGTTGGTTGACCGTGGTGCTGACTGAACCATTGCTATAATCGACAGCAGGAGAACCGATTGGGGTGCCTGTGAGTAGTTGATTGCCAGAGGAGTCAGTTGTATGATAACCTAATTTGTTATCCATCCATGCTATACGATCAGTGATGTATTGTTTCAGGTAATTCACTTCGTTGAGGAAACTGCCTCGTGCTACAGGATTACCGTGCTCTATAGAGTTAAGAATATCCCAGCGAATAAAATTGAGTCGCTGCGATTGATCGATGAGATTGGCTTGCTCGTCTATCCATTGGCAGAGTGCTTCTTTGGTAATACCATTTTTGCGGGCTTTGCTCCAAATCTGGTATATCTCATTCATAGTATGCTCGTCCTCTTTCAAAATGCGATGTGCAAAACTTCTCATGTTACCAGCGTGTGACCCGCCGTCGAAGCATACGAAATCGGTCTTGTTGCAGACAGGATAATGACCACCTACATTGTCGAAGGCAATGTCAAAATCCCAGATAGGACCTGTGTAAATCTTATCCTCACCGCGTTTCTTGTATTGGTAAGTGCTCCAGTAGGTGTCAATGTTACCAGCCAATTCGTTGATAATAAAGTGTTTGAGGAAACTTTCGGCATCTAATATACGGCGCCATCCTAATTGAGGATCTTTGAATTGTGCTCCAAAAACATCGTTCTCCATGGTGTTGAAGTAACGCTCAATGTATTCTCTTTGCTCGGGCGTGATGTCATCCTCGTCGGGTGACTTGATGGTCACAGGGATATTGTGAATGGAATTGAACCAACTTGCCTCTTGGTTGGCGTAGGCATCAATCTCCCAGAGATAGCCGCCAGTCAGGGCTTCGCCTGAAGTGTCGGAAGTCTCCATCTCGTCAATATTCACGCGGTTCTTATTAACCTCAATCTGATCGCAGAGTTGGTAGCAACCTTTGTATTCGCCATTGAGTATGACATCGACAAATTGTCCATGTGGCGTGTATTCCATTTGGAAAATTTGGCTGATACGAAAGGCCAGCAAGTTGCGCATGAGTGTTTTGTCACCATGGTTGCTAATAAGTGTCCATTTCTTGGCTTTAGCAGGAGCACCTAATGGCTGTTGCTTGTGCTCGAACTTAATGCGGTATGCTTTTTTAGGGAAATGTAGTGATGCATTACCGCGAAGTCTGGTGGTGGCAGTATCGATGAGGTATTTGCTATCAGTATCTATGATACGCACATATGACGGAATATCGTTAATTTTGTCGTAGGGCTCTTCTGCATTGACCGTATTGATAATAACTATAGGCAGTCCGCTGGGCAGATAGAACTGGCTCTCATCGCCTTCGCCAGTATGACCATAGAACTCCAGCTCGGCGATATTGCATCTTTGGTCGTTGGGGCCTACAAATCGTACGTATCTAAATCCTTTGCTCACTGCTATATCGGCATGGTGCATCTGTCCTATCACTCCTATTTGATCTATCAGATATAAGGGCACAGCATCTAAGAAATCTGCACGATTAGCACCTTCTATCATGCCTAATTGAACGCGTTTGGGACCTTGGTCGTTATTACGAGGCGACCACCCAACGCGCGTGATTACGTGTGGCGTACCCAAATCCAATCCCACCCATGTGTAAGAACGGTCATAAGAAGCGTAGAAGGTATTGAGGTCACCATCAAAAGCGTTGGCGGGTTGGTTGACCGTGGTGCTGACTGAACCATTGCTATAATCGACAGCAGGAGAACCGATAGGGGTGCCTTGCAGTAAGATGTCACCCGCGAAAAGGGGGGTGCTAAGAAGGATGGTAGCAAGTGTGAGTAGGTGTTTCTTCATGTGTGTTATTTCTTATAGAGTTTCCATATGTTGTGTTTTCGCGATGAGCGAGGAAGGGGTTTGGTCATATCGTCTGTCATGTGTAGTACGAATCGCTTGTAATAGGATACCAATAAGGTGGTGACGGGCAATGCGATAATCATTCCCACAAACCCGAGCAACGAACCCCATACGGATAGGCTGAGCAATATCCATGCGGGGCCCATACCTGTGACATCACCCATAATCTTTGGCACGAGCAACATATCTTGGATTGTTTGTACAATGATAAATACAGCAGCAATACAGAGCATCACTACCCACACGGGACGACCAGTCTCCGCCGCTTGAATGAGTCCGAGCAAGATACATGGCGGAATGCCCAATGCTTGCATGTATGGTACAAGGTTGAGTACTCCGATAAAGAGACCAATGCCAATACCCATTGGCAAACCAATGATTTGGAACCCAATAGCAAACAAGATGCCTACGATACCAGCTACAAGGGCTTGTCCGCGGAAGTACGCATTCATATTGCGATCCAAATCGCTCATGAGCATCACAATGCTGTCGCGGAAACGAGTCGGGAGGTATTTGTGCCAATTGGTGGTGATCTTTTCGTAGTCAATGAGCAGGAAAATGATGTATAGGATGCATATAAATGCGACAGCAAGTCCCATTAATGCATTCACTCCGCTGCTAATCCAGTCGCCTAAGATAGGTAGTACTTTTTTGACGCCTTGTTGTATTTCTTGGGATTCGATGAGTGTTTTGATGTCGATACTCTGTATAATCTCTTCGATACGTTTATTCACCTGAGGCGAGAAATATTCGCTGCCGTCCCACTGACTGACATAGGTCTTGACGCTCTGCGATAGTGAGTTGGCTTGGCGACTAATGGCTGGCATGACGGCCGCTACGGCACCTGTCAGCACGCCTATCACTAGCAGGATAGTGACCATGATGGATAGCACGCGGCTCTTCAGTCGGCATGTGTGCTGAAAGAAATTGACAATAGGAGCCAGCATGTATGCTACCACGAAACTAATCAAGAATGGCAGCAACACACCGCTCAATCGGCGAACAAGCAGATATAACGCAACAAGCACCGCTAAGGTGATGCATGTACGAACCAGCCATTGGCGGTTGAGGATGAAGGTATTATTGGACGCGTCGTTTGGCATATTTGGGTACTATGCTGTGGCCAGCAAGATAATGTGTACAATGATAAGGATGAGACAGAAGAATGTGCATATGTTTCGTGCAAGAAGCCAACGGAAGAGGAACCAATCCATACCGCTCTTGATATACGAATTCCAGTCGCCCATTGGTCCCATCCACCAGCGAGGGGCATCGTTGCGAGGGAGACCGTAGGCAAAGAGTCGTGTGGAGTGAATGAGGAATATGGACATGGGTAGAGTGCATAGGGTCAATAGATACCATGGACTCCACCAGCCGAGTAATATGCCAGTAATCAACAAAATGAATGGAACTACCGCAAAAAATCCGATAAAGAGAATCATTCGTTGTTTGCCGTGATTGTGGATATCCTTGCCCATTAGTAGTCGAGCAAAAGTCATCTTGTTGAGTTCTGCATCTGCGTTTACCTCCATGACCGAGTGGACATAGACAATATTGGTCACCATACATCCGATAGCGATGCTCATACACAGCATTTGCCATGTGAATGGTGTGCCTGTCAATGCCGCCTGTATACCGAGCATGTTGAGTGGCCCAAACATGAGTCCTATAACCAGTTCGCCAAGACCGTGATATCCCAGTTCAAGTGGTTTGCCGGAGTAACTGATACCGAAGATTAACCCCAAAACAGCATAGATGACAATGCCCATAGCTGCTTGCCAACCATGTATGAGCCATTGCGCTACAAAAGTAATAGCGCCCATCGCACCAGCAAAAGCGAGAAAAGCGACAACTGCCCAGCCAAGATGGTGTATGTCGGTAGCACCACTCTGGATGTAATGACATTTCTCCATGCGAGCACGGATACTGGTGCTGCTGAGGTCGGAACGGACACGTGAGTCGTGCTTGTAGTCGAAGTAGTCATCGGCAAGATTCATGCCGAGGTGTGCGGCGCATATGCCGAAAAAGATGGGAAATGATAACCACCAAAGGAATCCGTCTTGCCCGATGCAAAGTATGATAGCCGTGAGGCAGGGTAGGGCAGACTGCGGAAGCGCAATGTTACGCGCATTCTTAAACCAGAAAGCAATAGAAGACATATATAATAGTTGCTGTGGGTACCTAATCGAGCGCAAAGGTACAACAAAAAATGCAAATATCCAAATCTTTTAGCATTAAAAGAAAATAATTTTGAATTTTGCGTAGTTAGGTGCGTGTATCTTCGGCTTATCTTCAGTTTATCTTAGGCTAATTAGTGTGTGTGAAAATAATAAACAAAAAAATACGTCGAATATTTGCGTATGTCAAAAAAAAGCAGTACCTTTGCGGCGGCAAATTATGCGCGAAGAAAATTAACAAAAAAACATATGCAAGAGAAATTTATAGGACAATACAATGCGAACGCAGTGCAGCATTTTGCGCTGATAGGTGCTGCGGGTTACATTGCGCCTCGTCATATCAAGGCGATTGCTGATACGGGCAATAACTTGATGGTGGCTTATGATAAGTTTGATTCGGTGGGTCGTTTGGATAGTAGTTTTCCAGACTGTTCATTTTTTACAGAGCATGAGCAGTTTGACCGTTTCTGTTCGAAGCAAATGCGTACGGACAGTCCGTTGTCGTGGATGAGTATTTGTACGCCCAATTATACGCATGATGCGTTCATTCGTTACGGATTGCGTTTGGGTTGTAATGTGATATGTGAGAAACCATTGGTGTTGAATCCATATAATATCGACAACCTTGTGGAGTTGGAGCAAGAGACTGGGCACAAAGCATACACGATTCTGCAACTGCGTTTGCATGATCGTATAGCAGCGTTGAAGAAGAAGATAGAGGAAGGCCCACAGGATAAGATCTATGATGTGGACTTGACCTATATAACGAGCCGTGGCAAGTGGTATTACAGCTCGTGGAAGGGAGATGTGCATAAGGCAGGTGGAATAGCGACGAACATCGGCGTGCACTTCTACGATATGCTGCAATGGCTGTTTGGCGAGGTAGAGCAGAATATTGTGCATGTGATGTCGTTTGATCGAGTGGCAGGATACTTGCAGCTGAAGCGTGCTCGTGTTCGTTACTTCCTCAGTATCAATGCGGCATGTTTGCCATCCAATGCGGTGGAAGGTGAGAAGAAGACCTATCGCACCCTCTCTATTGATGGCGAGGAGTTTGAGTTTAGTCAGGGATTCACAGAATTGCATACGGAGAGTTATCGTCAGATATTAGCGGGCAATGGTTTCCGCATTTCAGAAGCGCGTCCAAGTATTGAGATCGTGAGTACGATTCGCGGTGCGCATCCTGTGGGTCTGGTAGGTGATTATCATCCATTGGCTAAGATGCCGTTGGCTGCACATCCGTTTGGATGGGATGAGAAGAGATAATAGACGAAAGATTAAAGGTTAAAGCGAGAGTTATGAGTTATAAGCGAATATTGATTGTTCTATTACCCCTGCTAATGGCATCGTGTGTGACCAGTAAGCGAGTGAACTTAATGCAAGAACCGGGGAAGAATCATATCCCTCAATATGCAGATACATTATCGTATGAGGATTATGAGCTACGGACGGGCGATAGGTTGTATATTTACGTCTATTCTGTGGATGAGCGCATAGATAAGATGTTTAATGCATCCGGAAGTATCTCGAATGCGCAAATGCGTCAGACGGGTTCTGGTGGCGGTTATGATCTGTACACCTATTTGGTGGAAGATGATGGTACGATTGATTTTCCAATGGTGGGACATGTGCCTGTTCGTGGGAAAACAACGCGTGAAGTGAAACGTGCGTTGGAAACGGAATTGAGTAGTTTTGTCAAGAACTATGGTGATTTTCAGATGATGTCAGTGGAGGTGAATATTGTTCGTCGTTCGTTCAGCGTGATTAGTGATAGAGGCAGTGGTACGTTCAATATTCAGAAGGAGAAAGTGACGATTTTTGAGGCATTGGCTATGGCTGGAGATATAGGTGACTTTGGCGATAGGAGTAAAGTACGTATCGTGCGAGAGAAAGAGGGGAAAACCGAGGTGAAGGTATTTGATGTCCGCAGTAAAGATATTATCAATTCAGAGTATTACTATATCGAGCCCAATGATGTGATTTATATCCAGCGAATTAAGGGACAAAGTTTCGGAATCAACTCTGTGACAACGTCCATTAGTGTCGCTGCGACAACCTTGGCTTTTGGAGGTTTTGTATATGGTTTAGTGGTTCGAATTATGAATTCCGTTGGGGGGCAAAGATGATTATAGTATTAGGATAGTTAATGTATAAGAAGGATGAAAACAATACATGAACATATGATTTTGGTAGCCTGTCTCATAGTTGCGACTATGCTGACGAGTTGCTATGGGTATCGTCAGGTGGGTCTTTTGCAAGAGCGTGAGGACTTGCCCGTATATGATTCTGTACCTTATGAGCCATATCGATTGCAGGTGAATGACGAGATTATTTACCGTGTAATAACGATGGATGAGACAATCGCTAAAGTGTTTGCTGCCAATAACTCGGTGGGTGGACAGTATGCCAATTCGTATCGGATTTATTCGGATGGTACGGTGGATATACCATTTCTGCAGCCGATAAAATTAGAAGGCCTTACTGAGTTGGAGGCGCAGGATACATTACGCAAAGCAATGCGCGAGATCATACCCGATGCGGATGTGAAGTTGGCAATGTACAACAAGCAGTTCACCGTCCTGGGTGATGCCAATTCTGGTACTTACTCTATATATAAGGAGCGATTGACTATTTTTCAGGCATTGGCAATGACGGGGGATTTGATGAACTCGGGCGATCGGCGTCATGTGCGCATCGTTCGTCCGCATGGCAATGAGGAACCCGAAGTGTTGGAATTTGATATCCGAACCAATTCCATCATTGATTCCAAATATTACTATGTTTACCCCAACGATTTGATCTATGTAAGTCGCGATTCGGGTAGTTTTTACAAGCAGACTAGTTATAGTTCGTTCTTGGCATTGATTACCAGTTCGGTATCGTTGTTGATAACAGTACTCAATTATATACCAGGAATATGGTAAGTTGTAAATATCACAATTAGAAATAAATAATAAAGCTTATGATACAAGAAGAACAATTTCAAAACAATCAAACGCAGACACCTTCTGCTACTCAGCAAGCACAACAAGTGGTTCAAACACTGCAACAAGTACCATTGTTGGAAGAAGAGAGTTCGGGAATAGATATTCTGGAATGGGTGTTCAAGATTATCAACCACTGGTACCTCTTTGTAATTGCTGCGATGATTGCTTTCTCTTTGGCTTATCTGAAGAACCGAAAAGTGATGGAGACCTATCTGACCACAGGTACGATGATTATTCAAGAGTCATCTAGTGGCGGCTATGGTAACTCGGCGCTGATGCAAGGTTTTGGTATGGAGGCTGGGTATCGCAATGTGAACAACCAATTGATTATTTTGGGTAGTTACGATTTGATATCTCGTACCGTGGACTCATTGCCATTCATGAAGGTGGAGTATATGACCAAAGGACGATTCAAGACACGTAATATCTATCGCAATACTCCTATTTTGGTAGAATACACGCGCCTTGATCCAACGGCATATAACTTCTTATATAAGTGCGTGGTACAAGAAGATGGTTCGTTGTTAATCACAATTGATGACAACGATGATTTTAATTTCTCTTACACGGCGCATTATGGTCAAGAGTTGAACACTGCGTTGTTTGATATTACCATCCTGCCAACGGAAATGATGATGCGTCCAGGTCAGCATATTTATTTCCGTTTCCGCAGTCGTGAGGGCCTTACGAATGAGTTTTCCAGTCGCTTGCAATTGAACTTTATCACAGAGCGCAGTACGATTTTGGGTATTCAGTTGGTGGGTGTAACGCCAGAACGTGATAGAGATTTTATTGATAAACTGTCGGATATCTATTTGTTGCATAGTGTAGAACGCAAGAATATGGTGGCGGATAAGACGATTGAGTTTATCAATCAACAGTTGGGTGTTCTGCAGGTGAGTTTGAGTCAGAGCGAGAGTGCCATGACTGATTTCCGTCAGGAGAATAAGTTTGTGGATGTCTCTTCATATGCTGGAGGATTGATGGCTAAAGTAAATCAATACGACCAACAGAAAATGGCATTACGTTTGAAGGAGACATATCTCAATTATCTGACTAACTATTTGGAGCAGAAAATTGAGCAAGGTACGGTGGTTGCGCCTGTATCTGTGGGAGTCAATGAACCTATGTTGATGACCTTGGTACAACAATTAAACGACTTGCATATCCAGCGAGGTGAACTCAGTGAACGCAATGTATATTATGCTAAATATACAAATGATATCAATAATGTGAAGACTGCGATTGCGGAGTTAGTGCAATCCATGAAGGCATCGCTTGAAATAGAAAAGCAAGACTTGTCGGCGCGTCTGAGAGAGGTGGAGTATGAGATTCAAAATCTGCCAGAAAAAGAGTTGCAGATGGTGGCAATAGAGCGTAACTATCGCATTGACGATAATTATTATACCTTCTTCTTGCAAAAACGTGCTGAAGCTGAGATTCAAAAAGCTCGTAATACTCCAGATAGTGAGATTATGGATAGGGCGCGTACAACACGCTCTATGAATAGCAAGGAAAAACGCAAAAACATGGTTGCATATATGGCAATCGGATTGGTTATACCATTGCTGATACTAATCTTGTCAGAGTTATTGAATAATAAAGTACGTAACCCGAAAGAGGCCGAGAAATTGGGCGACTTCAAGGTGATTGGTACCTTGCGACGCGTGAAATCGCAAAACCCGTTGCACGCGCAAAAGCACCCTCGTTCGGGATATGCGGAGATGTTGCGTAGTATTCGTCTGCGAATTGAATTTATCGTTCAACGAAAGACGAATATCGCCATTGCCATCACATCTAGCCAGTCTGGTGATGGTAAGACATTCATTAGTACGAATATGGCGGCGCAATATGCGATGACAGGACACCCAACCGTATTGTTGGATATGGATATTCGTAAGCCTAACGTGCATGATAAATTAGGTGTGGAGGCACGCGTGGGCGTTACGAACTATCTGATTGGAGATTGCGAACTGGAAGATATCATTATCCACCATGAGGCATTAGGGTTTGATGTTATACCCGCAGGAACCATTCCTCCTAACCCAGGTGAGTTGGTTCGTAGCGATAAGTTGACAAACTTGTTACTGACATTGCGTCAGCGCTACGAGTTTATCATAGTGGACTCTTCACCTGTCGGATTGGTGCCTGATGCTTTGGCATTGATTGAGCAGACGGATATTACATTGTTCGTAATTCGTTGTATGGAAACGAACAAGAAGTTCGCAGAACAAACCTTGCAGGCATTATCGCTCAACCATAAGGATAAGATTAATCTTGTATTGTCTGATGTGCAAGTGGATCGTACGAATGGCGGTTATGGTTACGGATATGGCTATGGATATGGTTATGGCGGCTATGGATATGGACATGGCTACGGTTATGGTTACGGTTATGGCTATGGTAAAAAGAAATCAGGAGGAAAATATGGCAGCTATGGTAAATATGGTAAGTATGCTCAATATTATTACTCCAAGTTCTCCAAGAAAAAGGAACAAGATAATCATTATTATATAGATGATAGTGACGAGTAAAATAGTATTAATTAAGGTATAAAAGATGAAAAAATTGATTAGAATTTTATGCATAATAATGTGCATGTGTAGCATTAGTATGCAAGAGATGGTCGCAAAAAATACTGCTTCTACTGCTGTTTATGCGACAAGTAATCAGGTAGATAACTATGGTTTTTTGAATGCTCCTGATGGCTCGACATGGACATACACTGCTTCGTTTGAAAAGAAGTATGGGGGTTATACGATGGTAACCTTGACTATCTACAATGACAGCAAGGAGCATGTGGGCACTATTGTGGATTCGTTGAAGTTGGATTCTACGATGATTGCCATCAACCAAGCTGAGATCAACCCATTGGTAACCAAACAGTTTTTTAACAACGATAGCAAGTATGAATTGATGCTCTTCCTGCACGCTCAGACCAAGAATTATGAGGGCAAGTTTTTCAACCACGTATTCTCTATCGCCGATGGAGAGACCGTGACAGAGCCAGTGGCAACTGTAGAAGGTCGCCAGATTTATGCGCAGAATACATCAGAGTTCAACGAGAATTATGTGATGATTTTTGCTCGCGATAGTGCCTCTACAAGCAAGAATTATACATTGTGCTACGATATTCGTCGCAAAGCTGCGTATGGCGATAAAGATGGCATTCGTCACACTTTCCGTGTGCCATATGCCAATGTGGCTGCTCTGACTGACTTGCAACCTATCTTTATGGTGCAGTCTGGCTATGACCAATTCTATGTGTTGCAACAATATGAGAAACCATATTTTGATCCTAATACTCCACTTGATCAAGATCCTGTGGTAAACCCAGATAACAATTTGGTAATTACTTTTATCAACAAGATTTTCAAGACTGTTCATACCACTAAAATTCCTATCACGCAAGACGAGAATCAAAAATTGCTCTATACCTTCCCTATGCTTGGTGGATTAGAAGGAGCAAAAGATATCCTTCTCAATTACGATGGCACCAAACCAGCGTATGTCATTACTAAGGAGAAATACAATCTAGAGTCTGATGGTTCAATCACATCTTTCTACAAGTATGATGTGGATGGCAATGAGTTGAATACCATTGCTGAGAACACTTTGGGTCGTATCAAGATGAGCCCCGTGGTAGGTCAAGAAGAGCAATGGATGTTTATGAAGGAGGAGTACGATGGCGAGTTCTTCTTTGTGGATCTTCCATCTTGCGAACCTCGTGCGGAAATTTCTATATACTTGGAAGATGGACGCACCATTTCATCACAAATCGACCGTTATCCTAAGGGCGATAGTTACGAGTATGCAGTAGCGCTCTTGCAAGGTAACAATGAGGAGGATGGTACTATCAGCCAAGATATAGCATGGCTGAATGCAGATGGTAGTTTCAACCGTTATGAGAATATCAATCTAGGCAAATATATTGAGGCAGCGCAAGTGAATATCACAGCCGACGCACTCAATCCATGGGTTATACACACTGATGATGCGCGCGAATATATGGTATTGGTTAAACGTTACAACCCAAAGAATACGAGCGATAAGGAGACAGCATTCTTAGTTTGCAATACCAAGGGTGAGATTCTTTTGGATTACGGAAAAGATGAGGAAAAAGGCGAGTTGAATATGGTATATCTGATGGATAAGGGCTCCAATCCAAGCATCTTATGCGTATATCAAAAGAATGGCGCATTGACTATGCATTATACTCCATTGCCCTTGAATAAGGCAACATTGCAAGGTGCTGGTACCGCACAAGATCCTTATCTGCTGACCTGCTCGAATGACTTCAAACTGATAGACAACCATCCATCCGCATATTATGAGGTGGCAAATGATATTGATTTCTTGTCTATTCCATTTGATGGTCCAAAACGCGCATTTACTGGTAAGTTAGATGGTAATGACTATACTTTGAATAATCTCTGCCTTATGGGTGGAGGTTTGCTGAGAGAGGTGAAAGACTCTGCTAAGATTACTAATATCAAGTTTGAGAGCCCAATCTTGCTTCTCTCGGATAAGCATATAGAGATGGCAGCAGGTGTGTTGGCTAATAGCATGCAAGGTGGTGTAGATTCTGCAGGTGTGGCATCGTATGCATTGCTGAGCAATGTGCATGTGGCAAGCCCTGTGATTAAGGCTATCGGCTATAAGGAGATTATCGGTGGTATCGTAGGTTATGTGGCGTTGAATACAGATGTGAATACCTGTACTGTGACCGAAGCAGACATTATGGCTCCTGATGCACAAGTAGGTGGTGTAATTGGTAAGTCACAAACCTATAGCCAAATCCATGCATGTCTCTTTACTGGTAGGGCAGAAGGTAAAGTTGTAGGTGGTATTACTAGCGAAGTAAGCGGTGGGGAACCAGTATATGATTGCCGTGTAGATGCCGATTTATATAGTACCAATACTATCGGTGGTATTGTGGGATATAGCGGTCGCTCTAAGATATACAATAACATAGTAAGCGGTACCCTCAATTTGACCGATACTGTTAAAGTTGGTAAGGTCGGTGGTATCATTGGTCACGTGGACACTGATGCTACAGGTGCTGCTACTGATATGTTGGCAGAAAACTGCTTGGTGGCATTGAGCGCAATCAATGTACCAGAGGGCAAGGATGTGATTGCTCACCGTGTGATAGGTTTCTCTAGTGGCGATGATTATGAATATGACTGGGATAATGTGGATTGGAGTAAACCACAGTCAGAGTGGCCCCGCGCATATTTCGCACCAGAGAAGAACTTCAAGAATAACTATGTGGTATCTGACTTGGCTGCGTTGGATGCTAATGTCCAACTGACCGATACTACAACCGAGGGTGCTACATTGGCATGGAGCGAAGTGACAACAGAGTGGCTTGGCGAACATGGTTATAAGTTGGGTAATAATGTAGATGCTCCTTGGGTATTGAGTGAAAACACTTTGACCTTGTGGTTTGAAGGCGAGCAAGTAGGAACAGGCATAGAGGATGTCTGGGCTGAAGATGCCAACGGCACTCAATCTACTACGCGCAAGATGATTATTAATAGTCAAGTAATTATTATGCGCAATGGCAAGATGTATAATCTGATGGGATGTAGTTTATAAACGATACATGAGAAAAGAAAAAGAGTTCAGAAATTTCTGAACTCTTTTTCTTTATATTGTTATGGTTTTAAGGAGAGTTGTATTCTCCCACGCGCACGATCTATATCTATCACGCGTACGCGCACGTGCTGATGGAGTGAAACCACCTCATTCGGATTGCTAATACGGCGAGAGCTTATCTCTGAGATATGAATCAATCCATCTTTGTGTACACCGACATCGCAGAAAGCACCAAAATTAGCGATGTTCGTGATGATGCCAGGCAAGACCATACCCACCTGCAAATCATCAATTGTATGCACCGATTCATCAAAGTGAAACTCCTCCAACTGCGTACGTGGATCGCGGCTGGGTTTCTCTAACTCGTGGAGAATATCTGTTAGGGTAGGGATACCTACCTCGCTGGTAACGTACTGCTTGAGATTAATCTGACTGCGCAATTCTGCGCGTTGTATCAAGTCGCTCACGGTGCAGCGCAAGTCTTTGGCCATACGCTCCACGATAGCATAACTCTCTGGATGGACGGCGGAGTTGTCGAGCGGGTTGTCAGAATTAGTGACGCGTAGGAATCCAGCCGCCTGTTCGTAGGTCTTGGCGCCCATTTTGGGTACTTTCAAGAGTGCCTTTCGGTTAAGGAATGGACCGTTTTCCTGACGATATGTGACAATGTTCTGTGCTAATGCAGGACCTAATCCTGAGATATAAGTCAAGATATGCTTGCTGGCGGTATTGACATCTACGCCCACACAGTTTACAACGCTCTCCACTGTCTGTTGCAGACTCTCGCTAAGGCGTGTTTGATTGACGTCGTGCTGATATTGCCCTACGCCAATTGACTTTGGGTCAATCTTTACTAATTCAGCCAAAGGATCCATTAGGCGTCTGCCAATTGAAACAGCACCTCGTACTGTAACGTCCTCATTGGGAAACTCCTCGCGTGCCGTCTTGCTAGCAGAATAGACCGATGCGCCGCTTTCGCTAACGACAAAAACTTGAGGGGATGGGCGATTGGCTATAGTCGATTGCTTCTCTAGTGCAAAACGCACCATCTGCTCTGTTTCGCGTGAGGCGGTGCCGTTGCCAATGGCAATAGCATCAATCTGGTATTGATGAATGAGGTGTTGAAGCGTGTCAGTGGCTTGTTTGGTATTAAGAAAGACAATCGTGTGATGCAGCAAATCGCCTTGTGCAGAGAGTACCACTACCTTGCAACCTGTGCGGAAGCCCGGATCAAGCGCCAGTACGCGCTTCTGTCCGAGGGGCGACTCCAACAATAGTTGGCGTAGGTTGGCTGCAAAGACACGAATCGCTTCGGCATCGGCTTTCTCCTTGCTGCTGGCAGCAAACTCCGTTTCGATAGCGGGCTTGAGCAAGCGCTTGTAACTATCCTCCATCGCCAGTTCTACCTGATAGGATGCGTCGCTATTACTGCGCAAAAAGAGATGGGCGAGCTTGTCGAGTGCTTTCTCCCTGTCAGGGGAAATGTCCACACGGATAAATCCCTCATTTTCGGCACGTCGGATGGCCAGCAGGCGGTGTGATGAGATACGGCGGAGCGGTTCGCTAATGGCAAAATAGTCTTTGTACTTTTGCGCTTCAGCTTCAGACTCTTTGCCTTTGATTACTTTAGTGGTGATGATAGCCGAATAACTGAACTCGCGGCGAATGCTTTGTCGAGCACGTTCGTCTTGGTTGATCCACTCGGCTATAATATCGCGAGCACCTTGTAATGCTTCGTCTCGCTCTTTGCCTAATAGCCTGATTGCCTCATCGCCTTCTCGCCTTTGTGCAAAAAGGGCTTTTGCCAATGGTTCATATCCTTGCTCGCGAGCCAAATCCGCGCGCGTCTTGCGGTGGGGCTTGTAGGGTAGATAAATATCCTCCAGTTCGGTGGATTCCCAACATTGTTCAATGCGAAGGCGCAGTTCTTCGGTCAGTTTGCCTTGTTCCTCAATCGTCTTGAGTATCGTGACTTTGCGTTCGTCCAGCTCTAAGAAACGATGATACTCATCGGCAATCTGGCTAATCTGCACTTCATCCAAACTGCCTGTTCGCTCCTTGCGATAGCGGGCAATAAAGGGAATAGTCGCATGCTCATTAAGCAAGGCAATAGTGGCTGCCACTTGCGTAGCAGCCACTCCTATGCGCGACGAAATGATTGTCGAAAAATCAGTCATCCGAATTAGAACAAATAGCGAACGCCGAGGGTGATACCGTCGTAAAGACCGCCTAAATTGAACCCAATACCATTGTTGCCAGCGACTCCAATTGTTGGACGCCAATCAAGTGAGAGTTGCAATGGGAACCAAAATTGGTATTCAACCCCTACGTGTCCTGCTACACCCGCGTACCAAGTGTTAGCTATGTTGGCATTCAAAAGACCATACATACCACCAGAACCGCCTACACCGAGGTACCAGTTCCATTGTCCTTCGTAATCCCAAGGTATTGCAGTACCAAATGGGTTGATCCAGTCGTAAGTTACTTTTGCTCCAATACCTGCAAATTGTGGTATGTTTACAGAAACATCCAACATATTAGCTTCGCTAAATGCATGTTGATAGGATACATCTGCACCCCAACCCAAATTCAAACCAATCGCACGTGGTTGAGCCACTGCTGAACCTACGCATACCACTGCTAAAATAGCAGCCAAAATCAAACTTTTCTTCATAATACTTAAGTTGTTAATAGTTAATATTTATTTTAGTTTTGCCAATGCTTCCTTCATACGACGCATGGCCTCTGTGATGAGGTCTTCGCTGGTGGCGTATGAGAAACGTATGCAGTTGTCTTCGCCAAACGCACTACCCGATACGCATGCTACATGTGCCTCTTGTAGCAGATATGTCACCAGCTCATCGGCATTGTGTATCGTCTGACCATTGTATTGCTTGCCAAAGAACGCAGAGACATCTGGGAAGAGGTAGAACGCACCTTGTGGCTCCAATACCTTCATACCAAGTATTTCTCGTGCCAATCCAAGAATCAAGTTGCGGCGGCGCTCAAATGCTTGGCGCATCTCCTCTACGCAGGTTTGGTCGCCTGAATAAGCTGCTTCGGCTGCTTTTTGCGCAATAGTAGTGGCGCAACTGATGGTCTGACCTTGCAGGCGTTTTACTGCAGTGATGAGTTCCTTATCATGACTTGCCAACCAGCCGATACGGTATCCTGTCATGGCGTATGCCTTGCTCACTCCGTTGATGACGATAAGGCGGTCTTCCAACTCTGGGAACTGCGCCAATGTCTCGTGCTTGCCCGTGTAAAGAATATGTTGGTAAATCTCGTCCGCCAATACATTCACTTGTGGGTAACGTTTCAGCACTTCAACCAATGCTTTCAGATTTTCGAGCGTATATACCGAACCTGTTGGGTTATTAGGCGAGCAGAGCATCAGCAGCTTGGTGTTAGGGGTGATAGCGGCCTCCAGTTGCTCAGCGGTGATGCAGAAATTATTCTCCATTGTAGTGCGCACCAATACGCTTTCACCTTGCGCAATCTTAACCATTTCCACATAACTTACCCAGCATGGCGTAGGCATAATCACCTCATCGCCAGGACCAATCAATGCTTCGATAGCGTTGCAGATGGCTTGTTTTGCACCTACTGAAACAACAATCTCATTGGCATTGTATGGTTTGACAGGATAGTCCTGAATATCCTTGTTCAATGTGTCGGCAATAGCTTGGCGCAGGGCAGGGAAACCTGGTGTTGGACCATAATGTGAAATGTCGTTATTGATGGCATCAATGGCAGCTTGCTTTACATGTGCGGGGGCAGGGAAATCGGGTTCTCCCAATGATAGACCAATCACATCTACTCCTTCGGCACGGAGTTGTTGGCATAGCGCTGCCACCTGCAGGGTGGCTGACTCTTCGAGCGCTGCAATTCGTTTTGAAATGTTCATTTTTTTTATAGTATATTGTTTATAATTTTGTACCTAAAATGGTGTATGTATCATTACCGGATATGATTACTAACTGATTGTTGATAAATGCTTTACGTATGATTTTTTTGCTGCTGGTATATTGAATACCTGTTTCAATATCTTCTTCATCATCTCTGCCTTCAATAGTCAAGCGGTAAATGCATATGGGTATTTTATTAGGTTCTGCATAGCAAGCAAACAATGCAGGATGATTGCCTACGTTGTATTGCAGGTATTTTCCTAAACTGTTGCCGAGATTCATAATGATTGCTTCTCCAGTGGAATCGACCGATATGTCCCAATAACCGTAGTTCCCGTATGTCCCATTATCGTATAGTTTGTCCCAAAGAGCTAGTTTGTTTTTGGTTTGTCCGCCACTTGCCACCAAATATGCACCCTCATAGCGAATATTATCTTCGATATAAAAAGCCGCTTTGCCATCCAATTCGGTTAGATGTAGCGTATAAATGGCATCATCGTCTGCTGCTACATACGTGCGATCCTCAGAGTATTTGCCACCAATAGCATGGATATTGTTCTGCGAAATGGATTCATCAAAGTATCCCATGATATGGTTAATCTCCGCATTATGCACGCCAATGATAATTTGGTCTAAATCTTGCAGTTGCTTGACATCTGTCACTAATTTGTAAACTTCTCTATCGAATTCTGAAGCGCTATGTATGCTGATGGTGTTGATATTGATTGCATTTTCGCTACAATTAACCCAAAAACGAATTTTTCCTGTTTCGGCAACGGAAATCTGTATGGTCGTATCACGGTTGTATTGCCCCATGCTTTTCGGTGGACGATTGATAATCAACTCATGGGGCGTGTTTTCGCCTATTTGTACGAAGATACTACCTTTTCCTTTGGATGCGTTTTGGCAAAAATTGATATCAACACTACGCACTTCTTCAAATGTAACGATAGATGTTGCACCAGCTCCCGAAGTACCTGTCTTTACACTTACTCCACGACCATAGACACGATTTTGTGCATCTACATAACCTACTTGATAGTCATATGCCTCTTTATCGCACACCCAACCATCGTTTTTGCCATCGCATACAGTAGCATTGATTGCACTTTTCCAATCTTTAGATGTGAAAGTATATATCGTGGTTTCAGCATGACTATGGAGTAATGCTACACAAACAAGCACTATTGATAAGAGGTTCTTCATCATATTTCAATATTGTAGCGTTATTTGGATTGTCCTAAAATGTTGTAAGTTTTATTGTTGCGTTTGATATACAATTGTCCTTCGTGAATAAATTTATTCGTTTCTTCTATTGTATTCTCAATTCCGGTTACGTCAGTTGTCTCAGAAACTGTCACGGTACAATCCGCAGAGAAATCATCCAGGGTTACTGTTATGGTATAGGTTCCTAAGGTCTTACTTGTGAACTTAGCCACAGTGCCATCTGCTCTGAGAGAACTGTTGCGATTTGTTTTAGCATAACGCCATGTGATTTTATCCACATCTGCATTGGCTGGGGTAAGCATGGCTGTGATAGTTGCAGTATCGCCTTTTGCGATAGTAATGTTGGCAGGAGAGAGACTCACATCTTTCAGACGAATCTTGTGTGGCTCAGCACTAATCTCCCAACCTGCTATACCATGCCCGAGGCAGTACTCGTATAGATTAATTGTAATAGGATCCACTCTCTCCCACCAGAAGAATGCACCTACTGATGAATTGGCATTGTAACCTCCGTTACCCAATTGCGCTTCAGTGTACATAGGAGTCAAATCAGCCGAAGTCATATCACGAAGTGTCCAACCGCCTTTGTAGTGACTACCAGACATATACACAAACATATCGTGCCCATTGAGCTCAAAGAACGCACCTCCGATGGTGTTATTGCGCGCTGGGGCTGTTGTGCCATTGGGTGAAGTCATGTATGAACCTTTATCACCATTTTTATACAAGTGATAACCGTTGGCACGCACTTGGTAGATAAAGTGATTAGGGGTATTATTTACAGGAATTACGTAGCCCGCAGTAGTACCTTCGAGGCTAACTGCACAAGATGTAGTAGATACAAATTGACCATTGGCAATCTTTACCACTTCCACAAATTTCTGCTTATTAGGGAAGAAATATACATATCCACCTGCTGCAGAGAAGATATCACCACTCGCAGTTGGGAAGTTCGTTTGGCCGTTATTGTTGAGTTTTATATCAATCACATGTTCAGAATTGTCTTCTGCTTTGTATACAGTCAGTTGTGTAGGAATAGATGCACTCTCAGAAGTGTGCAGAATCAAATTGCCCGCATCGTCGCGACAGATACCATGGCGAAGAGTAGGAATCTCGATACCAGGCTCAAATACATTGCCTGCTGTATCTATAGCTACTAATTTTTTGGCATTGTAATCCGACATATAGAATACTCCATCAATGAAGGCTGCTTCTTGTGCCTGTGTGTATTCTCCTCCCAATGTGGTTGGGAAATCTGCTGGCAATGTGCCTGCAGTTTCGGTATACTTAAAGAGTGGTGTTACATATATAGCATCCAGCGGTGGGGTAGGTGCAAGGGCTTCCCAATCTATCTCCTCGAGTTCAGGCATCTCAGCTGGCATTAGGTAGTCGCAAGTCATTGTGGTGCAGCCGAGTTCTCCATGTTGTTGGTATGATGTTAGATTATTGACGGTCCAGCATGCTACTTCCATTCCTGCTTCATGACATTTACGTGCCATAGCTTTGCTTAGTCCGCCTGTCTGTACACTTGGATTGATACCCCATTGCTTGCACCACTCATAGCGTGCTTCGGTAACTTCATAGCAAAGGTATTGACATTGTAACTTAGGATAATTGGTTCGTACAAACTCGAGCGATGGTTGCATGGAAGTTAAGATACGTGCTTCTTCCACCAAACCATGTTTCTCTATCAGTTTGTATAGACCAGGGAAACGACTCATATCGTTACTATTGATACCTACAGCCCACTTGAGCTCAATGATAGGGAACACATTGTTCTCCTTGCAGATCTCCAAATAGCGATCTACGGTCAAAATCTTAGCGGTGTACTCTACGCCACCACGTGTTTGTGTGAGTGTGAGATCCTTGAGATCAGCAAACTTAGTATAAGGAATTTGGACATCATGTCCCACACGACTCAAATTGTCATCATGCCAGCAGACATACTCGCCATCGCTGGTAGTTTTCACGTCAATTTCCAAACCTGTATAACCATAGTAATTGATACCATTCATCATGGCCTCTTCGGTGTTCTCTACACCGCGATAACTACCGCGGTGACCAGCAAACTGAGGTTTCCAAGCATGGGCTTGTGCAAACATACATGCAATGCACAATAGGGTAAAGATTCGTTTCATAATATAAAATCATTTAAGGTGTGTTATTTCTTCTGAACTCTGCCAGCACGATAGCTGTGGCAATGCTGACGTTTAAGCTCTCCGAGGTCGGTGTGTTAGCAGGGTAGGAGGGAATCAGCAATGGGTGTGTCACCATGTCTCTTACCGCGGGTGATATGCCGTTGCCTTCGTTGCCCATGACGATGATACCTTTTTCTTTATTCGGAATAGCCATAGGTCCGTACATATTCTTGCCGTCCAGCAGTGTGCCGTATATAGGATAGCCCATTTCTTGATATTCGCGCAGCACATTGGGCAGATTGTCCACATAGTGTACCTTCACGCGTGCCAAAGCGCCCATGGTGGCTTGCACCACTTTCGGATTGTAGCAGTCGGCTGTCTCGCGCGAACATATTATATGGTGTATGCCAAACCAGTCACAGGTGCGGATGATGGTGCCTAAGTTGCCAGGGTCTTGCACGCCATCCAGTGCAAGCAACACCCCATCTCCCATATCCAATACCCCATCTCCCATATCCAATCGCCTCTTGAAAACGCCTATCACGCCTTGCGGTGTGCGCAATGAGGACATCTGTTCGATCTCCTTTTGGGTGGCATTATCGGGGGTCACCAACAATACCAATTCAAATGCCTCCTTGAGGTCATTGACGCATTTCTCGCCTTCTGCCACAAACAGGCCTTCCGCGTCGCGGCATTTCTTTTGCTGCAATTGGCGAACCCATTTGACCTGTGATTTAGTGATACGTTGATTCATTGTCGTGTATAAAACAGCGCAAAATTACTATTTTTTTTTGATATATACAAGTATTTTGGCTAAAATAAAATGTTTGTTTGTATATTTGCGAAAAAAGTAGTACTTTTGCAGCAAATTATAGTTGTATGAACAAGCAGATTCTTCGTTTGGCTATTCCGAGTATTCTTGCCAATATTACGATTCCGTTGGTAGGATTGGTGGACACGGCTATTGTGGGACATATATCCGATGCGCATGCTATTGGCGGTATCGCTATTGGTACGATGCTTTTCGACTTGCTGTATTGGAATTTTGGTTTCCTGCGTGTCGGAACCAGTGGTATGACTGCTCAGGCTTTTGGTCGTAATGACCGAGAGCAATGTGCCCGTCTATTGGCACAGAGTGTGGGTATAGCATGGATAGGTGCTGCTCTAATATGGCTGGTGCAGTGGTTGTTTGTCACGGCGGCTTTGGCCGTTGTGCCGTGTTCCGAAGAAGTGGCTATGTTTGCACGCAAATACTTCTTTATCCGTGTATGGGCTGCACCTGCCACGTTGTCGTTAATGGCTATCAAAGGCTGGTTTATCGGCATGCAAGACACTGTCAGTCCGATGATTACAGACATGGTGGTGAATGTGGTGAATATGGCGGTTAGCTATGTGCTGGCGGTCTATACGCCGATGGGTGCGATGGGGGTAGCGTTGGGTACGGTTATTGCGCAGCTCACGGGACTTTTGTTGTCGATGGTCATTCTGCTTTGGAAATACGGTCACGTATGGCAGGGTTTGTCATTCATTCGATTGCTTAGGGATATGCGTGGTATGCGCCAACTCATATCGTTGAATACCAACCTATTTGTGCGGTCATTGTGTTTTATGATTGTGTATGTGGGCTTCACAGCATTGTCGTCTAAGTATGGTGATACGGATTTGGCAGTATGTAGCATCCTCATGAAACTCTTCATGTTGGTTTCCTACTTTGTGGACGGCTTTGCCTATGCAGGCGAAGCCCTTGTTGGCAAATATATTGGCGAAGCCAAATCTCAACCTTTATCTAATAGCCCGCAGGGCGTCCAATATCCAATAGGCGGAACGCCGTCCAATAGCCACAATATCTCCTCCCTCGTTCGCCTGCTTTTTATCTGGTCATTGGGTGTTGGGGCTGTGTTTACGGTGGCGTTTGCGTTGTGGTATATGCCTATGTATAGTATGATGACTTCGGATGTGGTTGTACTTAATCGCCTTACGGATTTTACAGGATGGTTCATTGCTATGCCTATCGTAAGTACGCTGGCATTTATGTGGGACGGTGTTTTTACAGGTGCCACGGCGGGCAAACAGATCCGCAATGCAATGATTTGGGCAGCAATAGGTTTTGTGTTAGGGTATGTGGCAACTTTCCATTACTTGGGCACACATGCCTTATTTGTCGCCTATTTTCTCCACCTCGCCGCCCGCGTTATTTACCTTACTGCTAACTGGAAACAAGTAGTAGAACAACAATGAAATCTTTCTTTGTCGCGGCAGGGTGTTGATTGCCGCGAAACGTTGTTGATGTTGTCTTCTAAATATTAATATAATGATTAAGAAACTCGAAAACAGAAAATGGCGTGTACTCAAGAGTACTCCTTTGTTGAATCTTGGACCCTGGTTGAATGTGCGCCAAGAAGAAGTAGAACTGCCTAATGGCACACAAATCCCTGCATGGTTCGTGATGGATTTCCCTAATTGGATCAATGTGATTGCCATCACTAAGGAGGGTGATTTTGTGATGATTGACCAGTATCGTCATGCTTTGGGCGAGACGCACTATGAGTTGGTGGCGGGTGTAGTGGACGAGGGCGAGACGCCTTTGCATGCTGCTATGCGCGAACTCAGCGAAGAGACAGGCTATGAAGGTGGCGATTGGCAGGCATTTATGGAACTATCGCCTAATCCTACTAATCATACCAACAAGAGTTACACTTTCTTAGCAACGGGGGTGGAGAAGGTACGCGAACCGCATCAGGAGCCATCTGAGGACATCCATGTGCATGTTCTCACTCGTGATGAGGTCTATAAACTACTCTCCTCGGGCGAGATTATCCAAGCCTTGCATGCCGCTCCGCTGTGGAAATACTTTGCCTCTTTGTAATTACTCTATAACAACTTTGTAACAACTCTGTAACTACTTTGTAATAACTTTGTAACTACTTTGCTACTTAGTACATACTTTGCCGTTTATAAGTTGAATGAACCTCGAATGTGTCTTGTATCTTACGCACAATTCACGCACAATTCACGCACAATACACGCACAATAAGCGCACAATTCCTTTCACTTCCATGGCTAATCACCCTGATTCCAGTCGCTTAATAACAAAAAAATCGCTATATTCTTGCTTTATTCAAAAAAATGTACTAACTTTGCAGACCGAATAACTCCACGCTGGTGTTTTATGTGGAATCAAAAATATGTATATATAAAAAAACTTGTTATCGCGGAGTGAGCCGAAAATCCGATAAAGAGTAGGCTAACACAAATTATGAAAAAATGAAAAAGACTAATTTGTTTGTTGCATTGGTACTTATAGTAAGTGCTTGTGTAATATCGAGTTGCAAAGGACCTCTTAACAATGACCCTACAGGTGGTTTGTTACCAGAGCCTAAAGACACCATGGCTGTTTTGTCACCAGATGACCAAAAAAGCTATCTTGTTGAGGTGGGTAAGGAGTTAATCAACACCTTCAACCCAGAAGATCAAAGAGCTGCAGTAGAATTGGCGGATGAGTTGTATTCTAAGTACCAAGAGTATGACTGGGAGGCTATTTCAAGTGAGTTTGATGAGGAGCTCGAAGATATTTATTCTACGGAGTTTGAGTCTTTCTTTGGTATGCCACGTCGCATGATTGATGCTATCAATGGTAAAAAGAAAGTATCTTTAGAAGACAAAGAAATCTTGCTTACACTTTCAAAGTTTGGTCGTGTAATTGAGTTTGATGATAAAAACAAAACTGTGAAAATCACCAAAACCAATGACCCTTCTATCACAGCAATCTTTTCGGATGCCAAGGGCACTAAGTGCGAACTCAAAGTGTGGGGTGAAGGCAAAGAAATCGAAGGTTCATATACCTATGAAGATGGTCACTGGGAATATCCTCAAGTGTGGGATGAATATTGGGGAGAATGGGTTTCCGATTGGGAAAACGGTAAGTATATTTCTGACGGTAAACGCACTATCCGAGTAAAAGTGCCTACAACCATTAAAATGCACCTCAAACACGGTTCTAATTCATTGATTTCGTTTACTTTTAACTGGGACTCTAACATTAAAGACTATGTAAACACTTCTTTGAATCTTCAAGTGACTAATTTAGTGTTCGCTGAAGAAATCAAAGTAAGTACCACCGAAGCTTCTATCGTATTCTCTTTGAGTTACGGAGATAAAGGTTTGATTGCTGCCGCAGTAAATTTGCCTAAGTATGAGTTGATTGATTGGGAAGGAGGCAAAGATATTACTGAAGAAGAAGGCGAAAATTGGCTCGAAGAATATGGTGAAAAATATACAAGCATGCTTGGTACAGTTGGAAAAGGGGAAGTTAAATTGGATGTTCTGGGTAAGATACAGTTGCGTGGTGGTGTTACCGACGGTGCTGCATTGGTGGATGCGTATTACAA